>NZ_CP154840.1:4460000-4572101 GCF_047301505.1 Lysinibacillus canaveralius | reverse complement strand
ATCGTATTCTTTGATTTCCTTACATAAAATGAATCCTTCGGTTTACGCGCCGGGCTCACCTTCGGTGTTTGGTGGTTGGGGGCTTTTTTGGCAATAAAAAAACCCAACCTCTACAGGTTGAGTCTAATTGCCCAGCGATGTCCTACTCTCACAGGGGGAAGCCCCCAACTACCATCGGCGCTAGAGAGCTTAACTTCCGTGTTCGGTATGGGAACGGGTGTGGCCTCTCTGCCATCATCACTAGACTTGCACATGGATGTGCTGACTTCTGCGCTGCAACACGATGTTGCGCTTTTAGCAGAAGTTCCTTTATATAACTGAAAGAAGTTTATTCTTTCAAAACTGGATAAACGTTTCATTGTGCAGCACACAAAATTTGGTTAAGTCCTCGACCGATTAGTATTCGTCAGCTCCATATGTCGCCATACTTCCACCTCGAACCTATCTACCTGATCGTCTTTCAGGGGTCTTACTTACTTGCGTAATGGGAAATCTCATCTTGAGGGGGGCTTCATGCTTAGATGCTTTCAGCACTTATCCCGTCCATACATAGCTACCCAGCGATGCCCTTGGCAGAACAACTGGTACACCAGCGGTATGTCCATCCCGGTCCTCTCGTACTAAGGACAGCTCCTCTCAAATTTCCTACGCCCACGACGGATAGGGACCGAACTGTCTCACGACGTTCTGAACCCAGCTCGCGTACCGCTTTAATGGGCGAACAGCCCAACCCTTGGGACCGACTACAGCCCCAGGATGCGATGAGCCGACATCGAGGTGCCAAACCTCCCCGTCGATGTGGACTCTTGGGGGAGATAAGCCTGTTATCCCCGGGGTAGCTTTTATCCGTTGAGCGATGGCCCTTCCATGCGGAACCACCGGATCACTAAGCCCGTCTTTCGACCCTGCTCGACTTGTAGGTCTCGCAGTCAAGCTCCCTTGTGCCTTTACACTCTACGAATGATTTCCAACCATTCTGAGGGAACCTTTGGGCGCCTCCGTTACCTTTTAGGAGGCGACCGCCCCAGTCAAACTGTCCGTCTGACACTGTCTCCTGCCCCGATAAGGGGCATGGGTTAGAATTTCAATACAACCAGGGTAGTATCCCACCGACGCCTCCTCCGAAGCTGGCGCTCCGGGCTCTCTGGCTCCTACCTATCCTGTACAAGTTGTACCAAAATTCAATATCAAACTACAGTAAAGCTCCACGGGGTCTTTCCGTCCTGTCGCGGGTAACCTGCATCTTCACAGGTACTATAATTTCACCGAGTCTCTCGTTGAGACAGTGCCCAGATCGTTACGCCTTTCGTGCGGGTCGGAACTTACCCGACAAGGAATTTCGCTACCTTAGGACCGTTATAGTTACGGCCGCCGTTTACTGGGGCTTCAATTCACAGCTTCGCTTGCGCTAACCGCTCCTCTTAACCTTCCAGCACCGGGCAGGCGTCAGCCCCTATACGTCACCTTACGGTTTTGCAGAGACCTGTGTTTTTGCTAAACAGTCGCCTGGGCCTATTCACTGCGGCTCTCTCGGGCTTTCACCCTACCAGAGCACCCCTTCTCCCGAAGTTACGGGGTCATTTTGCCGAGTTCCTTAACGAGAGTTCTCTCGCACACCTTAGGATTCTCTCCTCGACTACCTGTGTCGGTTTGCGGTACGGGTACCTCCCACCTCGATAGAGGCTTTTCTTGGCAGTGTGAGATCAGGAACTTCGTCCATACGGACTCGTCATCACAGCTCAACGTTACAGTGTGCGGATTTGCCTACACACACGCCTTACTGCTTGAACAGAGACAACCAACGCTCTGCTTACCCTACCCTACTGCGTCCCCCCATTTCTCAAACGGTGGGGAGGTAGTACAGGAATATCAACCTGTTGTCCATCGCCTACGCCTGTCGGCCTCGGCTTAGGTCCCGACTAACCCTGAGCGGACGAGCCTTCCTCAGGAAACCTTAGTCATACGGTGGACGGGATTCTCACCCGTCTTTCGCTACTCATACCGGCATTCTCACTTCTAACCGCTCCACCAGTCCTTCCGGTCTGACTTCAACGCAGTTAGAACGCTCTCCTACCACTGACATCAAAGATGTCAATCCACAGCTTCGGTGAATCGTTTAGCCCCGATACATTTTCGGCGCAGCGTCACTCGACCAGTGAGCTATTACGCACTCTTTAAATGATGGCTGCTTCTAAGCCAACATCCTGGTTGTCTAAGCAACGCCACATCCTTTTCCACTTAACGATTACTTTGGGACCTTAGCTGGTGGTCTGGGCTGTTTCCCTTTTGACTACGGATCTTATCACTCGCAGTCTGACTCCCGTGTATAAATATCCGGCATTCGGAGTTTGTCTGAATTCGGTAAAGCGAGATGCCCCCCTAGTCCAAACAGTGCTCTACCTCCGGTATTCTCAATCACGAGGCTAGCCCTAAAGCTATTTCGGAGAGAACCAGCTATCTCCAAGTTCGATTGGAATTTCTCCGCTACCCACACCTCATCCCCGCACTTTTCAACGTGCGTGGGTTCGGGCCTCCAGTAAGTGTTACCTCACCTTCACCCTGGACATGGGTAGATCACCTGGTTTCGGGTCTACGACCACGTACTATTTCGCCCTATTCAGACTCGCTTTCGCTGCGGCTCCGTTTTCTCAACTTAACCTCGCACGTAATCGTAACTCGCCGGTTCATTCTACAAAAGGCACGCTATCACCCATTAACGGGCTCTAACTACTTGTAGGCACACGGTTTCAGGTTCTCTTTCACTCCCCTCCCGGGGTGCTTTTCACCTTTCCCTCACGGTACTGGTTCACTATCGGTCACTAGGTAGTATTTAGCCTTGGGAGATGGTCCTCCCGGATTCCGACGGAATTTCACGTGTTCCGCCGTACTCAGGATCCACTCTGGAGGGAATAACTTTTTGGCTACAGGGCTTTTACCTGCTCTGGCGGACCTTTCCAAGTCGCTTCGCCTAAATCATTCCTTTGTAACTCCGTATAGAGTGTCCTACAACCCCAAGAGGCAAGCCTCTTGGTTTGGGCTCTTCCCGTTTCGCTCGCCGCTACTCAGGGAATCGAATTTTCTTTCTCTTCCTCCAGGTACTTAGATGTTTCAGTTCCCTGGGTCTGTCTCTAACGCGCTATGAATTCACGCGAAAGTACTGCGCGATTAAACGCAGTGGGTTCCCCCATTCGGAAATCCCCGGATCAAAGCTTACTTACAGCTCCCCGAGGCATATCGGTGTTAGTGCCGTCCTTCATCGACTCCTAGTGCCAAGGCATCCACCGTGCGCCCTTATTAACTTAACCAATAAGTTAACGCTAACTCGAAGAGTTAGACTTCAGTTTACACGTCAATTACTTGACTTGTTTGACTCATATCTATTTAAAGATAGAAATTTGTGTTTGCTTTCAATGTCGTTTTATCCAGTTTTCAAAGAACAATTGTTTGCTCCATGCGATAAAAAACGCTGGAGTAAAATATTTGGTGGAGCCTAGCGGGATCGAACCGCTGACCTCCTGCGTGCAAGGCAGGCGCTCTCCCAGCTGAGCTAAGGCCCCAAATAAGAGGTATATAAATAATTTATATGGTGGGCCTAAATGGACTCGAACCATCGACCTCACGCTTATCAGGCGTGCGCTCTAACCAGCTGAGCTATAGGCCCTCTTTTGAAAGTATGAACTTTCAAAACTGAACAGCAAGAACGTTAACGTATATCACCGTGTGATATACTTCCGAAAAATATCCTTAGAAAGGAGGTGATCCAGCCGCACCTTCCGATACGGCTACCTTGTTACGACTTCACCCCAATCATCTATCCCACCTTCGGCGGCTGGCTCCAAAAGGTTACCTCACCGACTTCGGGTGTTACAAACTCTCGTGGTGTGACGGGCGGTGTGTACAAGGCCCGGGAACGTATTCACCGCGGCATGCTGATCCGCGATTACTAGCGATTCCGGCTTCATGTAGGCGAGTTGCAGCCTACAATCCGAACTGAGAACGGTTTTATCGGATTAGCTCCCCCTCGCGGGTTGGCAACCGTTTGTACCGTCCATTGTAGCACGTGTGTAGCCCAGGTCATAAGGGGCATGATGATTTGACGTCATCCCCACCTTCCTCCGGTTTGTCACCGGCAGTCTCCTTAGAGTGCCCAACTAAATGATGGCAACTAAGAACAAGGGTTGCGCTCGTTGCGGGACTTAACCCAACATCTCACGACACGAGCTGACGACAACCATGCACCACCTGTCACCGTTGTCCCCGAAGGGAAAACTGTATCTCTACAGTGGTCAATGGGATGTCAAGACCTGGTAAGGTTCTTCGCGTTGCTTCGAATTAAACCACATGCTCCACCGCTTGTGCGGGCCCCCGTCAATTCCTTTGAGTTTCAGTCTTGCGACCGTACTCCCCAGGCGGAGTGCTTAATGCGTTAGCTGCAGCACTAAGGGGCGGAAACCCCCTAACACTTAGCACTCATCGTTTACGGCGTGGACTACCAGGGTATCTAATCCTGTTTGCTCCCCACGCTTTCGCGCCTCAGCGTCAGTTACAGACCAGAAAGTCGCCTTCGCCACTGGTGTTCCTCCAAATCTCTACGCATTTCACCGCTACACTTGGAATTCCACTTTCCTCTTCTGCACTCAAGTCCCCCAGTTTCCAATGACCCTCCACGGTTGAGCCGTGGGCTTTCACATCAGACTTAAAGGACCGCCTGCGCGCGCTTTACGCCCAATAATTCCGGACAACGCTTGCCACCTACGTATTACCGCGGCTGCTGGCACGTAGTTAGCCGTGGCTTTCTAATAAGGTACCGTCAAGGTACAGCCAGTTACTACTGTACTTGTTCTTCCCTTACAACAGAGTTTTACGAACCGAAATCCTTCTTCACTCACGCGGCGTTGCTCCATCAGACTTTCGTCCATTGTGGAAGATTCCCTACTGCTGCCTCCCGTAGGAGTCTGGGCCGTGTCTCAGTCCCAGTGTGGCCGATCACCCTCTCAGGTCGGCTACGCATCGTCGCCTTGGTGAGCCGTTACCTCACCAACTAGCTAATGCGCCGCGGGCCCATCCTGTAGCGATAGCAGAACCATCTTTCAACTTTCTAACATGAGGTAGAAAGTATCATCCGGTATTAGCCCCGGTTTCCCGGAGTTATCCCAGACTACAGGGCAGGTTGCCCACGTGTTACTCACCCGTCCGCCGCTAACGTTAAGTCGGTGCAAGCACCAACAAAACGTCCGCTCGACTTGCATGTATTAGGCACGCCGCCAGCGTTCGTCCTGAGCCAGGATCAAACTCTCCATAAAAGTAGTTTGAGTTAAGCTCAAAATGTTGCTGACTATTGTTTTAGTCAAGTTGTCTCTTTCAATTAAGAAAGAAAATTATTGTTAACGTCTTGCTTGTTCAGTTTTCAAAGTTCATAAAATTGGTGGAGCCTAGCGGGATCGAACCGCTGACCTCCTGCGTGCAAGGCAGGCGCTCTCCCAGCTGAGCTAAGGCCCCATATATTTTAAATATTGTAGGTATAAATGGTCGGGAAGACAGGATTCGAACCTGCGACCCCTTGGTCCCAAACCAAGTGCTCTACCAAGCTGAGCTACTTCCCGTAATTTTTTGGCGCGCCCGACAGGAGTCGAACCCATAACCTTCTGATCCGTAGTCAGACGCTCTATCCAATTGAGCTACGGGCGCTAAAATCATAAAAATGGTGCCGAGGGCCGGAATCGAACCGGCACGGTGGTCACCCACCGCAGGATTTTAAGTCCTGTGCGTCTGCCAGTTCCGCCACCCCGGCATATTGGAGCGGAAGACGAGGTTCGAACTCGCGACCCCCACCTTGGCAAGGTGGTGTTCTACCACTGAACTACTTCCGCAATATGCGTTGCTTTTTATTCTGACAGTATATGAAGTTAAAAGATGCGGGTGAAGGGAGTCGAACCCCCACGCCTTGCGGCGCTAGATCCTAAGTCTAGTGCGTCTGCCAGTTCCGCCACACCCGCATATTATAAAAATGGTGAGCCATGAAGGACTCGAACCTTCGACCCTCTGATTAAAAGTCAGATGCTCTACCAACTGAGCTAATGGCTCAAAATGGTGCCGGCGATAGGAGTCGAACCCACGACCTACTGATTACAAGTCAGTTGCTCTACCAACTGAGCTACACCGGCATTTTGAGATGGTGGAGGATGACGGGCTCGAACCGCCGACCCCCTGCTTGTAAGGCAGGTGCTCTCCCAGCTGAGCTAATCCTCCTGGGTATTAAGCGAAGCGATGTCCTACTCTCACAGGGGGAAGCCCCCAACTACCATCGGCGCTAGAGAGCTTAACTTCCGTGTTCGGTATGGGAACGGGTGTGGCCTCTCTGCCATCATCACTTCACTTTATTAAAGACAAGATTTATTATAGCACTTTCCGTGCTTATTACAAGTGTTTTTTTAAATTAAATCAACACTTTTTCTTGTTCTTTCAAAACTGGATAAACGTTTCATTGTGCAGCACTCAAAATTTGGTTAAGTCCTCGACCGATTAGTATTCGTCAGCTCCATATGTCGCCATACTTCCACCTCGAACCTATCTACCTGATCGTCTTTCAGGGGTCTTACTTACTTGCGTAATGGGAAATCTCATCTTGAGGGGGGCTTCATGCTTAGATGCTTTCAGCACTTATCCCGTCCATACATAGCTACCCAGCGATGCCCTTGGCAGAACAACTGGTACACCAGCGGTATGTCCATCCCGGTCCTCTCGTACTAAGGACAGCTCCTCTCAAATTTCCTACGCCCACGACGGATAGGGACCGAACTGTCTCACGACGTTCTGAACCCAGCTCGCGTACCGCTTTAATGGGCGAACAGCCCAACCCTTGGGACCGACTACAGCCCCAGGATGCGATGAGCCGACATCGAGGTGCCAAACCTCCCCGTCGATGTGGACTCTTGGGGGAGATAAGCCTGTTATCCCCGGGGTAGCTTTTATCCGTTGAGCGATGGCCCTTCCATGCGGAACCACCGGATCACTAAGCCCGTCTTTCGACCCTGCTCGACTTGTAGGTCTCGCAGTCAAGCTCCCTTGTGCCTTTACACTCTACGAATGATTTCCAACCATTCTGAGGGAACCTTTGGGCGCCTCCGTTACCTTTTAGGAGGCGACCGCCCCAGTCAAACTGTCCGTCTGACACTGTCTCCTGCCCCGATAAGGGGCATGGGTTAGAATTTCAATACAACCAGGGTAGTATCCCACCGACGCCTCCTCCGAAGCTGGCGCTCCGGGCTCTCTGGCTCCTACCTATCCTGTACAAGTTGTACCAAAATTCAATATCAAACTACAGTAAAGCTCCACGGGGTCTTTCCGTCCTGTCGCGGGTAACCTGCATCTTCACAGGTACTATAATTTCACCGAGTCTCTCGTTGAGACAGTGCCCAGATCGTTACGCCTTTCGTGCGGGTCGGAACTTACCCGACAAGGAATTTCGCTACCTTAGGACCGTTATAGTTACGGCCGCCGTTTACTGGGGCTTCAATTCACAGCTTCGCTTGCGCTAACCGCTCCTCTTAACCTTCCAGCACCGGGCAGGCGTCAGCCCCTATACGTCACCTTACGGTTTTGCAGAGACCTGTGTTTTTGCTAAACAGTCGCCTGGGCCTATTCACTGCGGCTCTCTCGGGCTTTCACCCTACCAGAGCACCCCTTCTCCCGAAGTTACGGGGTCATTTTGCCGAGTTCCTTAACGAGAGTTCTCTCGCACACCTTAGGATTCTCTCCTCGACTACCTGTGTCGGTTTGCGGTACGGGTACCTCCCACCTCGATAGAGGCTTTTCTTGGCAGTGTGAGATCAGGAACTTCGTCCATACGGACTCGTCATCACAGCTCAACGTTACAGTGTGCGGATTTGCCTACACACACGCCTTACTGCTTGAACAGAGACAACCAACGCTCTGCTTACCCTACCCTACTGCGTCCCCCCATTTCTCAAACGGTGAGGAGGTAGTACAGGAATATCAACCTGTTGTCCATCGCCTACGCCTGTCGGCCTCGGCTTAGGTCCCGACTAACCCTGAGCGGACGAGCCTTCCTCAGGAAACCTTAGTCATACGGTGGACGGGATTCTCACCCGTCTTTCGCTACTCATACCGGCATTCTCACTTCTAACCGCTCCACCAGTCCTTCCGGTCTGACTTCAACGCAGTTAGAACGCTCTCCTACCACTGACATCAAAGATGTCAATCCACAGCTTCGGTGAATCGTTTAGCCCCGATACATTTTCGGCGCAGCGTCACTCGACCAGTGAGCTATTACGCACTCTTTAAATGATGGCTGCTTCTAAGCCAACATCCTGGTTGTCTAAGCAACGCCACATCCTTTTCCACTTAACGATTACTTTGGGACCTTAGCTGGTGGTCTGGGCTGTTTCCCTTTTGACTACGGATCTTATCACTCGCAGTCTGACTCCCGTGTATAAATATCCGGCATTCGGAGTTTGTCTGAATTCGGTAAAGCGAGATGCCCCCCTAGTCCAAACAGTGCTCTACCTCCGGTATTCTCAATCACGAGGCTAGCCCTAAAGCTATTTCGGAGAGAACCAGCTATCTCCAAGTTCGATTGGAATTTCTCCGCTACCCACACCTCATCCCCGCACTTTTCAACGTGCGTGGGTTCGGGCCTCCAGTAAGTGTTACCTCACCTTCACCCTGGACATGGGTAGATCACCTGGTTTCGGGTCTACGACCACGTACTATTTCGCCCTATTCAGACTCGCTTTCGCTGCGGCTCCGTTTTCTCAACTTAACCTCGCACGTAATCGTAACTCGCCGGTTCATTCTACAAAAGGCACGCTATCACCCATTAACGGGCTCTAACTACTTGTAGGCACACGGTTTCAGGTTCTCTTTCACTCCCCTCCCGGGGTGCTTTTCACCTTTCCCTCACGGTACTGGTTCACTATCGGTCACTAGGTAGTATTTAGCCTTGGGAGATGGTCCTCCCGGATTCCGACGGAATTTCACGTGTTCCGCCGTACTCAGGATCCACTCTGGAGGGAATAACTTTTTGGCTACAGGGCTTTTACCTGCTCTGGCGGACCTTTCCAAGTCGCTTCGCCTAAATCATTCCTTTGTAACTCCGTATAGAGTGTCCTACAACCCCAAGAGGCAAGCCTCTTGGTTTGGGCTCTTCCCGTTTCGCTCGCCGCTACTCAGGGAATCGAATTTTCTTTCTCTTCCTCCAGGTACTTAGATGTTTCAGTTCCCTGGGTCTGTCTCTAACGCGCTATGAATTCACGCGAAAGTACTGCGCGATTAAACGCAGTGGGTTCCCCCATTCGGAAATCCCCGGATCAAAGCTTACTTACAGCTCCCCGAGGCATATCGGTGTTAGTGCCGTCCTTCATCGACTCCTAGTGCCAAGGCATCCACCGTGCGCCCTTATTAACTTAACCAATAAGTTAACGCTAACTCGAAGAGTTAGACTTCAGTTTACACGTCAATTGCTTGACTTGTTTGACTCATATCTATTTAAAGATAGAAATTTGTGTTTGCTTTCAATGTCGTTTTATCCAGTTTTCAAAGAACAAGTGCGCTACCTGTGTCTACTTCTTCGCACATTTGCGACGAGTAACCGCAGGAGCAAGTTTTGAAAGTATGAACTTTCAAAACTGAACAGCAAGAACGTTAACGTATATCACCGTGTGACATACTTCCGAAAAATATCCTTAGAAAGGAGGTGATCCAGCCGCACCTTCCGATACGGCTACCTTGTTACGACTTCACCCCAATCATCTATCCCACCTTCGGCGGCTGGCTCCAAAAGGTTACCTCACCGACTTCGGGTGTTACAAACTCTCGTGGTGTGACGGGCGGTGTGTACAAGGCCCGGGAACGTATTCACCGCGGCATGCTGATCCGCGATTACTAGCGATTCCGGCTTCATGTAGGCGAGTTGCAGCCTACAATCCGAACTGAGAACGGTTTTATCGGATTAGCTCCCCCTCGCGGGTTGGCAACCGTTTGTACCGTCCATTGTAGCACGTGTGTAGCCCAGGTCATAAGGGGCATGATGATTTGACGTCATCCCCACCTTCCTCCGGTTTGTCACCGGCAGTCTCCTTAGAGTGCCCAACTAAATGATGGCAACTAAGAACAAGGGTTGCGCTCGTTGCGGGACTTAACCCAACATCTCACGACACGAGCTGACGACAACCATGCACCACCTGTCACCGTTGTCCCCGAAGGGAAAACTGTATCTCTACAGTGGTCAATGGGATGTCAAGACCTGGTAAGGTTCTTCGCGTTGCTTCGAATTAAACCACATGCTCCACCGCTTGTGCGGGCCCCCGTCAATTCCTTTGAGTTTCAGTCTTGCGACCGTACTCCCCAGGCGGAGTGCTTAATGCGTTAGCTGCAGCACTAAGGGGCGGAAACCCCCTAACACTTAGCACTCATCGTTTACGGCGTGGACTACCAGGGTATCTAATCCTGTTTGCTCCCCACGCTTTCGCGCCTCAGCGTCAGTTACAGACCAGAAAGTCGCCTTCGCCACTGGTGTTCCTCCAAATCTCTACGCATTTCACCGCTACACTTGGAATTCCACTTTCCTCTTCTGCACTCAAGTCCCCCAGTTTCCAATGACCCTCCACGGTTGAGCCGTGGGCTTTCACATCAGACTTAAAGGACCGCCTGCGCGCGCTTTACGCCCAATAATTCCGGACAACGCTTGCCACCTACGTATTACCGCGGCTGCTGGCACGTAGTTAGCCGTGGCTTTCTAATAAGGTACCGTCAAGGTACAGCCAGTTACTACTGTACTTGTTCTTCCCTTACAACAGAGTTTTACGAACCGAAATCCTTCTTCACTCACGCGGCGTTGCTCCATCAGACTTTCGTCCATTGTGGAAGATTCCCTACTGCTGCCTCCCGTAGGAGTCTGGGCCGTGTCTCAGTCCCAGTGTGGCCGATCACCCTCTCAGGTCGGCTACGCATCGTTGCCTTGGTGAGCCGTTACCTCACCAACTAGCTAATGCGCCGCGGGCCCATCCTGTAGCGATAGCAGAACCATCTTTCAACTTTCTAACATGAGATAGAAAGTATCATCCGGTATTAGCCCCGGTTTCCCGGAGTTATCCCAGACTACAGGGCAGGTTGCCCACGTGTTACTCACCCGTCCGCCGCTAACGTTAAGTCGGTGCAAGCACCAACAAAACGTCCGCTCGACTTGCATGTATTAGGCACGCCGCCAGCGTTCGTCCTGAGCCAGGATCAAACTCTCCATAAAAGTAGTTTGAGTTAAGCTCAAAATGTTGCTGACTATTGTTTTAGTCAAATTGTCTCTTTCAATTAAGAAAGAAAATTATTGTTAACGTCTTGCTTGTTCAGTTTTCAAAGTTCATTTCGTTACCACTTCTTTAGTAGCAACTCTTATATGTTAACACTTACCGAAGTTCGTGTCAATAACTTTTTTCGAAAGTTATCAAGTTACTCTTTAGTATCTAAAAGCAACTCTTATATATTAACACCAACTCATATTCGAGTCAACAACTTTTTAGAAGTTTTATAATTTTACTATCGCGTTTCAGCGACGTTTAATAATTTAACATGATTTTTATATAAATGCAATACTTTTTTAAAAGAATCTTATAATCTTTTTCTCTCCTTTTTTCGTCTTGCCTCCTTATCTTATTAAGTTACACATTTTTCTCTTTTAGGCACCTCTTTAATGATAGAAGAAATACAAAATAAACACCTTATAAGCGATGCAACATTTGAAAAAGAGTCGCTCTTAACTTTTCCTATTTATTAAAGTGAGAAACACCGATATTCTATAAAAGAAAAGAGCCTTCTTATTTTTATAACTATCCCGATCACTTTCTTTAATCCCAATTAAACAGGGAGCCACAGCACACTGTGACTCCCTGCGTTTTCCTTCTGTAATTAATGAAGGAACTTTATATAAAGAAACAACTTGTTTTTATTATGTTCCGTTACTTTGTTGTATGACGCATTGTTGGGAACAACAGTACATCACGAATCGAAGGAGAATTCGTTAATAGCATAATCAAACGATCAATACCGATACCCAAACCACCTGTTGGCGGCATACCGTATTCTAATGCTTCAATGAAGTCATTATCCATCTCATGTGCTTCATCATTCCCCGCTTCTTTTTCAGCTAACTGCGCTTCAAAGCGTTCACGCTGATCAATTGGATCGTTTAACTCCGTGAAGGCATTTGCATGCTCACGACGAACAATAAATAACTCAAAGCGGTCTGTAAAGCGTGGATCTTCCGGATTTTTCTTCGCAAGTGGCGAAATTTCTACAGGATGACCTGTTACAAATGTAGGCTGTACTAATGTTTCTTCTATCTTTTGTTCGAAGAATTCATTGATGATATGTCCTACTTCATGCGCAGGTTTGATTTCTACACCATGCTCTGAAGCTAATGCGCGCGCTTCCTCTACAGACATCGGCTGCCAGAAGTCTACACCTGTCGCCTCTTTTACTGCATCTACCATGTGTACACGTTTCCAGCCTACACCTAATTCAATTGTATCTTCGCCATATTGGATACTTGTCGTACCTAATACATCTTGAGCTACGTGAGCGATAAGGTTCTCTGTTAGGTCCATAATATCTTTATAGTCAGCATATGCTTCGTATAATTCAATCATTGTGAACTCTGGGTTGTGACGAGTCGAAATTCCCTCGTTACGGAATACACGTCCGATTTCATAGACTTTTTCTAATCCACCCACAATTAAACGTTTCAAGTGAAGCTCGATCGCAATACGCATATAAAGCTCCATATCCAGTGCATTATGATGAGTAATGAACGGACGTGCAGCAGCACCGCCAGCGATTGTATGCAGCATCGGTGTCTCTACTTCTAAATATCCGTGGTTATCTAGATAGTTACGAATGGCGCGAATGATTTTAGAGCGCATAATAAATGTTTCTTTGCTCTCTTCATTTGTCATTAGATCTAAGTAACGTTGACGGTAACGTTGTTCTACATCTTGTAGGCCATGGAATTTCTCTGGCATCGGACGAAGAGACTTTGTTAAAAATGCGAATTCAGTAGCTTTTACTGATAACTCTCCAACTTGTGTACGGAATACATTCCCCTTCACGCCAACGATATCGCCAAGATCTGCCTTGTTGAATAGCTCATAAGCTTCATCACCTATCGCATCTTTACGAACGTAAATTTGGATTTGGCCACCTAGGTCCTGGATGTGTGCAAAGCCAGCTTTCCCTTTACCGCGCTTTGTCATGATACGTCCTGCAATTACTACTTCACGAGGGTTTTCTTCCAGCTGCTCTTTTGTAAACTCCTCATTTTCAGCTTTTACTTCATTTGATAAATGTGTACGTTCAAAGCGGCCGCCAAATGGATCCATGCCGTTTTCGCGAATATCTGTCATCTTTTGGCGTCGCACCAAAAGCTGGTCGTTTAATTCTTCTATATTTGACACGTTTGTCACTCCTTATTTCATGATCCGCAGTTGTGCGGTACATTTGTCCATAATTTCTTATTGTACACAAATTCACGTATGTATTCATCACTTTCGGACTATTTCTAGTCAAATTATCAAAAAAGAGCGTCACTAAAGTGACACTCTCTGCCTTACATCGCGCCTGCCTGGGCCGCAACTTCCGTTTCCCGAACTTCATACTCCGCTACTACTCCTGTTAATAATGCGCGTAGTTCGGCTGCTGTTTCTGCTTGATTAATAGCGTTACGAATTTTCCCATTGCCACGAATACCTTTCAAATACCATGAAGCATGCTTACGCATTTCACGTACAGCTACTACCTCACCTTTCAATTGAAGGAGACGCTCAAAGTGAAGAAGACACACATCAATTTTTTCAGCTGCTGTAGGCTCTTCTTTTAGTTCACCTGTCTCAAGATATTGTACGGTACGATAAATCATCCAAGGGTTTCCTAGTGCGGCACGGCCAATCATTACGGCATCTACGCCTGTCGTTTCTAACATGCGCTTTGCGTCCTGAGGTGTTTCCACATCTCCGTTACCAAGGACCGGAATAGTAACGTTCTCTTTTACTTGCTTAATAATGTTCCAGTCTGCCTTACCTTCATACATTTGTACACGTGTACGTCCATGAACGGCAACTGCTGCCCCGCCGGCCCGTTCTACCGCCTGTGCATTCTCGATAGCAAAAATATGCTCATCATCCCAGCCAATCCGCATTTTAACGGATACTGGTTTTTTCACAGCATCTACAACGGCTGCTACCATTTCATAGACTTTGTTTGGATCTAATAAAAGCCGTGCTCCAGCTTCGCATTTAATAATTTTATTTACTGGGCAACCCATATTAATATCGATAATATCTGCTGTTGTATTTTGATCTACGTACTTTGCTGCCTCTACAAGCGTGTCTTTATCCCCGCCAAAAATCTGTAAAGACATTGGATTTTCACGTTCATCGATATAAAGCATATCCAGCGTCTTCTGATTGCGCTGTACAAGCCCCTTATCACTGATCATTTCAGCATACACCAGACCTGCCCCGAACTCCTTTACGGTAAGACGGAAAGCCGAGTTACAAATACCAGCCATTGGAGCCAATACAACACGGTTATCCATTACGATATCCGCAATTTGAAACGGCTTTTGTTCGCTTGTCATCGTTATGTCCTCCTTGAAGTTATTCACCGATTAATTCCTGCACATCTATATGGAGTTCGTCTGCAATTTTTTGAAGCTGATCAGCAGTGGGCATTTTCTCTCCACGTTCCATGCGTCCTAAGATGGTTGTAGACACACCAATCCGTTTTGCGAATTCCACCTGCTGGATTCGTTTTAACTTTCGGAACGCACGAATTCTTCTACCGTAACGCTCTTCTTCCATTGCACGACGCCTTCTTTCTGAATATCTATTGATGCAAGTGCTTCGTATGCCCGGCGTAGCTGTCCTGTAGCAGGAGTGCTTATCTCCATTAACGGCACAAGGACAAACGCTCTTTCGAACATCCGTTCGTGCGGCACGATTAAGCTCTCTGTTTCAATATTTTCGTGATTATAAAGTAAAATGTCAAGGTCAATGATACGAGGACCCCACCGAAATTCTCTTATACGGCCTAGCTCCTGTTCTATTCTTTGACATAGATGAAGCATTTCTGCCGATGATAAATCAGTTGTAAGACGTACAGCAATATTTAAAAAGGCAGCTTGTTCAATAAATCCTACAGGCGCTGTTTCATAAATCGATGACACCGCTTCAACTCTTACCCCTTGTGCTTCTGTTAACAGCTTCACAGCCAGCTTCAGATTAGCTTCTCTCTCCCCCATATTTGTACCAATTGATAGATAAACCGTATTCATTGAAATGTACCTCGCACAATCTCTACTGCTACTTCTTTATAGTGGCCGGGAATTGGCGGATCTGGCTTGATAATCTCTACACGGCATCCCTTCACTTGTCCTTCATACTGGGACAATACACGAGCTGCTACTGTTTCTGCCACTGCTTCAAGCAATTTAAACGGCTCGCCCTCAATGATATCCTTACAGATTTCATATACACCTACATAGCTAACTGTATCCTCTAAGTTGTCTGTCTGGCCGGCTTTTTGAATATTGACGGCCAATGATACTGAGGCACGAAAACGCTGACCTAGGACTGTTTCTTCCGGCAGCACTCCATGGTAGCCAAAAAATTGCATATCTCTTAAATGAATGTAATCCATATTTAAAACTCTCCTCTTAATGGCGAGGTGCCAACTCGCCTTCTACTGCAAATTTACCGACAAGGGCATCGATTACCTTTACGGTACGAGCGACTTCCTTCACGTCATGAACACGCATCATATGGCATCCCTTCATTACGCCATAGGCACACGTTGCCGCTGTTCCTTCTACACGTTCGTCCACGGGCAAGTCCAAAATCGAGCCGATCATTCGTTTACGAGATGTCGCCAATAACACCGGATAGCCCATGGCAGATAACTCTTCCAGACGCTGCATCGTTTCAATACTTTGTTCTAAATTTTTCGCAAAGCCGATGCCGGGGTCCAACATAATATGCTGATCCGGAACGCCTGCCTGTTTCACTATATCAATACTTTTTTTAAGGTCTTCTATAAAGTCTTCCCAGTAATTGCTGTACGGCTCACTATTGCGGTTATGCATTAAAATAATCGGCACATTATATTCCGCAGCTACAGAAGCCATAGCAGGATCTGCTTGAGCACCCCATATATCATTAATCATATGGGCACCCGCTTCAACTGCTGCACGTGCTACAGCTGATTTATACGTATCAATAGAAATGACTGCGGGCACTTCGCGTACTAACGCTTCAATGACAGGTACAACCCGCTTGATTTCCTCTTCATCGGAAATACGTTCATAACCCGGGCGCGTAGATTCACCACCGACATCTATAATTTTAGCCCCATCTGCTACCATCTTCTTTGCCTGTCTTACTGCAGCATCGACAGAATTATATTTACCGCCGTCTGAAAAAGAATCAGGCGTTACATTTAAAATACCCATAATAAAAGTCTCTTTTTTATAGTCTAATGTTATACCGTTTAATGTAAGTGGTTTCGGATAGTGTTGTAACATCTTTATTCTCCCTTTATCCGCTGTAAGATTTTTGCGATATAGGCGTCATGCAGCCGGTTATAAACCCGCCCTGCAGAACCCTTGAAAATCGAACTTCCTATCCGTTCGATTGGTACAAGTTCCTGTACCGCATTCGTAACAAAGCATTCCTCCGCCTGTTCAAGTGCCCATGGCTTATATTTTCCTTCTTCTACAGTTAAGCCTAGATCGGCAGCAAGACTCATCACACTGCTTCTAGTTATACCACCTAAAATGCCGGTTTCCAGCGGCGGTGTATAAAGTATATCATTTTTCACCCAGAAGACATTTGAGGTAATCCCTTCTGCTACAAAGCCATCTTCAGTCAGGAAAAATCCTTCATAATCGGCCAAGTTAGGTACCTCAAAGCGGGCAAGCACATTATTGCCATAGTGATGACTTTTAAAGCGGTACACGCCCTCTGCCGTATTACGAGGCGTTTCTAGCCAAATACCTTCCTTCCCCTTACCTCGAGGGCGCTCGAGTAATGGTTTACGAAACAGGATGACAGTAGGCTCTGTATAATTTGTCGGCTGCAGTCCGATATCATGCGGCCCGGCTGATACATTCAGTCGAAAATAACCATCTCCGTCCGATGACTCGTTCAGCCGCTTAATAACTGTACGCAGCTCTTCTACTGTATAAGGCATCTGAATATGGAAATACTGCAGTGCTTTTTCTAAACGTTCCATGTGCTCCTGTAAAAATGGTGCTTCCCCTTCATATGTACGAAATGTTTCAAAAAAACCAAGCCCATATAAAAACCCGTGGTCAAATGGCGAAATACGTAGTTGTGAGGAGTCCAGATACTCTCCGTCTATCCAACAAAGCATTGTCTTCACTCCTTGCAGTATAGCGTAATAAATTCGCGCAGCAGCTGGTGCCCATCCTCTGTCATGATAGACTCTGGATGATACTGTACGCCCTCGATAGCATATTCTTTATGACGAAGCCCCATAATCTCCCCTTCTTCTGTCCACGCTGTTATTTCAAGGCAGTCAGGCAGTGACTCACGTTCTACAATAAGAGAATGATAGCGTGTTGCTGTAAAAGGATTAGCGTTTTTAGCATGAAGTCCGATGTCAGCGTGTTGAACAGGCGATGTTTTTCCATGCATTAATCGATCTGCCCTTATGACCTTACCACCGAATACTTGGGCAATTGCCTGGTGGCCCAAGCAGACACCTAAAATAGGGATCTTCCCTGCAAAATATTCAATAATGCGCAAACTTTCTCCGGCTTCATTTGGTGTACATGGCCCAGGTGAAATGACGAGCATTTTAGGTTCCATCCTTTCGATTTCCTCCACTGTCACCTCATCATTACGTTTCACCAGCAATTCTTCCCCTAATTCCCCTAAATACTGCACTAAGTTATAGGTAAAGGAATCATAGTTATCGATCATTAAAATCATTTGTTTACTCCTTCCGCCATTGCTTTTGCTTGCCACATCGCCTTCGCCTTATTGAGCGATTCAATAAACTCATTCGCTGGAATGGAATCAATAACAATTCCCGCTCCTGCTTGAATATAAGCTATTTCATTTTTGATAAAGGCCGTTCGGATGACAATATTAAGTTCCATATCTCCTGTATAGCCAATCCAGCCAATTGAACCTGTATACAGACCGCGTCGTACAGGCTCAAGTTCTTCGATAATTTCCATCGTACGAATTTTCGGCGCTCCTGTAATCGTACCGCCTGGGAACATCGCTCGGATAACATCTGTATTTGTTTTTCCATCTGCCAATTGACCTCTAACATTCGAGACAATGTGCATCACATGGGAATAGCGCTCAATGACCATGAATTCATTCACTTCAACTGTACCATAGGCAGATACTTTACCAAGGTCATTGCGTTCTAGGTCCACAAGCATAACATGTTCTGCCCGCTCTTTCTCATGTTGAATTAGTTCGTTTGCCAATGCGATATCCTCATCATCCGAAGTACCACGCGGCCTTGTTCCTGCAATCGGACGGGTTGAAAGTTCTTTGCCCTCTCGTTTGATCAGCAGTTCCGGTGACCCGCTTACAACCGCGAACTCTTCATTCGCAATCATTGCCATGTAAGGAGAAGGGTTGAACGAGCGAACGGCCTCATACATCGTTAGCGGCGTCGTATGCAGATGCTTTGCCTGGCGCACAGAAAGGTTAACTTGGAAAACATCTCCCTGCCCGATATAGTGCTGAATCTTTCGGACCGCTTCTTCGAAGGAAGTGCCAGAAAACGATACAGTCAATTCACTTTCATCCGGTTTTACTTCTATTGCTCTTTCCTGCCCAAATAGACGTGCCTGCAAGCCTGCCTTTGCATAGCGGTGCCAATCAGCTGCCCATGCCTCTAAATCTTTGTCATTAGTTGATAATTTCATTAATGTCACTGTATCAGTCTTTACATCGTGTACTGCCCATGTATCAAATAAATAAAAGAAAAGATCAGGGACCTGTAAATCATCTTGTGCCATTTCCGGCAGCACTTCGATCTTTCTTACATAGTCGTAAGAGATAAATCCAATTGCCCCGCCCTGGAATACAGGAAGATGCATATCTCTTTGTAATTTATACTCGTCAATAAGTCCCTCCAGCTGTGCCAATGGCTCGCCTTTCCTTATCTCTGTTTGACCATTATCCCAACAGATGCGCAGGCCTTCTTCCTGTGAATAGGCAGTTGCAAAAGGTTTGAGAGCGGCAATTGAATAATGGCCGCCTCTTCCGCTTTCTAAAAACGCATACTCTGTTTCGTTCTGAGCTTGTTGTTTAAAACTATAAAAAAATGCATCCTTCGTCATCGAGAATGAAAATGATTCTACTTTTACTACCGACATAAAAACCTCCAAATTTTCTGCAATTACTTACTATTAAACTCGAAATTGAGAAAGAAAGCTAATAAGAACATAAAAAGGCGCAACGATCTCTCGCTGCGCCTACTTAGGATCCTATTTCTAATAGAAAATGGTCCTTTTTATTAGTCTTCGAATTGATATAACGGTGTAGATAAGTAACGCTCACCATTTGATGGCACAACCGCTAAGACGTTTTTGCCAGCACCTAGACGTTTCGCTGCCTCAATTGCTGCATAAATCGCAGCACCAGAAGAAATACCAGCCAAGATACCTTCTTCTCGCGCAACTTTACGTGCGTTTTCAAAAGCTACTTCATTCTCTACTGGGAATACAGAATCATAGATCTCTGTGTCTAATACTTCTGGTACAAAGCCTGCGCCGATCCCTTGGATTTTGTGCGGACCAGGATTACCGCCTGAAAGAACCGGTGAATCTTTTGGCTCTACAGCAATAATTTCAATGTTAGGGAATTTTTCTTTTAGTACTTCTCCAGCACCTGTAATTGTACCACCAGTACCGATACCCGCTACAAATGCATCCAATTGTAATCCTTCTGATTCAAATGCTTCAACAATTTCGGGACCAGTTGTTAAGCGGTGAATTTCTGCGTTTGCCGCGTTCTTGAATTGCTGCGGCAAGAAGTACCCTTCTGAAGCCGATAATTCCTCTGCCTTTGCAATAGCACCCTTCATACCTTCTGGGCCAGGTGTTAATACTAATTGTGCACCGTATGCGCGCAGTAGATTACGACGCTCTAAAGACATTGTTTCTGGCATAACAAGGATTGCTTTGTAGCCTTTTGCAGCAGCAATCATCGCAAGGCCGATTCCTGTATTACCTGAAGTCGGCTCAATGATTGTACCGCCTGGTTTTAATGTGCCGTCTTTTTCAGCTGCCTCGATCATCGCTAATGCAAGACGGTCTTTTACTGATGAACCTGGGTTGAAGTACTCCAGTTTCACATATACAGTACCTTCATTTTCCCCTGTTGCATGGTTTAATTTCACAATCGGTGTACGTCCTACTAAATCCGCTACAGAATTTGCTAATTTACTCATGAATCTCATCCTTCCTCTAATTCCTACCAAGTAAATAGGTTTTTATTAACTTAATCTTACCAATTTCCTATTACCTTTGTCAATGAAACGCCTAATATTTTTCAGATATTTTTTGAAAACTTGAAATATAAAGAAAGAGGTGAAAAAGTCCATTTCACCATCTTTCGCTATCTATTTGGCTTCTCCATAAAACCATTCTGCCCCAAACTCAGACCAAAATACTTCCGGGGCAATTGTAGGAGATAATTGCTCCATTGCAAGCTCTCTTGAAATATGTCCTTTTACTTCCTCATATGAGAATGCTTGTCCCTTTAATACTTCCTGAAGCTGTAAGAGCGCATAACGCCCGTCATTTAATTTGACAGGGCTGCTAATGTCCTCCGGTTTTAAATCACTAACCGCTTTTAAAATTGCCTGGTCAATTGACTCCTGGTCCTCTGTTATAAAACCAATATCTCCTCCAAGACTAGCAGACGCTGTATCTAAAGAGCGCTCACGAGCTAGGACAGAAAATTCGGAGCCGCTTTTCAGTTCCTCCTCTACACTTGCTGCTTCCCCTTTTGAAGAAACAACAATCATACTTGTCCTGTATGAGGTAGGAATATTGTATAAGGATTTATTTTCCTCATAATATGTAGCCGTTTGTTCTTCTTCAATCAAAACGTCCTTCGCTAATACCTTTTCTAGAATCAGCTGGGCACGGACTTTTTGTCGAAGCTGCACATCCGTTAAATTCGCTGTATCAGTTGCATCTTGTGCCGATCGCATGAGAGCGATTTCTAAATCTATTTCTTCATCTGTTACTTTAATATCATATTTCTTTGCCGCTTTTTCCATGACCGCTTCATTGAGTAAGTCCTGAAGCGTCTCTTTTCCATAGCGGCTTTCCATTTCACTCAGCCACTCTTGGCGTGTAATTTTATCACCATCAATCGAAGCGACAGTTTCCTCCCCGCTTTGATCTTTATCAGATGGCCATACCCATAAAATGAACCAAAATAAATTACCCAGTAATAAGATACCCATTACGGCGAGAGCCGGCTTTGTTTTTAAACGTCGTTGTGTTAGTGGTACGGGATTCGGTGTAGGTGGTGTTTGTCTAGTACTGTTATTTTTGCGAGTTGATTTCATTAATTAACCCCTGCAATTCGGCTTCCGAAAAATTGTATGTCTCTAAACAGAAATGACATTGTGTTTCGATTTGACCAACCTCATCAATCATATCTTGAATCTCTTTTACACCTAACCCCAGAATCGCTGCACTGAACCGCTCTTTAGAGCATTGACATTGGAATTTAACCGGCATTGTACTTAACAATTGAACATTGCCTTCTGCCCCAAGAACAGCTTCTAAAATTTCCTCCGGCGACATTCCTTTTTCAATCATTTTGGATACGGGTTCGATTGTGCTCAGGTGTTGCTCGATAGCATCAATCGTTCCCTCTTCACATCCAGGCATTAGCTGAATAATAAAGCCGCCTGCTGCTAGAATTGTATTATCTGGATTAACAAGGACTCCCAACCCCACTGAGGAAGGCACCTGTTCTGATGATGCAAAATAATACGTGAAGTCTTCTGCAATTTCACCCGATACAATCGGTGTCTGTCCAGAGAACATATCCCGCATTCCAAGATCCTTTACTACCGTTAGAAAACCCTCTGTTCCTACCCCCGCGCGGACATCTAGCTTACCGTGTTCATTCAAATCGAAGTGTACTTGTCCATTTGTTACAAAGCCCCGTACATCCCCTTTTGCATCGGCGTCAATGATAATGGGACCGATCGGACCGTTCCCCTCAATTTTCACTGTCAGCTTGTCTTCACCTTTCAGCATAGCTCCCATTATAACACTGGCAGTCATGGCACGCCCTAATGCTGCTGAAACAAGGGGCCATGTATTATGGCGATGCTGAGCTTCACTTACCGCTTCCGTCGTACGCGCAGCAAATGCCCGTACTTGCCCGTTATAGCCAATTGCCCTTACTAAGTAGTCTCCTGTCATTTTCATTCCCCATTTCTTATTGATTTCTTTTATAAATGATATATAAGCCCTTTAACGTCAGTAATGGCTCAACGATGTCGATCATTTCTGTTTCGTCAGCAATCAGCTTTGCCAAGCCCCCTGTGGCAATAACAAGAGGCTCCTCTCTACTGTTTGCCTTCATACGGCTTACAATACCTTCCACCTGTCCGATAAATCCATAAAAAATGCCGGCCTGCATTGCTGCCACCGTATTCTTTCCTACAATATTGGCCATTCTTGCAATTTCAACCCGAGGCAGTTTTGAAGCTTTTGTATAAAGGGCCTCCGTTGAAATAGAAATACCCGGGGCTATAGCTCCCCCCATATAGTTTCCCTTTTCATCAATATAGCAATACGTATTGGCCGTACCGAAATCAGCTACAATTAATGGTCTTCCGCCATATAATTGCACTGCTGCAACGGCATTCACAATTCGATCCGCTCCGACTTCCCTAGGGTTTTCATATTTTATATTAAGGCCGGTTTTAACGCCTGGACCTACAACCAATGGTTTCGCATGAAAATACTTTTTGCACATTTCTTCTAGTACAAACATAATTGGAGGTACCACGGAGGATATGATAATGCCTGAAATTTGATCAAACGAAATGCCTGCATGTGTGAAAAACGATTGAAGTTTCATAGCATATTCATCTTCGGTCGCTTTTTTCTCCGTACTCATACGCCAATGATGAACTAAATTATCGTTATGATATACGCCTAATATAATCGTTGAATTTCCTGCATCTAACACCAAAATCATATACTCACCACCTGTCCATTTGTTAAAAATAATAACATAGAAAGAACTGCCGCGAATAGTTTCAGATTCTTTTCCTGCCAAGGCACAAACGTAACAGCTTCATCTATCTGAAAATAGTACGCCGGATTCCTACATATACTCCCTTATCTTCCAGCAGCATCATGTGCTTGATAGGACCTTCGATAGAGGATTTATCATTTAGTAATCTCCAGCCCTCTAAGGGACTTGCACACCTCAGACCGTTGCCCCTGCCGCAAGCTTTCCGTGCTGCCACAGATATCCTTGTTCCCGGCTAACCTCTACTTTGTCTTAGGGAATCAAAACTCATCTTCTACATGCCGATGCATATACCGGACGCATATAAAAAAGGACAAAGCGAATGCTTTGTCCTTTTAGATTAATCTCGTTTTGGATCTTCATCGATACCTTGCTGTTTTTTAAGCTCTGGTCCCGGTTTTGGTAAATCCACAACTGATGGCTCCTGCTCTTTACCAAGAACATCATTGTTAATAGTAGGTGTGCCCGCTACCTCAATTGTCGGTTCTACCGTATTTTCTTTTGCTTGATTTTCTTTCATAAGCTTTACCGATTCGGGTGGTAACTCACCATGATCACGTAAATGCTCGATTTCTTCCGAATTTAATGTTTCTTTCTCCATTAAAGTATTGGCAATCAAATCAAGTAAATCACGGCGATCCGTTAAAATTTGACGTGTACGCTCGTATTGTTCTCCTACGATACGCTGTACTTCCTGGTCAATTTCATAAGCAATTTGATCAGAATAGTTTTGGTCTGTATTGAAATCGCGTCCTAAGAATGGATTTCCACCCGAGCTTGAGCTAAATTGAGTTGCTCCAATTTTATCACTCATACCGTACTCTGTGACCATCGCACGTGCAATGCTAGTTACTTTCTGGAAGTCATTATGCGCACCTGTTGAAACTTCACCAAGTACGATTTCTTCTGCTACACGACCACCTAAAAGTCCCGCAATACGGTCTAATAGCTCTTGCTTCGTCGTGAAGAAACGCTCTTCCTTCGGTAACATAATTGCATAACCACCAGCTTGGCCACGAGGCACGATTGTTACTTTATGCACTGTATCCGCTTCATCTAGCATTAAACCGACAACTACGTGACCTGCTTCATGGAATGAAACAAGCTTTTTCTCTTTTGCAGAGTAAACGCGGCTCGTTTTTGCCGGACCAGCAATAACCCGGTCAGAAGCTTCATCAATATCAATCATAGTAATGGTTTTCTTATTTTTACGAGCTGCTACAAGCGCTGCTTCATTTAATAAGTTTTCTAAATCTGCACCCGAGAACCCTGGAGTACGTTGTGCCACCGCTGATAAATCCACTGTATCTGAAAGTGGTTTATTACGTGCATGCACCTTTAGAATTTGTTCACGTCCTTTTACATCTGGGTGACCCACTGTAATTTGACGATCAAAACGGCCTGGACGTAATAACGCTTTATCCAGGATGTCTGGGCGGTTAGTTGCAGCGATGATAATAATACCTTCGTTTTCACCAAATCCGTCCATTTCAACAAGCAATTGGTTCAATGTCTGTTCACGTTCATCGTGACCGCCGCCTAAGCCGGCCCCACGCTGACGACCAACAGCATCAATTTCATCAATGAAGATGATACATGGTGCATTTTTCTTCGCATTTTCGAATAAGTCACGAACACGCGATGCACCAACACCGACGAACATCTCTACGAAGTCAGAACCTGAAATCGAGAAGAACGGTACGCCAGCTTCCCCTGCTACTGCACGAGCAAGTAAAGTTTTACCCGTACCAGGAGGACCTACTAATAAAATTCCCTTTGGAATACGAGCTCCAATTTCAGTGAATTTACGGTGGTCTTTTAAGAACTCTACAACTTCGACAAGCTCTGCTTTTTCTTCATCAGCGCCTGCTACATCTGTAAAGCGAACTTTTTTCTTTTGGTCATCGTAAAGTTTTGCTTTCGATTTACCAAAGTTCATCACTTTATTACCGCCGCCTTGAGATTGGCTCAATAGGAAGAAGAATAAAATAATGATGATAATGAACGGGATGATGCCAGTAAAGAACTGAACCCAGCCGCTCGTTTCTGGTGCCTTTTCCCATGTAACATCTGGATATGCCTGCTCAAGATTCGTCAAGCGGTCCATTAATGTCTGGTTATTTTGAGGCAGATTAACAGTAAACGTCTCTCCCTCTTCAGCACCTTTCATTTTACCTTCTACAACGTATACGCCGCTATCCGGCTGGATTGTCGCCGAATCGATCGTATCCTCGTCCAAGGCCTGTAAAAACTCGTGATACGTAAGATCTTCGGTTGGAGTATTTCCCCCGTTGAATGTGCCAAAAATCCCGATAATTACGAGAAAGATTAACAAATAAAATATGGTGTATCGAAATATTCGATTCATCCCCAGCCTCCTCACAACATTACAGAAAAACTATAAGTAAAATCTTAACATACGATGATTTCCACATACAACGAAAAGCCCTAGATAAAATGTGTTTTGCACGATTTTTGTCGAAATCGTTACACGTATTTTACTTAAAAGGAGTAAACTTCTCGTTTTAGAATCCCGATGTAAGGTAAATTACGATATTTTTCTGCGTAATCTAAACCATAACCAACTACAAAACCATCTGGTACTTCAAAACCAACAATATCCGCCTTCAGATCGACCTTTCGTCCTGATGGCTTATCTAAAAGCGTAACGATGCGAATCGTTTTCGCTTTACGATACTTGAATAAATCCACTAAGTAGCTCAATGTTAAACCGCTATCGATGATGTCCTCGATAATGATGACATCCCGGCCTTCCACACTTGTATTCAAGTCCTTTAGGATCTTTACTTCTCCAGAAGATACTGTTGCATTGCCGTAACTCGAAACATCCATAAAATCAAGTTCAACATAGGAATCGAAACGTTTCATCAAGTCCGTCATGAATGGCATTGCACCCTTCAGTACGCCGACAGCCAGCGGGAAATCGCTTTTATAAAGCTCTGTCAACTCCGCACCCAGTTCTTTAATACGTTCCTGGATTTGGTCTTCTGTAATCATAATTTTTTCAATATCATTCTGAATCATCATTGATTCCTCCTCGAGATTGTTCAAACGTTCCAGCCTCATTCCGGTCGATAATGAACACCCAGTCATCATCAGCCCGTCTTGTTCTGGAAAATTTATTACTTACACGTAATCCTAGCACTGCCAATATGTCATTGTGAACATCAACGAGTAGCGGCCACTCATCTCGCTTAGCAAGAGGAACCTTTTCGTCTATAAAGAGGCGGGATAAACGCTTTGGCATAGTCATGCCTGGAAGCTGTATTCGGTCTCCCTCTTCGCGAGTTCTTACGCGTAATGGAAAGGATACCTTTTCGGCGCTGCAATAAAATACTTGCGCCTCGTCACTTTGTAGCGCGGTCATTTGAGAGGGTTCTCCTATGTACACACGAACATCCATCATCTCATTCCATTCGTTTACAGTAAGCTCGCAGGGGAAAAAGGGTACTTTTTCCTGCTCCTGATGGAATAACACTTTGCCATATTGCCTGCTTACCCGAAATGAATCCGGCAAATTCAACATGGCATTCCCGTTTTGCGTCTGGAATAAATTCAAAATGGACGTACATAATGCATGACGCTGAAACGTGCTTGTATCGTTATAAAGATAGTTTAATAGTATTAAAATGAGCCTTCTTTGTAAAGCAAGTGGCTCGTTTATAAAGGGATGAATTTCAACTTCATAGCAATTTTCGGCCTTTTTTGTGACTAAACGGTCAAAAGCTTGTTGAGCGAGCCCCTGTAAATACGCCTGATCTTGAGCAACCTGCAGCGATAATTGAACAGCATGCTGTGCGGCAGCGGCATTTTCTGCCTTTAAGAGAGGTACAATATGGTGACGGAACCTATTACGTGTATAGTCATCCTTCTCATTACTTGCATCTTCCCTGTAATCAATACTACCTTTTTTTAAATATTCCCTTATCTCTTCTTTTGTAACCATTAAAAATGGACGAATTACATGGCCATTTTCAAATGGACGGTTCACCTGGATACCCATCATACCTGTGACACTTCCTGCCTTGGCAAGCGCCATCAGGATAGATTCTAATTGATCATCCGCATGATGTGCTGTTACCAGTTTCCTTATATCCTGCTCCTTCATAACAGAAGCAAAATAAGTATAACGCTCTTGCCGGCAGACCGCCTGGGAATTCCCTCCCTGCTCTTTTAAAATAGCAGGTATTGGAACCCCTGTACTGAAGCAGGGAATATTGCGGGCTGCACAAAAAGCCTCCACAAACTTTCTATCCCCAGCTGATTGCTCTCCGCGAAGCATGTGATCTACATGTACCGCGTATAGCTCAATATGTAATAATTCCTTATTCCGATCAAAAAAATGGAGAAGCGCCATTGAGTCGACGCCCCCCGAACAAGCGACGAGAAGCCGGTCTCCCCTGTTTATCAAATGCTCGTCCTTGATAAACGCCAGTACCTTTTTCTCGAATCCTCTCATCTCTTCACCTTCTTATACTAAATTTAATACCGACCACTCCGGGTTAATATGCTTTATTTTACAGGCAATGACCGTACAATCATCGTCTATATCAAACATACGCTTATATTGCGCCATTACATCGTACAATAACACATCGGCTGAAAGATGTGGTTTATTTGTCTGTTTTAGCAGCTTCAAGAAAGTAGTTTCCTGTTTACTCCAGTTATTCGTTCCTTCAAATAAGCCATCTGAGGCCATAATAATTATATCATCTGCCATCAGGCGAAGCGATTCCGTTTCAATAGAGAAGGTAGGCATCATCCCTACTGGAGCGGCGTTGCCTTCAATTTTCAGAACGTCTCTCCCCCGCAGAATATAGGTAGCAATTCCTCCTGCTTTCCAGGACCAGAGCGAGCCGTGCTGAAGATCAACAAGTGCAAAATCAATTGTGGCATAGATATCACTGTCGCGCTTGAGAGACATAACATAATGGATGGTATGCATGGCTGTCTCTGGATCCATATTGTACGTCAAGCATTCCCGCAGCATCCGGATGAGTGTATCACTCTCCTTACGGGCACGCCGATCTTGTCCCATTCCGTCGGACAGCATAACAGCCGTTAGTCCCTCATGAATCGGAAACAGTGCATGAGCATCCCCCGATGTTTGATACTTGGCTTGACTGTAAATCCCCTGCTCCATAGTGAAGCGAACAGATGATTTTACACGTACCTCTACATAAGGAAATGGTACCTCCTTATAATCAATACGGTCTACATAAAACGGTTCTGAAAATCGCTCGTACAGCATCGGGAGCAATACCCGCTCACCGAGCTCCGTTACCTGTTCAGCCTTTTCTGCTGTAATGGAGCAGACGATACGGCGTCTCCCCACCTCATTAGACAATATATCCACTTGAAAGCAATTCAACTGTGCACTTTGAAGCTGTTCAAGCAATTCATTTTCCATCGATTGAAACGTTACAGATTCGTCCTGCATTTGCTGCAGCAGCCCATTCAAATGATGGCTTACATCCTGCAGCTGTAAGGCAATCATTTTTTTTCCGTGGAAAAGCTGATTATTCATCTGCTCATTGTATAATACCCGCTCCAGCTCCTGCAGCAGCTTTGAAGATTTAATACATTTTCCTTTTAACAATTCTTCTGCCTGTACAGTAGCAACTGTTTTTCTAGAGGCCCTCGCCCTGTAATATTGTGAAATGGGCTCCACAATATTCTTCTCTTCTCCCCAACAATGGTCGTACCTGAAGCATTCTTGGCATATATTGCAAGGCTGCAGGCTTTTTGGAGCAGCAGACTGTTCAGTGAAACGATCAAATACAAGATCCTTCATGAAAAAAACAAACTGTTGGAACTGCTCGATTGTTTGGGCCATATTATTGGTCAGCCATTCCTGCCGCCTTACTAATACCTCTTCTCGTTTCGGATAAAAAAGTACCCGCATCTTCTCTAATACAGAGCGGTTGATCAAAAGGAACAAGAGGGTCGCAGTAGCAATGGAAGCAAAATAAACAATGTCCAGTGGTAATGTCGCATCATAGAAAAAAAAGAAAATGCTTGGGGCTATACCGCTAAAGGCAATACCGATTCTTCCCATTCTCATACTGCTTCCGGCGAAAACTCCGGTCAGTGCATAGAGAGCCAGCATGCCTGTAAATGAAAGCTCGGCCATCCCTACGATCGTCCCTAATATCGTAGCAATAATTGTAGATAATGTAACACCGCCTACAAATGCAGCAACATAAATGAAAAGATGAAGAGAGATAATAGCTAAATTAAAGATGGAAAAAGAAAAGGCTGACATGCCTGTTAATATGGCAGCTAGGATGAAAAACGCAGCTCCAGCTCGTTCATAGGTCCATTCTGCCGCCCAAAAGCGATATGGAGGCAGCAGCGTGAAGTGCAGAAAAATCGTCATAAGCGTTGCAAGTACTACCTCACAAGCAATATAAAATTGAATGTCTGACGGCGGCCAACCCATATAAACAATGCACTGCCATCCAACTTGGACAAGAAGGGTCGCCAGCATCACAAGTACAGGTAATGGCAGCTTCCTGATTTTTTTAAATAACTGATAAGCACAAATCTGCAGACAAACAATAACCAATTGCCCGAATCCAAGCGTTAAAGTACCAACCAATCCTCCGATCAATGTCGCCCATTTCACATGCTGATAACGCAGATTTACAACCGCCCAAAATGGGACAAAAAACGGGACTGCTGCTCCGAAAAAGACGGACTTCGCTAAAAAGAAACTGACGCCTAAAAAAGTGAGCTGTAGTAAAAAAGCAAGTTTCTTGTCATTTCCTATCACCTGCTCACCATCTAAGTTCGATAATTGACGTAAAGCTTGTGTTGTCACCAATTTTCCTCCCCCTTTATATGGGGTCTATTATAAGAAAATGATGCGATGAATTTTGTCTGTTTGTATCATTGTCTTCAAAAAATTGTTCGACGAAAATGCTGACATTGTGATAAATAAATACATAAGATTTTTATTAAATAATTGCTTGACACTTTTGGTGATCGCTAGTAATATAGTCTTTGTTGTTAATTTTGGCGGCGTAGCTCAGCTGGCTAGAGCGTACGGTTCATACCCGTAAGGTCGGGGGTTCGATCCCCTCTGCCGCCACCAACGGCCCGTTGGTCAAGTGGTTAAGACACCGCCCTTTCACGGCGGTAACACGGGTTCGAATCCCGTACGGGTCATATCAAAAGCGTAGGACGATTTTAGATCGTTCTACGCTTTTTTATTATTTCAATGCATTGATTCTTTTTGTCAGTTTTAGGAACTTTGCATCTAATTCTGCATATTCTTCATCTTTATTCGTCAATATACTCAGCTTTCCTAGTACATGCTGACGTTCGTTTTCAAGCTTCATCCGCAGTTCCTCTTTCTCATCTATCCCTTTTTGCGGCACTTTGCGCTCCGGCTCACTTAATTTTATCTCAGCCTTTGTGACTTTTTGCCGGAAATAACGATCATGTGAGACGACAATCAACGTACAAGGATAATGGACCAATGTTCTTTCCAATTGTTCACGAGAAGGAAGATCAAGATGGTTTGTCGGTTCATCCAGCAGCAGAACATCTGTCTCATTCAAAATGTATTGCATAAGCTTACATTTCACCCGCTCACCCATACTCATATTCTCAATCGGCTCTTCCCACTGAAGATGGCTAAAACCAAGTTGTGACATAACTGTTTGTACTTTGCTGCGTTCTTCAAACGTTTCCCGCTCAAACAGCTGTGCTGGCGTGGAGTGAAGTGGAAGATCAAATACCTGCTGTGACAGGTAGCCAATTGTTGCTGTTGGAGAACGCCATACAGTTCCTCCTGTAGGCTCTATCTCCCCTGTCAGCAATTTCAAAAGAGTGGTTTTGCCGCTTCCATTGTCACCACTAATAGCAATACGCTCTCCTTTTTGAACCGTTAAATAAAGGCTTCTGAATAATATTTTTTCGTTAAAGGCTACCTTGGCATTCTTCAATTCAAACAAACGCCTTCCCTGCTTCTTCTTCCCTTGAAAATCAAAGAACACCTCTTGCTCTTGCTTTACTTCACCTACCTTTTCCTTCTGCAGCTGCTTTTCCAGAAGCTTACGCTTAGACTTAATTTGCGCATCCGTTCTCTTTGCTTTTACACGGTGATATTCTTTAAAACCTTCCTGCTTTGTGGACTCTCTATGTGCTTTTTGTGACCATGACGTCAATTCACCGATTTGCTTTTCAATTTGCTCTACTTTTTTCTGCTGCTTTTCATAAGCTGCCTGTTGAGCCTTTTTCCTTTCGTCCCGTACATTAATATAATGGGAGTAATTCCCTTCCTGTTCTGCAATCCCCTGTTCTTCAATTGACCAAATTTTCGTCGCGACCTCATCTAAAAAATGCCGATCATGTGAGACAACAATCATCGTTCCTTCGTAACTTTTCATTTCTTTGATGAGATGAGCAACAGAGGATTCATCCAAATGGTTGGTCGGCTCATCCAAAAGAAGTAGTTCTGCTTTTTTTGAAAATCCTTCGGCAAGACGCCACTTTAGCTGTTGTCCCCCGCTTAGCAGTTCGTATGGTAATTCCGGGATATGCCAATCGCGCATTAAAGGCAAATAGTTTCCTTTATAGGCTTCCCTTTCTTGTTCAACCATTTGTATAGATACGTTTTCCCGCCAATTCAGCTGGTTTTCAGCTTCTTTTAATTCTCCCTTAATAGCGGCAAGCAGCAAAGATTTCCCTGCTCCATTGCGGCCAATGACACCAATGATTTCCCGCTCCTTTACTGTCAAGTCTGCCTCTTTAAAGAGAAGACGCTCTCCTGCCTCTAATGTTAAATGCTCAATTCGCAGTAGTTCTTTCATGTTCATTCCTCCTGTAAAATGGAGAGAAAAAAATCCCTCCAAGTGTTTTGGAAGGATTAGTCGGCAAATAAAACGGCAAAAAGAAGCCGTTTTTTATTCTTCATTTGGAAAATGGGCAGACTAATCCTATTTTGCTGAAACATTCGCTTTCGATTGTTCACGAAAATAAGATTAAAAGTCCATCTGTCACCCATCGTCCCTTCTATAAGTTCTTATACTTACTATAATAATATATGAACAATTTGTCACTCATTAGGACACAATCCGTCCAAAATAGCCCAGTCGATGCTCATTTTATTTAAATATATAAAAAAATGGATTTTTCCATCGGCAAATATAAGGGCCAGCCTTTTTTTGTATCTCCGAGTCGATTATGATGGGAGGGGGAGGTTGGAAATTATGATGAAAGATTTTCGTACACTGTCGGCTTTATGTGCGGCCAGCGCAGTGTTTATTTTGCTTGGCTTTTTCTTAACGGAGACACCCATTCTCCTGCAGATTCTTCTGCTATTGATCGGGTTAGTGATTGGTATTATTACACTCATCGGCTTGGTGAAGCTGTTTATACAACAACAAAAGGGCTGAGGTACATATACCTCAGCCTCTTCCATGCTACCTGTATGTAGTAAGAATAAAAAAGAGCGAATCATGCATTTCGCATGATCCGCTGCTGTATATCACACTTTTTCTACAATTAAAACAGCCAGCAAATTACCCTCTGCGTGCTCCACGGCCGCCACGTTTTGACTCTGTGGCACGTTTTAATGTAGCTAAACGCTCATCGCTATCTTTTAAGAAACGTGCCATTTTTTGCTCGAAGTTTTCTTTCGGCTGACGATCGTTTCGCTCATGTGAACGGTTATTATCACGACGAGGACGCTGCGGACGCTCTGGTCGCTCAGCTTGAGGCTTTGCTTTACGAATCGAAAGACCAATCTTCCCATCCGCTTCAACATTCATCACTTTTACTTCAACTTCATCTCCTACTTTGAGATGTTCGTTGATGTCTTTGACATAGTTGTCTGCTACTTCACTGATGTGCACTAGACCCGTTTTGCCATCTGGCAGCTCAACGAATGCTCCAAAATTAGTGATTCCTGTTACTTTCCCTTGTACTTTGCTGCCTACTTCAATTGACATAAAAAAAATGCTCCTCCTTAAAATTTAAGCGACTGTATCAGTCCTGAAATATCGCGAAACTTTTATCAGTTTCTCTTCTATTATAGCCGACCAAGTTTACCTGTCAACAACACTCTCTCGCTATAAAACGACAAATCAGCTGAAAGTCCTTAATCTTTCATATGATTTACCCCATGTGAAAAGGCAAACGTCGCGTATTGCGTGTTCGCCTTTTTCGTTACTGCTCGTCGTCTTCTTTTTTGTCCTCTTTAGGAATGGTAAAAATGATCTCCCCATCTTCTGAGAGGAAATACTCTTTACGCGCCAATTTGGCAATGTATTCATCATCTTCTAGCTTTGTAATTTGTAGCTTCAGCATTTCCTGCTGATCTTTAATAGCTGCTAGTTCTTCCTGCGCCTGGCGTTTCTCTTCTTCCTTCTCTGCCAAACGGGTATTCTGATTCATCATTGCACTCACTAAAGCGATACATACGACAGCGGCAAATACGAAAAATACCGCTAGTCTCCGACGGCTTAACACTTTTTGACGTTGTTTGATTTGTTGTTTTTTTAACTGCTCCGCGCTTGAACGGACATAGTCATTATCCAACGTTTTAACAGAGTCTCTATGTACTTTTTCTTGTTGTTGACGCTGCGCCACGCCGTTCACCCCCATATTCTTCGAATAGTATTATTTCCTATTATACGTATTTATCTTGCGGAATTAAACCGTTTCTTAGAAGTTTTATAGATTTTGGAAAATGGTCTTACTAATAACTTCACGATCCGGATTACTATGTGAATAATTTTTCGAATGATGAGGAAAACAAGACGACCGACAAACAGAACAGGCCTAATTGTTATATTCACAAAAACTCTGCCGATGAAACGTATTATAGGCTGAAAAAATAAATCATATGAAATAATTCCTGCTATTTGGGCAATTGGATCAATTGCCCGCCATTCGCCGCCTTTAATTAAGAACAAGAAATAGAAAGTTATCGTACCAAGGATTGCCCAAAAAGCTATTTCTATAAAAGGTGCCAGCTTGTAAAAGATAGATTTTTTCGGTAAAGAGGAGGTCATGTGCCGGACACAATCAATGACTGCACCCACCATGATTCCTGCCAAAAACATGACGAACGTACTAACTAATTGTACAGACATTATCCAAATAATTTATGCAATAGACTCTTTGATAGGCCAGAGTCTTCTTCATCGTATTGAACAAGCTTGACCATACCTTCTAGTGTAAGCAACCCCTTGTCCACATCTAAATGCACGATTTTTAATTCTTCTCCACGAATGAGCAAATGCCCTTGAGACGTTCTAATGAAAAATTCCTCTTGGTCGAATCGCTCAATCTCCTTAACAGATGTCATATCCATACGCTTGCGGTTACGCAGCGTTATTAAATGATCTCCCGATGGAATCGTGTATCTTGTGCTTTCAGTTTGCATATTAGCTCCCCTTCCTTGTCCACTTTCTACACTGTATGCACACATGAAAAAAAGCATGACAGTAAATTTTACTATCACGCTCTATTTTTCTTACTTATTTTAATTTCCTATTATTCTTCATCATCAATGAATTCAGGCTCAACCTTTTCTAGTTTTTCTTCTTTCAAAATCGTAAACATGCTGGCTGCTTCTTCTTTCCGCACATTTTCCCGGAGTTCCTCCACACGGGCTGTTACGATTTTCTGGCCAAACCGAATAGCTAGTTCATCGCCTGTTTTGACAGTACTGCTGGCCTTTGCCGTCTTCCCATTGATGGTAATACGCCCTTGCACTGCTACCTCCTTAGCCAATGTCCGGCGCTTAATCAATCTTGATACCTTCAAATACTTATCTAAACGCATATTTATTCCCCCTTCTCCCGTAACTTTGCTTCATTCCAAAAAGCATCCAGCTCTTTTAGTGTAAATGCCGCAAAGCCTTTATCATTCTTTTTTACCTGATCTTCCACATAGCGAAAGCGGCTTGCAAACTTTTCATTCGCATGGAGCATTGCCTCTTCCGGAGAAATTTTATAAAAACGTGCCACATTCACTAATGTAAACAGCACATCCCCGAATTCCTCCATACGGCTGTGGGCATCACCTTTCTCTATTTCTACTTGGAATTCTTTCATCTCTTCAGTGAGTTTATCCCACGCTTCTTTCACATTTGGCCAATCGAACCCTACTTTTGCAGCTTTTTTCTGATAGTTATAAGCCGTTTGCAGTGAAGAGTCAGCACGGTACTCACCAACTAAAAGATACCCTTCTTGCTCCCCTTTTTCCGCTCGCTTAATCTCTTCCCAATTCGCTACTACCTGATCCGCATCTTCTACCGATACATCACCAAATACATGCGGATGGCGTCGAATCATTTTTTCACTAATAGATGCTAGTACTTCTTCTAAATTGAAGTAACCATTGTCCTCTCCAATTTGAGCATGAAGGAATACTTGCAATAGAACATCACCTAGCTCCTCAATCATTGCATAGTCATCTTCCGCATCCACAGCTGCTAAAAACTCATGCGCTTCCTCTAGTAAATATTTTTTCAATGATTCATGCGTCTGCTTTTGATCCCATGGACAGCCATTTGGACCGCGGAGAGTTGCGATAATTTTCCTGAATGTCGTCCAATCACGCAGCGCTTCCTCGTCGGATGCTACAGGCGGTACATAAACCGTCGTTAAGTTATTTAGCTCAGCTACATGATCAAGCTCATAAAGGGGCACTGTTAGCAGCTTCTCCTGGGAAGAGCCTGCTGCTGTCACAATTGTTACCGGATAGTCGTCCCGATATTTCTCCATTAGTGTCAGTTTTACTTCTGAGGCACTGAATGCATCGTATACCTGAGCAATTAAAATGTGCTGATGCATATTGATGTCATGCATCGACATACTTGTTCCATCAAGCAATTGAAAACCTTCAATCGGATCAATCTTTAAAGCTCCGAAAATCGGATCTAGAAAACTCTGCCCTCCTGCAATCTTCAACTGTACTTCCCCGTTTCGCTCTGCTTCAATTAGATGCTGCACCGTCTGCTCCGCAACAAGCGGGTGTCCCGGCACTGCATACATCACTGGTTCATTCTTCGCTGCTTCAATTAATACTGCAGTGATTTCTTTATATACAGGAGCGAATGTATCGTGTTTTTCATATATGTAGTCCAAACTGGAAAACTCAACTCCTTCTTCCTTCAGATCTTGAAGGACAGGATGATCTTCTGTACGGACATATAATTTCTTAGCTTGCTTTAATTGTTTGTATACACCCATCTGCAGCTGATCAAAATCCGCTGCACCAAGGCCAATAACTGTTAATTGATGCATATAGACACCTACTTCTTTTGATTTAACCATAATTGGTACATTGCCATCCTTCGACCGAATGGAATAATAAACCACTCCCGCACACTAAGCAGGCGGAGCTTCGCCACAATAGTGATAAAACTAAAGGCACCAAGAGCAATGAGGATACTGCTATAAATAACGGATGCTGTACGCCCAGAGTCAAAATGCATGACGCCTCCCAATAAAAGAGAAGCAGCTTCTATGACGAACACCATACCTAAAGCGGCAATGAATAGTTTTTGATAGAATGACCTTTTCGCCAACGTTATACCTTTTAGCTGCTTTAGATAATACATTAGCGCTGCTGCACACATGAATAAACCGATATTGCTCGCAAGTGCTGCTCCTAAAATGCCGAAAAGTGGAATGAGCAGGACATTACCGCCTAGCTTTAATGAAAGTGCTCCCAGTAAAAAATAAGTCGGTACTTTCAGTTTTCCATAGCCTTGTAGTATCGAAGTAAAGGTCAAAATAACGGAAAGCGGAACAATTTGCAGCACGTACAGCATTAATACGATAGAAAGTGATTCTGTTTTAAACAACAGCACGTTCACATAGGGCATGACAAGAATAAGTCCAAGGGATGCTGCAACACCGAAAAGAATGGAGGCCCGATAGGTCAATTGAATATAAGGAATCTCCCCCAGTTCCCCTTTTTTCGATTTATAGGCAACAAGCGGAACAATTGCCAGCGAAAATGAAGAAGCAATGACAATCCCCAGCTGGACTAATGGCTGTCCACGATCATAGACACCCTTCGTCTCCATTGCCTCTAGCCTAGGCATCCCTGCGTCTGCCAGCATAGAAAATACAGTAAAGGAATCGACAAGCTGGAAAGCTAACAGCAATAAACTGCTCATGCTCACACTCATACTGAAAATCGTCACTTCTTTAATGATAGGCCACTTTGGAATAATCACACGATTTTGGAATAAAAACCCCTTTTTCTTCATATATACAAATAATAAGATGACGCCTGCCAATTCACCAATTACCGTTCCGAGTACCGCCATATTCCCTGCAGCATAAACGGTCCCGGAGAAAGCAGTCATAATAATAATCGTACCGATTAAAATGACAGCCACTCGGATAGATTGCTCAAAAACCTGTGCATAAGCGACAGGCTGCATCATCGCGCGAGATTGAAAGATACCTTTCATCACAGCTAAAGCCGGCATAAAAAGGGTAACAAATGCCCCGGTTTTTAAAAGAGGGGCCAGCATAGCATCTCCCATCCAGGAAGACAGCAAATCTGCTCCGAAAAACAAGAGGGAGAAAAAGAACACAGATAATAGTGTTAAATATTGAAACACTGTCATGGTAATCCCATGCCTTATTTGTTCATTCTCGGTATCAGCTAATAATTTTGAAATGGCGACTGCAAATCCTCCAGACGTCCATACGACAAAAAGTGAAATGAATGGATAAACCTGCTGATACACATAGAAACCTTGATCGCCTACCATGTTTTGGAAAGGCACCCGGTAGATAGCACTTAACACTTTTACAATAAGCGACGCTATCGTCAATAGCAGTGCGCCCTTCATATAGCTTTTCATACTGAATTGTGAAGACATATTGAATCCTTCCTCATCTATACAATGGTACAAGTATACCATGATTAAGAGGACAGTTCTTCTGCCAAGGTGAAGGATAATACCGTTTAAACGCCTGTTTAATTTCTATAAAGCCCTGCAAACGTCAGCGACTTACGCTGAAGAAAACCAAAGATCGCTCAGATTTTTTGCGCTTTCGTTGCAAAGCGTATTTTCATACTTTACCGTAATCATTTTTTATAGTTTTAATTTTTAATTGACTATAAAAAAACGTCCTGTTCTTTATACAGGACGTTTTCGAAAAGACCCATATCGCCCTGCTTAAGGTGACATAATGTCCTTTTATATGAGGAAAGCTATGATGGTATCTCTCCATCTGCTTATAGCCTCTAACTTTCCATTTGTTTTGCCAAAAAGAGGGCACCGATTTCGGCACTTTTTTGTTCTACTGCCCCAATCAGCCCATCTTTAGAAAGGACATAAATGGCGCCAATAATGTCGCCATTCGCAAGGATAGGAACAATGCAATAAGATTTTACTTCTTCATACTGACCTGGAACAAGTTCGATAACAGTTTCCTGTTGATGTAATATTGGGCGGCGCTCTTTCATCGAATCTTCTGCAAAAGGAGAAAGACGACGATGGCTATACGTTTTTTTGGCAACACCGGCAATGGCGATCATTTCATCACGGTCACTAAGGAAAATCGGTAATCCTAATGCCTCATATAATGATTCCACATACTCTGTTGCAAATTCGCTTAAATCATTGATTGGTGAATATTTTTTTAGGATGACTTCACCTTCACGATCTGTAAAAATTTCAAGCGGGTCGCCTTCGCGAATCCGCATCGTCCGGCGAATTTCTTTTGGTATAACAACACGCCCTAAATCATCAATCCGACGTACAATACCTGTTGCTTTCATTATGCTACCTCACTTTCCACAAATTTAGCTCTGTTCCCAATTAGTATGGTTAAGCAAATTGTAAACTATGCAACAAAAACATTATTCTCTACAGGAAATTAGAACTAGTTTATTGATTTATCTATTAGTTTCAGAAGCCTAAATTCAGTTAGTTTGCCATTTTTATCGTTTATTTGTTTTTCGAGTGGGTATATAGCTAATAAAAATGAGGTGGATACTTATGCGAGTAGATCGTGTGGAAAGTAACTCTAATGCTTATAAGCAGACGCAATTTTATGCAGGCGAGCATTTAGCTTATTATTATAATCCGGTTGATATTAAGAATCGTCCGCAAGTTCGTACAGAAGTAGAAAGCGGTATTTTCACAAGATACCTTGAAAAATATAATGGACAGCGCAACATGCTGACAACTTCTTCGACAAAAGAAAAAATGTTTATGGAAAAGCGTCATGAACATGCAGATCGTGAAGAATTGATGCAGCGGTTAAATTACACGAATGGGATGCATTATAGTGCAGCGCAAAACATCTCCATATAGTTTCTTTCATAGGAAAAAGGCGGACATTATTTTTTATACATAGTCCGCCTTTTTATTATGCTACCTCTTCTTTTTTTGCCTCTGATACAATCTTTACCATCTTCTCTAATACATCAATTGGCTGGTACTTGCCGCATTTCTTCATATCGATCGTCAAATTCAGCTTTGTACCATCCATACTAAAGCCGACAGCACGCTCAAACTGCATAGATTCAGAGACAATTTTTGCTCCGTCTACACTTGCGGTTCCTTCTTCGGATATATTGATAGTGATGATACTTTGCTTTTCCTTAATGGCAGTAATTCCAGCTTGAAGTGCCCATACTTTTATGCGTGCAATCCGCATCAAGCGCTCTGTTTCCACCGGTAAATCCCCAAAGCGGTCCTGCAGCTCATCGATGATTTCAAAGTAATCTTCCTCACGCTCCATTGCCTTGATCCTTTTGTACATTTGGATTTTCTGATAACCATCCGGAATGTAGGCATCCGGAATATAAGCATCTGTCTGCAGGAGAATTTCCACCTCTGGCTTTTCTTCTCTTTTCACTCCGCTGCGGCGCTCTTCAATTGCCTCTTCCAGCATTTGCGAATAAAGATCGAAGCCGACTGAGTCGATGAATCCATGCTGCTGGGCACCAAGCAAGTTTCCTGCTCCTCGGATCGATAAGTCCCGCATCGCAATTTTAAATCCAGAACCAAGCTCTGTAAATTCCTTGATGGCTTGCAGGCGGTGCTCTGCTACTTCCGTCAGCACCTTATCGCGTTGGTACATAAAGTAAGCATAGGCGACACGGTTTGAACGTCCAACACGCCCCCGCAGCTGATAAAGCTGTGATAATCCCATTCGATCTGCGTCGTGGACAATCAATGTGTTCACGTTCGGAATATCAACGCCGGTCTCAATAATGGTCGTCGTTACTAATACATCATAATCCCCTTCTAAAAACGTCAAGATAACAGATTCTAGTTCTGATTCTGTCATACGTCCATGTGCAAAGCCGACCCGTGCCTCTGGAACGAGCGCCCGGATTTCTTCTACCCGGCTTGTCATATCTTCTACTCGATTGTATAGATAGAACGTCTGTCCTCCACGCGCCATCTCACGTTCAATAGCTTCTCGGACCAATGCGCCGCTATGCTCCATTACATACGTCTGTACAGGGAAACGGTTTTGTGGAGGGGTCTCAATAACAGAGAGATCCCGAACACCAACCATAGACATATGCAACGTACGCGGAATCGGCGTCGCCGTTAATGTCAATACATCAATATTCGTCTTTAGCTGTTTGATTTTTTCTTTATGTGTTACACCGAAACGCTGCTCTTCATCAACAATTAGAAGTCCCAGGTCCTGATATTGTATATCCTTAGAGAGAATACGGTGTGTCCCAATCACCATATCAACTGTACCTTCTCTTAAGCCTTTCACTGTTTCAAGCTGTTGCTTACGTGTACGGAAGCGGCTCAATAATCCCACATTGATAGCATGTTCTTCAAAACGGGATTGGATTGTTTCAAAATGCTGCTGAGCTAAAATCGTCGTTGGAACCAGGAAGGCAACTTGCTTTCCATCCTGAATAGCCTTAAACGCTGCACGAATCGCTACCTCTGTCTTTCCATATCCTACATCTCCACATACAAGACGGTCCATTGGACGTTCCCGCTCCATATCGCGCTTCACTTCCAAGATTGTGCGCAGCTGATCTTCCGTCTCCTCATAAGGGAATTCCGCTTCAAAAGCACGTACCTCGTCTGAATCAGGTGTAAAGGCATAGCCTTTTTCTGCCTCCCGCTTGGCATATAATTTAATTAGCTCGTCCGCAATATCATGTACAGCAGATGACACTTTTGCCTTCGCTTTTTTCCATTCTGCGCCGCCTAACTTATGGAGCTTCGGCTCTTTATCCTCAGAGGCTACATATTTTTGAATGAGGTCAATTTGATCGACAGGCACATATAGCTTATCATCCGCACGATAACGAATATGCAGATAATCCTTATGTGTTCCGCCAACTTCCAATGTCTCAATCCCGATGTATTTCCCGATTCCATGGTGAATATGCACAACATAATCGCCGGGCTTAATTTCCGTATAGGATTTAATACGTTCTGCATTGGTCATTTTCTGCGGACGCTTCTTTTTCTTCGCTTGTTGTTTAAATAACTCGTCATCCGTTACAACAGCAATTTTCTGCAGGGGCAGTTCAAAGCCCGCAGACAACACAGCATCTATCAGGAAGATTCCTGCTCCCCTCGGCATGCCGATTTGTCCTTCAATATGATAGCCTTCCAGCATTCTCTGCATCTGCTGCAGTCTCTCTCCACCGCTCGCTGCAAACAAGACAGTGAACTTTTCACGCTCCCAGCGCTCTACCTCATTTTGCAGCAGGGCAATCTGTCCGTGGAACTGCTGCATCGGCTTACATGAAATGTTCGTCGTTTTAGAAAAACGGATACCGGAAAATGTCCTCGCAAATAATGCCAAATAGATTTTTTGCTGTCGAAGCATTGCTGTTATTTCCTTAAAGGAGAACGAAGGTTTCACGTCATGAAGCATTTTCCCTTCTTCAATTAAAGATAAAAACCACTCTTCCTCTTCACGTTCCCACGCATCCATCACTTCCTGGATACGTCCTAGCTCATCAAATAACACAATACCATCTTTTACAAAGTAATCCCCTAAAAATGTAGATTGGCCAAATAAAAGAGAACCATATTTATTTACATGGTCGGGAAGATTCCCTTCCTTTAACATTGTAATGTCATATTGAGTATTCTCAACAAGCAGTTCCTGCAGTTCAGGATTTTTTATTTTCTTTAAACTGTTCGCTAAAGCTCCCTCTAAACGCTCTGCAATCTTCAGCCGATCTTCTATTGATAATAAAATTTCCATAGCCGGCAAAATACGAGCAGTATCCATCTTTTCAATCGACCGCTGTGTATCTGCATCGAACGACCGAATGGAATCTACTTCGGTATCAAACAATTCTATACGAATAGGAGCTTCTGCATATAAAGGATAGATGTCCAGAATCCCTCCACGTGCTGCAAACTCTCCAGGCGACGTCACCATACCACTGCGTGTATAACCCATAGCGACAAGCTTTAACAGCCACTCATCCATTTCAATCTCTTCACCAATTGCTGTCTGTAAAAAACTTTCTTTCCATTGGGCAGGCGGCGTCATATATTTCCTCATGCCGGCCACCGGTACGATATAAATGCCCGGTGCCCCCTTTGCAAGCTGATCTAGCGTTGCAATCCGCTGAGCACGTAACTCTGGAGAAGCGATCGTCATATCAGCGGCAATGAATTCGTCCGCCGGATAATAAAAGACAGACTCCTCTCCCACTAAAGACGCTAAATCATCTGCAAGCTTCTGTGCCTGCAATAGATTCGGAGACAATATATAAATCGGCCTATTCGTTTCCTTAAATATCGACTGGATAAAAGCCGGCCTTGCACCACCTGTCAAGCCGGTAATTAACTGCTGATCTGCTGTATTTTTTTCAATTTGCTCCAGCAGTGCATTTATATGTTTATCTTGCGAGAATAGCTGATGAAAAACTTCCATTTAAAAACCCCTCTCAATTTAAAAAGCTCTTACGCCCACTTACTTATTAATGACCTTCACTCTATTTTTCTCATCTTTTTGAATCCCTAAAGAATATTTGATAGACAGTGTTAATCCAGTTCAAATTTAGAGCAGAAAATATTTTCCTCTAAATTAAAACGGAAAAAGCCTTGGCACACTGGACCTTTTAAGGTTTACATGTGCCAAAGCGACCTGCTATTTTGTGATTCACCATCTTTTCATTACTGTAACCATTTTTTCAGCGCATGGTAATCGGGAAATTGGCGGAGCGAATCTTCGCAATGCTCACAGATCGAATGAACGATTGTTTCGCCTCGCGCATCTTTTTCGATATAATCATCAATTTCCCCGATTTCAAACTGATGTAACTTACGGATTGTTTCCTCTGCATCGAAAGGTAACCTTCCAATTTCTGTTTCACAATATCTGCAGCGATAACGAACAGGCATATGCGCCCTCCTTTTGAATACATGTGTATTCAAAGTATAGACGCTCTTCTATTTTTTTATGCGCCGTTAAATATGTTCATGACTTCTAAAAATTTTTTTGAAAGGGATGCTTCCACTGCATCACATGTTTTTTTAATTGCTTCCTGCACGATTGGTTCATCTTCTTTAGAAAACTTCGATAATACATAGTCAGCTACCTTCATGCCTGCTGGCGGACGGCTTACTCCTACCCGAATTCGGTTGAATTCTTGCGTCCCAAGATGATGAATCAGTGATTTGATACCATTATGTCCTCCTGCACTCCCTTTTTGGCGCAGACGCAGCTTACCCGTTTCCAAATCCAAATCATCATAAATAACAATAATATCCTCTACATCAATATCAAAATAATCCATTATCGGCCGCACACATTCACCTGACAAATTCATATATGTCAGCGGCTTTAATAGCATTACTTTACCTTCAGGGCGGTGTATTGTTGCATACATACCATTAAATTTTGATTGATTTAACGGAGCTCCCCATTTACCTGCCAATTCATCGATAACATCAAATCCTATATTATGACGGGTATGGTCATAAGCCTTCCCTGGATTACCCAAACCAATAATTAGTTTCATATTTATTAACCTCATTCGAATTTTTAATCGTAGCTTATTTTACCATAACCTTCGAAAAAGTTCTTTCTACAGAAAAATGGACTAAGGTAATAAGTTCTTTATAGAATTAATAAAAGTGACCAAAGAGCCCTCTAAGAATATACCTGCCGATTCACAAACATACGATAGTCCAGGCACTACTGCAAAAACTACGGACCTTTCATCGCCATTTCTTCTACTTATCAAAACAGCCGAAAAGCCGCCATCACCTATAACGATTTACTATAAAATAATCCGTAAAAAAGGAGTCCCTTTAAAAGGAACTCCCATTTCTTAATCTTCTCGTCCAGGTCGGTCCGGATCTAACTTTTCTCCTGTTGCTTCTACGTCATCTGCTGTCACACCTTCAGCATCCGTATCTGCTCCCTCGTCACCCTTAGTTGGAGGTGTAACTGTAGCCAATGTATAATCATCGTCATTTAGTACTTCATAGTTAATTTTTTCGCGTATATCAACTAATGACAATGTATCACCGACGCCTAAATTTGATACATCAATTTCAATTGCTTCCGGGATATCCGACGGTTTTACTTTAATTTTTAATTCTCGGTTTGGCTGCGTTAATACGCCGCCTTCTTTTACGCCTGCTGACTCACCAACAATCGTAACAGGTACCTCTACTTCAATCTCCTGATTCATGCTGATTGCTTGGAAGTCAACGTGCTTAACAAGACCTTTTAATGCATCGCGCTGAATTTCATTGATTACAGCATTTACTGTTTTTCCTTCAATATTTAATTTAAATACGGCATTTTGACCGTTTGTTTGAATTTCTTTAAGTAAATCTTTTGCGTTCACACTAATAGGTGTCGCCTCTGTGTTGTAACCATACACATTTGCTGGTATGCTACCATTATTTCGTACTTCGGTTAAAATCGAACGAGCGCCAGCTTCGCGTTTTGTTGCTTCTATTACTGTACTCATATCTCACAATCCCCTTTTCCGTAAATATTTTCACTTTATTCTTTACCCTATATAGGAAATTTTAAACCAAGTGTCAAAACAAAAGCACCAAATAGACTGCACAGTTTTCTAAACTTTGTCTACAATATTGAATTTTATAAATCCTCAGGAAGCAAAAATGCCTTGTCCCTATAGGAACAAGGCTTTCGGTTTATTTAATTAATCAAATAATGTGCTGACAGATTTATTTTCATATACGCGAGAAATAGCATCAGCCATCAATCCAGCTACTGAAAGCTGTTTGATTTTTGGAGATTTACGATCATCCGTTAATTGAATTGTGTTTGTCACAACCAATTCTTTAATCACTGAGTTTTCAATACGCTCAATTGCAGGACCTGATAATACAGGGTGAGAACAGCAAGCATAAACCTCTTTTGCACCGGCTTCAAGCAAAGCATTCGCACCAATTGTAATTGTACCTGCTGTATCGATGATATCATCGATCAAGATAGCCACCTTGCCTTCAACATTACCAACAATATTCATTACTTCTGCTACGTTAGGTTTTGGACGACGTTTATCAATAATGGCAATTGGAGCCTTCAAACGCTCTGCCATTTTACGGGCACGCGTTACACCGCCGTGGTCAGGCGATACGATTACAACATCATCCGGATTAAATCCTTTCGTTTTGAAGTAATCAGATAAAATAGGCACTGCCACTAAGTGGTCGATTAAAATGTCGAAGAAACCTTGGATTTGTGGTGCATGTAAATCTAATACAATTACACGAGTAGCTCCCGCAGTCTCTAGAAGGTTTGCTACTAGTTTTGCTGTAATTGGCTCACGAGCTTTTGCTTTACGGTCTTGACGTGCATATCCGTAGTATGGCATTACTACATTTACTGTACGAGCTGAAGCACGTTTTACAGCGTCAACCATAATTAATAGCTCCATGAGATGTTCATTTACAGGTGCAGAAGTGGATTGAACGATGAATACGTCGCAACCGCGAATACTTTCTTCAATACTAATTTGAATTTCTCCATCACTGAAATGCTTTACAGATGATTTACCAAGCTCACAGCCCATTTCGTTTGCAATTTCTTGTGCAAGGGGATTGTTAGAGTTTAGCGAGAAGATTTTTAATTTTGAGTCAGCGTATTGATACGGCATGATGGCCTCCTGTTTTTCTAATTAATGAATTTATTTTAATTTGTTACTAACGTAATTTAATTTATTTTCCTGGCGTGCGCGTGCAATCGCTAACGCATCACCTGGTACATCCTTCGTGACAGTTGAACCTGCAGCGATGAATGAGCCAGCTCCTAATGTAACCGGCGCCACTAAATTTGAATTGCATCCTACAAATACGTCATCTTCAATAACTGTTTTAAATTTGTTCTTGCCGTCATAATTGACTGTAATTGTACCGCAGCCAATATTGCAATTATCCCCTACTTCAGCGTCTCCTATGTAACTTAAATGCGACACTTTTGTATGGTCACCTAAATTACTTTTCTTCACTTCTACAAAGTTACCAATCTTTACATGGTCACCAAGCGAAGAAGCTGGACGAAGGTGCGCAAATGGTCCAACAGCTGTTTCATTACCTACTTTACTTTGCAGGACAACAGAGCTGTGGATTGTTGTCGCATTGCCGACTTCACTATCTACAATATGACTGTTTGGCCCGATAATACAATCTTCACCGATTACTGACTTTCCTTCAATGATACAACCTGGTTGAATCACAGTATCAGAGCCGATAATTGCATCGGCACTAATATGAGTCGTAGAAGGGTTAATAATTGTAACACCGTTACGCATATGACGCTCATTAATGCGAGCACGCATAATCTCCTCTGCCTGAGAAAGGGCAAAACGGTCGTTAACACCAAGTGTTTCCTCAAAATCTTCTGTTACATATGCAGCAACAAGATCTCCTTGCTTCTGTAGAATTTCGATAACGTCTGGAAGATAAAATTCTCCTTGCGCATTATCGTTTCTTACAAGTTTCAAAGCTTCGAATAGTGCCTTATTATCAAAACAGTAAGTACCTGTATTGATTTCTGTTACTTTCTTTTGCTCTTCTGTTGCATCCTTTTGTTCTACAATTTGAGCTACACTTCCTTCAGCATCCCGTAAAACGCGGCCATAACCAGTCGGATCTTCTGCCACTGCTGTTAAAATAGTCGCTTTAGCGTTTTGTGAAGTATGGTAGTCAAATAGGGCTTTCATTGTTTCAGGGCGGATTAATGGTGTATCACCACAAACCACTAATGTTGTGCCTTCAAGCGTACCAAGAACAGGTTCGGCCTGTTGTACAGCATGGGCTGTTCCAAGCTGTTCTGCTTGTAACACATATTCACTTTGCTCTCCTAGCTGTTCTTTCACCATTTCGGCGCCATGTCCGACAACCGTTACAATACGTTCTACATCTAAAGTTTCGATGTGATCTACAACGTGTTGAACCATTGGCTTGCCGCAAACAGGGTGGAGCACTTTATATAATTTGGACTTCATACGTGTTCCCTGACCAGCTGCTAGCACGATAGCAAAAATATTAGTCATCTTTAAGTCCCCCAATTCAGCTCATTGTCTCTTATGACTATATAGTAAATTCACACGATTTTCAAGGTATTCGGACTTGACAAAACATTGACACATCCGCATTTTTTAATACCTGTCCTTTACGTCTTGAAAACGCTTATTCGGGCAGATTTCTGCTCCTTCTCCATATAAAAAGAGTCTACCCTTAGTAGAGTAGACTCTCTTTATATAAAAATTAGACATTCGCTTCTTCCAGTTCTAGGACTTCCTCTTCATTTTCTTCATCTGAAGCATGATAAGCAGCTAGGACGATTTCCTGAATCTTATTGCGTGTTCCTGAATTGATTGGATGCGCAATGTCACGGAACTCACCATCCGGCGTACGCTTGCTTGGCATTGCTACAAACAGACCAGAATTTCCATCAATCACTCGAATATCATGTACCACAAACTCATCATCCAATGTGATGGAAGCGATCGCACGCATTCTACCATCTGTCTGCACCCGACGTAATCTTACATCTGTTACTTCCATTCTTTCACCCCTCTCTTCTAAGATGCCATCTTTTATGAGAGTTAATTTCTTCAAAAAAACGAAAAATCCTTCTTTAGTTAGTGGAAATTTATAAATATTTTAAATTTTTAGATCTATTTACTATTCCGTAATATAGAATTCTCTTAAATATATGTTTGATCAGCAACATGGTTGCTATTCTTCCTGTCGTCTATCAAACTGTTCTGCTACTGGCATCTTTTAGGGGTTGCTGAGGGCTTTTTTCCGCAAAAAAAGCACCGCTTATATGCAGCGCTTTCTAAACATTATTTAACTAATGCAATCACTTCTATTTCTACTTTTACATCCTTTGGTAAACGGGCTACTTCTACCGCTGAGCGTGCCGGCTTGTGATCACCGAAATGACTTGCATACACTTCATTCATCTCTGCAAAGTCATTCATATCTTTCATAAATACTGTCGTTTTTACGACTTGATTTAGTGAGCTGCCTGCTGCTGCAAGAACAGCTTTCAAATTTTCAAATACTTGGTTTGTCTGTTCTTTGATATCTCCTTCAACTAGCTCGCCTGCTGCTGTTAATGGGATCTGTCCTGAAGAATAAAACATATTGTTTACAATAATTCCTTGTGCATAAGGACCGATCGCTGCCGGTGCATTGTTTGTCGATACTGTTTTCATACTTTTCTCCCCTTTGAAAAATAATTGCCTTCACTTAACGCTATCGTACGATCTTTCTCATTTACTTCATGCAGCTTTACTAATGAGTAGTAGTCGTCTACAAGTGTTTCATCTGCATGCTCTGCCTCCACGAGAACAGCAATTCCTGCCAGCTCACAATCAAACTCTTCAAGCAGGTTCTTCATGCCGTTCATTGTGCCTCCTACTTTCATGAAATCATCCGTAATGAGGACACGCTGACCGCTCTTCATACTGCGCTTTGACAAAACCATTGTCTGAATTCGGCGAGAAGAGCCGGATACATAATTAATGCTTACTGTAGAACCTTCCGTCACTTTGCTATCACGGCGGACAACGACGACTGGTACGTTTAAATGACGCGCGATAGCATGGGCAATTGAAATTCCCTTTGTCGCTACGGTCATAATTACATCTATCTGCTTGTCCGCAAACGCGCTTGCGAATACTTTTCCCACCCGATTCATCAAGTCTGGATTTCCCAATAAATCTGTCATAAATAAGTAGCCGCCCGGTAACAAGCGATCCGACTGTCCAAGCTCTACAATAAGCTCATTAATAATATCCTTTACGTCCTGTTCGGACGTTTTCGGGATATATTTTACTCCGCCTGCTGCGCCAGGCACTGTCATCAGCAACCCGATTCCTTTTTCTTCGAATGTTTCCTTTACAATCGACAAATCTTCACTAATAGAGGATTTTGCGGATTGATATAGATTAGAAAAATAAGTTAGCGGGATCAGCTGATGTGGATGCTCAAGCAGATAGTAAGTCATATCAACAAGACGTTCACTGCGCTTCCATTTCATTTGATCCTCTCCCATACAATAATTAAACCATTACAAACACGAACTTTTAATACGTAAATTACCACAAATATACGTTTTTAAGCAAGTGGATTCCGCTCACCCAGCATACGGACCACATATACCTCTTCACAAAAGCCTCGTAGCCCATTATAAATACGTGTAGCTCGTGTTTCTGAATCCACTAATCCAAAGACAGTGGGCCCACTGCCGCTCATCAGTACTGCATCTGCCCCGAAGCGATGCATTTGTTCTTTAATTGTCACAACTTCAGGATGCAGGTTAAAGGTTACCGTCTCCAGTACATTTCCGAGTGATTGACAGACAAGCTCGTAGTTCTGCTTCTCAATTGCCTTAATCATTTGTTTAGTATTTGGATGCTTGATACCATCTAGCTTAAGTCCTCCATATACATCTGCCGTAGAAACACCGATTTTCGGCTTCGCTAATACGACCCAACATGCAGGCGGAGCTGGCAATTCTTCTATTTTCTCTCCACGCCCTGTAGCCAGTGCCGTTCCACCATAGACACAGAAAGAAACATCCGAACCTATTTTTGAGCCATGCTCAGCGAGTTCATCCATTGTCAAATTCAAGTTCCACATCTCATTCAACCCGCGTAAAGTAGCAGCTGCATCACTGCTGCCACCAGCTAACCCAGCTGCAATAGGTATTTCTTTATCAATTTTAATTGATACACCTTCGGAAATTCCATATGTATCCTTTAATAGCTTTGCCGCCTGGTAAGCAAAATTTCGCTCATCATCCGGGACAAAGCGATCAGCTGAAATAATTTTAATAAGACCATCTTTACGTGCTTCTAAGCCAATCCGGTCGGCAAGATCCACTGTTGTCATAATCATTTCCACTTCATGATATTGATCGGGTCTTTTATATAAAACATCTAATGTTAAATTAATTTTAGCGGGCGCCTTTACATACAGCATGCCAAAATCCTCCTTACATCTCGCACATCGCGAATATCATTGCATTTTATTTTACCATACCGCAGGACAAGGCACTTATGGAAAGTATAGAAACTTTTTATAGTTGATCGTTTATGAAAAAGAAGCTGTCTCATCTCTGAGACAGCTTCCGTCAGCCTTATTTCTCTTTTTGGTTCAACCTAGCTAAATATTCTTGTTGCGTTTCTCCGCTGCAAGACCTTCTTCGGCCATTTCAATGGCACGCTTGACCATATTTCCGGCATCACGGGCTTTAATTCCGCCCCAACCTTCTTTTTGTACAACATCATAAAATCCGAGTTCCTTGGCAATCTCTTCTTTTAGACGTGGTGACATGATCTTTTCTTTAGCCATGCTTTCTGCCTCCTTTTGAATATAAGGCTGACAAATGTATTATGTGTGATTCCGTTCGGACTATGCATTCTCCTAAAAAGGAAAAACACCCATTAATATGGGTGCTCCATTAAACATATAAATTAAAAACTAAACCCTATTTAGCGACAGCAATCGTGTCATCTAAAAAAGTAATCTCCACTGCTTCTGTTAAAATATCTGTGTAGCTGTAAGACACACGTTTACACGCGTTATCTTCCTGATCAAGCTCTACGACGAATACCGCACGATATGTTTCGCTAAGTACGCCTTCACACTCAACCGTTTTCTTGCGACCTCCGTTTGCTCGTAATTGCAAACGTTTACCCAAATGACACTCTAACGACTTTTTAATGTCAGCTAACGTTTTTGGCATTTTCGCATACACCTCACTAAATAAAAGTATATCACAAATGACCAGTTGTGTCAATAAAATATAATATTTTATCACCAAGGAATAATTTCCGTCAACTTTTTTCTTAAAAAAAACAGTGATTTTTTTTAGGAAGTTCGATTTATTGACGTTTGTAAAATGTCGGATATAGGGCATCCGCTAAATGTCCGAATTCCTCAATCGTAAGTGTTTCTCCTCTACGAGATGGCTCAACTCCTGCTTTTTCAAGAGCGTTAAGGATAGCATCCTTATTTTTTTTACCCTCCGACAAGCCTGCTTGCAGGTTATTTAAAATTGTTTTACGGCGTTGAGCAAAGGACGCTCTTGTAACTTCAAATAAGAAATCCTCATTAATTACTTCGACGGGCGGTTTGTCATGCCTAATTAAACGAATTACCGCTGAGTCCACATTCGGCTGTGGCATGAATACGGTCTTTGGTACAATCATTGCCACTTCTGCCGTACAATAGTACTGGATAGCAATGGATAAAGATCCATATTCTTTTGTTCCGGGTTTTGCAGTGATACGATCTGCTACTTCTTTCTGCATCATCACAACAAAGCCGCGAATCGGCAGACGGTCATTCAGCAATTTCATTAAGATAGGTGTTGTTACGTAATAAGGTAGGTTAGCTACTACCATAATATCCTCGATACCCGGCATTTCCTCCTGTATTACTTTTACAACATCTGCCTTTAAAATATCTGAATGGACAATCTTTATATTATCATAAGGGCTTAACGTGTCTTCCAATACAGGTAAAAGGCGTTGATCGATCTCGAATGATACTACTTTTTTCGCTGCTCGTGCCAGATGTTCTGTGAGTGCTCCAATACCGGGCCCCACCTCTATCGCGCCACTTTCAGATGTAAGATGGGCATGGCTTACAATATTTCGTAAAATATTAGGATCAATCAAAAAGTTTTGTCCCAAGCTCTTTTTAAAAGAAAAGCCATACTTTTTTAAAATTTCCTTTGTGCGAATCGGTGTTGCTATATCTTTATACATGTCGTTCCTCCTGATCTAGCTGTGCTACTGCCGAGCCAAATTGCTCCACTGTAATTTGGAACATAATAAGCCGTTTGTGTAACTGTTTTCCATTTGTCATACCGATATTTAAAATTTCCCCAAGCTTAGTACGGCGCTCCTTCGACTGTGGGTGTCCAATCAGCTTCGCCAGCATTAAATCCTCCAGGGTAATCTGCTCCTCAAAGTGACTGCCTGTATTGACCGTATAAACATGACGCAAAGCATTACGGATATCTTCGTCATTAGCATGCTCAATCCCAAGGCCTCGACCATTCTTTGCAATCGTCTTTTCCTTTGCTAAAAAAGCATGCTTTACGCCAGGGATGCGTTCCTCAATTATGGCTCGAATACGGCGGCCCGGATAATCAGGGTCCGTAAATACAATTACTCCCCGCTTCTTTTGAGCATGCTCAATTCGCCGCAATGTATCTTCAGAAATAGCGGAGCCATTTGTCTCAATCGTATCAGCACCAACAGCACGCTTAATGGCAGTTGTATCATCCTTGCCTTCCACGACAATGATTTCTTTTATATTCAAACTACATCCTCTTTTCACTCAAGCTTCTTTTCGTATTTTAACACAATCAGCAGATTGCAACCCATTAGAAAGGTATTCCTAACCGTAAATACCTTGCTTTTATTTTTTATATTGAAGCCGGCATCCAAGCTGCTGATCCCTATTTCTCTCCATAAAAATAGCTTTCCCGCCAGTCAAAAACGGGAAAGCATAATCATTTTGGAATACTATTAACTAGTTTAATACTTTTATGCGCACCTTTTTACGCCCCCAGCTTGCTGCTTGGGACTTGGAAGATATAAATACATCGATTTTATTACCTTTGATGGCACCGCCTGTATCAGCAGCAATTGCATAACCATAACCTTCAACCCAAACTTTTGAGCCTAATGGGATAACACTTGGATCAACTGCAATCACTTTACTTGAGGGGTTCGCCTTTAAATTTAACCCAGTTGCCGTTACACCTGAACATCCTGAGCAGTTTGCTGTATAAGCTGTTGCTGTCACATAAAATTCCTTCCCGTTTGAAGGGGCAGCTGAATTATTACGTGAAACACTAGCCGTGATGACTTTTGTGCCTACCGCTACTACCTGTTTTGTTGGCTTCTTAACGACATTTTCTTTTTGTAATGTTTTGGACACTACTTGTCCATTCTCTTTCACGACTTCAAAAGTACGTTCTACAGTACCCTTTTTCCCCGTCGTTACTACTTTTTCTTTTCCCTTCAACAAAGAAGAATCCGTTTTCTTTTCAATTGCGAAATCGATTGATTCTTCCACTACATCGGTAACTTTTTCTACGCGAACAACTGCGATGCGATCGTCTGGAGTAATAACCTCCTCCATTGATTTCCCGATACGATCATATTCGCCTAATGTAATCCCTTGTTGTTTCAAAAAGTTAGCGACCGTAGTCGAAGTGGACCATACTTGTCTCTCTTCTAAGCCATCGACAAGCGTTAACTGAAACGCTTTTTGAATATCGATTTTGTGATCTGCTCCTACTTCTGTATCTAAGCTGAGTGAAATCTCGTCATGCTCTGCTACTTCAATATTTGCCTCTTCCAAAATGTTCTTCACTCGTTTTTCAGTTGTCCAAATACTTGACTGATTTCCATCAACTGAAATAATAATTTCTTTTGCCTGTTCCCAATCAATTGTCATTCCGCTGACAACCTTGGTATCCAGTGAGGGTGATACTTTATCATATTCTGAAACAGCGATGTTTTGGGTGGCCAATACATCTTCAACTGTTTTTTCGTGTGTTGCTACTTCCAGCTGCTCACCGTTTGCATTGATGACAACTGAGTTCTTCGTTCCCTGGTATAAAACAAATACAATAATTGATACAAACAGGACAAGAGATAAAAGTCTTACCACTGTTTGCTTACTCCTCAATGAACCAAAGAACAGATTTTTCATGGTGTCATTTGACATGAAAAAACGCCTCCTTTAATACTCGTTGGATTATACGGACTACATTTTGAACTGTCAACATAAATGCATATTTGGGTCATCTAGCGACAGTTTGCAAGCCTTTCCAACAGCAGTATTGGAGACGTGTTCACAATTTAGTCACTAATTTTGAAAAAGCGTTTTGCATTTTCTGTTGTTGCTTTTGCTACTTCTTCTACCGGCATCTCTTTCAAACGTGCTATTTCCTCGGCAACAAGGGGCACTAAAGATGGCTCATTTCGCTTGCCTCGATGAGGATGAGGAGCCAAATAAGGCGCATCTGTCTCAATCAATAGATGCTCAAGTGGAATTTCCTTCGCTACTTCTTTCGGCTGTCTTGCATTTTTAAACGTAACCGGTCCTCCGAGGCTAATCATAAAGTTCATACCAATGCATTCATGGGCAGTTTCTACACTCCCTCCATAACAATGCATAATTCCACCTACAGATGCGGCATTTTCTTCACGTAAAATACGCACCACATCGCCGGTAGCATCACGGTTATGGATAATAATTGGCAGATTTACCTTTTGAGCAAGTTTTATTTGCTTGCGGAACCAGTATTGCTGCACATCTTTTGGTGATTTATCCCAGTAATAGTCAAGTCCTGTCTCTCCTATACCTACTACTTTCGGATGTGCTGCCAATTCTTCAATCCATTCTAGCTCCTCATCTGTACAATCAATGGCATCTACAGGATGCCACCCAATTACAGCATAAAGAAAGTCATATTCTTCTACCAAATTCATTGCTCGCTCAATTGTCTTGCGGTCAAAACCTACAACGACCATTTTCTCTACTTGTGCTTCAAGTGCACGAGCGATAACTTCTTTTAGATCTTCATCATATTGATCTGCGTTCAAATGGACATGTGTATCGATATATGATGTCATGTTTTCATTCTCCTATTCCGTATTGTAATGGATTAAATTATTTCTTTTTTTTCATCTATATTTCATTTATATTACCGAACTACCTGTTTTGTAACAAAGTCTCTATCTGTCTCTATTTATCGAAGGATGTATGACTCTCCTTTTATTCAATTAAATGGTATTTTTCTTTATTTCAAAATAATATTTTGATAAACAATTGAATGAAAGGAAGCCTGCTGAACTTTAACTGTTCAACAGGCTTATTATAAATACTTCAGCTATCTTCCTCATTTCGCTTATTAAAAGAGACAATTGTCGAAATGCCTCAATGTAAGTCTAGCTAAATACGCAAGAAGAACGCTACCCATTTAGGTTATTTTACTTTTGCACCATTTTCCAGCTTTGGATCAACAGTTGCTAATGTTAAGATCCCCTCATGAGAACCTGCTAAAATCATTCCTTGCGATAATTCACCGCGAAGCTTTACAGGCTTAAGATTCGCCACTACAATTACCTTTTTCCCTACTAATTCTTCAGGTTTATAATGCTCTGCGATACCTGAAACAACTTGACGCTGCTCAAACCCAAGGTCGACTTGAAGTTTTAGTAATTTATTTGCCTTCGGTACTGGTTCACAAGCTGTAACTGTAGCAACTCGCAAATCAATTTTCATAAAGTCATCAATTGTTATTTCCGGCACTTCAGGTGTTTCGACAATTTCCTTCTTTGGCTCTTCCTGAGGTGTTTTTACGCTTGCCTGCATTTGCTCCCGGATATAGGCGATTTCTTCCTCTGCTTCTAATCGCGGGAAAATAGGTATCCCTTTTTCTACCACTTTTGTGTTTGGTAAAATAACATTTCCAAACCCAGCAATCGAATCCCAATTTAGCATCTCTTCTGTTAGACCAAGCTGCTCTGCGATACGTTTAGGCGCTGAAGTCATAAATGGCTGTAACATTACTGCAATATGACGTAAACTTTCTGCTAAATTTGCCATAACTGCGGCTAATTTCGGACGATCTTCTTCATTTTTCGCCAATACCCATGGTGAAGTTTCATCAATATATTTATTTGTCCGGGAAACAAGTGACCATAATTCTGATAACACCACGCTAAATTGCATTTTTTCCATACTTTCTTCATATTTAATACGTACGTTTTCTGCAAATGCTTTTAATGTATCATCAAACTCTGTTGGCTCCAGATTTTCTGTTGGAATTACCCCGTCGAAATATTTGTTCATCATAGAGACAGTTCTATTCAATAAATTTCCTAAATCATTCGCCAAGTCAAAGTTTGTACGCTCTACAAATGATTCCGGTGAAAAAACACCATCTGATCCAAATGGAAGTTCACGCAGCAGGAAGTAGCGTGTTGCATCTAGTCCGTAACGCTCCACTAGCATTTCAGGATAGACAACATTTCCTTTGGATTTTGACATTTTTCCATCTTTCATCATTATGAAGCCATGGGCGAATACTTTTTTCGGTAATGGTAAATCTAAGGCCATAAGGAAAATTGGCCAATAAATTGTGTGGAACCGCACAATATCTTTTCCTACTACATGTACATCGGCCGGCCAGTATTTATTAAATAGCTCTTCATTGTCAGAGCCATAGCCTAGAGACGTAATATAGTTGGATAGAGCATCCACCCATACGTAAATAACATGCTTCGGATCACCAGGTACTTTAATTCCCCAATCAAAAGAAGTACGTGAAACTGATAAGTCTTCAAGACCTGGTTTAATGAAGTTATTGATCATTTCATTTTTACGAGACTCCGGCTCAATAAATTCAATATTTTCTTCATAATATTGAAGTAATCTATCTGCATATTTTTTCATATTAAAGAAGTAAGACTCTTCTTTAACTTTTTGTACCTCACGGCCGCAATCAGGGCATTTACCGTCAACTAATTGTGTTTCGGTATAGTAGGATTCACAAGGTACACAATAAAGTCCTTCATATTCACCTTTATAAATGTCACCATTTTCTAGGAAATGTGTGAAAATTCTTTCGACGCTCTTTTTATGACGCTCTTGTGTGGTTTGAATAAAGTCATCATAGGATATATCCATAAGAGACCATAGTTTCTTAGCAGCATCAGCAATCTCGTTTACGTATTCTTGAGGATGCTTACCTGTCTCTTGTGCTTTCTCCTGGATTTTCTGTCCGTGTTCATCCATCCCTGTCAAAAAGCGTACATCAAATCCTCTCATACGCTTGTAGCGGGCCATTGTATCAGATGCAACCGTTGTATAGGCTGTACCGATATGGAACTTACCACTAGGGTAATAAATGGGTGTTGTTATATAGAATGTTTTTTGTTCGCTCACTAGAACTGCCTCCATTTTGTTTCACAGTATAGTTTCTATTCTAACGAAGTACGAAATTCGTTTCAATGAAAGATTATTGAGATTGGATTTTGTCGAAAAATAACCACATCATAAGTTTAGCCTTTATTTGAATATTTAGTCTAATAAAGGTGAATAATAGTAAAAATCTTTAATTTTAAGGTTGTAACTGCAAATTTTGATTAAAAAATTCACATTAATATCCTATTTTCAGTACTAATTTATTGACGTTTATGGTATTACTTGGTATGATTTATCATAGACAAGGATTTGATGTCGAATTTTGACGAATTATCATAACACCAAACTAGGAGGAAAATATTATCATGAAATCTACAGGTATTGTTCGTAAAGTCGATGAATTAGGTCGTGTGGTTATTCCGATCGAGCTTCGTCGTACATTAGGGATTGCTGAAAAAGATGCGTTAGAAATTTATGTTGATGATGATAAAATCATCCTAAAAAAATACATGCCTAATATGACTTGCGCCGTAACAGGTGAAGTATCAGATGACAATTTCCGTCTTGTAGGGGGCAAATTAATTTTAAGTCCTGAAGGCGCAGAAATGTTAATGAAAGAAATTCAAAATAACTTAAAAAAATAATTTAAGTATTTTAAAGGACCATCCTCTAAAGAATGGTCCTTCTTTCATGTAACAAAACATCATATTTTTGATTTTCTATAACTTGTCCCATTACCTGAACTATGTTATATACCTTATATCTCTCTAGGTCTCTAACCTATTCTTTTTGATGGTACGTATTATATACATCTCTTTTTGGCAATCCCCGTAATTTAGCAACTTCTTTAATTGCTTCCTTTGAATTCATTTGAGTTTCTTCTATTATATAGTCTACATGTTCAACCACTGTCATTGATATCCATGGCTGCTCTACTTCCTCTAATTCACCAGAAGTATTTCCTTCGACTACTATTACAAACTCTCCTCTGATTTCATTTCCTTCCGACCATACAAGCGCTTCTTCTATCGTACCTCGCAGGAATTCCTCAAATTTCTTCGTTAATTCACGTGCTAAGACGATACGGCGATTCCCAAGCACTAGCTGCATATCTTTCAATGTATCCTTCAACCGGTGAGGCGCTTCATAAAATAGCATTGTCTCTTCTCGCTTTATTAAGCTCTCTAGCTGAAGGCGACGTTCTTTTTTATTTCGGTTTAAAAACCCAAAAAAGTAAAATGGCTGTGGATTTAATCCCGAAGCAATCAGCGCAGTTACGGCCGCATTAGCCCCTGGTATAGGTACAACGGCAAAGCCTTCCGCAATAGCCTTTTCCACAATATCAGCCCCTGGATCTGAAATACACGGAAGCCCAGCATCACTGACTAATGCTACTGATTTTCCTTCGCGTAAAAGAGAAAGCAGCTTTTGTCCTCCAACTTCTATATTGTGCTCGTGGTAACTGATTAATGGTGTAGAGATATCAAAATAATTGCAAAGCTTCCGTGTATTCCTTGTATCCTCAGCTGCAATCATATCGACTTCCTTTAAAATGCGCAATGCACGGACTGTCATGTCTTCTAAATTGCCAATTGGTGTTGCAACAAGGTATAAACAACTGCCTGTTTCATGCTGGCTACTTTTTTGTGATTTCATGTGCTTTGCTCCTTATATACTCTAATTTTTTCTTACGCTCTAACTGCTTGAACGCATACTCTTTTCTCATCGCTTCCTGTTTTGTTTCAAATATTTCGTAATGAATACACGTAACAGGAGTACGGGCCTTCGTATATTTTGCACCTTTTCCCGCATTATGCACAGTAACCCTTTTTTCAAGATTATTTGTATAACCGGCATACAGTGTATTATCGCGGCATTGTAATACATAAAAATAATGTTTATTCTCCATACAGAATCGCTCGAATTTCTTCTGTATATTCATTGTTTTCTTCGTACACGTAAAGCGGAGGCAAAATTTTTAAATCTGGCTTCCCATCCTTAATACCTTCGATAAGCAATGTATTCGCTTCTTTTCCGCGCTTTGGGTAAACAAGCTGCATCCTCTTTGGCTCTAGTCTGTTTGCCCGCATAGCGGTAACAATATCTAATAGCCTGCCTGGTCTATGGACAAACGCCGCCTTGCCTCCCTGTTTTAGTAAACGGCTAGCTGAATGAATCGCCTCTTCTAATGTTAGGTGAAGTTCGTGTCTTGCAATAGCATGATGCTCACTCAAATTTTTATCACTCAATTCATGGGCTAAAAAATAAGGAGGATTGCATGTAACGGCATCATACTTTTCCACTCCAAGAGTACTCGGTGCTTCTTTTACGTCACCATGCATCATTTCAATTTGGTCCCCTAGCTGATTGTAGTCGATACTTCGACAAGCCATATCATATAGACGCGGCTGTAATTCTACCCCAGTAATCTTCGCCTTGGTACGAGCGCTCAAAAACAATGGAATCACACCATTTCCTGAACATAAATCTACTACCGCTCCACGTTTCGGTACACCGACAAAGCGAGATAACAATACCGCATCTAATGAAAATGAAAAGACAGATGGGCTTTGGATAATTCTTAAATCTTCCGCTAATAAATAATCCAGGCGTTCATCACCCTTCAACCATTCATTCATTGTAATTCCTCCAAAAGAAAAGACTGACCTCCCCTTGAAGGAAGCAGTCTCTTCATTAACTATTTTCTTTATTTAAAAATGATAAACAAAACAAGCAATCCTCACCTTTACGTGAGCTTCCAAAATGAACATGACAAACATGGAACCCTTCATGATAAAGACGAGCCAAGTTATCGTATCCTTCCCCAATATCTAATGAATTGCCCTTCTTCTTGTGTTTTATAGAAGGCTGCTCCTTAGATAAAAGCTCTTCTAGACGCTTCCTTAGATGAAGGTTTTCCGTTTGAAGTGTCTGATGTTCCTCCATCATATGCGCAACAAACCGCTTCAAGTCGCCGAACTGTTGCTGCATTGATTCGAGCTGCTGTTCGAACTCCATAACAGTATCTAAAAAATTACGGTCCTTCACTCAAGCCACCTCATTAAGTTTCTATCTATATAAGATTTTTTTCATATTTCAATAATTCTTCAAGAGAATATTCAGCAGTGCGCTCCTGCTCCTGCAAGTATACTTGAATTAAACGTTCAAGAATATTGAGGCCGATTACTTTCCCTTGCCCATCTGGTGTCATTGTTACATCACCGATATCAGGCATGCCTTCTTTAGCAAGCTCATAATCATCATTCTCATATTTCAAACAGCACATTAAACGACCGCAAAGGCCCGAGATTTTCGTTGGGTTAAGCGATAAATTTTGATCTTTTGCCATTTTAATCGATACTGGATCAAAATCACCTAAAAACGTGGAGCAGCAAAGCATACGTCCACATGGACCGATACCGCCTAGAAGTTTTGCTTCATCACGTACACCGATTTGACGCAGTTCAATACGTGTACGGAAAATAGATGCTAAATCTTTTACAAGCTCGCGGAAATCTACACGGCCCTCAGCTGTAAAATAAAAAATGATTTTATTTCGGTCAAACGTATATTCAACATCGACAAGCTTCATTTCTAAGCTATGTTCAACAATCTTTGTAGTCGCTAATTCAAACGCGCGTTTAGACTCTGCCAAATTTTCTTCCACTTGAATGCGGTCTCTTTCATCTGCCGGCCGTACTACTTGTTTAAGCGGCAAGACGACATCATTCTCTTCCACTTGGCGGGTAGGAACAACAACTTTCCCATACTCTATTCCGCGTGCCGTCTCGACAATTACATACTCCCCTACTTCCAGTATGTAAGCAGCCGGATCAAAATAATATATTTTACCCGCTTTTTTAAAGCGGACTCCTACTACATTATACAAATGTATACCCCTCCTGCAAATTTAGCATTAGCTGCTCCATTAATAGCGTTCGGTTCATATTGCGCTGCAGGTTCGCTCGTGCTTGTAAAACCGCTTGCATTTGACTCGATAATCGCTCATACGTTGTATGCAGGGCCATTTCCTTAAAGACATGCAGCATATCCGGATATGTGCAGGCAGCATCAGGGTTGGCCTTGATTGCCACGATATCACGATAAGCAAACAGCAATAAGTCTAATGCTTGTTCCATCTCTGCTTTTTCTTTAAATGAAGGAAGCCATTCTTCATGCACTACAAGCAAAGCTTCATGCACATTACTTTTGACTATCTCCACTAATTTTAACACTGTTTTTCTTGCATGTGCAAACTGCTCTTCCTTGGCAAGAGCTAAGGCAGTTTCAAATTCATTTGTTACCATGCTCACCGTGGAGGCCATAGAATGGGTAACCCCTTGCTCCGTAAGGCGCTCCATTAAAATTTGCCGAGGTACTTTAGAGAACTTAATATGCTGACATCTTGAACGGATTGTCGGTAAAATACTTTGGATTTGCTCCGTCAATAGAATAGCCGTTACTTCTCCATCAGGTTCCTCTAAAAATTTCAGCAGCATATTTGCCGAAGCAGTATTTAATTTATCGGCATGATGCAGGATATAAATTTTGCGTCCGCTTTCCACACCTGTCATCATCATTTCTGCAATCAAATCTCGGATTTGGTCGATCTTAATAAACTGACCTTCAGGCTCAACCTGCTTTATATTTGGATGATTTCCAGAATCAATACGTATACAGTGACGACATGTTTCACATGGAACGTTATCGATCGGATGCTCACATAAGAGAAGCTTCACAAAAAACGTCATGACATCACGCTTTCCTGTGCCTTTTTCGCCATCAAATATATAGGCATGCGCCATTCTGTTCTTTTCATAAATCGTCTGAAGCTGTTTCATTACGATTGGCTGTAATACTTGTAGCTCATCCATTTTTCTTGCCATTTTAATTCACCTTTTCACCTCGGGTAGAAGGGTACTACCTTACTTCATACATCTGAAGCATGAGTAAGCTCCCTTTAGAAAAAATCCCGTGTCTACATACACGACAAAGACACGGGGTTACATATATAGGTTAATTAATAATCCTTTAATTTCACCTATTTTATCTAATAAATCAATCGTTTCTTTTTCTTCATCTAAAATATCGCTGGCAAGTTCTACAAGACGCTCATCTACTGTCTCAACAATTTTTAAGCGGCGGCCTTCACCAAAACGATTCCACGTATGGGATTGCTTTGTTTCCAAGCCATGATTGACTGCTTCTTGTAAAAAGCGTTTTACCAGCATTTTAAAACGTGTCAATTCACGCAAATTCCGTGAACGAGCCACCCGTTCCCCAGCGGCGGAAATATCACCTAGAAGACGTGTCAGCTGCTCTGTTTCCATTTTTGAACCTTGCTTTATAACCATATCCCCAAAACGGCTGCCATTTTGGTTTGTCTGTCTTACTTCATTTTGATTCTGGAAACCGACACGCATATCACGATTAATCTTCACTTAAAAATCCACCTCCATCTTAAAACTGGTGGAACTGTTCTATTGGCAATACGAACACAGTCGCTCCCCCAACTTCCACTTCAACCGGATAAGGAATGTACGAATCTGCACTTCCTCCCAACGGAGATACCGGAGCTACCATCTGCTCACGTGAACGGCAATTGTCTCGAATTACATCAAGTAGTTGCGGAATGCGATCATCATCTACCCCGACTAAAAAAGTCGTATTTCCTGAACGCAAAAATCCACCTGTACTCGCTAGTTTTGTTGCACGAAAATTATATTTCGTTAAAGCATTTGATAAACGATTACTATCCTGATCTTGAATTACTGCTACGACTAATTTCATTCGCCCTCATCCTTTCAGTTGAATGGTGTTACCATTATATCATATTACACTTACTTACTTCATTTACTTTTCTTCTATCAAACTTTTTACTATCAACCAAGCCTCTTCAGCTACTTCCTTTAAGGGGCGGTTTGCATCTATAAGAATGATGCGGTTTGGATCTTCCACCGCTAGTTGTAAATAGCCGTTTCGTACTTTTTCATGAAATGCAAGGCTTTCTACATCTAGCCGATTAATTTCATTTTGCCGGTTAGCCTCAATGCGGGCTAAACCGATAGCGGGTTCTAAATCAAACAGAATAGTTTTATCAGGCATCCTTGTTCCTATTGCAAATTCATTAATGGCCCGTACCTTTTCTATACCTAAGCCACGGCCTATTCCTTGATAAACTAGAGAAGAATCGATAAAGCGATCACAGAGGACAAGCTTGCCAGACTGAAGAGCCGGTTCTACTTTCTCATAAAAATGCTGGCTGCGTGCTGAGGCATATAACAATGCTTCTGTATGAGCATCCATTGCAGTATGTTCCGGACTTAGGATGATCTCTCTAATTTTCTCTGCAATTTCAATTCCGCCTGGTTCACGTGTCGATAAAAATTCGATGTGTTCATTCTCCAGTCGCTCGACAATCGCCTTTAAAACTGATGTTTTCCCTGCTCCCTCTGGACCTTCGAATGTAATAAATAAATTTCTTACCATTTTCTATATTCCTCCAACAACTACTTTAGTACTTGAATTAAACGTTCTTCCAGACGATGGTCTCCTTGAAACGAAGCATTGATGGCTAGTAACTCTTCTAGCTGGCTCAGTTTAGAAACCGTAATCTTCTCTCCTGGAACAAATAAGGGGATGCCAGGAGGATAAGGAATAAGCATACTGCCTGCTACTCGATCCATTGCTCGCATATAGGGAATCCATTCCTTTTCCATAGATTCTATTTCCGCAAATGAGGCATTAGGCGTAATAATAGAGGCCATTTTATATTGTTTACCCATTTGAGGCTGTTCGCTACCCTTTTTCATTTTTAATTGGGTTACAGCATTTTTCATCCTTATTCTTATATCTGCATAAGGGTATACTTCCCCATGCTTCAATAAGGGCAAGACGAGCAGTACCTGGTCTATATCCGCTAATTCAGGATAGAGTAAATTTTCTTCCATCGCCAATTTTAGCTCCATCCCCGTATAGCCTGCCATACGAATACATACCTTTAATGGATCATCTGCTTCAATGATTTTCAACTCTGGAATTGATTCCAAGGCCTCTATCCATTGATTTCGTTTCTCCAGACAGTATACTGCATCACTTTCCTTATATTTGCTGATATAGTGCCTTGCATCATCCAAGGAGGCAAGAAGTGGATAGGAGGGGCTGCTCGACTGCAGCATGCGTAGATAATGATTGAGCCTGCGATCGGAGACAAGCTTAGATTTGACATGCATAAAGGAAGCCATTGTCATTGCCGGCAGCGTCTTGTGAGCGGATTGCACTACTATATCTGCCCCTAGATCAAGAGCTGATGTTGGGAACCTTTTACTTGCTGTAAAATGAGCTCCATGTGCTTCATCTACTAGAACGGGAATATGGTGTTCATGACAGAGCTCAATCTGCTCTTTCAAATCTTTTGCCACCATCCCGTAGTATGTAGGAGAAGTAAGAATAAGGCCCTTTGCTTCTGGATGCTGTTCTAATGCTTCTTTTATAGTCTCAAATGGAACCGCCCCAGCCGCTTTCATATGTTCGTCCCACTGAGGTGCTAAATAGACTGGTTTGGCACCAACTAATTCTATTGCATGGAAGACAGATTTATGCGCATTTCTTTGAACTAAAATAGTATCTCCTTGTTTACATACCACATAAACCATAGCTAAATTTCCCACTGTAGAGCCATTTACTAGAAAAAAGCTGCGATCTGCTCCATAAGTTTCTGCCAGAAGTTTTTGGGCTTCATCAATCGCCTCTTCAGGATGATGGAAGTCATCCAGTCCGGATAACTCGGTTACATCATAAATAAGGGCTTTTTTTAGTTCCTTCGGCAACGATGAAAGAAGTCCGTTTTTATGCCCAGGAACATGCAGAGAATGGGGCTCTTTTTCTACAAATTTCTGCAGGGCCTCTACAAGTGGTCTTTCACTTCTCATTTCTATTCACTCCGTTCATTGTTCTTTCTTTATTATAGAAGTTACAAGAGCGAAAACCAACTGTTGGAGGTAACAGTAATCTAAAAAGAACCTTTTTGTAAAGTTTGTTATCAATATAGCCAAAACTGGGCTTTACACTATCATAAAGAGGAAATGATCGGGATGAAGCTAATCGTTATTAGAACAACAGGCAGAGTAGGTCTAGAGTTTATAAAAATGGCTGTAGATCAAATGTATAAAGCGGCTGCCTTCATTCATATATCCGAAAAGCTACAGACAATTACCCGTGTACGTACAAAAAGAGATGTATTTGATGAAGTTGTAGTAGTAGAAGTGATTAGAAGACAGGGTGCTGCTATTTCATGCAACAGTTCTACCGAGGTACCTGACAAGCACACCTCTATTCAATGCATGGGGAAAATAGTTGAGATGGAATAAGGAAGGCTATAATCCTATCATTTATTATATTTGAATGACGACTAATAGATATAAATACTTCGCACTTCAAAAAGGTTAGTAATAGAGCGCTGGAAAAAGATTGAAAAGAGCATCGTGCATCCGCAGATTATCTAATCTCTCAAAGTGTCATTTATATTATTGTCCGATGGAATTAAAAGTGCCCCTTTAGAATTAGGTCACGAAGAATCTTTTGATAGTATTCCAACTTCCTCTAATTCAATTCCTCGGGACAGCATGCCTATTTTTATTAAGAGTATGATCAGTTAAAAATATAACAATACCTCTTTTGGACTTGCTAGTCGAAAATCCGGACTAGAAAAAGCTGCTTAGAAAGGCGAGACAGGCAGCTCATTTCTTGATGTGTCAATTATGAAGTGATAGATGACTCTGATTGTTCAACACTTGAATAATAATTTTTTTTACGGTTTAATTATCTTTATTAGGGCAATTTGTTTTCTCTAATTTCTATCATTAAATTACACAGATAATATAATATTCCTTTTTAAAATTAATAGGAGAATAGAAGGTTTTAAATTGATTCTTAAGGCTTTGTTTCATGTACTCTAATTATTGGACGATTGTAAGGTCTTTTGTAAACGAAAACCAATGCATTAAGATTGGATTTTACTTACGAAGCGCCTTCCTACTCTCAGAGGGGCGCCTCCAACTACCATCGACGCTATCGTCGCAGCGCGATGACTGGCGAATGACGGCGTCATCTGCGCTCACTCTTTCAGTCACGTACCGAGTACGTTCCTTCTTTTGCTCCCTTGTTTCCTTGTCCTTCTTGGTCCTCCCACTGCTCGGGGAAATTCGTATCGTATTCTTTGATTTCCTTACATAAAATGAATCCTTCGGTTTGCGCGCCGATCTCACCTTCGGTGTTTGGTGGTTGGGAGCTTTTTTGGCAATAAAAAAACCCAACCTCTACAGGTTGAGTCTTGTTGCCCAGCGATGTCCTACTCTCACAGGGGCGCCCTCCAACTACCATCGACCCTGTCTTCGCAGCGCGATGACCGGCGAATGACGGCGTCATCTGCGCTCACTCTTTCAGTCACGTACCGAGTACGTTCCTTCTTTTGCTCCCTTGTTTCCTTGTCCTTCTTGGTCCTCCCACTGCTCGGGGATTACAATCCGTAGCTTTCGATTCTTTTGATAAAAAGAACCTTTCGCTTACGCGCCGGGCTCACCTTCGGTGTTTGGTCGTTGGGAGCTTTTTTGGCAATAAAAAAACTCAACCTCTACAGGTTGAGTCTGATTGCCCAGCGATGTCCTACTCTCACAGGGGGAAGCCCCCAACTACCATCGGCGCTAGAGAGCTTAACTTCCGTGTTCGGTATGGGAACGGGTGTGGCCTCTCTGCCATCATCACTAGACATATGAAAGAAGTTTATTCTTTCAAAACTGGATAAACGTTTCATTGTGCAGCACACAAAATTTGGTTAAGTCCTCGACCGATTAGTATTCGTCAGCTCCATATGTCGCCATACTTCCACCTCGAACCTATCTACCTGATCGTCTTTCAGGGGTCTTACTTACTTGCGTAATGGGAAATCTCATCTTGAGGGGGGCTTCATGCTTAGATGCTTTCAGCACTTATCCCGTCCATACATAGCTACCCAGCGATGCCCTTGGCAGAACAACTGGTACACCAGCGGTATGTCCATCCCGGTCCTCTCGTACTAAGGACAGCTCCTCTCAAATTTCCTACGCCCACGACGGATAGGGACCGAACTGTCTCACGACGTTCTGAACCCAGCTCGCGTACCGCTTTAATGGGCGAACAGCCCAACCCTTGGGACCGACTACAGCCCCAGGATGCGATGAGCCGACATCGAGGTGCCAAACCTCCCCGTCGATGTGGACTCTTGGGGGAGATAAGCCTGTTATCCCCGGGGTAGCTTTTATCCGTTGAGCGATGGCCCTTCCATGCGGAACCACCGGATCACTAAGCCCGTCTTTCGACCCTGCTCGACTTGTAGGTCTCGCAGTCAAGCTCCCTTGTGCCTTTACACTCTACGAATGATTTCCAACCATTCTGAGGGAACCTTTGGGCGCCTCCGTTACCTTTTAGGAGGCGACCGCCCCAGTCAAACTGTCCGTCTGACACTGTCTCCTGCCCCGATGAGGGGCATGGGTTAGAATTTCAATACAACCAGGGTAGTATCCCACCGACGCCTCCTCCGAAGCTGGCGCTCCGGGCTCTCTGGCTCCTACCTATCCTGTACAAGTTGTACCAAAATTCAATATCAAACTACAGTAAAGCTCCACGGGGTCTTTCCGTCCTGTCGCGGGTAACCTGCATCTTCACAGGTACTATAATTTCACCGAGTCTCTCGTTGAGACAGTGCCCAGATCGTTACGCCTTTCGTGCGGGTCGGAACTTACCCGACAAGGAATTTCGCTACCTTAGGACCGTTATAGTTACGGCCGCCGTTTACTGGGGCTTCAATTCACAGCTTCGCTTGCGCTAACCGCTCCTCTTAACCTTCCAGCACCGGGCAGGCGTCAGCCCCTATACGTCACCTTACGGTTTTGCAGAGACCTGTGTTTTTGCTAAACAGTCGCCTGGGCCTATTCACTGCGGCTCTCTCGGGCTTTCACCCTACCAGAGCACCCCTTCTCCCGAAGTTACGGGGTCATTTTGCCGAGTTCCTTAACGAGAGTTCTCTCGCACACCTTAGGATTCTCTCCTCGACTACCTGTGTCGGTTTGCGGTACGGGTACCTCCCACCTCGATAGAGGCTTTTCTTGGCAGTGTGAGATCAGGAACTTCGTCCATACGGACTCGTCATCACAGCTCAACGTTACAGTGTGCGGATTTGCCTACACACACGCCTTACTGCTTGAACAGAGACAACCAACGCTCTGCTTACCCTACCCTACTGCGTCCCCCCATTTCTCAAACGGTGGGGAGGTAGTACAGGAATATCAACCTGTTGTCCATCGCCTACGCCTGTCGGCCTCGGCTTAGGTCCCGACTAACCCTGAGCGGACGAGCCTTCCTCAGGAAACCTTAGTCATACGGTGGACGGGATTCTCACCCGTCTTTCGCTACTCATACCGGCATTCTCACTTCTAACCGCTCCACCAGTCCTTCCGGTCTGACTTCAACGCAGTTAGAACGCTCTCCTACCACTGACATCAAAGATGTCAATCCACAGCTTCGGTGAATCGTTTAGCCCCGATACATTTTCGGCGCAGCGTCACTCGACCAGTGAGCTATTACGCACTCTTTAAATGATGGCTGCTTCTAAGCCAACATCCTGGTTGTCTAAGCAACGCCACATCCTTTTCCACTTAACGATTACTTTGGGACCTTAGCTGGTGGTCTGGGCTGTTTCCCTTTTGACTACGGATCTTATCACTCGCAGTCTGACTCCCGTGTATAAATATCCGGCATTCGGAGTTTGTCTGAATTCGGTAAAGCGAGATGCCCCCCTAGTCCAAACAGTGCTCTACCTCCGGTATTCTCAATCACGAGGCTAGCCCTAAAGCTATTTCGGAGAGAACCAGCTATCTCCAAGTTCGATTGGAATTTCTCCGCTACCCACACCTCATCCCCGCACTTTTCAACGTGCGTGGGTTCGGGCCTCCAGTAAGTGTTACCTCACCTTCACCCTGGACATGGGTAGATCACCTGGTTTCGGGTCTACGACCACGTACTATTTCGCCCTATTCAGACTCGCTTTCGCTGCGGCTCCGTCTTCTCAACTTAACCTCGCACGTAATCGTAACTCGCCGGTTCATTCTACAAAAGGCACGCTATCACCCATTAACGGGCTCTAACTACTTGTAGGCACACGGTTTCAGGTTCTCTTTCACTCCCCTCCCGGGGTGCTTTTCACCTTTCCCTCACGGTACTGGTTCACTATCGGTCACTAGGTAGTATTTAGCCTTGGGAGATGGTCCTCCCGGATTCCGACGGAATTTCACGTGTTCCGCCGTACTCAGGATCCACTCTGGAGGGAATAACTTTTTGGCTACAGGGCTTTTACCTGCTCTGGCGGACCTTTCCAAGTCGCTTCGCCTAAATCATTCCTTTGTAACTCCGTATAGAGTGTCCTACAACCCCAAGAGGCAAGCCTCTTGGTTTGGGCTCTTCCCGTTTCGCTCGCCGCTACTCAGGGAATCGAATTTTCTTTCTCTTCCTCCAGGTACTTAGATGTTTCAGTTCCCTGGGTCTGTCTCTAACGCGCTATGAATTCACGCGAAAGTACTGCGCGATTAAACGCAGTGGGTTCCCCCATTCGGAAATCCCCGGATCAAAGCTTACTTACAGCTCCCCGAGGCATATCGGTGTTAGTGCCGTCCTTCATCGACTCCTAGTGCCAAGGCATCCACCGTGCGCCCTTATTAACTTAACCAATAAGTTAACGCTAACTCGAAGAGTTAGACTTCAGTTTACACGTCAATTGCTTGACTTGTTTGACTCATATCTATTTAAAGATAGAAATTTGTGTTTGCTTTCAATGTCGTTTTATCCAGTTTTCAAAGAACAAGTGTGCTACCTGTGTCTACTTCTTCGCACATTTGCGACGAGTAACCGCAGGAGCAAGTTTTGAAAGTATGAACTTTCAAAACTGAACAGCAAGAACGTTAACGTATATCACCGAGTGATATACTTCCGAAAAATATCCTTAGAAAGGAGGTGATCCAGCCGCACCTTCCGATACGGCTACCTTGTTACGACTTCACCCCAATCATCTATCCCACCTTCGGCGGCTGGCTCCAAAAGGTTACCTCACCGACTTCGGGTGTTACAAACTCTCGTGGTGTGACGGGCGGTGTGTACAAGGCCCGGGAACGTATTCACCGCGGCATGCTGATCCGCGATTACTAGCGATTCCGGCTTCATGTAGGCGAGTTGCAGCCTACAATCCGAACTGAGAACGGTTTTATCGGATTAGCTCCCCCTCGCGGGTTGGCAACCGTTTGTACCGTCCATTGTAGCACGTGTGTAGCCCAGGTCATAAGGGGCATGATGATTTGACGTCATCCCCACCTTCCTCCGGTTTGTCACCGGCAGTCTCCTTAGAGTGCCCAACTAAATGATGGCAACTAAGAACAAGGGTTGCGCTCGTTGCGGGACTTAACCCAACATCTCACGACACGAGCTGACGACAACCATGCACCACCTGTCACCGTTGTCCCCGAAGGGAAAACTGTATCTCTACAGTGGTCAATGGGATGTCAAGACCTGGTAAGGTTCTTCGCGTTGCTTCGAATTAAACCACATGCTCCACCGCTTGTGCGGGCCCCCGTCAATTCCTTTGAGTTTCAGTCTTGCGACCGTACTCCCCAGGCGGAGTGCTTAATGCGTTAGCTGCAGCACTAAGGGGCGGAAACCCCCTAACACTTAGCACTCATCGTTTACGGCGTGGACTACCAGGGTATCTAATCCTGTTTGCTCCCCACGCTTTCGCGCCTCAGCGTCAGTTACAGACCAGAAAGTCGCCTTCGCCACTGGTGTTCCTCCAAATCTCTACGCATTTCACCGCTACACTTGGAATTCCACTTTCCTCTTCTGCACTCAAGTCCCCCAGTTTCCAATGACCCTCCACGGTTGAGCCGTGGGCTTTCACATCAGACTTAAAGGACCGCCTGCGCGCGCTTTACGCCCAATAATTCCGGACAACGCTTGCCACCTACGTATTACCGCGGCTGCTGGCACGTAGTTAGCCGTGGCTTTCTAATAAGGTACCGTCAAGGTACAGCCAGTTACTACTGTACTTGTTCTTCCCTTACAACAGAGTTTTACGAACCGAAATCCTTCTTCACTCACGCGGCGTTGCTCCATCAGACTTTCGTCCATTGTGGAAGATTCCCTACTGCTGCCTCCCGTAGGAGTCTGGGCCGTGTCTCAGTCCCAGTGTGGCCGATCACCCTCTCAGGTCGGCTACGCATCGTCGCCTTGGTGAGCCGTTACCTCACCAACTAGCTAATGCGCCGCGGGCCCATCCTGTAGCGATAGCAGAACCATCTTTCAACTTTCTAACATGAGGTAGAAAGTATCATCCGGTATTAGCCCCGGTTTCCCGGAGTTATCCCAGACTACAGGGCAGGTTGCCCACGTGTTACTCACCCGTCCGCCGCTAACGTTAAGTCGGTGCAAGCACCAACAAAACGTCCGCTCGACTTGCATGTATTAGGCACGCCGCCAGCGTTCGTCCTGAGCCAGGATCAAACTCTCCATAAAAGTAGTTTGAGTTAAGCTCAAAATGTTGCTGACTATTGTTTTAGTCAAATTGTCTCTTTCAATTAAGAAAGAAAATTATTGTTAACGTCTTGCTTGTTCAGTTTTCAAAGTTCATTTTGTTACCACTTCTTTAGCAGCAACTCTTATATATTAACACTTTCCGAAGTTCGTGTCAACCACTTTTTAAAATTTCTTCGTTGCCGTTTTCACAGCAACTTTTATATCTTATCATAAGTATTGAACGGCGTCAATACTTTTCGTAAGAACAATTCAATTTTATTCAGTCGCCTTAACGACTTTATATACTATATCATATGTTTATTAACAGAGCAAGCTTTTCTAGCAATTATTTTATAAAAGATAAGAATAAAACAACCCCGACTCCTGAGAAACCTAATATAGCTACCGTTATAATGGAAAACAGATTAATTGTAACCTCTGTTCCATAATGAGCGCATACTAAATGGACAATATAGAGTACGAATATACTTATCGCAAACCGAAACCAGAAGATAGAAAGCCGTTCTAGCCAAACGCCTTTTTTACTCTTCCTACCTATTAATAATACAAAAAACAGCAGCAAACAAATTGCGCCGATAATTAACGCTTGCATATGCTTTCCCTCCATTTATAGAAGCGTATGCTTTTGCTGCTGCTGTTATTTCTATTTAATGATAACTCGACGAATACGGGCCTCTTTGAATAAATAAAAATGTATACTTTCCGCTGCTTTTCTTTGGGCAATGACATCCAGATTATAGTCATCAATCAATTCTTCCAGCGCCTTAGCATGATGAAAATCATCTTTTGTTTCCTTGATCAGTTGAACAAGCTTTTCGTCGAACTCCCGCTTTAACTTTCCCTTCCGAGAAAAAAACACCTCAATCACTCACCTTATAATTCGCGTCGCCCTTCTAACGCCTTGGATAATGTTACTTCATCTGCATATTCTAAGTCTCCGCCAACAGGCAATCCATGAGCAATTCGCGTCGTCCGAATGCCAGATGGCTTTACTAGACGGGAAATATACATGGCTGTCGCTTCCCCTTCAATAGTAGGATTTGTAGCCAAAATTAATTCCTGTACCCGCTCGTCATGGAGACGAGTTAATAATGAAGCAACATTAATATCTTCTGGTCCTACACCATCCATTGGTGAGATAGCTCCGTGAAGAACATGATAAAGCCCTTGATAATCCCGCATTTTCTCCATAGCAATAACATCTTTTGGATCCTGTACAACACAAATCATAGAATGATCACGCTGCTTATCCTGACAAATGCGACATGGGTCAATATCTGTAATGTGTCCGCACTGCGAGCAGTACATTAAATTACGCTTTGCATCAATGAGGGCTTTCGCAAAATTTGATACGGTGTCCTCTTTCATTGTCAACACGAAAAATGCCAGCCGAGCCGCAGTTTTCGGCCCGATGCCTGGCAATTTCATAAAACTATCAATTAGTCTTGATATTGGTTCCGGATAGTGCATATTTTACCTCCTAGAATGGAAGGTTTAAGCCTTGAGTGAATTTACCCATTGTTGAAGCTGTTGTTTCCTCTACCTTTTTCAGCGCTTCATTTGTTGCTACCACAATTAGGTCTTGCAGCATTTCAATATCATCTGGATCTACTACTGACTCATCTAAGTTCACTTCAAGCACTTCACGTTGGCCGTTTAAGATTACTTTTACCATACCGCCGCCAGCTGTACCTTCGAATTGTTGTTGATTTAACGTTTCTTGTGCTTCCATCATTTCTTTTTGCATCTTTTGCATTTTCTTCATCATACCTTGCATATTGCCCATACCACGCATATTGAATTCCTCCTTAAAGTTCAATCATTAATCTTCGACAACCTCAACAAAATCTTTTCCGAATAAATTTTCTGCCTCCAAGACAAGAGGATCCTGGGACGCCACAGGGGTATCATCTTCAATAAATAGCTCTGCTTCCTCTGTCTCGCTTGAAGTCTCCTCCTGTTTCTTCTGGTTAAGTCCATTGTCTCGAATGAACTCCTCCCGTAAAGAAAGCCATTGCGTCTCGGGAATACAAAGCATTTCATAAGTCGTACCAAGACTCATGGCTAGATTTTGAGTGAAAACCATCGTAAATTCCCTGTTTTCGGCTACCATTTGACAATGAATATCATACTTGAATTTTACCACAAAAGCATTAGAAGATGCGGCAACTGGCTCTGCATCATTTAAAAGAGCCGCCTGTGATTTTTGAAGGGAAGCCAAAGCTTGTGCCCACCCTGCTTTGATTTTTTGAAGATCACCTTTTGTTGCCGTTTTCAGGACTTCCTGTATACGACCAATCGGTGCCTTAAAGCCATTGGCACTTTTTGCTCGTGGCCGTTCCTGTTTTGCCTGAGAAGCAGCAGCAGGTGCACCGCCACCTTGCAGTTGCTGTGTTAACTGGCGGACCATATTTTCCAGTGCTCCCACTTTCCCTTGGATGGCCGGATCAATCGCTCCTCCGCCCGCAGAATTATGCTGTGCCATTTTTAAAAGAGCTGTCTCAAGATAAATCTTTGTATGGTGAGAAAAGCGCATCTCCTGTTGTGTTTTTGCCAAAATATCGATAAATCCGTAGAGTGTTTCTGCCGGGTAATTTTGTGCGAGAGCGATAAACTGTTCTTCCGGTGCAATTAATTGAAGAAGTTCCGATAAATCCTCTCCTGTCTGCAATAAAAGAAGGTCACGGAAAAATGTAATTAAATCCTCCGCTAAACGAAGAGGCTCTTTCCCATCTGCAATTAATTCTTCTAATAAGGAAAGAACTTTAGCCACATCTTTTTCAAGCAGCCCTTGTGAAAGGTCATAAAAGACATCTTGGCTGACAGATCCCGTTACAAGAAGCGCATCCTCCGCTTGAACCATATCACTGCTAAAGGACACTACTTGATCAAGCAGACTCAGTGCATCACGCATCCCGCCTGCCGCTGATTGGGCGATAACCTTCAGCGCTTGTTCCTCATACTGTAGTTCAATATCTTCTAATACAACTTTCATTCTCTCTAGGATATCCTGTGTCGATAGGCGTTTAAAATCAAAACGTTGACACCGGGAGATAATCGTAGCCGGCAATTTATGCGGCTCTGTGGTTGCCAAAATGAATACCGCATGCTCTGGAGGTTCTTCTAATGTTTTCAGAAGTGCATTAAAGGCACTTGTGGAAAGCATATGCACCTCATCAATGATGTACACTTTAAAACGTGCATTTGCCGGAGCAAACCGAACCTTTTCTATAATATCGCGCATTTCCTCGACGCGAGAGTTAGAAGCAGCGTCAAATTCAATTACATCTGTATGTGATCCTTCTGTAATACTCTTACACGTCGGACATTCATTACACGGTTCACTGGCTGGTGCATTCTCACAGTTCAAAGCTTTCGCAAAAATTTTAGCTGTACTTGTTTTCCCTGTACCACGCGGGCCTGAAAAGAGATATGCATGCGTTGTTTTGCTAGCTAGGAGAGCATTTTGCAACGTTCTTTTGACATGAGTTTGCCCCGACATTTCACGAAATGACTGAGGTCGATAAACTCGGTAAAATGCTTGATATGTCAATGTTTCCCTCTCCCTTTCTCAAGTAATCAATTACGTACAGTATATCATAATCAAACATTCGTTTTCGCTTTTTTCACTTCTTTCAGCGAATGCCACTCACATGTGCGGAAGAAGAAAAAGCTTCCCGATAGTCATCCTATTCATAAAAAGTTTCTGAAAGAAAAGGAAACTCAAGTTCTGCAGGATTAGGCATACAGATGAAGCGTAATTACTATTTTTTATTTCATATAATAATTCGGTTTTGTCTTCGGATCAAAAAAGCGTGTAACTGCAAACCAAATAATAAAACTAACAGTAAGCAGTACTTTTATTTTTAACGGCCACTCAACTTTTAAATCTACCGCTGCAGCCAGCAGTATAATGAAAGCTCCAAACGTATAGAGAGCCTGCCAAACAATATACTCCCTATGTTCTTTTCCTCCGCATAATTTATTCAGCAGTCTGTCAACCAGATCTGAACCATTATGTTCAAAGTGAATATGACGGAGAAATTCCGCTTGTACACGCCGCGAAAAGATAAAAAGCACGGCGCCTACTATAAAAGTAACGAAGGGAATTCCATAAACTGCCCCTTCAAAATTGAACATCGCTGTAAATAAGCCCGCAAAGCCAAATGCATAGCCAAAGCGCCTAAACAATCGTTCAAATGCCAGCATATGTACCTCCTAAATAAAAAAAGCATCCGTCTATTAGACGAATGCTTGAATTGGCATATTCATGCCGTGCACCTTTCTCTGACAGCCGTACACAAGCGTTACTCTTGTCGCCAGCTCAAGTTAGGCTACCCCGCGGCACATGAACGGGACCACTTAATGCTGCTTCCTTCCGGACCTGACATGGTTCATGGGTGTCCATTGCGCAGGACCCAACCGTCAACACTACGTGCAAGAGGCAGACCAAACATACGGACAGCCTCGGAAAGGACTTCAGTCTCGCTAGAGCGGATTGCGAGTTACAGGGCACCGCTACCTCCCCACCTAGCACGGCAATATCTAGTATACTAATACAACATAAAAAAAGCAATGGAATAAACCTGCCATTTAAAGAGGTATTTTATGGCTTCAAAGAAAAGACATAAATCTATTGACCATACAGCCCTGTGGCAGAAAGTACGAAAGCATGCTCAAGTCTCTGATGTAATTAGGAACCAGTTATTTTTCCCTTCATTACTGCTTTCAAAATTTTCGCGGACCCACTGTATTTATTAACCCGGGGATTTTATTCTTCAGAACACATTTGACGTATAATGATATCTCCTGGACGTGTGAAGATTCAATAATATTTTAAGGGCTTCCGGCATTTCATTGAAAAGACAGGCGGTAGATTACGCATGACAAAGTGCGGGAAATAATTTCTCTCTAACGCTTTTCGTCGTTCTCCTTCCCTCCTTCTACTGATATTGAATTACTTATATTCTTTATTTTGTTTTCTCTCGCCTCCATAGGAAAGGACATAGGCTCAAAACAATACCTATTGTATTGCTCACGAGTTTTTTCCTTTAATAAGAAATGAACCCGGTTGCTCAAGTCGATAGGTGTTGTCTATCCCATTTTTCTATCTCTTTTTCAATGACTTCTTACTACACAAACTTATCTATATTTCCTTTTATAAATTGTTGACTTTATTTTTGGCCCATGATATAGTAATTTTTGTCGAAAAGATAACTCGACTTTATACGGAGGAATACCCAAGTCCGGCTGAAGGGATCGGTCTTGAAAACCGACAGGCGGGTTAAACCGCGCGGGGGTTCGAATCCCTCTTCCTCCGCCATTTTCATTACATGTTCACCGCTCTTGAAGCGGTTTTTTCTTTTCTTGCCCTTTTTTTCTTAAAAGAGTGAGGGGAAATAGATATTTTTTCAAAAGTGCGGCCTGTAAATTCTATTTATAGGACTGCGCTTTTTTGATTTACATAACGAATAACATGCCACACTATAAAGGGTTCTAGGAGGTGGAACTTTGGAGCGTTTTTCAAAAATTACGAACTCATCTAACTCTTATTTACCAATCATTCTAATCGCTATTTTAACTGCTATAGGCGGGGAAGTTAAATTCACACCTTTTGAAGAAGCACCCTTCCGGTTTGGATTAGGGAGTATTATTTTCTTTTTGGCCGCGATTGCACGTCCCGGTTTTATTATCAAAACTGGAATTGTCACTGCAATCACTGTATTTCTATTCCGTTTTTCACTTGATCTTTTTATATATGAAGGCTCATTTTTATGGTATGAACATGTACCAGCTGCAATTTTCTATCTTACGTTTACCATCTTTCTATATATAGCCAAGCTGCACCGTTTCCGTACAAGCCCTGTAAAGCTAGGACTTTATGGTGCGTTTTTTGAAGTACTATCAAATATCGCTGAACAGTTAGCCATTACACTGCTTATTACGGGGCAGTTCATTTTACTTGGAGATTATTTCTTATTTATCGCCGTAGCGGTATTACGAAGTTATTTTGTTGCCGGACTTTTCAGCGCAATTGCTCTTTCCGAGGAAAGAAGAAGAACTGAGCAATTACTTAGTATAGGAGCCACACTTTATGTTGAGACTCTATATTTGCAAAAGTCTATGGGGCAAATTGAGAAGATTACTGCTAATGGCTTTGAGCTTTATAAGGAATTAAAGGAAATCGACAACTCCTTAAGTTTACGGGCATTGATGCTCGCTCAGGAAATTCATGAAGTAAAAAAAGATTCGGAACGGATCTATGCGGGGCTTTCGAAAATCATTACAGCCGAACGCACAGATGTATACGCTCTTTCCGATCTTCTCCGGCTAATCAATGATTCAAACAGCCGCTATAGTGAGTTTTTGCAAAAGGAAATTCAATTAGAAGTATCTTTTAATGAAGATTTTCAAACAAAAGAACGGATTTTATTACTTGCCATGCTCAATAACATTGTCTCTAATGCGATTGAGGCTATTGAAGAGAAGGGCTTTGTCAAGCTCAAGGTCGAAACTTCTCCAGAATATACCGTCTTTACAATTGAAAATAACGGGCCCCCTATTCCTGAATATGTTTTGCCAGTCGTTTTTGATCCGGGCTACACAACAAAATTTAATGAAACGGGCATGCCATCTACTGGTATAGGACTTTCCCATGTAAAGACGATTGTACAACGACTTGAAGGAACTATTGATGTTTCAAGCAGTGATACCACTACTTTTATCATTACCATTCCTACCTATAAATTGCGATAAAGGAGATTGTTATGCGTTATTTTATTGTAGATGACGACCGTGCGAGTCGCATGATGCTTAATCACATTATTAATGAATCTACACTTGGTACAGTAATTGGAGAAGCTGCAAATGGAGAAGAAGCCATTCCACAAATTTTGATGACTCAGCCGGATTTTGTGCTAATTGATCTATTAATGCCTCACTTGGACGGCATTGCAACAATTGAAAGGCTGCAGGAAAATCGTTTCAATGGCAGCTTCATCATGATTTCCCAAGTAGTAAATAAGGATATGGTAGCGGAAGCATATGAAAAAGGGATAGAATTCTTTATCCATAAGCCAATCAATAAAATTGAAGTCCAAACTATTCTGCGTAAAACAGAGGAGCAGCATCGCCTAAAAAACTCGATTCAGGCAATCCGCCAATCCCTTACTAGCTTTGAAATGCCTCAAGTCCAAACAAAAAAGACAGTGCGTGATCATATACAGTCGATTTTGAATGATATGGGCATCGTTGGTGAAGTAGGAAGTGAAGACATTACAAAAATCATCGAGCAGCTTGTATCAGAAAAGCACAATTTAGCGCCTCTTCCTCCATTGAAGGAAATTTACGAGAAGCTGGCTTCACTGACAAAGACATCGCCGGACGATATTTTAAAGGAAAGTAAAGCCATTGAACAACGAATTCGTCGGACAATTCTAGCGGCAATGATTAATCTTGCAAATTTAGGGATTGTGGATTATACAAACTCGGAATTTGAATACTACGCTCCCCGTTATTTTGACCTGACTGATATACGCCACTTAATGAATCAAATCGAATTAGATGGGGAACGTAAGACAAAGGTAAATATAAAAAAGTTCATACAAGTCTTATATTCAGATATTTTACACCGTATCGAATAGTCGGATTTTGTCGGATTTTATAATCATACTTTATAGTTAGCTTAGGCTTGTCCTAAATAGACGAATTAGGGGGAACTATTTTGAAAAAATTTAAAATTAGTTTAGCCAGCCAAATCTTAATCGGTCTTGTTTTAGGTATTGCTGTAGGTGCTATTTTCTATGGTAATGAAAATGTCCAAACTTACCTACAGCCTATCGGGGATATCTTCCTTCACCTAATCAAAATGATTGTAGTACCGATTATTATTTCAACTTTAATTGTTGGTGTTGCCGGAACAGGTGATATGAAACAACTAGGTCGACTTGGCGGTAAAACACTTATTTATTTCGAAGTCATTACAACAATAGCGATTATTGTTGGTTTATTTGCAGGTAACTTCTTCCAGCCAGGTGCCGGTATCGACATGAATGAATTGACTAAAACAGACATTTCAAGCTATGTGGAAACAAGTGAAGCTCAAGAAGACCAAGGGCCATTCCACATTTTGGTTGATATCGTACCAACAAATGTTGTGAGTGCGATGGCTGAAGGCGACATGCTGGCAATTATCTTCTTCTCTGTATTGTTCGGTCTTGGGGTTGCGGCAATCGGAGAAAAAGGAAAACCAGTTTTAGCATTCTTCCAAGGCGTGGCAGATGCCATGTTCTGGGTAACAAATCTGGTAATGAAATTCGCTCCATTTGGGGTATTTGCATTAATTGGTGTAACCGTTTCCAAATTTGGATTATCTTCATTAATTCCACTTGGAAAACTAGCTATCCTTGTATATGCAGCTATGATTTTCTTCGTGCTTGTCGTATTAGGCATCACAGCGAAAATTTTTGGTATCAACATTTTCAAACTAATTAAGATGATTAAGGACGAGCTGTTACTTGCTTTCTCTACTTCTTCATCAGAGACGGTACTGCCTCGTATTATGCAAAAGACAGAAAAAATGGGTGCGCCAAAGGATATCGTATCGTTCGTTATTCCAACAGGTTACTCCTTTAACTTAGATGGTTCCACTTTATACCAAGCAATTGCTGCACTATTTATTGCGCAAATGTATGGAATCGATCTATCTATCATGGAACAAATTACATTAATGCTTGTCTTAATGGTTACTTCAAAAGGTATTGCCGGCGTTCCAGGTGTATCCTTTGTCGTATTACTTGCAACTTTAGGTACTGTAGGTATACCTCTTGAAGGTCTGGCATTTATCGCAGGGATTGACCGTATCCTTGATATGGCCCGTACAGCAGTTAACGTTGTAGGTAACACATTAGCAGCACTTGTTATGGCGAAATGGGAAAAACGTTTCGATGAAGAGCAGTTTGTTGCTTACCAGCAGGAACATCTAAAAGCTTAATTATAGCGATTAGTTATTTAAAGTTTAATGAAATGCCCATATGTTATTTATAAAATAAAAAATTCCCTAGGAAATAAATTTCTTAGGGAGTTTTTTCGTATAAGAAAGGGTATTATATCGATTTGCTTCTCCCTATTTAGCAGGGAATTAGTTTCTATGTTCCTGAAACTTACTTTTCTTCTTCCTCCAATTGACGCCATAGAATTTTGCCGCTGCTCACCGTTGAAAAACAATCTCGAAACTCAATAATTCATGGCTATTTATAAGCCGCCATCTGTCTTCTGCCTAGCTAATGATCTCTTACTCTGTTAGCATGCCCTTTGTATTCTTTTGTAAAATACCACGTAAAAAATCTGGAACCTCACTTACAAGAACCTTCTAGTTGGCCGGGTGTTCATAAAAAACCTCTGTTGGCCATACTTTATAGCTTGAAGCATTGATCATGCACTTTCCCCGCTCTACAATAAAGAACCAGCCCTTCACTATCTACTTTTCTATTATCACTTGTACGGGAAAATATTTTTTCTTCAATGATGACGAAACATTCACGTTTGTCTTCCCTTTAACAGCTGTGGTCCTATTAGAACAATTTCTCCTTCTTCTACTGGATTATTCCCATCATGAAAGATCTGCAATGCTGCTAGCGATACTGCGTTCGGTGCATGCGTCGCCCAATGAAATGTACCGATCGTATTTTCCTGAACCGATTTATTCGTATGGATGCAGCCCTTCGGTAAACTTGTCGTACCTGATGTATACGGCAATACGATAATATCATCGCTCTCCCCTTTATAGATAGATGGCATAAGCCTATTGTTTATAGCAAGGTTTCCCTTCATGATCTGTCTTATAAGTCTGTGCCGTGCTTGTACTTCCGGCGGTAATTCCCTTATTATATGGTTTTTATTAATATAATCGTTATAGGAAGCTATCATACTGTGCTCTAAATACATATAACTTGCCCAATAATAGATTGCTTCCTTGTCTGGATACTTTTTTACTGTCATCTCCAGAATGTTATACAGTGTACTTTCTGATACTGCAATCAATGTTGAAACACGTATTGGGTAAATTGATAATGAACCTTCCCCATTTTTTATCCTTATATTTTTTACATTTCCTAAGATAGACTAGCTATTTTTTGCCGTAAGCATTGCATGTTTTATTAGATTGCTGACTAACACACCAAACTGTGCAAAGCGTGGATCATTCGTTTGTCCTTTTTGAAATCGGTAATAAATTTGCTGCCCAATAACGGCCAGCTTGAAATAGGCAAACGTCAAATAGAAGTGAATATTTGAAACATCTCGTCCGCTTTTTTCAGCATACCTTCTCACAAATTCTTCCCGTGTATAGAAGCCTTCTAGTATTGTAACAGGCGGTTTGCCCATAGCGGTTTTTAATAGCATCGGATCATCGGCCTGGATCCAGTAACAAAGAGCCACACCGACATCTGCAAGCGGATCGCCTATTGTCGTCATTTCCCAGTCGAAAAGCCCCGTCACTTCCGTAAAATCCTCTGAAAACATTGTATTATTCAACTTGTAATCATAATGGATAATGGTCGCTTCATTTGATGAGGGAATATGTTCCCTAAGCCAGGCCTTCAGCTCCTCTACTTCAAGTATTTCATCTGTCTTTGCCCGCTCATATCGTTCAATCCAGCCTTCCACCTGACGTTCCATGAATCCCTTTGGCTTACTCATTTGGGCAAGGATCGTTTGTTTATAGTCAATACTATGAAGTTCAACGAGTGTATCAACCATTTTTTCAGAAATAAGGCGGCCTATTTCTTCTGTGTATGGTATAGCTGAAGGGAATTCGGTATCAAGGACAACCCCTCTTTTTCGCTCCATTAGAAAAAATGGACTGCCAATAATCGATTCATTATCGGAAAACAAATACGTCTTTGGTATAGCAGGAAAATACTGCTGTAGAGAAGTAAGAATTTTGTACTCACGCTCCATGTCGTGCGCTTTTGGTGCAATGGGCCCTAATGGAGGACGTCGCAGTACTGCCTCAAAATCTCCGCACTTCAGTAAATAAGTTAAATTGGAGTGTCCTGAGTTAAATTGTTCAATTTCAAGTTCAGCGTTTGGCAGATCCGGCAGCATTTCACGCAAAAAAGACGCTAGAACAGCAGCGTTTAACTCCTCCCCTTTTCTTACCGCAATCGTGTCCTTCATCATATTTCACCCCTTGGATTGTTATACTGACTAGTTGGTATCAGATATAATTGAAATACCGTTTAATACCATGTCCACATAAATATTTGTTAATTCTTTCGGTTGAATTTTCCCATCTGGCTGATACCATTGATAACTCCAGTTTGTCATACCGAGAATAGCAAATGACAGCATCTCCACTTGCAGGCCTTTTCGAAACTCCCCTTGTTCTATTCCTTGTGACAAAATATGCTCAAGATTTCTGCGAAATGTATCCCGTTTTTGCCGGACCTCTTCGGCGTGGTCTTCTCCCAAGTGCCGCATTTCCCGGAAAAATACCCTGCCGGAAGGCCCTTGTGCTTCGATATCAGCAATTAATAAATAGACAATGTCATGCAGCTTTTCACGAAATGTTCCGGGCTTCTCTATAATAGCGGCTTGTCTTTTCAACAGATCCTCGATATAGTCTGAGTGAATATCCATCAGCAGCTGTTCCTTACTCGAAAAGTAGTAATAGAACGTGCCTTTTGTGACATTCAATGCATCTACAATATCCTGGATAGAAGTACTGCCAAAACCTTTTCGTTCAAATAATAGAATGCTTTCCTGTATGATTTTTTGTTTCATGTTTGCCTCCTGGATGATAAAACTTTTTCTTTATTAGTATGGCAAAAGCGATTCTATTTGAACACCGCCATATAGGAATTTCTAAACTATAAAGCACTTGCCCCGCCATCTACTGTCAAAATATCACCTGATACATAATCGGAAGCTTGAGATGCAAGAAATACTGCAGCCCCTTTTAAATCTTCCTCATTACCGAGTCGCTTTAGCGGAGTCGCTGCCATAATGTTTTCCCTTCCAAGCTCGATCAGCTGATTTGACATCTTCGTGGGGAAAAAGCCCGGTGCAATCGCATTAACATTGATATTATGACGGCCCCATTTTACAGCAAGGTCTTTTGTAAATGTCATTACAGCACCCTTGCTTGTATTGTAGCCAATTGTCTGCATAAACTCTGGCGTACCACCAAAGCCTGCAATTGATGATATATTGATAATCTTTCCTGCTTTCTTCTCTATCATTACCTTGCCGACTTCCTGACTCATCAAAAATGTTCCTGTGACATTAATATTCATCACCTTGTCCCAGGCTTCTTTCGGCATTTGCTCTACAGGGGCTCCCCATGAAGCGCCGCTGTTATTTACTAATATATCTATCGTACCGAATTCCTCTACCGTCTTTTCCACTACATGTTTTACCTCTTCCGCATTTGTCACATCACAGGCAAAGGCAAGCGTCTTGACGCCGAATGTTTTTTCTAGTTCTAATCCAACTGCCTTACACGCTTCTATATTACGGGAACAGAGAACAAGATTAGCAATTCCCGCTTCGGCAAAGCCTGCCGCGATTTGGGCACCGAGTCCTCTGCCTCCACCTGTAATAATTGCCGTTTTCCCTGTTAATTTGAATAAATCAAGAATGCCCATGTACCAACACCCCTTCACTATATTTTTTCAATTCCAATTTGGCAATTTGTGCCCGGTGTACCTCGTCCGGACCATCAGCAATCCGAAGAGTCCGCGCCTGCGCCCACATGAAGGCAAGAGGTGTATCATCGCTCACGCCTGCTCCTCCAAATGCTTGAATAGCCCTGTCCAGTACGTTTAGTGCCATTTGCGGTGCAACTGCTTTAATCATGGCAATCTCCTGCTTTGCCTCTTTGTTGCCCACAGTATCCATCATATAAGCAGCTTTTAATGTTAGAAGGCGTGCCTGTTCAATTTCAATACGTGACTGTGCAATCCAGTCCTGAATAACACCTTGCTGCGATAGTTTTTTTCCAAACGCTTCCCGCTGTTGTACCCGTCTGCACATTTCATCAACAGCGCGCTCCGCTGAACCAATCAAACGCATACAATGATGAATGCGTCCAGGTCCTAGGCGCCCCTGGGCAATCGCAAAGCCTTTTCCTTCCCCCCATAAAATATTAGAGACCGGCACCCGTACATCTGTATACGTAATTTCCATATGACCATGAGGCGCATGGTCATAGCCGAATACCGGCACATGCCGCTCGACCTTCAATCCCGGTGTGTCCATTGGTATTAAAATCATTGATTGCTGCTCATGCTTTGGTGCATCTCGATTTGTCTTACCCATAACGATGGAAATTTTGCAGCGAGGGTCTCCCGCACCTGATGACCACCACTTCCGTCCATTAATGACATATTCATCGCCATCACGAATAATGCTTGCCTCAATATTCGTTGCGTCACTCGAAGCTACCTCAGGCTCTGTCATTGAAAAACAGGACCGGATTTCTCCATTTAAAAGCGGGTTCAGCCATTTTTCTTTTTGTTCCTTCGTACCATACCGGACAAGCACTTCCATATTACCTGTATCTGGAGCAGCACAATTGAATACCTCCGGGGCAATATGGGATCGTCCCATAATTTCACAAAGCGGAGCATATTCAAGGTTCGTCAAACCTGCCCCGTACTCACTTTCCGGCAAAAATAAATTCCATAACCCCTGTGCCTTTGCTTTTTCCTTTAACTCTTCAATGATCGGCGGTACCGTTTCCCAACGATTATTCTGTTGGTTTACATACTCTTCATACAGCTGTTCATTTGGGTAAATATAATCCTCCATAAATTGGGTCAGCTTTTTTTGTAAGCTCAACACTTTTTCCGAATATGAAAAATTCATTCCCTTCTCCCCTTTCTATTACATACTAACCAGTTGGTATGTAATATTGATTTATCTGTAATTATAAAAACACTTTCTCACTTATGCAAATATATTCTGAAATATCTACATATTATTCTTATTAAGGAAGCAATTTCGCATGTGTTCTGAGATAGCAAGCAGGAGGAAAACTCATTTCATAGTTACACATGAAGAAACTGCTGCCGAATTCTCTAACAGTCCAATAAATACTTAACTATTTTCTAACTAATCATTCTCAACCTTTTAAAAAAAGCCCTGCGGATCAACCATCCACAAGACTTCTCTGTTATTTTACAACCTTTTTTAGATAAACACGGATAGACTCTTCCCCATTTGCTAATGCTTCCTGTTCACGGACCTCATCTTTTGCAACCTTTGCTTCTGCACCTTCCGCAATTCTTTCTGCATCTGCCGCTGGTACAACAATCACGCCATCAAGATCTCCTACAATGATATCTCCTGTCTGGACGACAACCCCGCCTACTGACACTGGGACACCTACAGCTCCTCCCCCATTTTTATTACCTGCTGCTACCGTCGTTCCAAGAGAAAAGACGGGAAAATCAATCGTACGCGCTGCTGCTAAATCACGAATAACACCATCTACAACAAATCCTTGCACGCCTACACCTTGGGCCAATTGCATAACAAAGTCTCCGGCCACAGCCCGATTCGTATTACCTTTTGCATCAATAACTAAAATATCCCCTTTATTTGCCTTGCTGATTGCTTCTAAAACTGCACCATTTTCTCCGTCTGGAAGCCGTACCGTTAAAGCTCGACCGGCAATTTTAAAATGATCAGCAATTGGTTTAATATCCGCCGCAACATTTGTATGGCCCCCTGTAGCATCTGAAACTGCTGTTGTCGGTAATGCCAAGAAACGCTCTTCAATCGTTATAATTGTCATTTCCTCATCCCCTAGAAAATTCTTTTTTACAAATATAAAAATATTTGCAATTATTAAAATAATAAATACTTTCCCTTTCAATCACAATGTTTTTTATGTAATGCCTCATTTTCTGTTATAAAAGAAGAATTTTTGTGAATAGTTGAAGAAAGGGGGGTCGATTAGATGAACAATTTAATTCGCCAGGAAACAAATGAAAAAGGTGAAATAATCTATAGAATGGCGACATTTGATGTAGATGTAGTAGCCAAGTCCACAGGAGGCCTGTCTCCTATTATTATTTATCTCCAAGGAGAGAAGGATATTACTGATGACATTCGAGCATTACGCTTTCATTATCAAAATCCGGCGTCTTTCATCGAAGACTACCCGGCTTTTCAAGCAATGCTATATGAGAAGGAGCAGCGGGCTATCAATGAGCTGTATGAGTCTATTAGTATCAAGCCAAAAAACCTGTCCCCGGCAAAGCAGGTTTTATGGAGTTTCGGGGTCATGCTCTTTATTGTAGTACCATTTATCATTGCTGCACTTGTATTAAAATAATCATTCAACTATGAGCACAAAGCGGCTCATAGTTTTTTTTTTACTAAGTGTTATAATAAGAACGTTCTACATTTCTACCGTAAAAGATAGGAGAGGTTTTCTTGCTTTTTAACTCTTTTGTCTTTGCTTTTGTATTTTTACCGGTTGTATTTTGTATCTATTTTCTATTAGGTAAATTGAAAAACAAAGACATTTCTACTTTATTTTTAGTAGCAGCTTCCCTGTATTTCTATAGCTACTTTGAAATCAAGTTTCTTTATTTAATTTCATTTTCACTGGCAGTGAATTTTGGACTTGGGTTTGTGCTGATAAAGGCCCGTTCTTATAGACGGACAATTTTAGCAGCCGGGATTATTTTTAATGTTGTATTATTAGGTTATTTTAAATATGCGGATTTCTTTATAGAAAACTATAATTGGATATTCGATCAGAACCTAGATTTACTCTATCTGGCTCTGCCGCTCGGTATTAGCTTCATCACATTTCAGCAGATTGCTTATTTGGTGGATATTTACCGCGGGGAAATTACGCATTCTAAATTATCTTCATATATGATATTTATTTCATTCTTCCCTCAGTTGATTGCCGGACCAATTGTCAATCATAAAGATGTAATGCAGGATTATGAAAATCCAGCGAACAAGCGTATCAACTTGGAGAACGTATCAAAAGGTTCCTTCATTTTTTTAATCGGCCTTGTTAAGAAAATTGTCATCGCTGATACGTTTGCTCTGTGGGTAACGGATGGATTTAATAACTATGAAAGCCTAACATTTACAGAAGCCTGGTTTGTTATCATCGCGTATACAGTACAGCTTTACTTTGATTTCAGCGGCTACTGTGATATGGCTATCGGATTGGCGCTTATGTTCAATATACATATACCAATCAACTTTAACTCGCCTTACAAGGCACGGAATATTCCAGATTTCTGGAGACGCTGGCATATGACATTAAACCGCTTTTTAACAAGATACGTCTACTTCCCTCTAGGCGGCAGCCGTAAAGGGGAATGGATTACCATGCTCAATATCCTCATCGTATTCTTTATTAGCGGTTTCTGGCATGGAGCTGGATGGACATTTATCATTTGGGGAATGCTGCACGGCGCAGCATCTGTTATTGTACGGCTGTTCATTAAATATGGCCGTATTCAGCTTCCTTACCTGCTGGCATGGTTCATGACATTCTTGTTCATTATTTTGGCACGGGTATACTTCCGTTCATCTAGTGTGGAACAAGCCCATCATCTATTCGGCACTTTGTTCTCACCGGATTTAACAAGCTTGAAGGCGTTCATTTCTACTCCTTCAGCTATTTTTGCGGATGCAGCAGCAATTGAGGTATTCGGTTATACACTGAATACACCGTTTATTTTAATCGGCAGCTTATTGATTACACTAGTAATCTGCTTCTTTGCAAAAAACTCAATTCAGCTGCTGGAGCGTTTCCAATTTAACTGGCTCCATATTTGGTACATGCAGTTTTTAGCAGTTATTTTGCTGGCAACAATATTCTATGTAAAGAAAAGCAGCGTCTTTATTTACTTTAATTTCTAGGAGGGATTTTGATGAAACCGCATATTTGGCTGATTAAACTTGTATTCGTCAGCCTGATCGTTCTTGGAATCCCGGTCGGGGGTGTAATGGCTTACAACTATTACATTGACCCATTATGGAACTTTGATCATAGCAATGAATATAACGACTATCAGATTGGGTTCAATGAGCGTATTCAAAAAACAAACTGGATCAACGCACACGATATGAATTTCGACAGTCTCATGATTGGAACAAGCCGAACAACTTATATCAATGCTTCCAACTTTGAAGAAAAGGTATTCCACTATGGTTTAAGTAGTCTGCATATTACGGAATATCTGGATTATATGCAATATGCTCAAAGTAAAAATAAAAAGCCATTCGGCACGATTTATATGGAATTGACAGTTCGTTCACATGATTTATTTTATGGTCCTGCCTTTAGCGATGCTGAGTCGTTCTTCAGTCAATCGGAACGTCCTTTTTATCCGATTACAAGTCTGTTCTCAAAAGAGACACATGATCAAGCAAAGGATAACTATGAGATTTCGAAAGCAAACTACTCGGAAGGCCCTCGAACATACAATCGGGATTTGGAAGTGTCTACCTCCTATCCGGGGAAAGATATTAATGAACGAATCGAGTTTTTCAAGAATCAAATGGCAGACCGGACAGCAAACGGTCCTGAATGGGTATATGACCCCAACTATCGGGGCTATCTTGAAGAGATCAAGGCAGCATTTCCGGATGCCAACTTTATCGTATTCACCGATTTAATGCCGGCAGAGCGCCTGCAAATGACGCTTGAACACCCGCAAATTCAGCCTATTTATAAGCAGTATATTAGTGACATTGTTGATATTTTCGGGGCTGCTTATTCATTCCATGCTTATAATGATGTGACACGCAGCCATGCAAATTTCTTTGATTTGTATCACTTCTACCCGCCAATTGGCGACCTTGTGGCAGAAGAGCTTCAAAGACGCGAGCCTTCTGATCTACTTTATATTGTGACAAAAGAGAATATGGAAGATTATTTCAAACAGTTAGGTATTTAATGAGGGCTGGGGCGTAAATATCCCTTTTACGCCCCAGCTTTTTTATCGGAAAGTTATATTTTTACTATCTTCCTACTATAAAAAGCCGATGCATGTTTTCATGCATCGGCTTTTGGTTACTCAGTCACCTAGCTGTTATTTTCGTAAATGACTTGTCTGCCCCAACATATAACCAATTCGTTCAATGATTCCTTCAATTTGAGAAGGCTGTTTAATCAGATCGTAATCATTAATATCCAGGCGCAGGACTGGGCAGGAATTAAAGTTGTTAATCCAATTTTCATAACGCTCATGCATTTCATACCAATAATCATTCGATGTTTGCTGCTCCATTGCACGTCCACGTTCTTGGATGCGTGCTATGATATGATCAATCGGACCTTCTAAGTATACGAGCAGATTTGGATGAGGGAAGTATGGCGTCATTACCATCGCATCAAAAAGGTTTGTATATGTTTCATAATCCGTAGGGCTCATCGTCCCTTTATCGTAATGCATTTTTGCAAAAATACCTGTATCTTCATAGATAGAACGGTCCTGAATGAAGCCACCGCCATATTCAAAGATACGTTTCTGCTCTTTGAAGCGTTCTGCCAGGAAATACACCTGCAGATGGAAGCTCCACTTCTCAAAGTCATCATAAAATTTATCTAAATATGGGTTAGTATCTACTTTTTCAAAAGACGTACGGAAATTTAATCCTTCCGCCAATGCCTTTGTCATTGTCGATTTCCCTACTCCTACTGTACCGGCAATTGTAATTACTGCATTGGAAGGAATGCCGTGCTTTTCGCGTAAATTCATCGTTCTAGTATACTCCTCTTTGATAGCTTTTCCTCAACTAATTGTAAAATATATGTCAGATCTTCCTTGCGCTCAACAAAATCAAGTTCATCACCATTTAACCGGATCACGGGAATCTCTGGGTGCATTTTTTCAAAATGACCAATAAATTCATGATAATCTGCTGCAAGCTGCACCATGTATTCCCTGGAAATCATCTTTTCAAAATCCCGTCCACGTTTTGCAATCCGGCTCATCAACGTATCAATGCTTGCATGCAAATAAATGACCATGTTCGGTACAGGCATGTCCGCGGTGAGAATGCCATAAATGGCTTCATATTTTTCGTATTCTGATGGCTTTAATGTACGCTTTGCAAAAATGAGGTTTTTGAAAATATGATAATCAGCCACTACCGATGATTGATTAGCTAAAATTTGATTGTTTATATCTGAAAGCTGTTTATATCGATTGCAAAGGAAGAACATTTCAGTTTGAAAGCTCCACTCATCAATGTTTTCATAAAATTTCCCTAGAAATGGATTCTCGTCAACTATTTCTTTTAATAGATGGTAGTCAAATGTGCCGGCAATCGCCTTAGATAAAGACGTCTTTCCTACACCTATCGGACCTTCCACTGTAATAAATGGAACCGACACTAGAAGTTCCCCCTTTTTATTAGTCAGTGCTTTTCATTTTAACACAGGTTTCAAATCCTCAACAAAACAAACTATTCCATTTTTAAAACACAAAATATTCCGAATATTATATTTTGGCTATTTAAGTGTTTTAAATACTTCTTCCTGTCGATTTTCAAGCTGCCTTAGCTGCTCTTCAAATTGCTCTTCTAGTTTTTCAAGCTCCCGATCAAAACGCTCCTCAATCTCCTCTTCCTTTACAATCAATTCCTCATAAAGGCGTTCATGCTCTTCTTCATCTTCCTGCTCAAGGTTTTCAAGAGCTTCTTCAAACTGCTCCTCGAACTTTTCATAGCTCGCTTCTGCTGTTTCTTCTAATGACTCTGTCTCTTCCTCAAATGTCAGCTCCCATTCATCAAGCCTTTCTTCCAGCGTATCCTCTAATTCCTCAATATCCTCTTCAAAATCTGTATTTAATTTTTCTAGTTTCTCTATAAATTCCTCCCGCAATATTGCAAGCTGCTCATAGTTAGATAAAGCAGCCTTTTGTGCCCTGGAAAAATTATCAAACAAGGAGCGTTCATTCCCTATTTTTTCATGTAGATACATCTCCTTTTTCTTATTAATTTGCTTAACCCATTGTTGTTTTTGTTCATTTTGCTTTATTAAAATAGTTTCTTTTTTATTTTTAAATAATAATTCAATTTGTTTCTTTGCTTTTTCGCTATTGTATTTCAGCTCTTCTTTTCGTTCAATTGTTCGTTTCTTTAACGTTTCAATTTGAGCTTCATACCTTGCCTTTAAAGTCAGTAGTACATTTTTTTTATTTGATGCCAGCAGCGTCAGCTTTTCCTCATGATTCATTTCAAGCAATAATCGTTCGCGCTGGAAATAGGCATCAGCCTCAGCCAGAGTTTCAAATTGTGGATACATATGGATTCCTCCTTCCTTTCATCTTACCACGAGTTACTAGTGGAACAAGGGGAAAAGCAATGCTACACTGACATGTAAGGAGCGATGAAGATGGACGTATTTGAGAAAGATCGCCAGTTTATGCGGCTGGCATTAGAAGAAGCAGAAAAGGCAGGGAATCTCGGCGAAGTACCGATTGGAGCAGTAATTGTTCATAATGGAGAAGTCATCGCCGCAGCATCGAACCTGCGGGAAACAACACAAAATGCGGTAACTCATGCTGAACTCATGGCCATCCAGCAGGCCTGTGAAAAAGTCGGCAGCTGGCGCCTTGAGGAGACGACACTTTATGTAACCCTTGAGCCATGTCCAATGTGTGCCGGAGCCATCCTGCAATCTCGTATTCCTCGTGTTGTCTACGGGGCGAGAGACGTAAAGGCAGGCTGTGTAGATTCCTTATACCACCTTTTGAATGACCCTCGCTTTAATCATGAATGTGAAGTTACAGAGGGCGTACTCGCAGAGGAATGCGGGCAGATTTTAACTGACTTTTTCCGTGCTTTACGGGAGCGTAAGAAAGCGGAGAAAAAAATGCGGAAAGCATGTGAAAGTGAATAACTTCATCAACCGATACCTGGCAGTACATACTTCTCCCTTAATTTGCGAATATGCAAATTGCCCCCTTTGAATTGTATACTCCAAAATAAATAGTTGCATTTCAGCGGATATTTATACGCTTACAGAAACCTTCTGTTGAAAGAGCGTAAACAAAAATCTCTATCGTACAAAAACATGCGATAGAGATTTTTATCTCGATTACGTAATTCCACTCATTTCTTTATAAAACAGTTATCAGTCTAATTTGAAGGCTTTAAAGATTTAGTAAGAAGCCAGCCATGATTTGTTTATAGTAAACAATGGTATAACAGCTATCGTATTTATAATGTCACAGAAAAATTTGCTTCTGTTTTCTCCTGCACCTCTTCTAAAGAAACGCCTTCCTGCAGCTCTACTAAGTGCATTTTGCCATCTATAAAATCAAATACAGCCAGATCTGTTATTAACCGGTTCACAACACGCTGCCCGGTTAACGGAAGAGTACATGCTTTCTTTACTTTTGATTCTTTATATTTATTTGTGTGCTCCATAATCACCACAACTTTTTTTGCGCCTGCTACAAGATCCATAGCTCCGCCCATACCCTTTACCATCTTGCCGGGAATCATCCAGTTTGCTAAATCTCCTGCTTCTGACACTTCCATACCACCAAGAATGGCAACATCAATGTGGCCTCCTCGAATCATTGCAAAACTTTCCGCACTATCAAAAAAAGAAGCCCCTTTCCTGACAGTGATTGTTTCCTTACCGGCATTGATTAAATCCGGGTCTATCTGCTGTTCCGTTGGGTAAGGACCGATGCCCAGTAATCCATTTTCTGATTGCAGAAAAACATTGTAGTCTTCTGGGATACTATTAGCAATTAATGTCGGCATACCAATTCCCAGATTTACATACATCCCATCTTCAATTTCCTGTACAGCACGGTTGATAATTCTTTCTCTTGTCATGATATTCCCTCCGTAACTACGCGGCGTTCGATACGTTTTTCATAATCTGTGCCGACTAAAATACGCTGTATATAAACGCCCGGTAGGTGGATGTGATCAGGGTCCAGTTCACCTATTTCCACTAACTCTTCTACTTCTACAATCGTTACCTTCGCTGCCATTGCAGCAAGCGGATTGAAATTGCGTGCGGTTTTACGGAAGACCAGATTACCACTTTTGTCTGCCTTCCATGCCTTTACTAATGCAAAATCTCCTACAATTGCTTCTTCTAAAATATATTTCTTTCCATTAAATTCTTTTGTTTCTTTGCCTTCAGCAATCGGTGTACCTACACCTGTTGCCGTATAAAAACCCGGGATGCCTGCACCGCCTGCACGGATTCTTTCTGCTAATGTCCCTTGAGGTGTCAGCTCTACCTCCAGCTCGCCGGATAAAAACTGCTGTTCAAATATTTTATTTTCCCCTACGTACGAAGCAACCATCTTTTTGATCTGCTTATTTGCCAAAAGCAGCCCTAAACCGCCATCATCCACACCGCAGTTGTTACTGACAACTGTTAAATCCCGAACCTTCTTTTTTTGAACAGCCTCAATCAATTTCTCCGGAATTCCGCATAGACCAAATCCGCCGGCAATAACTGTAGCGCCGTCGAAGATATCCTCTACAGCTTCATCAAAATCTGAATACACTTTGTTCATTTTCCTCCACCCCTTTGTATTCAGTTTATAAAATGCTTTATTTATTAGTAAAATATATAAATAGCATAATAGTTATTCTTTTAATGAATAGTTACATTTTGCTGATGCTCTGTAAAAGCGAGAAATTCTTTTACGGCAAAAGGGAGATAGGAATCCTTCTTAGTGATAATTCCTAAATTCCAGCGCAGCTTTTCCTTTAAACTAATAATTCTTACATGTTTATTTACCTGCTTTTTATAAATCGACTTGGGCAATAGAGTAATTCCTAACTGGGAAGATACTAATTCTATTATTAAATCCCATTGAGAACTTTTATAGGTAATATTTGGAATAAACCCCATATCCCTGCACGCTTGGATGACTAGATCATGCAGTGTAAATTCCTCAGAAAACAAAATAAATTTTTCATCCTTTAGCTGAGATATAGAAATTTCATTTTCATTCGCCAATGGGTGGTTTTCATGAATAAACAATACAAATTCATCCTCAATAAAGGGCTTCATTTGAAAGAGAGACTCATTAGTTGGTAATACAACAAACCCCAAATTTACCTGTCCATTATCAACCAGTTCCCAAATCCTTTTGGCTCCTAATTCTGTTAGCTCTAATTGTACATTCGGATATTTTTCATGGAATTTCCTCGCCAGCTCCGGAAAGAAAAGTGTACCTATTAAAGGAGGAATGCCAATTTTAATACTACCTGAATGAATTTGCTTTAAATCATTTAATAGTAAAGGAATTTCATCTAAGGCAAGCATAGCCTTTTTACTCTGGTCATAGACGATTCTGCCTGCATCCGTTAAACGTACATACCGTGTTGAACGGTCTAATAATTCAACTTGAAGCAGCTCTTCTAAACGCTTAATATTTTTGCTCAAGGAAGGCTGAGAAACAAAAAGCTGCTGTGATGCTTTTGTAAAGCTTCCATGCTGTGCCACTGCTATAAAGCTTTTTAAATCTCTTAACTCCATTTCTCTTCGGTCCCCTTTTATTCAAATTTGTTATAGTAAATGACCATTTATTCATAGTATTCATAAGTTTTTGTTTATTTATTATACCTTTTTCTCTTATAAAAACCTTACCAAAGGCTGATCTATCAATGCTTTGGAGGTAACTCTATTTTCTAGTCTGAAACGTATAATGTATCGTACCATACATTCAATTTCTCGAAATATCATTTTTTTTGTCTTTTATTCTCTATTTTTTTGATTTACATTAAGTTTAGAAAAAAGCAAAGGGGGATTATGATGAAAAGGATTACTAGATTTACAAATGCACTGATGGAAAAGTATTTACCTGACCCTTATATTTTTGTAGCTATTTTAACTTTTGTTGTTGTAATTTTAGGGGTTATTTTTACAGACTCGTCGCCACTTGATATGGCCGTATATTGGGGGGATGGCTTCTGGGGGCTACTTGCATTCACAATGCAGATGGTTGTTGTACTTGCAGCGGGGCATGTTCTGGCAAACAGTCCTCTATTCAAAAAAATATTATCGGGGATTGCCTCTAAAATTAAAACCCCTTCCATGGCAATTATTATCGTCACCTTTGTGTCACTTATTGCCTGCTGGATCAACTGGGGATTTGGATTAGTAATTGGAGCGCTTTTTGCAAAGGAAATTGCACGCCAAGTGCGCAAAGTAGACTATCGCCTGCTTATTGCCAGCGCCTACTCTGGATTTGTTGTGTGGCACGGGGGATTAGCGGGCTCTGTACCGCTTTCTGTAGCAACAGAAGGTCACCCGTTTCAGAATATAATGGGCGTAGTACCGACTTCAGAAACAATTTTTACGCCGTATAACTTATTTATTGTCATTACCATCGTTGTTACATTACCATTCTTTAACCGTTTCTTAATGCCAAAAGATAAAGATGTAATTGAAGTAGATCCTGCACTTATTAAAGAAGTGGTTGAAGACTTTCCTGCGCCTGAAAATAATTTTGCTTCCATTTCAGAACGCAGCTACCTAATTACAGGTTTTATTGGACTTATCGGAGTAACATATTTAGTTTATCATTTTTCCACTAAAGGATTTTTACTTGATTTAAATATTGTTAACACCATTTTTGTCATTTTAGGTATCATCCTGCATGGCACGCCTCAGCGTTTCCTAGCTGCTGTACAGCAAGCCATTAAAACAACCGGCGGTATTGTTTTCCAATTTCCGTTTTATGCTGCCATTATGGGCATGATGACGGCTTCGGGTCTGGCAGCTGTTATGTCTGATTGGTTTATTACAATCTCAAATGATACAACATTTTATTTATTTACGTTTTATGCTGCCGGTCTTGTTAACTTCTTTGTTCCTTCAGGAGGCGGACAATGGGCAGTCCAGGCACCAATCATGCTGGATGCTGCTACAGCCATTAACGCAGACTATGCCAAAACGGCCATGGCCATTGCGTGGGGCGATGCATGGACAAATATGATTCAGCCATTCTGGGCATTGCCTGCCCTGGCAATTGCAGGATTAAAAGCAAAGGATATCATGGGCTTCTGTCTGCTAGTTCTTGTGTTTACAGGTGTTATTATCAGTATCGGGTTTTTATTCTTTTAAAACGAAGCTGTCTAGAAAGTCATAACTTTCAGGACAGCTTTATTTTAAATACATATGTGTAAGAAATTTAGACCCCTACGTTTACGCAGCGTAGAAAAGGAATATCTTTTTTATCTTGTATAAGGGAAGCCAAAGCCAAAATGATCCAGCTTGCTGCGGAATGAGCGTTCATGTGTATAAATGATTGTTTCGAGCTTCGGATAGGTTTCAAAATAGGATTGATCTAATGTCTGACCGAATATGCCGGCGCCACTAGATCCTTGAATTTTCTCATATCCTTCCCCTAAATCCAGAAGCAGTGTTTTTCCCTGTTCTGCCCATTCATAGCCGCGCAATGTCACATCAAATGTCTTCACTTCATTAAAAATAAATGGAATCAATGCACCATGCTCTGCTGCCTTATACGCCACATCATACGGTTCAATAAAAGTTGCTGTTTCATCTGACTGATAAAGTGTTAATAGCTGATCCTCCGCCGGCTCTTCCGGCATTTTGACTGGATGGTAGCCATTTATATATTGACCATCGTAAAATCCACTGCGCCATATAACTTCTAAATTTTCATCCTCTGCCTCGATACGCAGTGTCTCTGGATTTCTTCCTTCATAGTCAGCCATCAGGGCATACCAGATTTTCGTGCTGCCGGCTTCAAAAATCGCTGCATATTCATCTATCTCTACAAAGTACTGCTCAGCTGCCTGCTGCCTTACACGTTCCAGGTTGTGGTCAATAACATGCACTCTTTCCAACTGTTCGTCTGTCATCAGTCCCATGACCAGAAAAAGATTCTGCCCGCTGATGTCCATAGAGCCCCATGAAAATGAGTCAGCCGCTACTATTGGTTCTGTTTCATACCATTTTCCCTCATCGAAAGCGTAATAGCGTAGTTCGTATCCTTCCGCTGTCTGCCATATCTCCATTTGATTTTGATCTTCTAATTGCTGCTTCATTAATAATTTTTCTGCCGTTTCTTCCTCCGTCCCAACGGCCGGCTGCGGCTCTTCACTGACCGGCAGCCACAGTAAAAACAAGGCTACAGCTGCTGCCAATAGACCTGCTGTCAGAGGAAGCAGCCGGGAAACTTTTCTCTTTGGCTGTTCATCAAGCCGGCTGTTTACCTGCTGGATAATACGCGCTTTACTTTCCTCTGCATTTTGAAGCGCTCTTATTTTAGGCTTTTTCATGCATCAGCACCTCCCATTCTACATCTTTCAGCTGCTCACTCAACAGCTGTTTTCCTTTACGCAGCCTTGACTTTACTGTATTTTCCGGAATCTCCAGCAGTACAGCGATCTCTTTGATTGTCATCTCTTCCATATAAAAATAGACAATCGGTTCCCGCTGCTTTAACGGCAGCTTTAAAATAGCTTCGCCAATTATTTCTTCCTCATTGAGCTGTACAAGCGGATCTGCCTTCTCCACTTTTACGGGCAGAAATGTATACTGCAGCTGAACTTTCTTAAATGTCCAGCTCCGGAGGTAGTCTCTGCATTTATTAACCGTCATTTTCGTTAAATAGGCCCCAGCCTCTCCTTGCTCGCGGTAGCTTGACGTCTGGTAAAATTTAATAAAGACATCCTGCACAATATCCTCTGCCGTCTGGATATGGCGCACATAGTAATACGCAATACGCAATAGCTTCTCACTGTATTCATGCATCAGCTGCTGTAAATGCTGCTCCCTCTCCAACGTGTCTCTCCCCCTTTGCATTATTAACGGTGCCCGACGTGTAAAAGTTTATTTTTTAAAAAAGAGTGTCGTATTAGAGAAGCTTGGGTAAATTACCGAAATCCATATATTGCTGGCGGCAGTAAAAAGCAAGCAGTTGAACAATACTTTTTCAACTACTTGCTAAATATACTTATGAAAAATTTTTTAGCCCTCTGCTAATGCCTCTTTCTCAATTAAATCCTTCTCCATCACAATTTTATGACGGCCTTTATGATCTACAAATGTTGAAATAATATCAAAACCGCTCTTTATGTTTAAAATAATCATCGCTTTTTTCGTGTTTCGGCTGTATGTCCGTACTTTTGTGTAGCCTTTCTGCCGGCATATTTTATGCTGCTTTTCCATCAGCGCCCGTGCAATGCCTCTTCCCTGGTCATCAGGATGTACGCCTCCAAGCCAGCTGTAGAAAACACCATCTTCATGCTCATAGCCGAATTTAAACCCTGTTACCCTGCCTTTATCAAAGCTTACAAGCATAAGCAATTGAGGCTTATTCAGCTTTTCAGGCTTTAATCGATCTCCTTCAAATACACACGCATGCACAATCTGCACACCTTCCAATACATTTTCAGGGAGCTTTTTATATATGCGGATATCCAATTTCCCCACTTCCTCTTTATAAAAAAAGCCCCACATAGTGTGTGGGACCCTTTCTTTAATTTATTTTGGCGCAATTACTGTCTTGCCGCCCATATATGGTACAAGCACTTCAGGAACCTTTACAGATCCGTCAGCCTGCTGGTAGTTCTCTAAAATAGCAGCTACTGTACGGCCGATTGCCAAACCTGATCCATTTAATGTGTGGACAAATTCAGGTTTTGCACCCTGTTCACGGCGGAAGCGGATATTGGCACGACGCGCTTGGAAATCTTCAAAGTTAGAGCATGAAGAAATTTCACGGTACATATCCTGTGTCGGGAACCAAACCTCTAAGTCGTACTTCTTCGCTGCTGTAAAGCCTAAATCTGACGTATTCATAAGCAGCTTGCGGTATGGCAAGTTCAATAGTTGAAGTACTTTTTCAGCATGCCCCGTTAAAAGCTCTAATTGTTCATATGATTCTTCCGGTTTTACGAAACGAACCAATTCTACCTTATTGAATTGGTGCTGACGAATCAATCCACGTGTATCACGGCCTGCTGAACCAGCTTCAGAACGGAAGCACGTGCTGTAAGCTGCAAAGCCCTTCGGCAGCATTTCTCCATCTAGAATTTCATCACGGTAGAAGTTTGTTACCGGTACTTCAGCTGTCGGAGCCATAAAGTAATCAAGTTCTTCTAATTTGAAAACATCCTCTTCAAACTTCGGCAATTGGCCTGTCCCTGTTAAAGAATCACGGTTAATAATAACCGGCGGCAGCATTTCCTCATAACCATGCTCGTCAGAATGAAGATCCATCATAAAGCTCATCAACGCACGCTCTAAACGCGCACCAAGTCCGCGATAGAATAGGAAGCGGCTTCCTGTTACTTTACCAGCACGTTCAAAATCGACAACGCTATTTTCTGTTGCTACATCCCAATGTGGTTTTGGCTCAAATTCGAATACAGGCTTCTCACCCCATGTGTAAACTTCCACATTGTCATCTTCTGTTTCTCCGACTGGAACAGATTCATGAGGAATATTTGGCAGACGCATCATCATATATTCGAATTTCTCTTCGATTTCACGCAGCTCTGCATCCAATGCTTTAATTTCGTCGCCTAATTCACGTGTGCGAGTAATAGCTTCTGCTGCGTCTTCCTTATTGCGCTTCATAATGGCAATTTGCTCAGAAGCTTTATTTCGCTCTGCCTTTAATACCTCTGTTTTTGAGATCAATTCACGCCGCTTTTTATCCAGCTCTTCGAATTCATCGATGTTTCCTAAATCTTCGTTACGCGTCAGAAGAATTTTTTTCACTTCTTCATAATTATCGCGGACACGTTTAATATCTAACATATTTTCTACCTCCAAATGTAAATTGATAATGGGAATACTTTCATGCATCAACTCGTTAAAACACAAAAAAGCCCTCATCCCCTAAAAGGGACGAGAGCTACCCGCGTTGCCACCCTAATTGAACAGGCTAACTCGCCTGCTCCACTTATCAAATAACGGCTTTTCAACCGGCCTTAGCCTACTAAAACATTCAGCCAGGCAACTCCAGGACGGATTCACAAGTGTCTTTACCAGCTTCCACCACCCGCTGGCTCTCTAAAAAAAACGTGCTTGCTACTATTTCCCATCATCGTATTACCAATTTTAAAATTTAACCCTAATTTACTATAGCTGTTCCTATTTTGCAAGTTCTAGTTCAAGCCAATTTGTTATACTGTTGATAAAAACAGAATCAGATCAAGGGGGCTTACCAATGGAACTGCTATTTTTGACACTCGATAAAGAAGATGAAAAGCCTCTTTACGAACAGCTTTACCTCAATATAAGGCAGGCCATCATACGGCAAGACATTGCAACTGGGATGAAGCTTCCATCCAAACGCCAGCTTGGTGATTTTTTAAACATCAGCCAGACGACTGTCGAGCTTGCTTATGGACAGCTGCTCGCGGAAGGCTATATTATTTCTAAACCGCGTGTTGGCTATTTCGTAGAGGCAATTGATGAATTGCCGTATGTGGAAAAAGAAACAATCGTCGCAGGGCCTCTGAGTGATGAACCGTCCTCCTACCGATTTGACTTCTCCCCTGGGAAGATTGATGAAGCTGGATTTCCTTTTCGTCTTTGGCGTAAATATGCCAAAGACATGTATGATGAATCATCTAAGCAGCTGCTGCAGCCTGGGCACCCCCAGGGAGAATATGCATTAAGGATAGAGATTGCCCGCTATTTATACGAATCCCGTGGTATTCATTGCCTGCCAGAGCAAATTGTCATCGGCTCGGGAACAGAACAGCTGCTGCCAATGATTCTGCGTTTATTTAATAAAACGGCCAAAATTGCTTTTGAGAACCCTGGCTACTCTGCAATCCCGCATGCTCATATTCAAAGTCGCGCTATTCCGATTGCAGTAGATGAAGAAGGGCTTATTGTTGATAAACTCGAAAAGAGTGATGCAAGTCTTGTGTACATTACACCTTCCCATCAGTTCCCAACAGGTGCAGTTCTCTCTGCTACCCGCCGGACACAATTATTAAAGTGGGCTGCTCAAGAACAATCCCGTTATATCATTGAAGATGATTATGACAGTGAATTTCGTTATATCGGGAAGCCGATTCCTGCCCTTCAAGGACTAGATAAAGGGGACAATGTGATCTATATGAGCACATTTTCAAAATCGGTCATGCCCTCTTTACGTGTTGCTTATTTTGTATTGCCTCTTACTTTGCTGCCAAAGTACCGGGAAATCTTTAGTTACTATTCAGCCACGGTACCACGCTTTGACCAACATATACTCGCAAACTTCATGAGAGATGGCCACTTTTCTAAGCATTTGAACCGTATGAGGAAAATATACCGAAAAAAGCATGATAAATTGATTTCTGTTTTATCAAAGCATTATCCTGCCGTAAATATAAGTGGAGATAGTGCCGGGATGCATGTGTTATTATCAATACCTACTACACTGACGGAGAAAGAGCTACAATCTTCCGCTCAGCAGGCAAAACTTCATATCCAGCCAATAACACGCTATATATTAACACCCATTGCTTATGAGCAACCTACCTTTATCCTTGGATTTGGCGGTATTCCAATAGAAGATATAGAGGAAGCGATCCATGCGCTCATGAAAGCATTCCATTATACGAATTCTACTTTGTAATTTTTAAACCAATGATGCAGCTGCACAAAATACGCCAGCAATTGAGGACCAGCCATTAGCTGCCCGAACCAAGGCTTCTGGAATGAAGCTCCGCCTGTAGCAAGCAATTGCTGCAGCTGCTCATGGTCAAAGAGCTCATATAAGATACTAGATGAGTCAGCCAGACATTCTGCTAGTAATGTTTGAACCGCTTTTGTATAGGCAGGGTGATACGTTTTCGGGTAAGGGTTTTTCTTTCTCCATACAATTTCCTCAGGAAGCAGCCCTTCCGCTGCCTTTCTTAAAATACCCTTCTCTTGTCCCCCAACAGTTTTCATTTCCCAAGGGATATTCCATACGTATTCTACCAGCTCGTGGTCTGCAAACGGTACCCGAACCTCCAGGCTGGCTCCCATACTCATACGGTCTTTCCGTTCTAGCAGTGTCTGCATGAAAAACATATTATTTAGATAGAATAGCTGCCCTCTTTCTTTCCCTTCTTTACTTTCATCGTATAGAGCCGGCACCTCTGCAATCGCTGCTTCATATGTTTGCTGTAAAAAGCCCTCCAGGTTCAGTTTTTCACGCCATCCATTGTTTAATAATGTGTCTCTTTCTTTAATGGAGCGAATCCAAGGAAAATAATTCGTGTTCGCGAAGAACCATGGGTAGCCGCCGAACAATTCGTCCGCACATTCCCCTGATAAAGCAACGGTAAAGTCTTTTTTCATCTCCCTGCAGAATAACAGAAGCGAACTATCAATATCGGCCATGCTTGGATAGTCTTTCAGCTGCATTGCCTCTAGCAGGGCATTAACCATTGCCTCCTGCGTCAATATAATTTCATGATGCTCTGTCTGGAATCGATCACGCATCAGCTGAATCCAATAGGAATCCTGTGATACTTGAAAATCATTTTTTTGGAAAAACTTATCGCTCTCTTCGAAATCTACGGAGTAAGTGTGCAGTACTTTCCCATTCAACCGGTAATGTTCGGCTGCTACTGCAGTAATGAAGCTTGAATCCAGTCCCCCTGATAAAAACGTACATAAAGGCACATCACTGACAAGCTGCCTTTCAATCGCTCCCTGTAAGAGCGTACGAACTTGCTCTACCGTTTCTTGTTCCCCATGCGGATGAGAATGATAGGAAACATCCCAGTATCGGACCATCTTCTTTTCATTTGGCGTGATTTTCAAATAATGTGCCGGCTTAAGCTCCATAATATTTTTAAAGACTGTAGTACCTGGAATACGAGAAGGGCCAATGCTCAATAATCCTGCAAGCCCCTGCAGATCTACTTGAGGTTTTATTGTAGGATGCTTGAGAAGGGTTTTTATTTCTGAAGCAAATAATATTTCTTTATCTCTTTCTGTATAGAAGAAAGGTTTTACCCCCATCCGATCGCGGCAGATAAATAATGATTCCTCTTCCTCACACCATACAGCGAATGCAAAAATACCATTTAAATGCGTTGGACACGCTTCTTGCCATTCAATATAGGCAGCCAGCAGCACTTCTGTATCAGACGTCGTTTGGAATGTATAGCCACGTCCCTCAAGCGTTTTCCGGAGCGCATCAGTATTATACAGCTCGCCATTATAAACAATCGTATACGTGCGGTCTTCAACTGTTTTTTGCATCGGCTGACGACCACCCTCTAAATCAATGACAGCTAACCGCTGATGACCTAGTAAAGCCTTCCCGATTGCCTTAATATTCATTTCATCGGGACCTCTGTGAGCAAGTGTTGCTGTCATCTCCCTCATAACATCTGTATACTCGACTAGGCTCTGCTGCCAATTAATCCATCCTGCTATTCCACACATAGTCACACTCCTTCCCCATTAGCTTATGTTTTAGGCAAATAAAAAACACACAATCCTATTTGGAAATTGTGTGTTTCTTATTTTCATATATGACTAGAATAGACCGCCTACAAAACCAGTTACACTGCTCCATAAGCCGCCAAAGAAGCTGCCGATACCTTGGAAGAATAATGAGATGCCGCCAGCACGCTCAACATTTTCTGTTGTAACGACATCCACTGCAAGATCACTGCCATCGACAAACCCATAATCAGAACCTTCTTTACGCTCTAATACTAGTTTTCCGACAACCGTTCCTTTTTTCACTTCTCCTTCAAGCTCCTCTTTATCCAACACCAGCTTTGTTGTATATGAGCCTTGGTCGCTTGATTTCACCATAAAGGATAAATCTTCTTTTGTAGCAATGCCTACGCTATCTTCTTTCCCCTTTTTCACAGGGATTGTTTTTTGTCCTTCAATCACATAATTGGCAGGTACCATCTCTTGTTTTGAGAATTGGCCAAAACCATAATCAAATAGCTTCGCTGCTGCATCAAAACGTGCTTTATAAGAGCCTGCACCCTCTGAGTCTACAGCTTTCATTACAACAGCAATTAAACGTGTACCATTACGCTCTGCAGTCCCTGTGAAACAGTGGCCTGCAAAATCAGTCGTACCTGTCTTCAGGCCATCTACACCTGCATACTCATATACAAGGCCAGGCAGCATGAAGTTCCAGTTAGACATATTAATTGCATCTTCAGTTCCTTCACGGAATGTCTTTTTCGCAATTTTAGATGTTTCTAATACTTCTGGATGGTCCTTTAATAAATGATATGCAAGCTTTGCCATTGATTTAGCAGGCATTATATTCTCATCTTCTGCGCCTGTACCAGCAGGGTGCATACCATATAAGTTTGCATTATTTAGACCTGTTGAGTTAACGAATTTATAGCCTTCCAGCCCTAGCTCTTCTGCTTTAGCATTCATCAGCTTTAAAAACTCTGTCTCTGTTCCAGCAATTGTTTCAGCGATCGCAATTGTCGCTGCATTTGCACTGTAGATTGCCATAGCTTCATATAATTCTTGAATTGTATACGTACCGTCTGCACGAAGGGGTACATTACTTAATAATCGGTCTTGAGATACTTTATATGTATACTCTGTTACACGATATTCCTGATCCCAGGATATTGTTCCCTCTTTTATTGCATCTAATAACAAGTACTCCGTCATCATCTTTGTCATACTAGCGATGCCTAGCGAAGTATCGGCATTTTGCTCATATAATATTTTTCCTGAATCTGCATCAATTAAAATGGCTGCGTCTACCGTCAAGCCCAAATCCGTTTCCGCGCTCGCCTGTGGCATTTGTATAAACATGCTAAGCAGTAAAAGCGGAATCATTAACAAACTAACAACCTTGCCTTTTTTCTTTTTCACAAAGCTACCTCCAAATTCTTTTGTTGTCCTCGCCATTTTAACATAAACATTGTTGAGTGGGTTGTTTTCCTAATAAAAAACACTCCTTCGGCCTCAAATTTTGACGCCAAAGGAGTGTAAAAGTTCCAATTCCTTAAGAAAGAGAATAGTTAGGTGCTTCTTTTGTAATCTGCACATCATGAGGATGTGACTCACGTAAGCCTGCACCTGTCATACGAACGAATTGAGATTTTTCACGTAAATACTCTAAATCCGGGGAACCGCAGTAGCCCATACCTGCTCGGATACCACCAACTAGCTGATGAATCGTATCTGCTAAAGGCCCTTTGTAAGGAAGGCGTCCCTCAATTCCTTCTGGTACCAATTTTTTTGCATCTTCCTGGAAATAACGATCCTTTGAACCTTTTTCCATAGCGCCAAGTGAGCCCATGCCTCGGTATACTTTGAAACGGCGTCCCTGGAAGATTTCTGTTTCTCCTGGAGATTCAGAAGTACCTGCTAGAAGTGAACCAAGCATCACCACATGTCCACCTGCTGCTAATGCTTTTACAATATCACCAGAATATTTAATACCGCCATCAGCGATAATTGATTTACCGTATTCACGTGCAACTGTTGCTGCATCGTAGACCGCAGTAATCTGAGGAACTCCTACACCTGCTACAACACGTGTTGTACAGATAGAACCAGGTCCGATACCAACTTTTACAACGTCTGCCCCTGCATCATATAAAGCACGTGTGCCTTCTGCAGTAGCGACATTTCCAGCGATGATTTCAAGTTCAGGATAAGCGGCACGGATTTCTTTAATCGTGTTTAAAACTCCTTGAGAATGGCCGTGAGCTGTATCGATTACAATGATGTCTACTTGTGCTTCAACCAGCTTTTCAATACGTACCATTGTATCTTTAGATACACCTACAGCAGCTCCTACTACTAAACGGCCGTGCGTATCTTTAGCTGCATTTGGGAACTCAATAACCTTCTCGATATCCTTGATTGTAATAAGACCTGTCAGCTTCCCATCTTCGTCTACAATCGGTAATTTTTCAATTTTATGCTTTTGAAGAATTTTCTCCGCTTCTTCCAAAGTTGTACCAACAGGAACTGTAATCAAGTCTTCTTTTGTCATTACATCATCAATTTTTAAAGAGTAATCATCGATAAAACGAAGATCACGGTTTGTAATAATACCAACTAATTTTTGATCGTCCATATTATTTACGATTGGAACACCCGAAATGCGGTATTTACCCATTAAATGTTCTGCATCGAATACTTGATGCTCTGGTGTTAAGAAGAATGGATTTGTAATAACGCCATTTTCTGAACGTTTTACTTTTTCTACTTCTTCTGCTTGCTTCTCAATGCTCATGTTTTTGTGGATGATTCCAATCCCACCTTGACGAGCCATTGCAATTGCCATTTTTGATTCTGTAACTGTGTCCATTCCTGCACTTACCAATGGAATATTTAATTTAATCTTAGGCGTCAATTGAACAGATAAATCTACATCTTTTGGTAATACTTCTGAATGTGCTGGCACTAATAATACATCATCAAATGTTAAGCCCTCTTTAGCAAATTTCGTTTCCCACATTTCGAAAAATTCCTCCTACGTAAAAGAATATTATTGTAAGGTTAACAACGCCATTAGCCTACTGTCAAGAATCTTCGAAAAGAAAAACAATTCCGACTATTGTTGCCGAATACTTACATCATTTTTATATTGTTAGCTATTCTACACCCCTTTAAACAAAATAGCTACCATGCTACCTTCTCTAGAAGAAAATAGGCTTTAAAACATCATGAAAACGTTCTCAATTCTAAATAGAAAAAACTGGGGAGTAAGAAATATAGTTTATGTATACTTTATTTAACCTTAACAAAAGCGTTTGTTTTAACTAGTATGTACCGCTCTATGGCTCATTCTTTTCCTTCCAGCCAGAGCTTTGTTCTCGAAACATACAGAGAGATATAAATTCTACAGTGCTATTTTAATAAGGAGATCAATAATATTTTTATTAATATTCTTTGGAAAAGTAAAACCTAATCCGTTAAGATTAGGTTCTGATTGGGAAGTGATATCCTACTCTCACAGGGGCGCCCTCCAACTACCATCGACGCTATCGTCGCAGCGCGATGACCGGCGAATGACGGCATCATCTGCGCTCACTCTTTCAGTCACGTACAGAGTACGTTCCTTCTTTTGTTCCCTTGTTTCCTTGTCCTTCTTGGTCCTCCCACTGCTCGGGGATTACAATCCGTAGCTTTCGATTCTTTTGATAAAAAGAACCTTTCGCTTACGCGCCGGGCTCACCTTCGGTGTTTGGTGGTTGGGAGCTTTTTTGGCAATAAAAAAACTCAACCTCTACAGGTTGAGTCTGATTGCCCAGCGATGTCCTACTCTCACAGGGGCGCCTCTAACTACCATCGGTGCTGTCTTCGCAGCGCGATGACCGGCGGATGACGGCGTCATCTGCGCTCACTCTTTCAGTCACGTACAGAGTACGTTCCTTCTTTTGTTCCCTTGTTTCCTTGTCCTTCTTGGTCCTCCCACTGCTTGGGGATTACAACCCGTAGCTTTCGATTCTTTTGATAAAAAGAACCTTTCGCTTACGCGCCGGGCTCACCTTCGGTGTTTGGTGGTTGGGAGCTTTTTTGGCAATAAAAAAACTCAACCTCTACAGGTTGAGTCTGATTGCCCAGCGATGTCCTACTCTCACAGGGGGAAGCCCCCAACTACCATCGGCGCTAGAGAGCTTAACTTCCGTGTTCGGTATGGGAACGGGTGTGGCCTCTCTGCCATCATCACTAGACATATGAAAGAAGTTTATTCTTTCAAAACTGGATAAACGTTTCATTGTGCAACACACAAAATTTGGTTAAGTCCTCGACCGATTAGTATTCGTCAGCTCCATATGTCGCCATACTTCCACCTCGAACCTATCTACCTGATCGTCTTTCAGGGGTCTTACTTACTTGCGTAATGGGAAATCTCATCTTGAGGGGGGCTTCATGCTTAGATGCTTTCAGCACTTATCCCGTCCATACATAGCTACCCAGCGATGCCCTTGGCAGAACAACTGGTACACCAGCGGTATGTCCATCCCGGTCCTCTCGTACTAAGGACAGCTCCTCTCAAATTTCCTACGCCCACGACGGATAGGGACCGAACTGTCTCACGACGTTCTGAACCCAGCTCGCGTACCGCTTTAATGGGCGAACAGCCCAACCCTTGGGACCGACTACAGCCCCAGGATGCGATGAGCCGACATCGAGGTGCCAAACCTCCCCGTCGATGTGGACTCTTGGGGGAGATAAGCCTGTTATCCCCGGGGTAGCTTTTATCCGTTGAGCGATGGCCCTTCCATGCGGAACCACCGGATCACTAAGCCCGTCTTTCGACCCTGCTCGACTTGTAGGTCTCGCAGTCAAGCTCCCTTGTGCCTTTACACTCTACGAATGATTTCCAACCATTCTGAGGGAACCTTTGGGCGCCTCCGTTACCTTTTAGGAGGCGACCGCCCCAGTCAAACTGTCCGTCTGACACTGTCTCCTGCCCCGATAAGGGGCATGGGTTAGAATTTCAATACAACCAGGGTAGTATCCCACCGACGCCTCCTCCGAAGCTGGCGCTCCGGGCTCTCTGGCTCCTACCTATCCTGTACAAGTTGTACCAAAATTCAATATCAAACTACAGTAAAGCTCCACGGGGTCTTTCCGTCCTGTCGCGGGTAACCTGCATCTTCACAGGTACTATAATTTCACCGAGTCTCTCGTTGAGACAGTGCCCAGATCGTTACGCCTTTCGTGCGGGTCGGAACTTACCCGACAAGGAATTTCGCTACCTTAGGACCGTTATAGTTACGGCCGCCGTTTACTGGGGCTTCAATTCACAGCTTCGCTTGCGCTAACCGCTCCTCTTAACCTTCCAGCACCGGGCAGGCGTCAGCCCCTATACGTCACCTTACGGTTTTGCAGAGACCTGTGTTTTTGCTAAACAGTCGCCTGGGCCTATTCACTGCGGCTCTCTCGGGCTTTCACCCTACCAGAGCACCCCTTCTCCCGAAGTTACGGGGTCATTTTGCCGAGTTCCTTAACGAGAGTTCTCTCGCACACCTTAGGATTCTCTCCTCGACTACCTGTGTCGGTTTGCGGTACGGGTACCTCCCACCTCGATAGAGGCTTTTCTTGGCAGTGTGAGATCAGGAACTTCGTCCATACGGACTCGTCATCACAGCTCAACGTTACAGTGTGCGGATTTGCCTACACACACGCCTTACTGCTTGAACAGAGACAACCAACGCTCTGCTTACCCTACCCTACTGCGTCCCCCCATTTCTCAAACGGTGGGGAGGTAGTACAGGAATATCAACCTGTTGTCCATCGCCTACGCCTGTCGGCCTCGGCTTAGGTCCCGACTAACCCTGAGCGGACGAGCCTTCCTCAGGAAACCTTAGTCATACGGTGGACGGGATTCTCACCCGTCTTTCGCTACTCATACCGGCATTCTCACTTCTAACCGCTCCACCAGTCCTTCCGGTCTGACTTCAACGCAGTTAGAACGCTCTCCTACCACTGACATCAAAGATGTCAATCCACAGCTTCGGTGAATCGTTTAGCCCCGATACATTTTCGGCGCAGCGTCACTCGACCAGTGAGCTATTACGCACTCTTTAAATGATGGCTGCTTCTAAGCCAACATCCTGGTTGTCTAAGCAACGCCACATCCTTTTCCACTTAACGATTACTTTGGGACCTTAGCTGGTGGTCTGGGCTGTTTCCCTTTTGACTACGGATCTTATCACTCGCAGTCTGACTCCCGTGTATAAATATCCGGCATTCGGAGTTTGTCTGAATTCGGTAAAGCGAGATGCCCCCCTAGTCCAAACAGTGCTCTACCTCCGGTATTCTCAATCACGAGGCTAGCCCTAAAGCTATTTCGGAGAGAACCAGCTATCTCCAAGTTCGATTGGAATTTCTCCGCTACCCACACCTCATCCCCGCACTTTTCAACGTGCGTGGGTTCGGGCCTCCAGTAAGTGTTACCTCACCTTCACCCTGGACATGGGTAGATCACCTGGTTTCGGGTCTACGACCACGTACTATTTCGCCCTATTCAGACTCGCTTTCGCTGCGGCTCCGTCTTCTCAACTTAACCTCGCACGTAATCGTAACTCGCCGGTTCATTCTACAAAAGGCACGCTATCACCCATTAACGGGCTCTAACTACTTGTAGGCACACGGTTTCAGGTTCTCTTTCACTCCCCTCCCGGGGTGCTTTTCACCTTTCCCTCACGGTACTGGTTCACTATCGGTCACTAGGTAGTATTTAGCCTTGGGAGATGGTCCTCCCGGATTCCGACGGAATTTCACGTGTTCCGCCGTACTCAGGATCCACTCTGGAGGGAATGACTTTTTGGCTACAGGGCTTTTACCTGCTCTGGCGGACCTTTCCAAGTCGCTTCGCCTAAATCATTCCTTTGTAACTCCGTATAGAGTGTCCTACAACCCCAAGAGGCAAGCCTCTTGGTTTGGGCTCTTCCCGTTTCGCTCGCCGCTACTCAGGGAATCGAATTTTCTTTCTCTTCCTCCAGGTACTTAGATGTTTCAGTTCCCTGGGTCTGTCTCTAACGCGCTATGAATTCACGCGAAAGTACTGCGCGATTAAACGCAGTGGGTTCCCCCATTCGGAAATCCCCGGATCAAAGCTTACTTACAGCTCCCCGAGGCATATCGGTGTTAGTGCCGTCCTTCATCGACTCCTAGTGCCAAGGCATCCACCGTGCGCCCTTATTAACTTAACCAATAAGTTAACGCTAACTCGAAGAGTTAGACTTCAGTTTACACGTCAATTGCTTGACTTGTTTGACTCATATCTATTT
>NZ_CP154840.1:3782500-4457500 GCF_047301505.1 Lysinibacillus canaveralius | reverse complement strand
GCATCCCGATTCCCTTCTGGATACCCACTGCCATCCAATCTTTCGTGATGAGAGTAAATTGCTTTCTTCATATCAGATTTCAACGCAGTTAAATCTTTTACCATTTGATAGCTGTAAACGGGGTGCTTACGTATTTCTAAAAACTCCTGCTCTGAAAGGGCTGTTTTTTTATCCTTTACCCTGGCAGGAATTTTAGCCATTCCGCAGTCTGCCAACATTCCTGCCAGTGCCATTTGAATAGCTGTACCTTTATCATAACCAATTTTTTGCACAATACTGCTTGAAATCAACCCTGTGGCTATACAGTGGTGATATAAATAATCTTTAGGATTTGAATAGCTATTTAAATCAAATATATGAGAACGTTCTCCTAATACTATCTCTATTAACGGGATCATTGTATTACGGACTTTTGTGATATCGACCCTTGCTCCTGCCTGCCAATTTTGAAATTCTTTCTTTAAATATGCTACTCCTTCTTCATAGTAACGAAGGAAAGGCGTAATAGTTGGAACCGGCACGTCGATGATTACCTCTTTACCATTTATTTCTGTAGGTGCGGGTACCTCTTCATCTTTAAATATTAAAACTCTTGAAATATTGAACGCTTTTAACACATGCAGGTGTTCATAATTAATTTTTGTATTTTTCTGTATAATAGAATATTTTGTATTAGCAAAAATGTCTTCAGCTACAACTTTTCCTGGCATCAACTCTGATATGTACATATATGTAGCATCCATTGCTAAAGACCACCTTTTAATTAGTAATTTTCTTTCATTGTAACGGAGCATGTAAACAAATGGAAGGATTAAATTGAGTTTTATAATAGTTCCTTTGTTGCCTTTGCGACTTTTAATAAATTCTTACTAATAGAATATCTTTTCTTTCCGTCTAAATAAAAAGGAACAATCGACCTGCAGAAGGTCGGTTGTTCCTCATTTATTACTCGACTGATGCTTCGGCTTCCTCTATATCCTCTACATCTGCATCGTCTTCTTTATTTACTTTTGCAACTGTCGCTACTAATTCCTCATCAGACAAGCGAATTAAGCGAACTCCCTGCGTGCTGCGGCCAATGACCGAAATATCATTGACATCCATCCGAATCAACATGCCATTAATTGTGATCAGCATGATATCCTCAGAACCATCAACTGTTTTCACGGCACACATTGGTCCATTCTTCTCAGTTACTTGTATTGTTTTAATACCTACACCGCCGCGACTCTGCAGACGATATTCAGATTCAGGCGTACGCTTTCCGTAACCTTTTTCTGTTACGACTAGAATCTCCTGACCTTCTTCTAAAATCTCCATCCCCACTACATAATCGTCTTTACGAAGCTTAATACCTCGCACACCCGATGCTGTACGGCCCATAGAGCGAATATCTTCTTCGTTAAAGCGGACGAGCATACCATTATGTGTACCAATAATTATTTGCTTTTTGCCATCCGTTAAACGAACAGAAATTAAATCATCATCCTCACGCAGGCTAATTGCTATCAATCCATTTGTACGGATATTAGCAAATTGAGAAACCGGCGTACGTTTTGTGATGCCTGTTTTTGTTGTAAAAATGAAGAATGCATCCTCATCATATGATTCTATGCGAATCATAGCTGTAACATGTTCACCCTTTGCAATATTCAGCAAGTTAACAATCGGCAAACCTTTTGCTGTACGGCCATATTCGGGGATTTCATAACCCTTTGCCTTAAATACGCGCCCTTTAGACGTAAAGAATAAAATCGTATCATGCGTAGAAGTAGACAAGAGATGCTCGACAAAATCATCTTCGTTTGTTCCCATTCCTTGCACGCCGCGTCCTCCACGTTTTTGACTGCGGTACGTATTTGCGGCCAATCGTTTAATATACCCATTGTGTGTTAACGTAACTACTGAATTTTCACGTGGGATTAAATCTTCGTCTTCAATCGATTCCAAACCACCAGCAGTAATTTCTGTGCGGCGTACATCATTGTAGCGCTCTTTAATCTCGTTTAACTCATTGCGGATAATTTCAAGAACTTTCGCCTCATCAGCCAAAATTGCTTTTAATTCTGCAATCAGAATTTGCAGCTCCTGATATTCTGCTTCAATTTTCTCACGTTCTAAACCACTTAAACGAACAAGACGCATATCTAAAATCGCCTGTGCTTGCCGCTCCGTTAAATTGAAACGTTCCATCAGAACAGGTTTCGCCTCATCCCCGCTGCGAGAGCTGCGGATGATCGTAATAATTTCATCGATATGATCTAACGCTATACGTAAGCCTTCTAAAATATGCGCTCGGTCTTCTGCTTTACGCAACTCAAAAGCTGTACGACGCTTAATGACTACCTTTTGATGCTCTAAATAATAATAGAGCATCTCTTTCAAACTTAATACACGTGGCTGACCGTCTACTAATGCCAGCATATTAACACCAAATGTAGACTGCATTGGTGTTTGTTTATAAAGATTGTTTAAGATGACATTCGCATTCGCATCACGGCGTACCTCGATTACGATGCGCATCCCATTACGATCTGACTCATCACGAAGATGAGTAATACCGTCAATCTTCTTATCACGCACAAGCTCTGCAATTTTTTCAATCAGCTTCGCTTTGTTTACTTGATAAGGTAATTCATATACTAAAATTGTTTCCTTGCCATTTGATTTTTGCTCGATTTCTACCTTCGCTCGAATAGTAATCGAACCACGACCTGTTTCGTAGGCACGGCGAATACCGGAACGGCCTAAAATTTGACCTCCTGTAGGGAAATCTGGCCCAGGAATAATTTCCATTAGCTCTTCTGTTGTAATTGCTGCGTTCTCCGATACAGCTAATACCCCGTCAATAACCTCACCTAATTGATGCGGCGGAATGTTTGTTGCCATCCCTACTGCGATACCAGCTGCACCATTTACAAGCAAGTTTGGAATACGTGCCGGTAATACAAGGGGTTCACGCTCACTACCATCATAGTTTGGGCCATAGTCAATCGTATCTTTATTAATGTCACGCAGCATTTCCATCGCAATTTTGGACATACGGGATTCTGTATAACGCATCGCCGCCGCTCCATCACCATCGACAGAACCAAAGTTTCCGTGTCCATCCACCAGCATATAGCGGTAGCTGAAATCCTGCGCCATACGTACCATCGCTTCATAAATAGAAGAGTCACCGTGCGGGTGGAATTTACCCATTACGTCCCCGACGATACGAGCACTCTTTTTATATGGCTTATCTGCAGTGTTTCCTAACTCTTGCATGCCGTATAAAATACGTCGATGTACAGGTTTAAGGCCGTCACGTACGTCTGGTAAGGCACGTGAAACAATAACACTCATAGCATAGCTTAAGAATGATGTTTTAATTTCAGTTGTAATATTTCTAGACTCAATGTTTCCATGTTGAATGTCAGACACAATAAGGACCTCCTTCCATTTGCACTAACTAAATATCTAAATCTTGTACATACACTGCATTTTCTTCAATAAAATCACGACGTGGGCCTACTTCATCCCCCATTAGATGGTCGAAAATCTTATCTGCTTCAATCGCATCGTCAAGATTTACACGAATCAATGTGCGGTGTTCTGGATCCATCGTTGTATCCCAAAGCTGTTCTGCATTCATTTCCCCCAGACCTTTATAGCGCTGTACGTTCGGTTTCGGAACGCTTGGTAGACGATCCAGGATTTCTGTCAGCTCTTCGTTTGAATAGCAGTATTCTACATGTTTACCTTGTTTCACCTGATAAAGAGGCGGTTTCGCTGCATATACATAGCCAGCCTCGATTAATGGGCGCATGAAGCGGAAGAAGAACGTAAGCAATAATACACGAATATGTGCACCATCAACGTCCGCATCCGTCATAATAACAATTTTATGGTAACGGGCTTTATTTAAATCAAACTCTTCACCAATACCTGTACCAAATGCCGTAATCATGGCACGGATCTCCGCATTGGAAAGAATACGGTCAAGACGGGCTTTTTCAACGTTCAGAATTTTACCACGCAGAGGCAAAATTGCCTGGAAGTGGCGATCTCGTCCTGATTTAGCAGACCCGCCGGCAGAGTCACCCTCTACAATATAGATCTCACATTCTTCAGGATTTGTGGATGAACAGTCAGCAAGCTTACCCGGAAGACTTGACACTTCTAGTGCCGATTTACGACGTGTAAACTCACGTGCTTTCTTCGCTGCTACCCGTGCACGGGCTGCCATTGTTCCTTTTTCAATAATTTGACGAGCAATTGAAGGGTTTTCAAGTAAAAAGCGTTCAAATCCTTCAGCAAATAGCTGATTTGTAATTTGGCTGACTTCTGAGTTTCCAAGCTTTGTTTTCGTTTGACCTTCAAATTGAGGATCTGGATGTTTTACTGACACAATGGCTGTTAACCCTTCACGGACATCTTCCCCCGTCAAGTTTGCGTCATTTTCCTTAATGAGGCTTCCTTTACGCGCATAATCATTAATAACACGTGTTAAAGCTGTCTTAAATCCAGATTCATGCGTACCGCCTTCATACGTATTGATATTATTAGCGAATGACATAATCGTCGAATTGAAACCTGCATTATATTGCATAGCGATTTCAACTGAAATGCCATCCTTTTCGCCAAAGACATCAATTGGTTCATGAATTGGCTCTTTATTAGCATTTAAGTGTTCTACATAAGAACGAATACCACCCTCGTAGTGGAATACATTCTCGCGTACTTCTTCTCCACGTTCATCACGAATAATAATACGGATGCCACGATTTAAATAAGCGAGTTCACGGCAACGAGTCGCTAAAATATCGAATTCATACTCCGTTGTTTCGCGGAAAATTTCGCTATCTGCCTTGAAGCGGGTTGTTGTACCTGTCTCTTCTGCATCACCAATAATTTTCAATGGCTGAACTGTTTGGCCGCGTTCAAATTTAATTGAGTGAATATGTCCATCCCGCTTTACATATACTTCTGTAGCAATGGACAACGCGTTTACAACTGAGGCACCTACACCGTGTAGACCGCCGGATACTTTGTACCCGCCTCCGCCGAATTTACCGCCAGCATGAAGTACTGTCATAATAACTTCAACAGCTGGAAGCCCCATCTTCTCCTGAATACTTACTGGGATACCACGTCCGTTATCTTCTACACGAATCCAATTGTCTGGCTCGATCGCTACTGTGATATCTGTACAAAATCCAGCTAGCGCTTCATCGATACTATTATCAACGATTTCCCATACAAGATGGTGCAACCCTTTTGAACTGGTAGAACCGATATACATCCCCGGACGTTTTCGTACCGCCTCTAAGCCTTCTAGAACTTGTATTTGATCAGCATCATAATTTTGCTGTACTTTGTTTTCCTCTAAAGCCACCTTGTTCACCTACTCTTTCGTAACCTCAGTCTACATCTATTCAATAGGCATTTTGCCCAAAAAAAATATTATTCAATATCCCCTTGTTTCACGTGGAACATTTTTGCACTTTGAATCGTTTCGTGATGGATACCATCTACGCTTGTCGTTGTGACGAACGTCTGTACTTCACCTTGTATCGTATTTAGCAAGTGAGACTGACGATAGTCATCCAATTCGGACAATACATCATCCAGCAGCAAAATGGGCGCTTCTTTTGTCTCCTGCTTAATTAATTCAATTTCTGCAAGCTTGAGCGACAAAGCTGTTGTACGCTGTTGTCCCTGCGAACCAAATACTTGTACATCATAATCATTGACAAAGAACTGCAAATCATCTCGATGTGGACCTACTAGAGTCACTCCACGGTCTATTTCTCTTTGTTTGGCTTCCGCTATTTTTCTTTCCAGATGTGCTGCCATTTCTTCAGCTGTCCAGCTTGATTCCATTTCACTGACAGTCCGATACTTAATGACAAGCTTCTCTTTCCCTTGAGAAATGCCCGCATGAATAGGTTCAGCCCATGCCTGTAATAACTCCATAAATTCATAGCGCTTCCGTATGATTTTTATAGCTGCCTGCACATATTGCTCCGTATAGACTTCCAGCATGACATCGTTTGTTAAGGCGGATCGGCCCTGATTTGCCTTCAAGTAATGATTACGCTGTTTCAAAATTTTTTGGAAGGTTAATAAGTCATGTAAATAAACCGGTGATATTTGCCCGATTTCCATATCAATAAAGCGACGTCTAATTTGAGGACTCCCTTTTACAACATTTAAATCTTCTGGAGCAAACATGACCACATTCATTTGTCCGACATACTCGCTGAGGCGAGACTGCTCTAAATGGTTTATTTTTCCTTTTTTACCTTTTTTGGATAATGTCAATTCGATTGGCACAGGACCATAACGTTTCTGTACAACACCTTCTATTTTACCATAGTCTTGTTCCCAACGTATCAATTCTTTATCGTTCGACGTACGATGAGATTTTGCCATAGCCAATACATAGATAGACTCCATGACATTTGTTTTTCCTTGCGCGTTTTCTCCAATGAAGACATTAATCTTCGGAGAGAATTCTAAAGCAAGTGATTCATAATTTCGGTAATTCGTTAGCTGCAAGCGCTCGATGTTCATTATTCGGCCCCGTTCTCGCCTACAATTCGAAAACGGCCGATACCTGGGATATTCACTACATCTCCGTCTCGCAGTTTACGTCCACGGCGGTCGTCTATCTCTCCGTTCACATAGACGTCGTGTTCAGATAAAAACCATTTAGCCATGCCTCCTGAACTGATCGCATCTGTCATTTTCAGCAATTGGCCTAGCGTTACAAACTCTGTATCAATTACGATGTCCTTCAAAATATTTCATCCTCCGATTAACAAATTTCATCCTTCTATCATACCAAAAAACTATACAAGAAGTAAAAAAAGAGCCGCTTCAAATTATATTTGAAACAACTCTCTTCCTTTGCTTGGATAGCCAGTGCTTTTTAATATGTGCGGACTGGAAGAATCAATTGTAAGATAGCATCGTCATGAACGGAACGTAAAATAAATGGACGCATTGCTCCTGTAAACTGGATGATGACATCTTGTCCATCAATTGCTTTTAAGGCCTCCATCATATATTTTGCACTGAATGAAATTTTCAGTGTGTCCCCTTCTAATGATTCTACCTGGATTTGCTCTTGAACTTTCCCAATCTCCGGTGAATTAGATGAGATCTCAATCGTATTTCCTTCTAGTGTTTCGAAGCGAACTACGTTGTTACGGTCTTCACGTGCTAATAAAGATGCACGGTCAATGGCTTGCAATAATGACTTGCCGTCCAAGGTAACATTAGTTTGATAGTTTTCTGGAATCAAACGAGATGTATCTGGATAATTTCCTTCCAGCAGGCGAGAGAAGAATAACATATTATTTGCTTTAAACAGCACTTGTTGGTTTGTCATAACTATTTGTACAGGGTTTGTAGAATCTTCTAAAATCTTATTCAGCTCGTTCAAACTCTTACCTGGGATGACTACATTGGATACCCCTGAAGGTAACTGTTCTAATTTTGTTTTACGACGTGCTAAACGATGGCTGTCTGTTGCGACGCATATTAATTCATCATCCTGAATATTCCAGTTTACCCCTGTTAGTACAGGACGGCTTTCTGACGTTGCTACAGCAAATACAGTCTCACGAATAATTGACTTAAGCAGATCCGCTGGAATAGTAAATTGTTGATCTGCAGATACTTCCGGCAATAGAGGATATTCAACAGCATCTTGTCCGATTAGATGGAATTCTGATTTTCCTGAACGAATATATGTGGCAAAGCCGTTTGTTACTTCAATTTCTACGTCATTTGTCGGTAATTTACGCACGATTTCATTAAACATTCGAGCTTGTAAAACAATCGATCCTGTAGTAGTGATTGTCATAATTTGTTCGCCATTCTCTTCGGCAGGAATGAATGTTTGGATTGTAATATCTTGGTCGCTACCAGTTAAACTTAAGCCTTCATTTGATACATCGATTTTAATTCCTGTCAAAATGGGTACAGTAGTTTTAGAGCTGACTGCCTTCATTACATCGTTTAAACCTGCTAAAAGATGATCGCGCATTATTTCAAATTTCATGTTCTTACCTCGCTTATATAATTATTTATTTTTTTAAAAGATTAATAGATATAGTAATAGGGCCTGTGGATTTGTGGATAAGTACCCTTTTATGGCATAAAATCAGTCTATCCACATGTAGATAGACTGTGTATAACTCAGGCAAAAAATACCTCACTTATCCACAACTTATTTACCGAGCATATTGCGGATTTGTTTAATGTCCTGCTGCAATATTTGGTCATTCTTTAACATAGATGCAATTTTTTCATGAGCATGAATCACTGTTGTATGATCACGCCCCCCAAACTCTTCTCCAATTTTAGGTAAAGAAAAATCTGTAAGCTCACGGGATAAATACATTGCTACTTGACGCGGGAAAGCAATTGACTTTGTACGTTTTTTAGCAGAAAAGTCTTCTAACCGGATGCTATAGTGTTCGCCAACAGCATTTTGAATATCTAAAATGGAAATCATGCGCGGCTTTGCGTTTGGCATGATGTCTTTCAATGCAGCTGCCGCCAATTCAGGAGTAACTTCTTCGTTGACAAGAGAAGAATAGGCAACCACCCGAATTAACGCACCTTCTAATTCCCGAATATTTGAATCAATTTGGTTAGCGATATAAAGCATTACTTCATTTGGAATTTCCAGTTCATCCGCTTTTGCTTTTTTACGCAAAATCGCAATACGTGTTTCGAGATCCGGTGGTGCAATATCTGTAATCAGCCCCCACTCGAAGCGTGAACGCAAGCGATCTTCCAATGTAGGAATCTCTTTAGGTGGACGATCACTGGAGATGACAATCTGTTTTGATTCCTCATGCAGCGTATTAAATGTATGGAAAAATTCTTCTTGCGTTGACTCTTTTCCAGCTAAAAATTGAATGTCATCAATTAACAGTACGTCAACATTTCGGTATTTATTACGAAAATCAATCGCTTTATTATCACGGATGGAGTTAATAAATTCATTCGTAAATTTCTCCGAAGACAGATACACGACTTTAGCGTTTGGATTATGCTCTAGAACATAATGACCAATTGCATGCATTAAGTGTGTCTTCCCCAATCCAACTCCCCCATAGATGAAGAATGGATTGTAGGCTTTTGCCGGTGCCTCGGCTACAGCAAGTGAAGCTGCGTGTGCGAACCGGTTGCCAGAACCAATAACAAACGTATCAAATGTATATTTCGGGTTGAGCATTCCTGGTGAAATATCGTGCTGATCTGTTGCTTTGGCTTGAATTTTTGGTGCTGGCAATTCGAAATCATCCGCATCCTGGTCTTTTTGAACAACAAATTTAATCAGTAAGTCTTCACCTGTAAGCTCAGTCAAAATGCCCGTAATTAAATGGACATAATGGTTCTCCAGCCAATCCCGTGCAAAGGAATTTGGTGCCGCAATGGTTACATTAGTTCCTTTATGAGAAAGGAGCTTTGTTGACTTTAACCAAGTTTCGAAACTCGGTTTTGATATTTTTTGTTCAACTTTTGCCAGGACGTTATTCCATAACTGCTCTAAATGTTCCAAGCTATTTTCGTCCCTTCATACAATATTCTCTATCAAAAACATAGAAGCTATTTATTTTTATCTATTTTTCTGTTACATTCACATAGTCACAGCTTGTGGATAAATTCTATTCCCTGGATGTGAAAAAAACTGTCCACAGATTATTAACAATTGTGGATAAAATATTTCCCAGAAAACTCGTCCACAAGGGAAAACATGATTATCGTATCAAAAAAGATGAGGCATTTCAATACTTTAAAGAACTTATCCACATGATTCATGTTTATTTATTTTAAAATTATCCACAGGCTATGAGTTTGTGAAAAAAGTGTAGATAAGAGATGTGGATAAATATTTTTGAAACAAAAAATATCCACAGTTATTCTGTATAAATAAGAATACGTTTGTGGATAAACATAAATTCCATTGTCTTGGACATTGATAGACTTTTTATATTAAACGTTGACAAAATAATTGCTTTTTATATATAATGGTCGAGTCTGTATGTTAAGAAAAATATAAGGACACTCATTTAGGAGGTGCAATATAGAATGAAACGCACATATCAACCATCGAAACGTAAGCACAGCAAAGTACACGGTTTCCGTGCACGTATGAGCACGAAAAACGGACGTAAAGTATTGGCTGCACGTCGTCGTAAAGGTCGTAAAGTTTTATCAGCATAAGCCCACTGAGCCTCATCAGTGGTCTTTTTTTTCATTATTTTTCATAATTGGATTGAAAAATGAGATAGATGGAGCTGGTAAACGGTGAATAAACGCCAACGGATCAAAAAGAATGAAGAATTTCAAAAGGTGTTTAAAAAAGGAAAGTCGTTTGCGAATCGCCAGTTTGTCGTTTATTGCTTAAAGAAGGAAGGACAAACGGAGTTTCGCATTGGCTTATCCGTAAGTAAGAAGATAGGGAAAGCGGTCACGCGTAACCAAATTAAGCGCTATATTCGCCAAACATTTCTTGAGTTAAAAGAGGACGTTCGCCAAGATATGGATTATGTTATCATCGCCAGAAATCAGGCGGCCACATTAGATTTTCATGAAACAAAGAAAAGTTTGGAACATGTATTGAGAATTGCCAAAGTATTAAAGAGGAATCGGTCAGAACGGGATTGAGGATTCTCGAAATAATTAGTAGAGTGTAAGCGTCTACGCATGGTAAAATAAGCTCTATAAAGAAAATTGAATAGTTGCTTTAGGGGGAAGAAGGCTTGAAGAAAAGACTTGGGGTCATTCTTACACTTGTATCGGTAGCCTTATTACTGTCTGGGTGTACAGAATTCGATCAACCGATTTCAGCTGAAAGCAAAGGCTTTTGGAATGAATTTATCGTTTGGCCATTAGTATCAGTCATCAAATATTTCTCAGATCTTTTAGGTACTTATGCGTTCGGGATTATTGCGGTAACAATCATTATCCGTTTAGCAATCTTACCATTAACAATTAAGCAAATTAAGAGTTCAAAGAAAATGCAGGAAATTCAGCCGAAGATGAAGGAGCTGCAGGCAAAATACAGCTCTAAAGATGCGGTTACTCAGCAAAAGTATCAGCAAGAGATGATGGCATTGATGCAATCATCGGGTGTCAACCCGCTTGCAGGATGTTTACCGATCTTTATTCAGATGCCGATTTTAATCGGATTCTACCATGCAATCAGCCGTATGAATGCAACATCTGTTTATGAATTAGGGACATTCCTATCGGTCCCGCTTGCAGAACCTAGTATTTTATTTGCGGTTATTGCCGGTTTAATTCAGTTCGTTGTGTTATTTACTGGTCCTGCAGTGGATAATCCACAAATGAAGGTCATGATGTATATCATGCCATTAATGATCATCGGTTTCGGTGCATTTTTGCCAGCCGCATTATCTTTATACTGGATTGTCGGAAACATCATTTCAGTATTACAAAACCTTGTGATTTACAAACCTTGGAATAAAAAAACTGATGCTACTATTACAGGAGGAGCAAAATAGTGAACCAACTTACGCAATTAGGCGCGACAGTAAATGAAGCGATCTCATTAGCGTTACAAAAGCTTGGCAAGACCCGTGAACAAGTAGAAGTAGAAGTTTTGCAAGAAGGTAAAAAAGGATTTTTAGGTTTTGGCGCACGTGATGCGGAAGTACGCATTACAATAAAAGAAGATGTACGGTCAGCTGTTAAAAAAGAAGAAGCAGTGCCATCGGAAGTTACACCTCACTCCAATACACCGTTGGAGGAGGAGCCGAAAGAGGCTGCATCTGCTGTATCATCAGCAGATGAAGTAATGAGCAGTGAACTTTCTGACATGCCGGCTGTTAATGAAAACGGGGACGAGCCAGTTCAAAACGTGAATGATGATCGATCTACCATGCAAGAACAGGATCCAATTGAAGAAACAAAGACGTATTTAAACAATATTGCTTTGGAATTGGGAGTTACCGATTTAAAAATCCATACGGAATCTGAAGGAAAATATGTATCATTCAGGCTGGAAAGTGAGAAAGCTGCATTTTTAATCGGAAAACGGGGTCAGACATTGAATGCCTTACAGCAATTAACGCAGCTCGTTCTGAATAAAAGCGCAAAATCTTTCATGCTGGTGAGACTGGATGTAGAAGATTACCGTGAACGCCGCCAAGCGTCATTGGAACAACTGGCAGAACGTATGGCTGATAAAGCTATTCGTACACGCAGAAAAGTGACATTGGAGCCGATGCCGTCGTATGAACGGAAAATTATTCATAACGTACTGGCAAATCGATTAGATATCGAAACATATTCGGAGGGAATTGAGCCGAATCGTTATTTAGTGATTGAACCAATCAAATAATATACAGACATTGACGGGGGCGTCGCAGTTTGCGGCGCCTCTGTTTTTATTTTTTTATTAGAGTTATGACCAGCATTTAATAGAAAGCACCAAGTTCTTTTAATGATAGATGTACAGGCGACCTAGGGCATGTTATGCGAGGCATCTTGCACTTGTTAAAAGTAAGTCGGTGTTTTAGTACTTTTCATTGTTTAGTATGAGTTTTATTTAGTAGTTGGGAAAGCTATTATTAGTGTTGTATTTCCCTCTATTTTGAATCTTGTTTGCTTTAGATTTTGCTGAAAATATGTTAGGCTAAATTGTTAGTAAATAAGGTAGGTCGGTAAAAAAAGTTATCCACATGTGGATAATCCTTTGGGCAAGAAGAAAGCCGAATCTGGGATAAAATTACGGCAAATGTAATGGATTAAGGAAAACCAGAATGAAACGGCTCTTATAGGAGGATTTAAAATGGAGTTTGATACAATAGCTGCAATCTCTACACCGATGGGTGAGGGAGCAATTGCCATTGTTCGCTTAAGCGGAGACGAGGCAGTTGAAATTGCAGATAAAATATTTAAATCGCCAACTGGTAAACGGTTAACAGAAGTGGCGACGCACACAATACATTATGGACATCTAATCAACCCGAAGAATCATGAGGTTATAGAGGAAGTAATGCTTTCATTAATGCGGGGACCAAAAACTTTTACACGGGAAGATGTAGTAGAAATTAACTGCCATGGCGGTTTAGTTTCCGTTAATCGGGTATTACAGCTTGTTCTAGCGAATGGTGCCCGTCTTGCAGAGCCGGGTGAATTTACAAAACGTGCGTTTTTGAATGGACGAATCGATTTGTCGCAGGCAGAAGCGGTTATGGACTTAATTCGTGCCAAAACGGATCGGGCAATGAATGTGGCGCTTGGTCAGATGGATGGGAAGCTGTCACGCTTAATTCAATCACTTAGACAAGCGCTGCTTGAGACGTTAGCCCAGGTAGAAGTAAATATTGATTATCCGGAATATGATGATGTAGAAGAGATGACGGTACCAGTTTTGCTTGAAAAGTGTGCCTGGGTACGCGATGAAATCAAAAAGCTGCTGCAGACATCATCTCAGGGGAAAATCCTTCGTGAAGGGCTATCTACTGTCATTTTAGGCCGGCCAAATGTAGGAAAGTCCTCTTTATTAAATAGTTTAGTTCATGAAAATAAAGCGATTGTAACCGATATAGCAGGTACAACTCGTGATATTATAGAGGAATATGTGAATGTTCGCGGAGTGCCGCTGCGTCTTGTGGATACAGCTGGAATTCGTGAAACAGAGGATATTGTAGAACGAATTGGTGTTGAGCGTTCGCGCGAAGCTTTAAAGGGCGCGGATCTCATTCTTCTTGTCCTAAATTATGGAGAGGAATTGACACCGGAGGACGAACGATTATTTGAAACCATTCAGCATATGGATTTTATCGTTGTGGTAAACAAAACGGATATCCCTCAAAAAACCGATTTAGATCGTGTCCAAGAGCTTGCTGGTAATCACCGCGTTGTCACGACTTCGTTGTTAAAAGAAGAGGGTGTAATGGAGTTAGAAGAAGCTATTGCTGCCTTATTCTTTGAAGGACAGATTGAAGCTGGGGATCTGACATATGTATCAAATGCTCGTCATATTGCACTTCTGCATCAGGCAGAGGCAACGATTGAAGATGCTCTGGCAGCCGCTGAAGCAGGTGTTCCAGTTGATATGGTGCAGATTGATGTTACCCGCACATGGGAATTACTCGGTGAAATTATCGGTGATACAGTGCAGGAAAGTTTAATTAACCAGTTATTCTCGCAATTCTGTTTAGGAAAATAAGCAGATATAAACGATTCTGCCCAGCGGATAGAAAAGACAACAGCTTTAAGAATACCCTCAAGAAAAGAGCGTGGTCTTAGCCTATTTTGGCTAAGAAGTGCCTTTCTAATGATAAATTGAAGTTAGTCTTGTGAAATATAGAATGCTACACACAGAAAGGAAGAACCAAGCATGCCAACACAATATGAGGCAGGCACTTTTGATGTTATCGTGGTCGGCGCCGGCCATGCAGGTGCAGAGGCGGCTTACGCTGCTGCGAAAACAGGTGCGAATACACTAATGCTTACAATCAATCTAGATATGATTGCTTTCATGCCATGTAACCCTTCAGTCGGCGGCCCGGCTAAAGGAATCGTTGTACGCGAGATCGATGCATTAGGCGGCGCAATGGGTAAAGTCATTGATAAAACGCATATCCAAATGCGTATGTTAAACACAGGTAAAGGACCCGCAGTTCGTGCATTACGCGCGCAGGCAGATAAAATTCTTTATCAGCATGAAATGAAGCGTCTGCTAGAAGAGGAGCCGAACCTTCAAATTCATCAAGCAATGGTCGATGAGCTTATCGTGGAAGACGGAGAAGTACGCGGCGTCATCACACAGGTAGGTGCCATTTATCGTGCTAAAGCGGTCGTTATTACAACAGGTACATTCTTACGCGGCGAAATCATTATCGGGGATTTGAAATATTCTTCAGGTCCAAATAACCAGCAGCCATCCATCAAGCTCGCGGATAACTTGAAAGAGCTTGGCTTTGACCTCGTCCGCTTTAAAACAGGTACACCACCGCGGGTAAACAGCCGCACAATTGATTATTCAAAAACGGAAATTCAACCTGGTGATGATGTACCCCGTGCATTCAGTTTTGAAACAACAGAATACATTATGGATCAGCTGCCATGCTGGCTAACATATACTAGTGAGAAGACACATGAAATTATTGAGTCCAACCTGCACCTTTCACCCATGTATTCAGGTATGATTAAAGGAACTGGTCCTCGCTACTGCCCGTCCATCGAAGATAAAGTGGTTCGTTTTAATGATAAACCGCGTCACCAAATCTTCCTTGAACCGGAAGGACGAAATACACGTGAGGTATATGTGCAGGGCTTCTCAACGAGTTTGCCTGAGCATGTTCAAAAGAAAATGCTGGCGACAATTCCTGGATTGGAAAATGCAGAAATGATGCGTGCAGGCTATGCTATTGAATATGATGCAGTCGTGCCAACACAGCTATGGCCGACACTGGAGACAAAACGTATTAAAAACCTTTATACTGCAGGTCAAATTAACGGAACATCTGGTTATGAAGAGGCAGCTGCACAAGGCTTGATGGCGGGTATGAACGCTGCAGCTAATGTGCTGGGCAAGGAAGAAGTCATTCTATCTCGTTCTGATGCTTATATTGGTGTGTTAATTGATGATCTCGTAACAAAAGGGACAAATGAGCCGTATCGTTTACTGACATCACGTGCTGAATACCGTTTGCTGCTTCGTCATGATAATGCAGATCTTCGTTTAACAGATATCGGTTATAAAATTGGTATGATATCGGATGAGCGCTATGCAAAATTCCAAGAGAAGCGTCAGCAAATCGAGAATGAAATTGCCCGTCTCCGGGATATTATTGTAAAGCCGAATGAAAAAACGCAGGAAACAATTCGTTCAGTCGGCGGTACCGAGCTGAAGGATGGTATTCGTGCATCCGATCTCGTAAAGCGTACAGAAATGACGTACGATTTAGTAGCTGGTTTAATTGAGCCGGCAGGCATTGAGTTTTCGGAAGAAGTGAGAGAGCAAATTGAAATTCAACTGAAATATGAAGGCTATATCCAAAAAGCATTACAGCAAGTGGATAAGCTGAAAAAAATGGAAGATAAGAAAATACCTGAAAATATCGATTATGATGCTATTTCAGGATTGGCAACAGAAGCCCGCCAGAAACTAAAAGATGTTCGTCCATTATCGATTGCTCAAGCAAGTCGTATTTCAGGAGTAAATCCGGCAGATATTTCTATCCTTCTCGTATATATCGAGCAGGGAAAGATTGCCCGCGTAGCGCATGACTAATCAAGAAGAGGCAACAAATAAGGATTGAGATGAAGCCCTTTTTATAAGTGGATTAGTCTAGTGTTCTTTTCTAATCCGCTAAACAAGGAGCGTTCGAATGTATCGGACGCTCCATTTTATAAAGGAGAGACATATGAACGAAAAACAATTTATTGAAGCGCTTGCCGCAAAAGGCATAGAACTTTCAGATGAACAGATTGCCCAATTTCGAAAATATTTCGAGCTATTGGTTGAGTGGAATGAAAAAATGAATTTAACAGCTATCACAGATTTAGAGGGCGTTTATTTAAAACATTTTTACGATTCTATCAGTCCGTCCCTTTATTTTGATTTCACGAAGGTAAAGTCTGTATGTGATGTAGGAGCTGGAGCTGGTTTTCCATCCATTCCAATTAAAATCTGTTTTCCACATCTGCATGTAACAATCGTTGATTCATTAAATAAACGAATCACATTCCTTAACCATTTAAGCGAAGAACTTGGATTGGATCATATGGAGTTTGTCCATGCACGTGCGGAAGAATTTGGCCAAAATGTGAAATACCGTGAGCAATTTGATGTAGTCACGGCTCGAGCAGTGGCAAGATTGTCTGTTTTATCAGAGCTTTGTATTCCCCTTGCTAAACAAGGAGGCTCTTTTGTTGCATTAAAGGCTGCTGCAGGAGCTGAAGAATTGAAGGACGCAAAAAAGGCGATTTCCACATTAGGGGCAGCTTTAAAAGAAGAGTTTAGTTTCCTTCTTCCTGTAGAGGAAAGTGAGCGTTCATTATTCGTTTTCGACAAAATTAAACAAACACCAAAAAAGTATCCTCGCAAACCGGGTGTGCCAAATAAAACGCCGATTCAGTAAAAAAAAGCGGAAATTAGAAATAATTCGTCAGTTTGAAGCATATACATTTATATTTACGACAAAATGCATGAAATTATCGATTATTGGACTATGTACATTTTCCCTAGAATCATAAATAATAATAATATTGAGCAAGTTAGTTTCTTAAAGGTGGTGCCTTTGGATGAAGAGTCCTTTTTCACGTTGGTTCGGAGGCGGAAAGCAGGAATCCGAAGTGGAAAGTGAAGTAGAAGTGGTGAGTACAGCTACAGAAGAAGTAGTGAAAATTCCAATTGAAAAAATAGTTCCGAATCGTTTCCAGCCTCGAACAGTTTTTGATGATGAAAAAATCGAAGAGTTATCAAGAACGATTCATACTCATGGAGTCATTCAGCCAATCGTCTTACGTCCAAGCTCGGAAGCAGAAGGAATGTATGAAATTATTGCAGGTGAACGACGATACCGTGCAATGAAAAAATTAGAATGGAAAGAAGTACCAGCAATTGTCCGCACATTAAATGATAAAGAAACAGCTTCGATTGCGCTGATTGAAAATTTGCAGCGCGAAGAATTAACAGCAATCGAAGAAGCATTGGCATATCAGCAATTGCTAGAACTTCATTCACTAACGCAGGAAGCACTTGCTCAACGTCTTGGAAAAGGGCAGTCAACAGTGGCGAACAAAATCCGTCTGCTGAAACTTCCGCAATTTGTGCAAGATGCTATTTTACAAAGAGAAATCAGTGAGCGACATGCACGTGCGTTAATTTCGGTTAAAGATGAGCAGCTTCAAATGCAGCTGATTGCGGCAGTGAAAGAATATGATTGGAATGTTCGGCAGCTTGAAGATCAAATTCAACAAATCCTGCATCCTCAGGAGGAAGAGCCGGAGGAGAAGCCAAAACCAAAAAGAGCGCAAAGAAAAGCAATTAGTAAGGACGTACGAATTGCGCTTAATACAATTAAACAATCGTTATCAATGGTCACAAAGAGCGGAATCGATGTGAAAACCGAAGAGGAAGATAACGATGATTATTATCAAATCACGGTAAAAATACCGAAAAGAAAATAGCATATAGCTCCCGGACAAGCTAGTTCGGGAGTTTTTTAGATTATAAGTGGGCCTAGTTTGTGTACAATAACATCCAATAACTTTAAATTTATGAATATTTTGACGACTCGTCGCTTCCTTTTTGCTAAAATAAAAGAGTATTAGTTTAGAAAGTTTCGTGTAAATAGAAAGCGATTAAACGAATAATGTGTTGAAAGCAGGTGCACAAATGGGAAGAACTATTGCCATTGCGAATCAAAAGGGCGGCGTTGGTAAAACAACCACATCTGTAAATTTAAGCGCGTGTCTCGCTTATTTAGGGAAGAAAACGCTCCTGATAGATATTGATCCACAAGGAAATGCTTCAAGTGGTGTAGGAATCAATAAGAAGGAAATTGAAGGTTGTATTTATGATGTATTAATTGAGGACGAGCCGATGGAGTCCTATATTCATGAAACAAAAATTGAGCATTTATGGATTGTTCCGGCCACTATGTCTCTAGCTGGCGCAGAAATCGAGCTCGTGTCAGCCATTTCACGCGAAGTCCGTCTAAAGCGAGCATTAGATGAAGTGAAGGATGATTTTGATTACATTATCATTGATTGCCCGCCTTCATTAGGACTTCTGACGATTAATGCACTGACGGCAGCCGATGGCGTATTAATTCCTGTACAATGCGAGTATTATGCGTTAGAGGGTCTAAGCCAGCTGCTATCGACAGTGCGCCTTGTTCAGAAGCACTTAAATAAGGAGCTCGTTATTGAAGGTGTACTGCTTACTATGCTGGATGCACGAACGAACCTAGGTCTGCAGGTAATTGAAGAAGTGAAGAAGTATTTCCGTGAGAAGGTGTACAAGTCAATCATACCTCGTAATGTCCGGCTGAGTGAGGCACCAAGTCATGGAAAACCAATTATTTTATATGATGTAAGGTCGCGGGGATCAGATACGTATACAGAGCTAGCAAGGGAAGTGATTAAAAATGGCTAAAGGATTAGGAAAAGGAATTAGTGCATTTTTTCCTGAAGAATCCATACATAGCGATAATACGGTAGAGTATATCGTTGTAAATAAATTGATCGTTAACCCATATCAGCCACGCAAGATTTTTAAGGAAGAAGCGCTTGAAGAGCTGGCCGAATCAATTAAAGAGCATGGAATTATTCAGCCGCTTGTTGTACGAAAATCAGGCAAGAAATATGAGATTATCGCAGGTGAGCGCCGTTTCCGAGCTGCCAAAATGGCTGGCTTAAAGGAAGTCCCAGCCATCATTAAAGAGATGACTGAACAGCAGATGATGGAAATTGCCATCTTAGAAAACCTCCAGCGCGAGGACTTAACCCCTGTTGAAGAAGCAGAAGCCTATAGCAGTTTGATTGAAAAGTTAAATTTTACACAAGAAGAGCTGGCAAAGCGCCTAGGGAAAAGCCGGTCGCATATTGCAAACCATATTCGTCTTTTACAGCTTCCGGAAGAGGTGCGCAGCTTTATAAATGCAGGCAAATTGTCAATGGGACATGGGCGTACGTTACTTGGTCTAAAAAACAAGGAAAGTATAAAAGACATAGCTGACCGGGTCATTACCCAGGGACTTAATGTCCGCCAGGTGGAGGCGCTTGTACAACAATTGAATAGCGATGTTTCACATGGAACAAAAGAAAAGCCAAAGAAGGACGTTTTTGTCCAGGCGACGGAGTCTCATTTACGGGAGTATTTCGGTACAGGTGTTCAAATAAGAAAGAATAAAAACAAAGGGAAAATTGAAATTGAGTTTTATTCAGAGGATGATTTAGAGCGTATTTTAGAAATCTTAAAGGTTCAAATAGATTAGATGGAGAGCTCTCATATAAGAGGGCTCTATTTTATTGGAAGAGGAGCTTACTCATGGTTTTACTCGGATCATTGTTAAATGCTTTATTTATCATCATTGGAGCACTTTTCGGAAGGCTGTTTCAAAATATACCAGAAAAGATGAAGGAAACGGCTTTGTCTATTATTGGCCTTGCCGTAGCTGTACTCGGTATTCAGATGGGCTTTGAAAGCAGTAATTTTGTTATTGTTATCATTAGTCTGGTAGTTGGGGCAGTATTAGGTGAATGGCTAGATTTAGAGCGCTGGTTCAAACGTTTCGGTCAATGGGTTGAGAAGCTAGTAGAAAAAAATCCAAACAAGAACAGCAAAGGGTCTATTGCAGATGGATTTGTGACGGCAACACTTATCTTTGTTATCGGTTCGATGGCCATTATTGGAGCACTTGATAGCGGGCTTCGGAATGATCACGATGTCCTTATCACAAAAGGAATCATAGACGGCTTCACGGCTGTTATTCTTGCTTCCACATTAGGAATAGGTGTATTAATATCTGCGTTTCCTGTATTTATTTACCAGGGTGCCATTGCTCTTTTAGCTGGAGTTATCAGTACATATATTCCGGAAGCCGCACTTGATCTGTTCATCCAAGAAATGACAGCTACAGGTGGGGTTATGATTATGGCTATAGGTCTTAATATTGCTGGGCTAACGAAAATTCGAGTAGCCAATTTGCTGCCGGGCATTGCGATAGTCGGCCTGATTGTTGCCATATTGTTTGTTTTTTAGTAGATGGCGCTGCCAGGCAAGTGTTAGAGAACGAGCGATTGTCATACTCATCGAATGCGTTACATGCAGGCGTGTATTTTGTAGTACCATTGCTTCCATAAAGCCGCCTACGTTTACTACTCCTTTTATAGAAAGATCGCCTATTGGTGGTAATTCTTTTTTTACTGCCTTTCCAGGGTATAGAGCCCCGTCTTTTACAATAATTGAACCAATGGAACCTTCTTCACCAAGACATGCGTCAATTGCTACAATGAAAGGATAGGGCGTGCTTGTTTCAAGCTCAGCCTGTGTTTCTAGTAAATTGAGGGCATGAACCGGTTTTTCGAGTGTGCCAAGCACTTTGAATGGAAAAGCGTAATCCTGAATCAATTGATTGCCGACAAGAGGGCCGAGAGCATCACCTGTAGAGCGGTCAGTACCGATACAACAGAAGATAAGCTGTTCATGATCAAATGGAATATGCTGCAAAAATAGTTCACTTAGTTGCCAAACAGCACTTGTTTTTTCATAATGAATAACATAATGAAATACAGGGGTTGGTTGCATAAAATAACCTCACTTTATTATGGGGTTTTCTGGTATTCCGTATTAAAAACCCGTTTTATTTAGGCAGTATATTCAAATTTGTACATTGTTATACAAGAGGTGGTAAATATGGCAAATGGAACTGCACAAGATCCGGTGGAAGATTTGAAGGTCCTCCAGCGGTTGGCCAAACAGTTCTGGGATTATCTAAAAAGTGAAGAATTATGGAGTTTCATCATTGTAGCCTCCATTAAAATTATTGTTATAACGGTAGTTTCCTACTTAGTAGTACGAATCGGAAATAAATTAATTGAGAAGTTTTTTGCTATACGCATGCGGGCACCGCTTCGTTACTCAGAGCGCCGTCAGCGGACAATCTTAAAGCTTCTGCAAAATGTCCTTTCGTATCTCGTCTATTTCTCAGCGATTATAGGGATATTATCAGCGCTGAACATCCAGGTAGCCGGTCTTCTTGCCGGGGCAGGGATTGCATCAGTCGCTATCGCATTTGGAGCGCAAAGTTTAGTGAAAGATATTATTAGCGGATTCTTTATTATTTTTGAGGATCAGTTCGGTGTAGGTGACTATATTAAGCTGAACACGGCAGAAGGAACAGTAGTGGAAATCGGTCTTCGGACAACCAAAATTACGGGTGTTACAGGAGAACAGCACATCATCCCTAATGGATCGATTGGAGCTGTAATTAATTATTCAGTCAATGATACTTCAACCTTTGTAGATTTCGTTGTGCCGACAACGGTCAGCTTGCCCGAAATCGAAAAAAAGGTAGAAACGTATTTACAAGCCCTTTTTGATGAATATGAAGAATTGACAAATGTACCGGTTCTTACAGGAGTGCAAAACTTCAACCCAGAGACAGTAACACTGCGTATTAAAATTGAAACAGCCACAATGCAGCACGCAAAGATGACGGGGATTATACGCCGGGACTTAATGACGCTGCTTGAAGAATATGATGTGCAGGTGGAGGGAGAATAATGGAAGCAAAGAAGTTTGAATTGAATGATGTTGTAGAGATGAAAAAGCAGCATCCGTGCGGGACAAATGCTTGGAAGATTATCCGTATGGGAGCGGATATTCGAATCAAGTGTCAAGGCTGCGGTCATAGTGTGATGATTCCTCGCCGCGAATTTGAAAAAAAGATGAAAAAGGTCATTAACACAGTAAGTGAAGCATAAATAGAGGCCCATTAGACTTTTTAACGCTGAATCAATATAATAGATAAGGTTATAAAAAAGCCTTCACGTATAGAGATAACATAAGCAAAAAATTAGGAAACCACTTACTGAACATAGAAAGGTTGTGTCCATCAATGGCATTAACAGCTGGAATTGTCGGTTTGCCAAACGTAGGTAAATCTACATTATTCAATGCAATTACAAAGGCGGGGGCACTTGCTGCCAACTACCCATTCGCAACAATCGATCCAAACGTAGGAATTGTAGAGGTTCCAGATGCGCGTTTAGATAAATTAACAGAATTGGTTACACCAAAGAAAACAGTTCCGACTGCTTTTGAGTTTACGGATATCGCAGGAATTGTAAAAGGAGCTTCAAAAGGCGAAGGGCTGGGCAATAAATTTCTAGCTCACATTCGTGAAGTAGATGCAATCTGTCAGGTAGTACGCTGCTTTGAGGATGAAAATATCACGCACGTAGCAGGTTCAGTTAACCCGATCGATGATATTGAAGTCATTAATTTAGAATTGATTTTAGCAGATATGGAATCAGTGGAAAAACGTCTGCAGCGTGTATCTAAAATGGCGAAGCAAAAGGATAAAGAGGCATTAATGGAAGAGCCGGTATTGCTGAAAGTAAAAGAAGTACTAGAAGCTGAAAAGCCAGCGCGTGCTGCTGACCTTTCTGATGATGAAATGAAAGTAATCAAAGGTCTTCACCTATTAACGGTTAAGCCAATGCTATATGTAGCGAATGTATCAGAAGATGAAGTGGCAGATCCTGCTAATAATAAGTACTTGAAAATGGTACAAGAATATGCGGCTAATGAAGGCTCTCAAGTCATTGTTGTTTGTGCGAAAGTAGAAGAGGAGATCTCTGAACTAGATGACGAAGAAAAAGCAATGTTCCTAGAAGAGCTGGGTATTAAAGAATCAGGGTTAGATCAGTTAATTCGTGCTTCTTACAACCTGCTTGGATTGGCGACTTATTTTACAGCTGGTGTACAAGAAGTTCGTGCATGGACATTCCGTAAAGGGATGAAGGCGCCGCAATGTGCAGGTATCATCCATACAGACTTTGAACGTGGCTTTATCCGTGCAGAGACGGTATCTTATGACGATTTAGTAGCTGCTGGCTCTATGGCAGCTGCAAAAGAGGCAGGCAAGGTGCGTCTCGAAGGAAAAGAATATGTCGTACAGGACGGCGACGTTATGCTATTTAGATTTAACGTATAATCTTATACAATAAATAAACCGGTTCGCTTTATGCGAGCCGGTCTTTTTTTATCTTTCATATACATATAGTTTTGGCTCTTTGGGATCATCTTCTATTTGAGCATCATTTGGAAATTTACGCAGTTCCTTGTACATCGCAAAGTCACCAACCGCACCTGCTATCAAAAACGCCCCAACAAGGATGACGGTGTAATTGTTGAGCCAAAAACCAATTAGTGCTGGAATAACACCGGTAGCCCAAAAAGGCAGCAGGAGTGCTTTTTTCATGGCAGCATTTGAAAGACGCTCAGTAGTAGTCGCATAGGCAACTCCTTTTTTTAAATCAATACCATAGGATAATGAACGGATTGGCGCCTTGCCAAAAATAATAAAGCCCAGTAGATGAAATGCTTCATGCAAAATAATCAGTAAAATATAATAGGCGCTAAATAAAATGATTGATAGGATAATCGAATCGAAAGAAAGTTCCATTTTTTGCGGCTGAAAGACAAAGTTCAGGCCAATAAGCAATAGACTTACTATTACTGTACAAATAATATTTTGTTTGATCACTTTCTGTAAATCTAATTGGATGACATATGGCTGCATAGAAGGCCCCCCTTTAATAATGAAGATTATAAAGGAAAACACTTGTAAATGGAAAAACGCATGATATAATAAGAATATATGTTCGTATATTGAGTATTTAGTTTCTCTATTAATCCTACTTTAATGTTGAACATCTAATCTATCTATGTTACAATTCATTGATGTGAGTAATACACGTTACTTACTCCTTGCTCCCGCATAGTCGGAGAGCCCAAGTCCATAAGGAGGTGCACAATAGATGAGAAAGTATGAATTAATGTACATCGTACGCCCGAACATTGAAGAAGAAGCGAAAAAAGCTTTAGTAGCTCGTTTCGATGAAATCTTAACTTCAAACGGCGCTGAAATCATCGAGTCTAAAGAGTGGGGCAAACGTCGCCTTGCTTACGAAATCAACGACTTCCGCGAAGGTTTTTACCAAATCGTGAAAGTAAACGCTGGTTCTGAAGCAATCGATGAGTACACTCGTTTAGCTAACATCAGCGAAGACATTATCCGTCACATCGCTGTACGCGAAGAAGAAAAATAATTTTTGAACAACATGCTGAAATGAGGAGGTTGAATACGGATGATTAACCGTGTCGTATTAGTTGGTAGACTTACGAAGGATCCAGAGCTTCGTTATACACCGAGTGGCGTTCCAATGGCACGCTTTACAGTTGCTGTAAACCGTCCATTCTCGAACCAGCAAGGCGAAAAAGAAGCTGACTTCATCGGTTGCATTGCTTGGCGAAAGCAAGCTGAAAACTTGGCGAACTTCATGAAAAAAGGAAGTTTGATCGGAGTAGAAGGTCGTATTCAAACGGGCAGCTTTGAAGGACAAGATGGTAAGCGCGTTTATACAACAGATGTCGTTGCAGACGCTGTGCAGTTCCTAGAACCGCGTGGAGGCGGCAATGCTTCACAAAATATGCCAAACCAGCAGTATGGTGGAGGAAATTATGGAGGCGGCCAGCCGTCTTACAATAATCCACCGCAACCGCAGTTTGGTGGCGCTCCTCAAGATTCGTTTGGTTATCAGCAAAATCAACCACCTCAGAATCAGCAAAATTATACACGTATGGATGAAGACCCATTTGCGAACAGCAAAGGGCCAATCGAAGTATCAGAGGATGATTTACCATTCTAATCGCTTCGCATCCACCCAACAATAATTAAAGGAGGACAACGCTAATGGCACCACGTCGCGGAGGCCGCAAACGCCGTAAAGTTTGCTACTTCACTTCAAACAACATTACGCACATCGACTACAAAGATGTAGATCTTTTAAAGAAATTCATCTCTGAGCGCGGTAAAATTTTACCACGTCGCGTAACTGGCACAAGTGCAAAGTACCAACGTAAATTAACTTCTGCAATCAAAGTTGCTCGTATCATGGCATTACTTCCATTCGTAGCAGAAGACAAATAAGATAATTGAACCCGGTGAAATCTTTTGATTTCACCGGGTTTTATTTTTATTGAGGAAAGAAAAAGTGCAACAATATGAAGAATGGATTGGAAAGGGGTATTTATCAATAAATCATCAGTCTACACTATATATCAGAAATGAGTAAGAATTTGAGCAAGCTGCAGGCCTCTCTTTAAAGGTTATCGTAGAAGACAAGTATTTTAGTGCATTTGTCTTTAAAAAGCATTCAATATAAAATAGAAAGATAAGAAAATGGAAGCATTTGTTCTACTATGGTTTTTGTTTGTCTACGTAAAAGATGGTACAATAGAGAAAGTGAAAAAATGCTTTGACTGATAAAAAGGAAGGTTTTTATGCCGAATAATCAAACAAAAGCTATGACGCAGGGTGCGATGATGATCGCTTTATTTTTACTATTGGTAGCATTGGCGTTTTATGTGCCGTTAATCAATTTACTAGCCTTTATCTTCGCACCGCTGCCCCTTGCCTGGTATAGCGCTACCTATAACAGGAAATTAGCAATTGGTGTAAGTTTATTAGCCGTTGCTGCAAGTATTTTGGTAGGAAATGTATTAATTGTTCCGCTTGCTCTTATCTTGGCCATTGTCGGTCTGGTTATAGGGGTTTGTTTACGGGAAAAGAAAAGCAAAATTTATTTAATGATGGCAGCGGGAACGGCCATCCTCCTTACTTTTGCAATTCAGTTTATACTATTAGTACGCTTCTTTGATATGAATTTTATTGAAGAAAGCTTGCAATTTGCCCGTGATACGTATGAGGAGTCATTGCAATACTCCGCAAAACTTACGGGTGGAGAGGTACAAATAGAAGATCAGCTAAAGCAAGCGTTCGATATGATGGAAATGACGATGCCGGCAAATATAACGATTTCTGTATTTGTCCTTGCTTTCATGTGGATACTTGTTCTCCTGCCCCTTTTAAATAGGTTAAAGGTAGAGGTGCCAAAGTTTCCTCCATTCCGTGACATGCGTCTGCCACGTGCAATATTATGGTATTACCTGATTGTGTTATCGATCAATCTATTTATACAGCCGGAGTATGGTTCAGCGTTTTATGTAGTAATGCTGAATTTATCAATGATCCTTTGGGTATTGTTAACGGTACAAGGGATTTCATTCCTTCATTTTGTCATTGATGCGTTCCATTACCCCCGCTTTTTAAAGGTTCTGGCAACCATCGTTGCGATTCCGATGTATTCCTTCATTGTATTAGTAGGTATTATCGATTTAGGCTTTAATTTGCGGGAGTGGGTTAAAGCGAAGAGTGAAAAATGAGGAGCTGATCAAAATGGGGATTTTTAGGAAACGCTCAATCCGATATCCGCTTTTGTACTTATCGATTTTATCGGTAGTTACAGCTGCCTTACTATTCTATGTAAACATATGGGTTGGCCTTGGATATATAGTCGCTGCAAGTATAATCCTGTATTACGGCTGGAAGGTTGAACAAATTGCATATATAGAGACGGAGAAGCACATTGAATCACTTTCTTTCCGCTTGAAAAAAGTAGGGGAAGAAGCGTTTTTACACATGCCATTTGGGATTATATTGGTTGATGATCAATATAAAATCGAGTGGGCCAATCCCTTTATGCTGAATGCAGCAGAAGCGGAAAGTTTAATTGGAGAAGAAGTCTTCAAATTATCAGATGGACTAATGGCCATCTCAAAACCGGAAGAATTAAAAGAACTGACTGTGACGATAGGGGAACGGAAATATCGTGTCTATTCGAAGCCGGAAGAGAGGCTGCTATACTTTTTCGATATTACGGAACAAGTAGAAATTGAGACCCAGTATTATGCGGATCGTACTGTCCTAGCCATTTTATTCATCGATAATTATGATGAAATTACACAGGCCATGGATGATCAGACACGCAGTATGACGAACTCTACCGTTACCTCCATCGTTAATGAATGGGCTGCCGAATACGGTATTTTTGTTAAACGAGTTTCCTCGGATCGCTTCCTGGCGGTCTTGAATGAATCTATTCTGGAGGAATTAGAACAGAAAAAGTTTTCTATTTTAGATAATATTCGAGAAAGAACTATGCAAAAAAACTTATCTCTGACATTGAGTGTTGGGGTAGGGGCTGGATCGCCATCATTGACTGAACTTGGTGAGCTAGCACAATCCAGTCTGGATTTAGTACTTGGACGCGGCGGCGACCAAGTAGCGATTAAACAGCCAGACGGCAAGCTGCGTTTCTATGGAGGCAAAACCAATCCTGTAGAAAAGCGGACGCGAGTACGGGCGCGGGTAATATCCCATGCCTTGCGTGATTTGATTCAGGACAGTGACCAGGTATTTGTTATGGGACATAAAAATCCCGATATGGACTCTATTGGGGCTGCAATCGGTGTACGTAAAATGGCAGAAATGAATAAGGTAGATGGTTATGTCGTATTAAATTTCCAAGAGTTGAATGGAAGTGTAAGACGCTTGATGAATGAGATTGAGGCGAATAATAATGATCTTTATAGCCGCTTTATTTCGCCGGAAGAAGTGCTCTCCCGTATTACCCATAAATCCTTACTTGTTATTGTAGATACACATAAGCCAGCTATGGTTATTGACAGCTCTCTCCTTAACAGGACCGAAAAGGTTGTCATTATTGACCACCATCGCAGAGGGGAAGACTTTATAGAAAATCCTACACTTGTCTATATGGAGCCTTATGCATCATCTACTGCTGAACTTGTGACAGAGCTATTGGAATACCAGCCGAAAAACACAAAAATTACGAGCCTAGAGGCAACATCTTTATTATCGGGCATTATCGTAGATACAAAGAGCTTTACGTTAAGAACCGGAGCTCGTACATTTGAGGCTGCTTCTTACCTTCGTACCCATGGAGCTGATACAATTTTAATTCAGCGTCTATTAAAAGAGGATATAGATACGTATATCGAGCGCTCTAAGCTCATTCAGACAGTAGACTTTGTAAAGCCTGGTATTGCGGTAGCACATGGAGATGACAGCCGGATATACGATTCAGTGCTGATTGCCCAGACTGCTGATATTCTACTGACGATGAAAGATGTTTCGGCTTCGTTCGTTATCGCCCATCGCCAAGATGGTCTCATCGGTATTAGTGCCCGCTCACTTGGAGAGGTGAATGTCCAGCTCGTAATGGAGAAGCTTGGAGGCGGTGGCCACTTGACAAATGCGGCTACGCAAATGGAAGCTAATTCAATCGAAGAAGTAAAACAATACTTAACAAATGCTATTAGAGAAGTACTTGAAGGGAGTAATGAGTAATGAAAGTAGTGTTTTTGAAAGATGTTAAAGGTAGAGGAAAAAAAGGAGAAATTAAGGAGGTTGCAGAAGGATATGCACGCAACTTCCTAATCAAAAATGGCCATGCAGTGGAAGCAACAAATGCGGCATTAAGCCAGCTGCAAGGACAGAAGCGTCTGGAAGAGAAGAATGCTGCAGCAGAATTACAGGCGGCAAAAGATTTAAAAGAGCAAATCGAGAAACTTGAAGTGACAGTAAAAGCAAAATCAGGCGAAGGCGGTCGTCTTTTCGGATCCGTTTCTACTAAGCAAATTGCAGATGAACTTCAAAAGACACATGGTATTAAAATCGACAAACGTAAAATGGATTGCAATGAAGGTATCCGTTCTTTAGGATACACAAATGTACCAGTGAAGCTTCATCATGAAGTGAAAGCAACACTTAAAGTACATGTGATTGCAGAGTAGGGAGTAAACAACAATGAACGAATCCATGATGGACCGCGTTCCACCGCATAACCATGAAGCAGAACAATCGGTTATCGGTGCTATCTTCCTTGAACCTCAAGCTCTGATTACAGCGTCTGAAATTTTAATGCCTGCTGACTTCTATCGTACTGCGCATCAGAAAATTTTCGAGACGATGCTGCGCTTAAGCGATCAAGGGAAAGCGATAGATGTTGTAACAGTGACAGAGGAGCTCTCAGCTAAAAAAGAGCTGGAGGATGTAGGCGGGCTCTCTTATTTATCAGAGCTTGCAAACGCCGTACCAACAGCTGCGAATATATCGCATTATGCTAAAATTGTAGAAGAAAAGTCCATCCTCCGCAGGTTGATTCGTACTGCCACGAAGATTGTAGAGGATGGTTATACACGTGAAGATGAGGTAGAGGCACTTCTTTCAGAAGCTGAAAAGAAGATGATGGAAGTAGCGAACCGCAAAAATGCGGGAGATTTCAAGCACGTAAAGGATGTACTTGTTCAAACGTATGATAATATCGAGCAACTTCAAGCACGTGAAGGAGAAATAACGGGGATTCCTACAGGTTTCCGTGATTTAGATCGTATTACGGCAGGCTTCCAGCGAAATGATTTGATTATCGTGGCTGCCCGGCCTTCAGTAGGGAAAACGGCCTTTGCTTTAAACATTGCTCAAAGTGTAGCAGTAAAGGCTCGGGAAAATGTCGCTATCTTCTCCCTGGAGATGGGGGCAGATCAGCTTGTCATGCGTATGCTTTGTGCCGAAGGAAACATCGATGCTCAGGTGCTAAGGACAGGAGCCCTACAGGAAGAGGATTGGCGGAAGCTGACGATGGCTATGGGAAGTCTATCCAACTCCGGCATTTTCATCGATGATACACCGGGGGTACGAGTTAATGAAATTCGGGCCAAATGCCGTCGTCTGGCACAGGAGCAAGGTCTAGGGATGATCATGATCGACTACCTGCAGCTTATTCAAGGCAGCGGGAAACCAGGCGAGAACCGTCAGCAGGAGGTATCGGAAATTTCCCGCTCGCTAAAAGGCCTGGCTCGTGAGTTAAAAGTACCGGTCATCGCACTTTCCCAGCTCTCCCGTGGCGTAGAGCAGCGTCAGGACAAGCGTCCGATGATGAGTGACCTGCGTGAATCAGGAAGTATCGAGCAGGATGCCGATATTGTAGCGTTCCTTTACCGGGATGATTACTATGATAAGGAATCAGAAAGTAAAAACCAAATTGAAATCATCCTTGCAAAGCAGCGTAATGGTCCTACGGGGACAGTTACGCTTGCATTCAAAAAAGAGTTTAATAAATTCTTAGATGTGGATTGGTCGCAAGTAGCGCCTCCACCAGCATAATAAGGAAAATAGTATGACAAAAACACGAACATTAAAAATCTACTAGATTTTTATGTTCGTGTTTTTTGTTGACGCAGAGGAAATGAGATTGTTACAATAAAAGGGTTCAATCAAGAGCGATTAATTGTCTTCGGAGGTGCAAATATGTCATCAGTTGTTGTTGTAGGTACACAATGGGGAGATGAAGGAAAAGGGAAAATCACTGACTTCCTCTCTAAAAAGGCAGATATTATTGCTCGTTTTGCGGGTGGAGATAACGCCGGTCATACAATTAAATTTGACGGTGAAACATATAAGCTACATTTAATTCCATCGGGTATTTTCTATCAGGATAAAATCTCGGTGATGGGGAATGGGTTGGTTATTAACCCAAAATCTTTAGTAACAGAACTACAAGGGCTGCAGGCGCGAGGAGTGGATACATCAAACTTGCGCATTTCCAATCGTGCCCACATTATTCTGCCTTATCATATCCATCAAGATAAAGTAGAAGAGGCTTCACGTGGAGACCAAAAAATCGGTACTACATGTAAAGGGATCGGTCCATGCTATCAGGATAAAGTAGCTCGTATTGGTATCCGCGTAGCTGATTTATTGGATAAAGAAGTATTTGAACAAAAGCTTCGTGCCAATGTTGCATTAAAGAATAAATTATTCGAGAAGTTTTATGAAGTAGAAGGAATTCCATTTGAAGATATTTTTGAAGAGTACTATGGCTATGGACAAGAGATTGCACAATATGTAACAGATACATCAAAGATTTTAAATGATGTATTAGATGAAGGCGGCCGTGTATTGTTTGAAGGTGCTCAAGGTGTCATGCTGGATATCGATCAGGGTACATACCCGTTCGTTACATCATCCAACCCGGTTGCAGGAGGGGTTGCCATTGGAGCAGGTGTAGGCCCTTCTAAAGTTTCCCGTGTTGTAGGTGTATGTAAGGCTTATACTTCCCGTGTGGGTGACGGGCCATTCCCGACTGAATTGTTTGATGAGAAAGGTCATCATATCCGTGAAGTAGGCCGCGAATATGGAACAACGACAGGCCGCCCACGTCGTGTTGGATGGTTCGATTCCGTTGTTGTACGTCATTCACGCCGCGTATCGGGTATTACGGATTTAGCATTGAATTCAATCGATGTACTATCAGGACTGGAAACAGTAAAGATTTGTACGGCTTATGAATATAACGGGGAAATCATTACAGAATATCCTGCAAACCTTCACATCATTGAACAGTGTAAACCTGTGTATGAAGAGCTTCCAGGTTGGAGTGAAGATATCACAGGCGTTCGTACAATGGAAGAATTGCCAGAAAACGCACGCCGCTATGTAGAACGTGTTGTAGAATTGACAGGTATTCAGCTAATGACGTTCTCGGTTGGACCGGCACGTGAACAAACAAATGTAGTAAATGCCATTTGGGAATAGAAATAACAGCTTCTTGGGAATGAAAAGCCCAGGGAGCTTTTTTCTGTTTTAGAAAAAGAAAGGGAATATTTCCTTATAGGATAGAATCATAAAAAGGAAAGAACAGTATGTAAAGAGGGAGAGACAGAAATATATAACTCTTTATTAGGTAAAAGGAATTATTTCAGAAATAATACAATTTCATTACAAAACGCTATAATTCTCCAATCTGAAAATGCAATATGATAAATTATAGAAGTGTGATTTTTTAGATAAAAAATAACTACTTCATATATTTATTGGATTGTTTTTTGGAAGGAGCTTTATGATGAGTTTGAGAGAGAAAAGGACAGGTGAGCGGCGAAGCTTTTCAAGAAGCTTGAAAGACCATAGTGTCAAAATTACATTTGTCGCTGCACTACTCATAGCTGGTACATTTACTCCTGATTCTGCAAGCGCAGATTCAAAGGATTCTTTTAAAGAAATCTATCATCTTTATAACGGAGATGAATATATTGGGGCAGTATCGGATCGAGACACTGTCGATGGAATGATTGAAAAGAAAAAGCAAGATGCTAGTAATCAATACAAGGAATTTAAAGTAGATGCAGGTTCTAACATTACTATTATTCCTGAACAAGTGTTTACAGTCGCTGTGAATGAAACAGAAACAATAGAAAAGCTCGCAAGTTCTCTAGTAGTAGAAGCAGAGGCACATGCTCTTTTAGTGAACGGAAAAGCAGTTGCCTATGTAAAAGATGCAAGCGATTATGAGAAAGCAATCAATCTATTGAAACTTCAATATGTTTCCCAGCAGGACTTGGATGCATTAAATAAAGGTGCTGCTACAGAGTTAGTACCCCTTAATCAAAATAATCAAACACGTGTAACGGAAATTTCTTTGAAGGAAACAGTTGCAGGGGAAGAAGCAAAGGTTGACCCTTCGAAAATCCTTACGCCTGAACAGGCAGTTGAACTGCTGCTGTCTGGAACGCTTGAAAAAGAAACTTACAAAGTACAACAAGGTGATGTACTAGGTTCAATTGCAAGTGCACATAATTTAAGTCTTAAAGAGCTATTAGCGCTGAATCCGGGGCTAACAGAGACATCTCTTTTAAAAATCGGACAGCCGCTGAATGTTACAGTTGAAAAACCGCTTGTAACAGTCAAAGTAGTGCTGCAGAAGTTCAAGGTAGAAACGATTGATTTCAAGAAAATCACTGAAAAAGATGCGACAATGTTAAAGGGCGAATCAAAAGTGAAACAAGAAGGAAAGGCGGGGCAAAAGGATGTCCTGTATACGATTACTTCTGAAAATGGTGTTCGTACAGACAAGCAGGTTACGACTGAAGTAGTGACAGCTGAACCAGTGGATTACATTAACGTCATCGGCACTAAAGTGATTCCTTCGCGTGGTACTGGTACATTTTCATGGCCGACAGTCGGCGGCTACATATCCAGCCATATGGGGGCTCGCTGGGGCACTCAGCACCGAGGCATTGATATTGCTCGTCCATCTAATTATACAATCAAGGCCTCTGATAATGGAGTTGTGACATTTACAGGATGGGATGGAACATACGGCAATAAAATTGTCATCAACCATAATAATGGTTATGAAACAATCTACGCCCATTTATCATCTATCACTGTATCGGTAGGACAAGTTGTCGGCCAAGGCTCGAAAATTGGGGTTATGGGCTCTACAGGTAACTCAACAGGTACACACCTTCATTTTGAAGTCCATAAAAACGGCTCACTCGTAAATCCATTATCTTTATTACGATAAACAAGTAGACAGTCCGCATCCACGGGCTGTCCTTTTTTTCCTGCCGAGAGTATTTCTTGGGAAATAACTGCAGGTATATACGTGTTTGATGCAAGTAAAGAAAAAGCGTGATAGAGTAAGAATATATTGCAATGCGAAAGGAAGATAGAAATGAGTAAAACGATTTTAGTAGTTGACGATGAAAAACCAATCGCAGATATTTTACAGTTTAATTTAATTAAAGAAGGATATACGGTTATTTGCGCCTACGATGGAGACGAGGCATTATCCCGCGTAGAGGAGCAACAACCGGATTTAATGTTATTAGATATCATGCTGCCAAAAAGAGATGGTATGGAAGTTTGCCGAGAGATCCGTAAAAAATACGACTTCCCCATTATTATGCTGACAGCAAAAGGTTCTGAAATTGATAAGGTTCTAGGACTGGAAATGGGTGCCGATGACTATGTGACAAAGCCATTTAGTACGCGTGAATTGATTGCCCGTGTTAAGGCCAATATGCGTCGCTTAAATGTTGCGTCACAGGCAGATGAGCCGGTGGAGGAATCAAATAATATCACAGTAGGTTCCCTAATCATCCAGCCGGATGCCTACCTTGTTTTAAAACGCGGAGAGGCAATTGAGCTGACACACCGTGAATTTGAACTATTACACTATCTTGCTAAGCATATCGGTCAAGTAATGACGCGTGAACACCTGCTCCAAACAGTATGGGGCTACGATTACTTTGGCGATGTTCGTACTGTGGATGTGACAATCCGCCGTCTACGCGAGAAAATCGAGGATAATCCGAGCCATCCAACATGGATTGTGACGAGACGAGGTGTAGGGTATTATCTGCGAAATCCTGAACAGGAGTAAGGTGCATGCAAAAGGTAAGCTTTTTTAAATCTATTCATGTAAAGCTTGTATTAATCTATGTACTATTAATTATTATGGCCATTCAGATTATCGGCCTTTATTTTTCAAAAGAGCTGGAAGAGAATTTAACTGAAAACTTCAAGGAATCTATTGAACAGCGTATTGACCTTGCCCAATATAGTATACGGGAAGAGATACTTAGGGAACGGGATGAATCAATGCCTACGATAGAAGGAAGCCTAGCTGCCATTTTACGTGAATTCTCTACAACAGACATTAATGAGATTCTTATCATTGATGAACGTGATCGTGTGCTCGCTACATCGGATGCTAATAATCAGATGCTTGTTGGGCAGAAATGGGCCTCAGACATTGTAAAAACAGCAGTATCTACAAAGGGCCGGCAGGAAGCTGTATGGCTCGATGACGATAACCGTGTATGGGTGCTGGCTACACCAATTTTGGATACAGTAGGGCCAAATGGTGAAGTAATCGGGACCATTTATATAGAATCTGATATTGAACGTGTCTTTGAGCAAATGGGCGAAATCAACCAAATCTTTGCGATTGGTACAGCAATGGCCCTTATTATAACGATTGTATTAGGTATTCTTGTAGCCCGGACGATTACGCGGCCAATTTCCGATATGCGTCGTCAAGCGCAAGCAATGTCAAAAGGCAACTTTTCACGTAAGGTGCGTGTATACGGAACAGATGAAATCGGGCAGCTGGCGATTGCTTTCAACAATATGACGAACCGTCTGCAGGAGGCTCAATCTACGACAGAAGCAGAACGCCGCAAGCTGGCAAGTGTTCTTACTAATATGACTGATGGTGTTATTGCGACAGACCGGAAAGGGCGGATTATTTTAATCAATGATCCGGCACTGGACCTTCTGCATGTTTCGCGCGAGATGACTTTAAATCGGCCAATTGCTTCTGTGCTTGGTGTCGAACAGGAATATAGCTTTGAAGACTTGATTTATATGAAGGACTCAGTCAATTTGAATTTCAGCACGACGGATGCTCCGTATATATTACGGGCAAACTTTTCCGTTATTCAAAAGGAAACAGGTTTTGTTAACGGTCTAATTACCGTCCTGCATGATATTACCGAACAGGAGAAAATTGATATGGAACGCCGTGAGTTCGTGGCGAATGTATCCCATGAGCTTCGTACGCCGCTAACGACAATGCGAAGCTATTTGGAAGCACTGGCAGATGGGGCATGGAAAGATGAAAATATCGCACCGCATTTCCTAAATGTTACACAGACAGAAACAGAGCGTATGATTCGTCTTGTCAATGATCTATTGCAGCTTTCAAAAATGGACAGTCAGGAATATGAACTGAATCGTGACTTTGTGGAATTCAACAAATTCTTTGAACGTATTATTGAACGCTTTGAAATGTCGAAGTCTCAAAATGTTCACTTTATTAAACTATTACCGGAAACAAGCTATTTTGTAGATATTGACACAGATAAGCTGACACAGGTTATCGATAATATTATTTCCAATGCGATTAAATATTCTCCGGATGGGGGGAATATTCGTTTTGGTTTTACCGTGAATAATAACATGTTAAAAGTAATGGTTTCTGATGATGGGATGGGGATTCCAAAAGAAAATGTCGGCCGTATATTCGACCGTTTTTACCGCGTCGATCGCGCCCGCGCGCGTTCTATGGGAGGAACTGGTCTAGGTCTTGCGATTGCACGAGAAATGATTGAAGCACATGGCGGGAAAATATGGGCAGAAAGTGAGGAAGGTGTAGGTACAACAATCTTCTTTACACTTCCATATTCTGAGGATGAAACGGAGGATTGGGAATGAAATACGTAGAACAAGTGAAATCGTTTATCTTACTATTTCTTGTCCTCCTGAGCCTATTGTTTACATTTCTTATTTGGAATTACAAGCCGAATTATTTAACGACCGAAGATACACAAAAAAACCGAGAAGTAGTTAGTGAGGAAAAGAAGCTATTAGCTGAAGTCATTAAGCCTTATCGATTACTTTTTTCTACTGAGGGAGGATTTAAAGGGACAAGTTCAAATGAAGAAGTTGATGCATTCACTCATTATTTGAACAAGCTGGGGGCCAAAAACCTTTCGATAATGGATGCTCCAATATCAGAGAACGAAATAAATGAAATGATCCGAACGAAGAGCCAGATGACGATGTTTTTCCAAACAGAAGTACCAATCCAAACATTATATGAGATTTTTTCGTTGGAGGAAGCAAGAGAGAATGAAGCATCATTTAATCGTCTGATCATAGATTGGAAGACTATTAGAGAAAACGGTCATGCTCAGCTGTATTTCCTAAGCACAAATGACCAATCCGGCTACCGTGCTGATTTGGCCATTCCTAATATTGAAGCTTTTGAACAGCTCTTCGTAGAGAAGCCAAAAAGCCTGCCTGCCTATGTAGAGTTTGAACGTCAGAGGAATCTTTCTCTCTATTTAGTAGAGGAGCCGTTAAAAGTGAGTCAGTACGAGTATTACAAGGATGAAATACCGGTAGATAAATTAAAATCTATCTTGTTTGAGGACCCGGCGATTGCTCAAAAAACATCCGAAGGCGTTCAAGACAAATACTCAGACAGTATGTCACAGTTGATGCTTGATACGAATATGAAGGTCATGAATTATGTATATCCCGCTGCTGAAAGTAGTGCCCCAGTTACGAGATATGAGCTGTTGAAGGATACTTTCGACTTTATCAATGAGCATCATGGTTTTACAGGTGATTACCGACTGACATCCATGAATACAGAGCGACGTGTAGTAGAATATCAGCTCTACTGGCAAGGATACCCGGTGTTCGGTAGTACGGAGCCATTAACCCGTCTCATTACCACGTGGGGTGATGAAGATATTTATCGTTACCGCCGTCCGTATTACTTATTGGACTCCGAGGTTTTTGAAAGAAGTATCAAGGAACTTGAGGCTGGTAAGGATATAATTGAGCATATTAAAGCTGCCAATGAAGTCAATCTCTCTAAAGTTGATGATATTGTTATTGGCTACTATTTGACAGAGAATGTAGAAAAGAAAGTGTATGAGATGGAGCCTGGATGGTTCATTCTTCGGGATAATAGCTGGACACCTTTGATTATGGAGCTGTGGGGAGGTAATGAATATGGATTGGAGTAAGACAAAATCTATATTTATCGGGGTCTTCCTTATTTTAAATATGTTCCTTTATTCACAATATATTGAAACATATCATGGGGAAAACTTGGAGAAAAAGCCGGGAGAAGAAGCTGCTGAGGTACAGCTGCAAAGTGAAAATATCACATATGATAAGCTGCCCAATTCTGTTGAATCAGCATTCTTTATCTCCGCACAGGTAAAAACCTATTCTTCTAATGACCTCCCAACTACTAATAATCAGCAATACCAGCTTCTAAACGATAATCAGCTTGTTGTTAATTTTAAGACGCCGATCAAGCTGTCAAGCACTAAGGAGCCAAGTGCTTTTCAAGATTTTGTGGATCAGTATGTATATGAAGGAAAATCTTTTGATCTGTGGGAAATCGATGAGGAAACACGGACGGCAACGTTTTTCCAAAGTGTAAATGATGGAACAGTGTATTACAATGAGAAGGGTGGATTACAGCTTCATTGGAATACAAAGGGAGAAGTATTTATGTACAAGCAGGCAATGCTAGAGAAAATAGAGGAGGTTGGGCGGCCGAGAACGATCGTTCCACCGCTTCAAGTTTTAAAGGGGTTGTATAACCAGAAGATCTTAAAAACAAATGATCATATCACCTCTATGAAGCTCGGTTATGCGACGCATGTGCAATTTACTGAGAAACAGGTATTAACTCCAACATGGGAAGTTCATGTAGAAACAGATGAAGGAAATGAAGAAATTCATTTTGTTAATGCCAATACAGGTACAGTAATGGAATTACAGCGAAATACACAAGAGGTTTTAGAAGAATAAAGGAGTTTAGATAATGCGATTTAGTGTTTTAGCAAGCGGGAGTACAGGAAATGCGGTTTATGTTGAAAATGATGAACATGCCTTTCTTGTCGATGTCGGCCTCAGTGGGAAAAAGATGGAGGAGCTGTTTGCAAAAATCGACCGTGATATGAAAAAGCTCACAGGTCTTCTAGTGACGCATGAACATAGTGATCACATTAAGGGACTTGGGGTCGTTGCACGGAAATATAATGTCCCCGTATATGCAAATGCGAAGACATGGGAAGCGATGGACGGGCTTGTGGGGAATATCCCTGCTGATTTACGGTTCCAGTTTGATATGGAAACAACGAAATCATTTGGTTCCTTGTCCATCGAATCATTCGCGGTGTCTCACGATGCAGCGGACCCGATGTTTTATGTCTTCCATGAAAACGACCGAAAGCTTGCTCTTATTACGGATACAGGCTATGTCAGTGATAGAATGAAGGGACATATCCGCGGGGCAGATGCCTTCGTATTTGAAAGCAATCATGATGTCGGTATGCTGCAAATGGGGCGTTATCCATGGAATATTAAACGCCGTATTTTATCAGACGTAGGACATGTCTCCAATGAAGACGCCGCTGTTGCCATGAGTGAGGTAGCGTTTGAAAAACCAACGCAAATCTATCTATCCCATTTAAGTAAAGATAATAATATGAAAGAGCTGGCGCGTTTAAGCGTGTCGCAGACATTGCAGTCATGCGGCATCCTTACAGGTGAATATCTCCATTTGCATGATACAGATGCTCAGGAGCCGACAGCGTTAGTAACTGTTTGATAACATGCCCCGCATTTTGCGGGGCTTTTTTAAATGAGTTTAAATTAATTTTCATGTAATTTTAATGTTTCACATGTATTGTAAGGGTACAAACTAAATAGAAGGGGGACGAAAAAATGGACGATCAACGACAAAATCAAAATGAACCAGAATTAACACCTCTACAGGAACGTTTGAAGCGAGAGGAAGAGGAGCGAAATAGACGTACTGCTCAGAAAAAAGGAGGAAGTAAGGCGGGCTATTTCATTACAGGCTTATCAGGGGTCATTGTTGGTGCCCTACTGATGTGGCTGCTGCTACCGTCATTAGCAGGCCAGCTGCCAGGCTCCACAACAGAGAAAACGGATCAATCTAGTTCGACTGCCGGGGTAAAACAAACAGCAACTGTTGTTGAAACTGATGTTACCTCTGCTGTTGAGAAAGTCTCGGAGGCGGTAGTCGGCATTTCTAATTATCAGGCCATTCAGAACTCATTAGGCGGTTTTTGGTTTGGCCAAGGAGGCGGCACGCAGCAAAACCAACAGGAAGAAGGCGAGCTGCAGGAAGCTGGAACAGGTTCAGGTGTTGTCTACAAAATTGAGAACGGCGAAGCCTATATCGTGACGAATAACCACGTAATCGAAAATGCAGAAAAGCTGGAAATCACATTAGCGGATGGCTCTAAGAAGGAAGCAACATTGGTCGGAAGCGATATGTGGACAGATTTGGCGGTTATTAAAGTAAAAGCAGACGGCATTGAAACGGTAGCTGATTTCGGAGATTCTGAAGTATTAAAGCAAGGGGAAACAGTGATTGCGATCGGTAACCCGCTTGGTCTAGACTTCTATGGTTCTGTAACAGTTGGCGTTATTTCAGGAACAGACCGTGCTGTACCTGTTGATTTGAACGGTGACGGAACAGAGGATTGGCAATCAGAAGTACTCCAAACGGATGCTGCCATCAACGGCGGGAACTCAGGTGGTGCCTTAGTAAATCTAAATGGTGATTTAATTGGTATCAATTCGATGAAAATTGCTTCTGAGCAGGTAGAAGGCTTAGGATTCGCGATTCCAATCAATACCGTTATCCCGATCATCAAGCAGCTAGAAGAAAAAGGCGAGGTAGTACGACCAGCAATGGGTATCTCCCTATTGGATCTAACAGATATTCCGGCATTCTATCAGGCACAAACACTTGAGCTGCCAGAAGGAATTACAACAGGTGTAGTCGTAGCGGAAGTAACAGCAGGTTCCTCTGCAGCAGAGGCAGGAATGAAGCAATACGATGTGATTTATGAGATGGATGGAGAGAAAATTGAAAGCGTTATTGATCTTCGTCAGCATCTTTATACAAAAACAGAAGTTGGCGACACACTCAATGTAAAAGTATATCGTGCCGGAAAAACAGTGGAGTTAAATTTAGTGCTGAAAGAAAGCGCAAATTAATCCAACCTGTGGATAACTGAATAAACCTTTGCACAACAAGTAGAGAAAGAATAAGCTTTTCTTTCCTACTTGTTTTTTGTTTGCTACAATGATTGTGGATAACATTTAGCAAATTGTGAATAAGTTTGTGGAAATTTCAGAATAGTGGAGGATTTAAAAAATGAAAAAATACAGTTGCGAAAACCATATAGATCACGCTTTAGACATGCTTGTGGCAGAAACAGAAGAGTTCCCGCTGATGGATAAACTATCCGAAGGTGAAAAGTTATCCACAAAATGTTCCTATTGTGAAGAGCAGGCAACATATATTGTATCAAGTAAATAACTTTACACAATATATAGCATTTACCTGTTGATATGTGGATAACTTTTGTGGATAACTTGTTTGTAAATGAAATGTAAAGGTGGATAAGCTGTGAATATAACGATCATATCGGTCGGCAAGCTCAAGGAAAAGTATCTGAAAATGGGGATTGACGAATATGCAAAGCGCCTTGGCAGCTATGCAAAACTCGACTTTGTCGAAGTACCAGACGAAAAAGCGCCCGAGCAATTATCGGAAGCGGAAATGGAAATGGTGAAAAGGAAGGAAGGCGAGCGCATTCTGGCAAAAATAAATGACGGTACATATATGATTGCCCTAGCGCTGGACGGCAAGATGAAAACAAGCGAACAGATGGCAGCCGACCTTGATGCTCTTATGACATACGGTAAAAGCAAAATCGCCTTTGTAATCGGTGGATCGCTTGGTCTTCATGATGACGTATTAAAGCGTGCTGATGAAAAGCTTTGCTTCGGCAAAATGACACTGCCCCACCAGCTTATGAAGCTTGTACTGGTCGAGCAGATTTACCGGAGTTTTAGAATCATTAAGGGTGAACCGTATCATAAATAAACGAGGTTTTAAAAAAGAGATGGGAATCCATCTCTTTTTTTAGGATTTGCTCTATTTAAGCATCTATCCATATCAGATAGGGGGGATATTATGCTTTCTCGTTCCTCTTGCCATTATAATTATATTTATATAGTTGTTTTTCAAATTGCTACTAGAAACAGAGCGTGATATACATTGAAGCTAATTTGTTTCAGGTTACATTGTATTTTTACCAAACGGAAAATATCCTCTTTCTTTAAGTATTGTCTAGTTACATTAAAATTATATATTAGTATAAATTTAAGAGATAATAATATATTGAATAATCAAAATTATCAAAATACTAATAGTAATACCATTATTTAGAAGGTATACTATGAGTAAGTTTAACGTTAAACGAATAAAAAGAGAGGAGCTTGAAAATGGAATTTCGGGTAGGAAAGAAATGGATCTCTATCGCCTTAGCCGCGACTTTATCTTTTGTGTCCCTCGGTATTACACCTATGATGGATCAAAATATGTCCGCTTCGGCGATGTCAAATGAAAGCGTTATTAACGAAGCGGGGACTTGGTTCGAAACCGCGTTTGCAGTCTGGACAGGTGACATTAATGGCAAATACGAAGTATACGTGAAAGGAGCCAACGTCACCGACTGGCGTGACGGCAGTCCGATTACCGATTTCCTAACAGACTGGACACTCGTGAATGATGAGGGCAACACGCCGCTGGTACGTGTGGTAGACCCAGCAAGAAACACATGGCGCGCCGATATCCCAGGGCTTCCGGAAGGTGTTTACGAGATTCAAGTAAGAGTAGACGGAAAAGTTGAACATAGTTTTACAAACTTGCAGACAGAGGCCTTTCCGCGTAATGGCGCGGCTTTCATACCATCAAATGAAAATCCATACCAAGGGAATCATGACTTTGCATTAGATGGTGCTATCGGCGGCTATTTACCGGATGGACGTGTAGATCCAGAAGCTAAGATTGTTTACATCACGCCTGAAACTGCTACACAATATGCTAACAGCTTGTTTAGCGATAGCAGCCGTGGATCGATGGCTAATCAGAAACAGCCGCTGATTGTTCGTTTCGTCGGGAATATTACCGAACGCGGTGCTTCTATCGGAGCGGGTAACGGGAATGTTACGATCGAAGGGATCGGGCCGGATGCAACTCTTTCTCACGGTCCAACCTTGATTGGAACAGGTGGCGCCCACAACGTCGTCATACGGAATATGAACTTCGATTATTGGACAGGCGATGCGATTGAGGTCCATGGCGGGGGTGATACCCAAAGAGCTTCAAATATTTGGGTACACAACAATACTTTCGGCTATGGCCAAAACCTGCACTTAGCCAATGCCGACGACCCGGATCAGGCAAAAGGTGATGGCGCGTTAGATATCGTCAACCACGCACGAAATTACACTGTCTCCTACAACTACTTCGCCGGCAGCAGTAAAGTCATGCTTATCGGGGGTGGTGTCGGTTCTATCAGTGAACACTACGGAACAATCCATCACAACTGGTTCCAAGGAACAGAAGAACGGACTCCACGAGTACGCAATGGACGTTTACACGTTTACAATAACTTATTTGAAGATGTCCAAGGGCATCCTCACCATGATACCTTATTGGATAGAAATACTGGTTATGGAATTGGAGCCGCACACAACGCTACGATTTGGGCCGAAGGAAATATTTTTGACAATGTCAATTTTCCGTTCTTAAGGAGCCGCCAGGGTCATGCCCGCGGATTCCAAGACAATGAATTTGGAATTGACTTACCAAACAATACGCCGAATGCAGGATTCAACCACTTCTTCGGTGACGCACCTGGATACATCGTCACGCCGGAAGCATTCTTCGAAGGGGACTTCCCTGAAACACTGGAAGGTTTCAGATTGGCATCGGATGTAAAACCTGGCATGACGCAAGCTGATCTGGATGCCCTAAGAGCGGATGCTTCACAACTTGAACCAAATGTTTTCGATGCAGCCTCTTCAAAGAATTTCAATGTGAAAGAGGACGTGGGCATTGTTGTTGCTTCCGATTCGACTACCCAGAATCCGAACATGACTACCAACCCGGCTTCGCAATTGGATTGGGCGTTCCGTCCGAGCCGACAAGATATATGGCCGACGGGTACAGCTGAACTGGCATCAGCTTTGAGAACTGAAGTCGAAACGAATTCCGGTTCCCAGGGTGATATCGCGCCAATTTCTGTCCCAGCAGCACCTGAAATCACTGAAGTCCGGATTAATGAGGAGGTCCGTTCTGCATTTGGTACGGATCATATTCCTAGCCCTGGTAAGATTATTGTTCACGAAGGTACTTTCACTATCGATTGGACTAATAATGACGTGTTGACTGAAAGCTATGAAATTCAGTTGAATACAAATAATGGAGAGTGGATGACCTTAGCAGAAATCGCTCACAATACACGAGCAAAAAGTTATATCACGCAGGATATCGATCAATTCGCTAACCTGAATGACATTATTGCCAAAGCTGAAAATGGAGGTATTTATCAATTCAGGATCCGCGCTTTGAACGCTGCCGGTGCCAGTGAGTGGTCTTCAGTGGTTGTCTTGGATACTGTTGAATCAGCCGAAGCCTCTGCAGTGGTAAACCAGTTAAAGGGCAATCAAAATGAATTGGTTATTACCATCGATGAAGTCTATACAGATGGAACTAGAAGCGGGGGTTTGACTGAGACCTTCCTCATCAATAAAAATGCCGAGGGAATTTATCGAGTAGGACGTTACGATATATTCGTCAACACGAAAGGCAATAACCAAATCCGTGAAATCTATATCGTCGAATAGTAAAAAATGGTTCAGTCCTATGGCTGAACCATTTTTTCTCGCATTGGAATGGGCGGACAAAGTGTTAAATTCATTATTTTGTCTTACTATTCAACCCTGCAGGACGAGGACAATCCTAATATAAAAACTAAGTACCTCAATAGGGAGAGGGGATTTATCTATTAAAGATAATTCTCCTCTCTCTTTTTTGTCATACAAAGGGAAACTTATAGAATCAATTAGGGGAAAAATTTTTCTCTTGCACGAATGAACGAAAATGAATCGTATTATGAAGTGAAGGAGGTTGGGTATGAAAACGATCGCCGGCTTACATATTCATGAGATAGTTCAAACTTATAGTGATACTTTAATACGAATTGCTGTGCACCAGACAAAAAGTATGTCCGAGGCGGAGGATATTGTTCAAGAGGTTTATATGACGCTGATGAGACAGAAAAAGCCCTTCGATAGTGAGGAACATTTAAAGGCCTGGCTCATCAAAGTGACATTTAATAAATGCAAGGACTACTTTAAGTCTTCCCGCGTCAGGAAGACAATACCGATAACAGAGGAAATGACGTTTATTGCAAAAGAGGAACAAATTGTTCTCCCAGAAATTTTTCAGCTTGATGAAAAGGAGAGGGCTATTGTTTATTTACATTATTACGAAGGCTACACGACTGCAGAAATTGCCAATCTATTAGAAATGAAAGTTAACACAGTAGGCTCAAAGCTTAGAAGGGTACGTATGAAGCTGAAAACCATTTTGGAAGAAGGGAGTTAGGTATGGTGAATGCTTATAAGAAAGTGATGGAACAAATTCATGCATCCGAAGAATTTAAGAACAAAATGCAAAAAGAGATGATGGAATATGAAAAAAAAGAAAAGGGGTTTCTTATGAGAAGAATCACATTAATAGCTGGAAGTTTAGCAGCTTGTGCCGTCATCGCTGTAGTGGCTTTAACAGCTATAAACAATGATGTATCAATAGATTTGACGGAAAGAATTGTAGTAAACAATTCAGGACCTGCAGCAAAGGTAATGCTTAATATTGAAGGCATTATAACAGAAGTTGGGGAAGACGGAATGAGCTTTACGCTGGATAACGGAATGGAAGTAGTGGTTACAGATGAGACAAAATTGGGGATAGATGGCCCAACAGCACCTGCGAAGGAAGAACAGTTATTTGAGCCTACATTTAGAGTAGGCAATCTAATCGGCGGTTTTACGGAAGATACGGCCGCTGATCCAGTTACTGCAGCAGCAATTTATACTAACTGGAATTTTGAGAATCCTATTCGATAAGATGGTTGAACTTAAAATTCCGAATGTTAAGGATGGCAAATTTATAATAAGGGCTATTATTCAAGTGCACAATATCACTATCATTAATAAATTACAGCTTAGTATGATAGGGAGAACTGTTTCATCAGTAAATACTGTTATTAAAAAGACCCCCTAAACGTTGATGTAATACTGTTTTAGGGGGCATTTAATCAATTATTAATAGCTGTTAAGTGCCTGTCGATGGATTACAGGCTTTTTTCTTCGTGTGCTAAAAGATTTTGGATAACGAGGTTTGTTATATTTGGCACTATTTCTAGTGAGTATTTCATTTCCATTCTTTCGAGTTTCTTGTGAGCATCCAAACCATATGGACCGATATTAACAACAGGGACATTTATATCCCGGATATCCTGAAACTCGACATAGTGTTTTGTGCCCCAGCCAGGGTTGTTTTTCGAAACGGCGTTGATTCCATCCTCATCATCACTTAGAGCCATAAAGCTCATATCAGAGATATACGGGAAAAAGTTTCGAGTAACAATTGGATGTGGGTATTCTGGCTGTATTGTCTCTACGGCTTTATCAAGCGCGCTAATTAAATTAAGCTCATCTGTTGTCTTTCCTGTTACTTCAATTCTTGGTGAGTATAGGGAAGAGTAAAATAAAATAATAGCCGGATCTTTATCCTTCATCCATTTCCAAGCTTCCTCGACAACTCGGGCAGCAAACATGCGTGTATCTAATAGCGGATTCGCCAGGAGATCTTGTTTAAATTCATTCATGTGTGCAATGAACGAATCGCCGTTTTCTTCGATTAATAACTGTTCCATTTCTTCATATGTAAAAACTCTCGGCTTCCAAGGGGGCGAGACAAAGGGTTCCCCGCTAATTTCACTGTATTTGCGATATCTCTCTTCGAAAGCAGCCAGTGCGTTGGCAAAAGCAATCGTAGCTTGCTCTTTAAGTTTAATCAGTACGTCCTTTGGAGACCAAGAATGAATAAAGAAATTATAATAAACATAAGCCGATAGTGCTGTTTGAACGGTATAAGATGGTTTTAAATCCGTTTGTTTTAATGATACGGGCGGTACGGTCGTTTCTCCATAAGCCTCATTGCAAAGCTCTGGATTATAGTTGATTTGTTTTGTCAGTTCGGCAGCGATAAAGTTAGGGTCTAAACCTTCAAAAGCTGAACCAACATGTGTTTCGGCACCGGTGATAAAGAATGACGGCAGCAGTTTGCCGACCGTTCCTTTATAGATATAGCGGTTTTCATCCCCTTCAAAGCGAGGTGAAACGAAGTCTGCATTGATGGCTGCAATATATTCAAAACCATGTTCTTCTTTCCACTTTTTCAATGTTTTTAAAGAGGAAAGAACGCCGTGCGAGCCGTCTTCCTCGTCACATTCTGCTAATAATAAAATATTGCCATCCAGTTCATCAAGATGTTCGGAATAGTACTTTAAGAGATAAAGGTTGCTGGCAACACCGCTCTTCATATCAAGAACACCACGGCCAAACAGCCAGTCCCCGGACTCTAAATGTTCCTTGGCTGAAGCGGGCAGCTTTTCATTTTTCAATGCTTCCATCAAGTCATCTGGAGAACAGGCGTGCTCTTTCAGCTGGTTGAAGTCATCAATACCGACTGTATCTATATGACCCATTAAAATAATTGTACGATTGCTGCTTCCTTTTTTTCCTTTAACAAATGCCATGACATTATAGCGTTCTTGATCATCATTTATGGTCTTCTCTAGTGCTACTGAGTCAGGGTTATCTAAAAAGTATGGCAATAAAGAGATAGTCTGGAATAAAGAATGGGCAATTGCCCCCTCGCCGGTTGTATTTACAATACTTTCTATGTTAACAAGCTGTTTCGTATAGGTAAGTATATCGTTACGGCAATTCAACATATGACTGCCTCCTTTTTTTGTCTGTTATTTTATCAAAATGTAACGTAAGATATAAACCTCGTCAAGTACACAATTATACAAATAAATTAAATTGCTATTGTACTATTTAAATTATTCGACTATAATGAAAAACGTTATATTAAATTTCATATCAAATCCTCATCTTTTGCATTAGATGGGGTAGAGGTCGCGATTTATAAGAGTATCCTATTGGAGATTTAGTGAAATCTAGGAAAATAGGAAAAAGGATAAATCGCCGAAGCTTTTGAAATCACTATTTTCAATAAAGCTGGGGCTGCACTCGAACAGGGGCAGAACTGTCACAATTCCTTTGAATTGTGGAGAACTATCACAAGAAATGCAGAGAGATGAGGGTGTATTTAAAGCACTGTCACATAAAAGCGGCAGTGTTTTTTTTATTTCAAAGGAGGAACACAAATGAAAAAGCTTTCTATTTTTTTAGTTGCAGCAATGTTGTTGCTTTTATCCGCATGCGGTACGCAGAAAAATGACCAAGGGGAAAAGGAAACAGCATCAAGCGAATCTGACAATGAGTTAGTGAAAGAAGGATCATTAACATTTGCGATGACAGGGCAGTATCCGCCATTGAACTTCCAAAAGGATGGTAAATTGACTGGATTTGATGTAGAAATTGGAACTGAAATTGCTAAACGGATGGGGCTTGAGGCGAATCCTGTAACCAATCCTTGGGAAACAATTATTCAAGGGCTGAAATCAAATAAATATGATGCAATTATTGGAAGCATGACTGCAACACCTGAACGTGATAAGCAAATTGATTTTACTGAACCGTATTATCTATCCGGTGCACAAATCTTCGTTGCAGAAAATAATAAAGATATTCAGTCAAAAGAAGATTTACAAGGTAAAACAATCGGAGTAATTCAAGCTAGTACTTGGAAGGATATGGCTGAAACATTAACTTCTCCAGATAAGGTGAAAGGCTATCCAGTTGACGTTAATGCACTTCAAGATTTGGCACTTGGACGCCTGGATGCGGTTATCACCGATAAAATTGTTGGGGTAAGTGCTAAAAATGAAAAAGGCTTAAAAATTGAAGCTATTGGGGACTTGTTAAATGAGGACCGCGTAAGTATAGGGGTTGCTGAAGGAAATAAAGATCTCGCAAACAAAATTAACGAGGCGCTTCAGTCCATGATTGACGATGGTACGTATGAAGAGATTAGTATGAAGTGGTTTGATACAAACATTATGCAAAAATAGCTATTAGTATTGCAGGCAAGCGCCTTTTATTAGGCGCTTGTACTATAAAGGAAGGAGGCTGGTCTCATGATTTTTTTACAAAATATCACGGATATTTTTAGTGAACATGGAGTTGCCTTTTTAAAAGCTTCTTGGATGACAATCTCAATAACGGCTATTTCCCTGCTGTTTGCGATGATTATTGGACTTATTATTGCTGGTTTTAAAATTTCTTCAAAAAGGATTCTGAATTGGATTGCCGATATTTATATTGGAATTATCAGGGGCACGCCTCTCATTGTTCAGATTATGTTTTTGTATTATGGGTTGGCCAATATCATTAACTTGGACAATTTCACAGCAGGTGCATTGGCATTAGGTATTCATACAGGTGCTTATATTGCTGAAATCTTTAGAGGATCCGTACAATCAATTGACCGTGGACAGATGGAAGCTGCAAGGTCTTTAGGAATGTCTTCTTCTCTTGCAATGAGAAGAATTATTTTTCCGCAAGCGTTCAAAAGATCGATCCCCCCCTTGGCCAATCAGTTCATTATCGGCTTAAAAGATTCTTCCCTTGTTGCTTATATTTCGGTAACAGACCTATATAACACTGCTCTGGGAGTTCAGGGAGAAAACTATATGCCATTCGAAACTTATTTCGTGGTCGGAATTTATTATTTAGTCATTGTGCTTATTTTCACTTGGATTGCTAAACGGATTGAGCAGAAAATGGATGTTAGCAAACCTAAGGAGGTTGTTATAGCATGATTGAAGTTCAGAATCTTTCTAAATCCTTTGGGAAGCTTGAAGTCTTGAAAAATATTAACTTACGTATAAATGAAAAAGAGGTAGTTGTTTTAATCGGTGCCAGCGGATCGGGTAAAAGTACGTTATTACGATGCCTAAACTTTTTAGAAGTGGCACAAAACGGTGAAATTTTTATTGACTCGGATAAAATAGACATAGCGAAAACGGATTTAAATAAAGTAAGAGAAAAAGTGGGAATGGTGTTCCAGCACTTTAATCTTTTCCCTCATAAAACCGTGCTTGAAAATATTATTGAGGCGCCGATTTTTGTTAGAAAAAAGGCCAAAAGCGAAGCGATTGTAAAAGCAAAGGAACTTCTTCAAAAGGTAGGCTTAGAGGATAAGGCCAACTATTATCCTGAACAGTTATCAGGGGGGCAAAAGCAGCGTGTGGCAATTGCAAGAGCGTTGGCGATGGAACCAAAAGTAATGCTTTTTGATGAGCCGACTTCCGCCTTGGACCCTGAGCTGGTCGGAGAAGTTCTTCAAGTTATGAAAGATCTCGCAAGTGAAGGGATGACAATGGTAATTGTGACCCATGAAATGGGTTTTGCAAAGGAAGTAGCAGATCGGGTCATCATGCTTGCAGATGGCAATATTATTGAAGAAGGACATCCAAATGATATCTTTGTCCAGCCAAAACATGAGCGAACACAAAGGTTTTTAAATCAAATACTTTAAAAATAAAAAGCCTGTCTTCAGCTGTATCGGAAGACAGGTTTTTTGCTGTTAGTGATATTGCAGCGAACCATAATTATAAGTAAATAAGCTTTGTTAGAATCCTTTCTGAAATTAAGGGTATTCCTTATTATGTAAAATAAAACATAGCTAGTCATGTACTAATAAACAAATAAAAACTCCTAAACACAGTTTTAGGAGTTTTTCGCTTCTCGTCAATTTTTTATTGTAAAAATCATATCAAATACATTGAAAAAAATGAAGACACGTGTTAAATTTATATAGATATACACTAATTTTTATTTATAGTGTATATTATCCCTATTTTAATTATATATGTATTTTTTTCATTAGTCAACCCTTAAATATTTTCGAGGAGTGAACGCTATGCACGCGGATTTCCAACAAGAACAAAAACGGTTAAATGGTGTTAAGGACGTTATTAGAGAACAAATGCTTCAAGTAGAATCGGACACATCAGAGCTCAAAAATGAAGTGGTAAATATCCGCAAGCATTTTTGGGATGAAGTTAAAGTGAATACAGATACATTTGATGATTTTTTAGAAACGATTATTAGCTTAAGACAAGAAACACAGGCCTTGTCTGTTAGCCAAAGTACGTACAGTCACGCAGCAAAACGATTAGAGACGTTACGTCGTATGCAGGCAGTTCCTTATTTCGGACGCATCGATTTTTTAGAAGAGGGCTATACGGCACAAGATCAAATCTATATTGGTATTTCTTCTCTTGTAGATTCAAGCGGGGAGGATTTCCTTATTTATGATTGGAGAGCCCCGATTTCAAGTGTTTACTACGATTATGAACCAGGTACTGCACAGTATATAACACCAGAGGGCAAGATTTACGGAAGATTGGAGAAAAAATGGCAATATGTTATTCGTGACGGTGAACTGCAGTCTATGTTTGACACAAGTCTTACAATTGGTGATGATATTTTGCAGCAGGTGCTTGGAAAAGGTACGGATAAGTATATGCAAAATATCGTAGCAACGATTCAAAAAGAGCAAAACCGTATTATCCGCCATGATCAAGGGCGCTTGCTTATTGTGCATGGAGCAGCCGGCAGTGGGAAAACATCCGCAGCGCTCCAGAGAATTGCGTTTTTGTTATATAAATATCGAGATCATTTAAAAGCAGACCAAATTGTCTTATTTTCACCGAATGCTATGTTTAATAGCTATGTTTCCAATGTGCTGCCGGAGCTTGGTGAAGAAAATATGCAACAGGTTACATTTCAGGAATATTTGGATCATCGTTTAAGTAAGGAGTTCCAATTAGAAAATCCGTTTGACCAATTGGAATATGTATTAACAGCAGGGAATACTTCTTCTTATGAAGCAAGGGTTAAAGCTATCCAATTTAAAGCATCCGGCCGGTTTTTTGAGGCAATTAAATTATACAGGGAAATATTAGAGAAGTCAGATATGCTCTTCAAAGATGTAAAATTCAGAGGAGAAATCATTGTCTCAGCGCAACAGCTGGCAGATAAGTTCTATAAAGATGATACCTCATTGAATTTTCATAGCAGGCTGGAAAAGCTGACACAATGGCTAATGAATCAAATAAAAGAAATAGAGAAGAAAGAGCGCTTGAAGCCTTGGGCAGAGGAGGAAATCGAGCTGCTCAGCAACGAGGCCTATCATAAAATTCACAAGTATTTAGCAGAGAAAAATGGCTTTGCACGAGAGGAAATGGCGGATTATGAGATGGATCATGAAGCGCTTATTCGAGTAATCGTCCGCCAAAAATTAAAGCCATTAAGAAAAAGAGTTCAAGCCCTCGATTTTATTGATATAGACGGGATATATAAGCAGCTTTTTGCGGAGCCATTATTGATACAGAGTCACTTAGGGGTGGAAGTACCGAAGGAATGGGGAGAGATTTGCCAGGCTACACTTCAAATGCTGGAAGCCGGGAAACTGTATTATGAAGATGCGACACCATTTTTATTGCTGCAGGAGCTGATTCAAGGCTTTCAAACAAATCGTTCAATAAAACATATCCTCATTGATGAAGCCCAGGATTATTCCCCATTTCAATTTGAGTTTTTAAAGCGCTTGTTTCCTGCTGCAAAGATGACAGTATTAGGTGATTTTAATCAAGCAATCTTTGCCCATGCCAGTGAAGTAGTGGATTTCCAAGTTCTTAGTGATTTATATGGAGAGGATCAGACAGAGGTAATCAATATGACGCGTAGTTACCGTTCGACGAAGCCGATTATCGAATTTACCCGCAGCCTCATTAAAAATGGTGAAAATATTATTCCATTCGAACGTGCGGGCGAGATGCCCGTGCTGACTCAAGTAAAGAGCCATACAGAACTGCATGAACATATTATATCTAAAGTTGCAGCTTTGCGAAGTCAAGGTTATGAAAGCATTGCAATCATATGTAAATCAGCAGAAGAAAGTAAGGCTGCATTTGAGGCTTTGAAGCAAATCGAAGGCATTAAGCTCTTGAAATATGGTTCAGCAGAATATGAACAAGGGGTTGTAGTGATTCCTTCTTATTTGGCAAAAGGCATTGAATTTGAAGCAGTCATTATTTATGATGCATCCGAGCAAACTTACGGTGATGAAAGTCTACGTAGAATTTTTTATACGGCCTGTACAAGGGCGATGCATGAGCTCCAGCTTTATAGTGTAGGAAAACCGAGTCCATTTATGCAAAGTGCGGTACGGGAAGAGTTCATCCGGATGGAGCCAGGTTTCTAATTATTAGATACGGGAAAGCCTAGGTAACAATGAGAAAATGTAAATAAAAAAATTAGTAGGATTAGATTTTCTGGAAAGAGGAGTTCCCCTAGCTAGTATAGGATATACAAATTAATGTCAGGCTTTTAGTTACATCAAGGTGAATCGTATCATCAGTAAGTCTGTTTTTTAAAATTATAAAACCAGCACGCTTTGGAAGGTGCTGGTTTTATAAGGAATTTATTTAATATCAATATTTTGAGCATATTTTTATTTAAGGTTTGGTACATAAAATCAGTACATCGGCTTTCAATGGTGTGTTAAATAATTCGAGAAATTAACTAGCGCTGTTGAATATAGGAGTGGATAGAAAACTGGCCTATAACAATACTGGAGAAGTAAATGAGGGTAGAACTTCACTAAAGGAAAAATCACGTTAAGTGGCAGACATAAAAGCTAATATAAGGTATCCATGAATAATTAGGATTTTACATCCTGGGTCTGGACTTTTTTACTTTTGTTTTTATCGATGGTTGATTAAAGTACCTATATTGCTTCTATATGATGACCACTAGCCTAAGATGAGGTGGGCTGCACATATGGATAGTAAAAAAATTTAATCCTAAAATTTGAGCTTTGAAATACAGTAGGGGATAGAACGCTTTACATAAATTGAGCAATAGAAGAACAAAAGAGAAAAAAGTAATGAGAAAGGGATACTTAAAAGAACTGGAAGGCTGACACCGGGCCAGATACTCATGCCTATTTGTTGAAGACCAAATGTGCGTAAAATGCCTGCTAGTATTGATAACGCGGCACTTACAATCAGTCCAGCATATAGTACGGATAGAACCGGGACAGCGAGTAAACAAAAAAATGCTTGGATGATCTTCATTTCTCTTCCCTCCTAATATGCTGCACCTTTGCTTTTGGCGAGATTGAATAGCTTTCTCTGTAATAAAGGGTGTGTATAGTACAATGATCACCTATGATCACTACATCCCCGTTAACAATTTCCGCATCTGTATAAGAAAGTTGAATATGTTTCCCCTTTATATTTTTAGAAACGAGCTTTTTATTAGTAAATAAAGAAATAGATAGCTTATCTTTTTCTATACGTATTTCATCAGCAGTAAGTTGTTCAATATCGCTTCTGCCAGATAATTTTAAATAGAATTGCCCTGACTGCAGCTCCTTCGCTTTCACCACTCCTATTCCATCAAACTGTTGAACCTGTAACGTTTGTTCAACTGTCAGCTTTCCTGAGCTGTTAACTTTCGTTATATTTCCATGATGAATCTTTAGCTGTCCAGCATTTGAAAGTTCCTTGATGTCACAAAAACCTTTGATAGTACAAGCTCCTGTATTTCTTAAAATTTCAGCTTTTACAAGAGAACGAAAAGAACTATGGCCATGTGTAGAGATTTTCCTTAAATAGACTTCTTGATGTAAAGCTACGGCACCACGAATATTTAATTCTTCACAGTCTGCGGCCAATTTGTTAATTTTTCCGCTTGTCAGTGTTTTCTTCGTATTTCTTTGGATACGTTCATTCTTCATCCATAACACCCCTTATAATTTAATTGCCATATATTTTAATAATTAAAATATATACTAATTAAATTATATGCATCTTTACTTTGTCAAGACCCATATCACGCTTAGAATCACTCCTCTATTTAGGCAATAAAAAAAGGATTCCTTTTACGAAATCCTTAAAATTCTGCCCATCAATTCATTCACTTCAACTAATACTTCCGCTATATTTGTTATTTTTTCTTGAGGGAATTTCAAAAAAATTTCTTTTACTTTACTTTCGCCCTCCCTTGTTAATGCCATCTTTACAACGCGCCGGTCTTCATTCTCTCTAATTCGCTGTAATAAATTTAATTTCTCCAGTTTATCGCACATCGACGTAACTGCTCCAGGTGTTACACTAAAGAAATCAGCAATTTCCGTTGCTTTCATTCCACCTTTAATTTTCAATTGGAGAAGGAGGATAAGCTGGTTTTGGGATAATGATTCCCCTTCAGAGAGCATGTTTACAAACAGCATAGATTTTTGCTGTATCTCAAGCATCTCTCTCATTATAATTTCCACATTGTGCATATGTTTATCATTTGTCATTTAATCACAGCCCGTTATAATATTTTACTCATTAAATTTTATAGCAAGTATACAATCAATTATTGTTACTGCCAATATCCCTCTAGTTTTGAGGTTTTTTAATGGCAATTTGCCCCCTCAGTTAAGCAACTCTTTTCTTTATAAATTAGCAGAACGAATAACTTGAATAAAGGCCTCTACGCTTCTTTTATGTTCCATGACCGGAGAAAACACATAAGAAAAAGTTCTAGTAAAAGATTGATTTTCTAATCGAATGATTGACAGATCCCCGTGCTTTAATTCCCTCTCTATTACGCTGTGCGAAAGGAGAGAGATCCCCATCCCTTGAATAACGCTTTCTTTCACTCCTTGATTACTGCTGATTGTAAGTAATGATTTTACTTTTAATCCGTTGGAGCGAATAACATGATTTACGTATTCACGTGTCCCAGAACCTTCTTCTCTTGTAATCCAAATATGGTTTTGCAGGTCATTTAAAGTCATGTCACTCTTAAACCCCGGATAAGCAGGAGAGGAAATAATAAAAAGCTCATCTTGCATAAACGGGTGAATCAATAGCTCTTTGTCATTTGTTTGGCCTTCGATCAATCCGATGTCTACCTGAAACTGCCGCACATGTTGAACGATTTCCTCTGTATTTCTAATAATTACTTTCAGTTCAAGCTTCGGAAAATCCTTTTGAAGTTTAGATAGAAGAGCAGGCAGTATATACTCGCCGATGGTAAAACTTGCCCCTATGACTAATTCTCCCTGGACAGAATGATGGTGCTCTAGAATATCTTCCTTTGTTTGCTCATAAAGGGAAATGATTTGTTTGGCACGATTATACAGTATGTTTCCGGTAGGGGTAATTTGAACATGTTTAGGAGACCGTATAAATAATTCGGTTTGAAACTCCTTTTCTAAATTTTTAATATGCAAACTTACACTGGGCTGAGAAATGTGAAGTGCCTCGGAGGTTTTTGTGAAATTTTTTAATTCCGTAAGAGTCACAAAGGTTTTTAAAGCATCATAATACAACGAAATTCCCTCCTTATTATTAATAATACTAATAGTATCAATCATTTATATGTATTTCACTAATGATTCTCCTTTTTATAAAGTAGAGGTAACAGCAGAAGATAAGGAAGTGTCATCTATGAGTATGGCGACTGAAGAGCAGTCAAAACAACGAAGAATAATTGCTTTTATGAAAGGAATAGGCATTACATTATTTATAGCAATTGCGGCAAAGTATTTATCTGGCTTTCCTTTCTTGTCTATTATGGGACAGTTAGTGATAGCAATTATTCTCGGGATGGTTTGGAGATCACTATTTACCCTGCAGCAGGCTCTCCAGCCAGGTGTGTCTTTTTCAAGTAAAAAGTTACTCAGGGCAGGGATCATTCTTTTAGGAATGAGATTAAATTTAGCAGATATTTATCACGCCGGGACAAGCGTATTTGTTATTGCTGCCATCAATATTGTATTTGCATTACTAGTTGTTTATGGATTGACCCGTTTGTTTGGGGTAGAGAAAAGACTTGGTATTCTTACAGCATGTGGTACGGCAATTTGCGGCGCAGCTGCGGTTGTTGCGATTGCTCCACAAATAAAGGCTAAAGAAGAGGAAACGGCAGTAGGTGCAGCTACGGTTGCTTTATTAGGAACTATATTTACATTAATCTATACAGGATTATATTCTTTCTTGAATCTATCTGAAAAAGGATATGGTGTATTTGCCGGCGGAACACTGCATGAAATAGCCCATGTCATTGCTGCTGCTGCTGTTGGAGGGGATACTGCAGTTGATTTAGCAGTAATCGTTAAATTGACACGTGTAGCCTTGTTAGTACCTGTAGCTCTTATTATAGGATGGATTGTTCAACGGCAAGACAAGGAAAGCGAAGAGAAGAAACTATCGTTATCTATTGTCCCCTGGTTCATTTTAGGGTTTATTGCCATGAGTGCTTTTAACACATTAGGAGTTGTTTCTGAAGCAGTGGCTGACTCTATTGTGAATATCGCCTATCTGTTAATCGGAATGGCTATGGCTGGACTTGGTTTAGGGGTCGAGATAAGTACATTTAGAAAATTAGGAATGAAAGCATTTGTGGCAGGATTTATTGGTTCGGTCCTTTTATCTGTGTTAGGGTATTTGTTAGTGATTTTCTTTCAGCTAAATTAATTAGGTTGGTTATTGTCTAACCGTAAAGTATCAGATTATTAACGATTAATTACTGGAATAATATAACAGTTGTTGTATTGTTAATTGTATGCTAGATTTAGCGTTAAACAAGTGAAATAATCGAATTTTTATTATTTTACGAAAGGCATAGAAAGCGTGCCAAGAATATTTATGGCATGAATTTTATACTTTTAATTACAAGTTAAGGAGAAGTAAATGTATGGCTAATGGAAATGAGCGGGAAATGGTAGAGATGCATGGAGAAGAAGTAGAGGTAGATAATATTTATGCAATCATGCCTCCAGCTGGCACGATTATTGGAGAAGCAACTGAGGAAGAAATGGAAAAAGCTGCGGAGCTAGAATGCAGACATACAGCATTTATACGCCTACAGGATATGAATCTCCAATTTAATGGGGATTCTTATAAAGGGTTATTAAAAGACTTTTTAGATTTTGAAATTGAATCGACTACCTTCTGGCGATCAATCTCGAAGCGCCTAATGATACCTTATGAGTGGCCAATCCGAATTGATCATGCAAATGGACCGATTTATATGGGACCACATGATTTTGATAACGAATCGGATGAAGATAAAGAAGTATAAGCATTCCTATTAGAAAAGCGCTGTAGTATTAATATTCTAAAAAGATTTAGGAACATACTTGAATTATTGATAGAAAACCATCACTCGAATAGTACCAGGCATATTCAAATAAAATGAATATGCCTGTTTTAAAATAAAACTACCACCTATGTACCCCAATGTGTGATGGCATAGAAATATTCTTCGGGATTTGGATCATTCTCTAAATAACCGCCATAGCGGCAAATCAGTAAACCAAACGTTAAGCCTTCGTCAAATAACCAAAAATCTCTCGAGTCAATACATTCCCATAAGTCCTGGAAATGCTGAATAGCCCAATGACTTTCTACCATAAATAATGGGCTGTTTTCAATGCCTAATAATAAATATACTTGTTTATGGATTGGCTGCATGGATGTAACAAACCGTAATACGTCCTTCTCCCAGCTTACCTCAACTCGATTGTTTGGGTATTTTTCTATAAATTCATGGGTATGCAGTTCAAAATTCCACTTTTGATTAACATTCATTAAAGCTTTCTCTAGTTCTGGTGTTGTTATATAGGAGCTGTTTTTTAGTATAGCCGCGATATTCAAAGGGAGCTGGTTAATAACATTGCTTCTATGATTTTTTTGTTTCGCTATCTTTAGCTTTTCAGCAAGCTTCTTTTTGAGTTCGTCTTTCATATTAATACTCCTTATATAATGAAGAAATCTATTCCTCGGTTTTATACGATAATCTGGCAATTTATTTGACTTGGTCAATCAGCTGCTGGACAGCGGCTACTCCTTTATGAATAGAGCAAGCAGCAAATCTTTCCCCCTGCGGTTTCTGCCAACAAGTCCTCACTTTCAATATTCATTAATCTGTAAATTTACCTTTTGGAAAAGCGGCTGCATTGCCGATTGATAACTAAAGGTAAGATTTTTTATTAAAATATTTTTCGTCACCTTTAGTTCCTCCTTCAACTTACAAACAAAAAACCTTATGACAAAAGCTGTCCTAAGGTTTAGCTGTACGTGTAAAAAGTTTACGCCCTTTTTATATACGTAGACAGTGAGCAAACGAAAAATGACAACTGTAAGTGTTTGAATTGAAACGATGTGTTTGCCATTGCAGCTCACCTTCTTTTATGATTATTATCATTACTTTACCATAATATGTAAATTATAAATACACTTTTTCAATATTAGTCTAAGCATTTTTATTCTTTTTACAGGGAAAAGAATGTAGTAAATTCACTGTAGGCATACTAATACGCTTTACCTATGGAATGATGATACGATAATTAAAAAGAAAAAAGAGTAAAGGAGCGGAATTTTATGTTCCTGGACAAAATGAGGGGTCAGCTAAATGACAATCAATCCCTGTTTATTGGGGAGGAGACGGCGTTTCGTTCAGCCGTTTTAATTCCATTAGTTCAGATAGATGGAGAGTGGCATGTCTTGTTCGAGGTGCGTTCTTATACAATGAGGAAGCAGCCTGGTGATATTAGTTTTCCTGGTGGACGAATTGATGTGACTGATCCATCTCCATTAGCGGCGGCTTTACGTGAAACTTATGAAGAATTGGGAGTAGATCCAAAAACAGTTGAAGTGATAGGGAGCCTGAGTCCATATATTGCTTCTCCGACATTTGTCGTCTATCCATTTGTAGCGGCTATCGATTCCAGGCAGATTATTCATTCTTTCAACAAAGAAGAAGTGGAAGAAATATTCACTGTACCGGTAAAATGGCTTTTGGAATATGAACCTTATATGCACCTAGTCTCGGTTGAACCGGTACCGCCATCAGATTTCCCATTTGAGAAGATTATGAACGGCACACAGTATCAATGGAGAGCCCGTGCTATGGAAGAATGGTTTTACGATTACGGCAAATATACTATCTGGGGCTTGACAGCCAGGATTTTAAAGCATTTTATAAAGGTAATAAAATAAGTTTTTTATAAAACCAAAGCAGCTTTTCAGGAAGCTGCTTTGGTTTTATTTTGTATAGAAAATCAGTAACCGGACCGCAGGATTAGTCTTGTTATTAGCCCCTCGGTTACAATCTTTTCTTATTTAAAGATAGGCAGCTTTTTTAACATTGCACATACTGGAATGGCAACCAGGAGGCCCACCCCATTTTGTACGAGGTTTCCAGGAATTGATCCTAATGGCACCACCCAGCTGCTAAAGAGAACACGCTCGCAAATATAGTAACCGGCCAGCATAAAAGGAACAGAACAAATGAGAGCTATTAAATTAAAGATAAAGCTTTTTCCTTCACGATTACCTGACCAGGCAATTTTCCCGACAATATATCCTTGCAGACCACGTGTCAGGAATGTAAAGGGTGCCCATAACGTCCAGCCGGATATCAAATCGAATAGTCCCATTCCAACTGCTCCAGCAATAGCGCCTTTCTTAGGACCGAATAGAATGGAAACGATAAAGAGCATAGCTGTCCCAAGGTGCACCAATCCGCCATTTGCTGTAATGGGTAATTTAATATTGATGAAAAGAGTTGCCACAAACACGAGAGATACTAACATAGCAGTTAGAATCAAATCGAAAAGGCGAGTGTTTGTATAGCTTTTAGCTGTATTCATAAAAATCATCCTTCTTTTTTATTTGTTCCAACATTAGCAGGCTCCTGATGCTTTTAAAAGTATCACTTTATTGAAAAATTATAGGGTCAGAGTATCGTTTTAAAATAATCTTACTGTGGATATAAGCAAATAAAATATATTTTTGTAGAATAAGGAAATCTATAAAAACAGTTTGATTTATTGAATTTAATAGAACAAGACAGGGGTATACGATTTTTAAATAATAGTGTAAAGTTATTATACTAGTAACTTTATAGGAATAATAAAGTTTACGAATTAATGGATTTATGGGGTAATAGTGCATTATGAGGGAAAGAAAGGTATAGTATAATAAACATTCTGAGTAAAAGTCCGACATAACAAGCATAACAGTATTTTACCTGCCGAGGGTGAGGAGTCTTATCTTTTCAAGATAGATTCAACTTTAAAAGATAAGGAAGTACACACGATATTATGAAGAAATCTAGAATAAAACTTGTACTGATTCTATCTGCTGCGCTACTTCTTTTTTTTACTAGTTTAAGTATTTATACTTCGTATAAAAAGATTATTGGTACAGTTGAGGAATCTATTGCAAACCAGACATTAGAAGCAGCAAAATCCATTGCTGCAGAGATAGATAGGGTTGCTTATGAACGTTTTTTAGAAAACCCCACAAAGAATAAACATTATTGGGAATTAAGAAGTTATTTAAACGATGCTCGAGAGAAGCTGGGTGCGCTATATGTTTATACTTTCAATGTAGATAATCCAGTAGTCTCTACGACATGGATTGTAGGGCATCCTCCGAAAAGCTCGTTAGCACGTGAAGACTTTCCGATAGGAGAAGTCTGTACTGTTCCAGAGGAGCAAGTGAATATTGCGTACTATAAGAAAACAACTTTTGTAACTGATATTATAAAAGACCCTAAATACGGTACTTATCTAACTGTAGGGGCCCCTATAAAAAATGAAGAAGGGGACGTTATCAGCTACTTAGGAATTGATATTAGTGTGAATACGGTTAATGATATTAAGGGGCAGGTACTAAAAGACAATCTCTCGCTTTTTATTTTTAATGGTGTATTCATTATTGTGGTAATTGTTTCCTTTTTATTTATGCAAAGATGGTATCAAAAGGAAGTGCAGAAGGAAGTAGGATATACAGAGGATACCTATCAAGCGGAAATCAAAGCATTAATTGCCTCTGTTTCTTCTTTACGTCATGATTTTACGAATCATATTCAGGTCGTGCACGGCCTTCTTCAAATTGGGGAACCAGAGCAGGCACAGCAGTACTTAGCCTCCCTTAATAAGGACATCCAGTCAATTGAAGTAATAAAATTAGGTGTAGATCACCCAGGTCTTCTTATTCTTCTCCAAACAAAGAAGCTTGCTGCTCAAAACCATGCTATTGATATGGATATTTCCGTCTCAGCAACTTCATTTGCTAGCATTAAGACGACCGATTTAATTAAAATTTTATCGAATTTGATCGACAATGCGATCGATGCTACAACAGAGCTCCCTGAAGAAAAACGAAGAATAGAAATTCACTGTGAAGCAGATGAGGAACGCTATATATTTAAGGTTGTTAATACAGGGCCAGCCATCAAGGGTGATGCACAAGTATTTAACAAAGGGTTTACGACGAAGAAACCGGAAGAGGGCAAAATTAGAGGCCAAGGCTTATTTATCGTAAAGGAAGTAGTCGGTAAATACGAAGGGAAAGTCTCTATTTATCCATCAGGTGAGTTTGAAACGACTGCTATAGTAGAAGTTCCAATAAAATAGAGAGAAGCTGAGGCTGTCCAATTGCTGGACAGCCTTTTTTACTTCTTACTTGTCCCCTAAAAGCCGCTGTCATAGTAAGACGCTCTAGTGAATAGATAATGAGAAAATTCATTTCTTTACAACACGGTAAAGAATGTTTTTTTTGAATAGAGTTGGGAACTGTAAGAATAACATAACAGTTTAAACAGGAGGTTCTTGCAGTGAAAAAGCAGACGATTTTTTCAATATTTATTATTAGTCTTGCTGCTTTTCTTCTTGTACTTATTATAGGAGTCGAGGGGCCAGAAGTCGTAGAGGGGGAGGAATCCCAGTTAATTGAAACAAGGCAGAAATTTTTTGGTGAAGGAAATGTAGACCCGGCAACTGGTGATATTACGAAGGATAAAGTAATCCTTTCCTGGATCGGTGTTTCAAATTTCGCAGCAGCGATTAACGGGCATGTAATTTTGCTTAATAGCTGGATTCCAGGCGGGGAGAAAGGAGACTACGTTCCAGCTACTGTAAAAGAGCTGATCTCCTTACAGCCTGAAGCGATCTTTATTGGACATGCGCACTATGACCATTCGGACAATGCAGCAGCTATTAGTGAACAAACAGGCGCTATTGTTGTAGGTACGCCGGAGCATTGCAATAAGATAAAAGAAGATGCGGCAAACGCAGAGATTATTACATGTCTTCAGGCCGTTGGGAAGGATGTAAAGCCTGGAGAGATGAGCCAACTAAATTTTTTAGAAGGTGTGCGGATTACAGCACTTTCTCATATTCACTCAGCCGTTACAGTTCCCGATATGCAAGATAAATCACATGGATTCTTCCCTGAAAAGTCTTTTGATAGCGAGGCACCAATGGGAGATTTGAAGAAACTGCTTGGCGCAATCGGGGAAGATGAGGGCGGGACTTTAATGTATCAATTTCAGATAGGTGAATTCACTTTGACATGGAATGATTCAGCAGGGCCGATTAAAGAAAAGGAACCAGGCTTGATTAAGGTTATGAAAAACTTACCACGGACAGATGTTCAGGTCGGGGCTATTGTGGGGTTCAATCAATATTTCAATGGCCTGCGTGATCCAAGGATATATATGGAGGCATTAGAGCCAAAGTTATTTGTACCAACACATCATGACAATTGGGCTCCTCCGATTACCACGGCTGCCAAAAATTATAAAGCAAATCTTCAGCAGGAACTTAAACTGTTGGCAGAAGAGAAACGACCCGAGCTTCTATTCCTCTCTGATCCCGAAGATTATGTAAATCCTCAAAAGCTCACATTTACTGTGCATGAAGAGAGATGGAAGTAACTCATTTCTTTCTGAATAAAAGTGAATTTGTAACACATAGAAATATTCTCTTTTACGTTTTTTAAGAGCGCTTACTATTATCGTTTCTGTTCCACATGAAATACAAATACCCATCATCCACAAAAAGGATAATGTAAAGAGGACAGAGAAAGTATAGGTTGGTCATTGTAAAGGAGGAGGCATTGTATGGCATTTGAGCAGGAATACTTAACGGTTATTCAACGACGCTTTTATAGTGTGAAGAAATTAGGAGATGATACATTATCACAGCTTTCGGATGAAGATATCCAATGGCGTTTGAATGAACAATCAAATAGTATTAGTGTAATCGTCAAGCATATGTACGGAAATATGTTATCACGGTGGACAGATTTTCTAATAACGGATGGAGAAAAGACAACGAGAAACCGGGACGAAGAGTTCAATGATACAGTTACAATGAAAGAAGATGTACATTCGTTATGGGAGGGAGGATGGGGTGTTGTTCTGAATGCGCTTGAAGCATTGGAGCCGTCTGATTTAGGAAAGACGATTACCATTAGAGGAGAGGCGCATTCTGTCATTGATGCGATCGAGCGGCAGCTCGCTCATTATGCCTATCATGTGGGGCAGGTCGTATATATCGGCAAACAGATAAAGGGGAGGGATTGGAAAACGTTAAGTATTCCTATCGGCAAATCACAGGAGTACTTGGAAGATATGCTGAAAAAGCATGGTTCTGACAAGTAAATTTTTTCAAATAGATTGGATAAATGTATGGAAGCAAAACCCCAAGGGATACTAATCCCGTGGGGTTTATTTTATTAAGAAATTCTAGTCGGTAAGAGTACTTTTCTTAAAGTGAGTTTGACTTCCAGCTATCTATACGTGTACGTATCAGAAGCCAACAGTGCTTGAGAAATCTCAATAGGCACTGTACTACATTTATTATTAGTGGACTTTGTGTTCTTCTTTTAACTCGGCAATAGCTACTTCAGAGCGCTCTTCTAATGAACGTCTCAAATGGACGGTTGCCGTCTTTTGATCGCCATGTAACTGATCAATCCAGACGGAGACCCCGTTATAGCTGACTTCGTATTCCGAAGGGGAGTTAACAATTTCCTGAGCACGCTGGTAATCCATAAGATAACCCCCTATTTTTTATGACGTTGACGGCTGGCAGCTTGCGCAATCTCTATCAATTCTTTTGAAAACTCTTCTCTTATTTTGTTTGGAGGAATCTTTTCGTTTTTTGGTGTCTGCGGCAGTGTGTCTTTATTCTGGCTGCTTCCTTTTTTATCATCTCTACCCATCATGACTGCTCCTTTCGTATAGATTATTTTTAATATGGCATCCAGCCGATTTTTTATCACAGGGAAAATTCATGAGAGAGAGAAAAATGACTCCAATAAAGGAACGTTCCCTTACTGTAGTGAAAGGGCATGCTGCTGATTAAAATCGGGTATGTATAGAATTAACGGTAAGTTAAAAGCTAAAGGTGAGGTGAAAAGATGTGAAGGAATTTTATGCAGACCTACATATTCATATTGGCCGTACTGCGAGCGGGAGATCTGTGAAAATTACCGGCAGCCGAACGCTTACATTGACCAATATTTTGAAAACAGCTACTAGCCGCAAGGGGCTGGATCTTATCGGAATTATTGACTGTCATTCTCCTGAGGTTTTAATGGAGCTAGGAGAGCTGGTTAGGCAGAATGAGATGATAGAACTGCCAGGCGGAGGCTTACGATATGGTGATACGACATTAATTCCTGGTTCTGAGATTGAACTGTATGACCAATATTGTCATGGTCCGATACATGTCCTTGCTTATTTTCCATCCCTGGAGAAAATGAAATTATTTTCTGAATGGATGAGTCTTCATGTGAAAAATATCCACCTCAGTTCACAGCGTATCTATGTTGAAGGAAGAGAGCTGCAAACAAAGGTACATGAACTGGGCGGATTATTTGTTCCAGCTCACGTTTTTACACCCTTTAAAAGTTTGTATGGAAAAGGGGTACAATCAAGTCTAAATGAGGTATTCGATGCCGAACAAATTGATGCCATTGAGCTTGGATTAAGCTCCGACACGCATATGGTGGAGAGAATTGAAGAGCTGCAGCAGTATCCATTTTTGACGAATTCGGATGCTCACTCTCTTGGTAAGATAGCCCGGGAATATCAAAAAGTTCGACTGGAGGAACCAAGCTTCAATGAATTGAAAAAAGCATTGAATAAGCAGGATGGCCGCATGATTGTCGCTAATTATGGATTGAACCCACTGCTTGGCAAGTACTATCAAACCGTCTGTGCCAAATGTGGCTGGCAGATAGATAAAGAAGAAGCACCTTGTCCGCATTGTGGAGGTAGCACGTTTATTAAAGGTGTTTCCACTCGTATACAAGAGCTTTCAAGGGAAGAGCTGTCTCCTATTGACCGACCACCATATATTCATCAAGTTCCGCTGGATTTTATTCCGGGTCTTGGCCCGAAAAATTTTGACCGATTACTTCAGGCTTTTGGTACGGAGATGGCAATTTTACATGAAGTGACGAGAGAGCAGCTTGCAGCAATCGTTCCTGAAAAATTGGCAGTATGGATTGATAAAGCGAGAAAAGGGGAATTATCTATTACCCACGGTGGTGGCGGAAAGTATGGGAAAGTGGAGGATGAGTAATAAATTATTGCTTGTTAATGCAAGATAAAAGGGTGGAAAAGAACTTACGCAAGAAATATAGTAAAGCCCTTTATAACTTTCTGCCGTTTTGCTCATAATACAAACGAAAAGGAAGGACGTGTTGGTCATTCTAACAGAAAAACAAAAAGCAGAGTTAAAGAAGATGTTACTCGAACAGAAAAATTCAGCACAGGAATTAATAGATGAGGATGATTTTTTAGACAAGGGGAGTCTGCGTGATTCGGTAGACGAATTATCAACGATTGATAATCATCCTGCAGACTTGGCAACTGAGTTATTTGAACGCGAAAAAGATATGGCATTGAAGGTTCATAATAACGATGAACTCACAAAGGTAAATACTGCACTAGAAGCTATGGAAAATGGAACGTATGGTGTTTGTATTACATGTGGAACAGAAATTCCTTATGAACGTTTAGAAGCTCTGCCGTATACTTTGTTCTGCATCGATCATACAGACGCCAAATCAGTGCCTACTGATCGTCCTGTAGAAGAGCAGGTGATTCTGCCACCGGTGGACAATTCCTTTGCAGGGCGGGATGATAAAGATGACATCCATGATTATGAAGATACGTTCCAAATTGTTGCACAGTATGGTACATCGGAAACTCCATCTGATTTTGAAGGGGATTTTGATGATTATAATGAGTTATATGATGACCCTGAAGAAATGGGAATGGACGAAGAAATTGAATCACTGCCAATTTCAGAGATTGACGAGCTACCAGGACAGGTTTCTAGAAAAGAAATCGAACGGGCTCGAAAAGATGACTATGCTGAATAAAGAATAGTAAGTTAAGGAACGGAAAACGGCGCTTCTTCTAGCCAGATGAAAGCACATCCATATTTTAAAATATGGATGTGCTTCTTTGCATTTCACCATTTATAAATATAAGGCAGCAAGGAATATTCCCAATGCTTCTTCATAAATCTCATCAAATTGGGCAATAGGAAGGGGGTTCGTGCCAAGACCAAGCTCAACCGTAAAGCCAGGACGGCGCCAATCCTGGATGAACCAATCCTTATAGCCAGCGTAGCTGTCAACCGTTCTAACTGGTTCATATCCGCTTACCCGCCCAAATTCCTCGGCCAGTACCTCGTTTTCGGGGGGCTCAAGGTTTTCAAATCCCCAAAAGATTACTTCGCCCTGCGTATGGAAAGCCAGCACACGTGCAAAATCACGTCTTCTTGTTAGATCAGCCATCGCTATAGACTCTGGTTGTGATAACGGTCTTTCTCCTCCATAATCCCTCGGCCCAGGTGTTTTCGGATTATCTTCTCTTTCCCTTTCCCATTCTGCTGGGAACTGGTCATTCAAATCTACACCATTTATATTTGCCTTCCAGCCTGAAAAATCCATACTGCCGCTATTCCATTCGACTACATTATTTTGATAAGGCTCTTCTCCAGGCGGGCCATGTAATACTAAATTGACACCATCAGGATTCACCATTGGGACAACGGAAAGAATTGTTTGTTCATATAAAAGCGAAGTGACAACTCCGCGAATTGTATGTTGGTTCGTAAGAGAAAGAGCATAATCATTTAAGAAAGTCATAATGACCGGTGTAGTAATCCATTCATTGGCATGGAAGGAGCCATTATAGTGAACTCTTTTATCTCCTCTTCCAACCAGCACTTCAGGTAATTCATTCCCTAATACTGAATCTCCAATAGAAGAAACTTGTAAAAAGGGGTAGATCGTCAGTAAGCGCTGTAAATCATTTCGCATCGTTTCATAATCATAATTTTGTTTACCGTTGACGAGCCTCCATGTAACGCGAAGTGGGACGTTAATTGTTTGGCCAATCTGTAAGTAGTCAGGATTGACCGTTGGATTTAGAAGAAGAAGAGCATCTAGGGGTAGATTACGCTGTCTAGCAATTGACCATAAGGAATCATTCACTTTGATTTGATAGCGCTGAATGGCATAGCCGGGTATTCGGATCCGCTCTCCGAGGGCTATCCGTTGTGGATTGAGATTTCGATTGGAGTCGATGATTAGCTGGAGAGGGATTCTAAATAATTGACTATAGTACCAAAGGGAATCCCCTGCTCTCATATATACATCCATGTTGTGCCTCCCTGTATTGAAAGCTCCCATAATATATGAAGAAGAAAAGTAATTTATGAACTGTTAGTTTGTGACCAAGGCTTTAGAATTACAAATTAGTGGAGTAAAATTAAAGGTTACTATATACATCGTATGATTTTATATTTTTATACTTATTTTTACTGCCTGTCATGTTAAATTAGCAATATAAAAAATTATGTTAATGATAATAACTGATTTCGATACTACTTGCTATTTAAGATATTTCCATTCAAAATAAAAAATATGGAAAAAAAGGGAGGTTGATTATTTCCTCATGAATGAAGTGATGAAACGAAATAACGTAAAAGTGATAGGACAGGGAGAGAAAATAATGATGTTAGCCCATGGATTTGGTTGTGACCAAAATATGTGGCGTTACATGGTTCCATTATTCGAAGAAGATTATCGACTTGTGCTATTTGACTATGTGGGAGCAGGAAAATCAGATATAGAATCATATGAATCCGCAAAATATAATACATTACATGGCTATGTTCAAGATATACTCGATATAATAGAAGAACTACAACTTGAAGATATTATTTTTATCGGACATTCCATCAGCGCCATGATCGGAATGCTTGCTTCGATTAAGCGACCGGACTGCTTTGATAAACTAGTCATGATTGGAGCCTCTCCGCGATATTTAAATGACAGTGATGGCTATTACGGAGGGTTTGAAAAAGGAGATATTATGGAGCTGCTGGATATGATGGAGATGAACTTTGCAGGGTGGGCAAGTTACTTGGCCCCTCTAGTGTCGGATGCTGCGCAAAATCCAGAGCTGACGAAAGAGATAGAGAAAAGCTTTGTTTCTACAGTACCATGGGCAGCACGTGAGTTTGCAGAGGTAACCTTCTTTTCCGATCATCGGGAGAGTCTGTCAAAAGCAAATCTTCCTACGCTGATCATTCAATGTTCAAATGATAGCATTGTACCGATTGAGGCAGGAGAGTATTTACATAAACATTTGAAAAATAGCACCTTTTATCTGATGGAGGCAAAGGGACATTACCCTCATATCAGTAAGCCAGAAGAAACAGGGGAAGTTATTGCGAAGTTCTTACAGAACAGCTAAGGATGGAAGAGGCAATTAAGGGAGATATATTATGGAAGAACGTTTAAGAAATGCGCCATGCGGTTTTCTTTCCATTAATGAAAATGGGTGTATTGAGGAGGTAAACGAGACCTTCCTCGACTGGATGGAATATAAAAAAGAGAATCTGATTGGAAAGCATGTAGAAAGCCTTTTACCGATGAGCACTAGATTAATTTTTCACTCTTATTTTTTCCCTAACATTAATCTGCATGGCTATATAGAAGAATTATTTATCAGTTGCCGCAACGCGAGTGGCCAATCTATTCCTTTCCTGCTGAATGCAAGATGCACTGAGTGGAAGGGAGAAAAGGTTATTGATTGTATTTTAGTACAAATGAAAAAGCGAATGGATTATGAGCAGGAGCTTCGGGTTACGAAAAGGAAGATGGAAGAAGCTTATATAGAAAAGGGGCAGGCACTTGCCAAGCTGGAACAGATCTATCGTGAAATCGAAAAAACACAGGCAGAGCTCTTGGCTGTCAATTCCAATTTGATAGAGCTATCAAATACAGACAAGCTTACGGGTCTTAAAAATCGCCGTTTCTTTCAGGAAAAGCTGGAAGAGCAGATTTGTTTCTATCATCAAGAAGGAACCCCTTTTTCTCTCCAAATTATAGATATTGATTACTTTAAAAAAGTGAATGATACGTATGGGCATCAAGTTGGAGACATTGTATTAGGTAAACTAGCAAGGATTTTAGAAAGCTGTGCTCGTGTGACTGATATTGTGGCCCGGTTTGGAGGAGAGGAATTTACAATCCTTCTTCCTCATACAGATGTTGGCGAATCGAAAATACTTGCAGAGCAGTTAAATCAGGCAGTTGTAAAGGCCATATGGGAGGAAATAGGGAGCTTGACGGTGAGTATTGGAATTGCTACGTTTACAGAGAAAGATAACGAAACCTCTATTCTTGTCAATGCAGATCGAGCTCTCTATACTGCTAAAAGAAATGGCAAAAATCGTGCCCTTCATTTTGATGAAATAGAGTAAACAGTTTGTTCTATAGTGAAAAACCGCATCCCACTGAATTTGTTCCAGTGGGATTTTTTCAATATATACTTGCAAAGGAAGAGGATACGATGAACATTCCTGCAGATTTTAAAAGGAAAATGATGACCGTCTTCGGGGAAGAAGGAGAGAAATGGCTATCCTTTCTTCCTGCTTTGGTAGAGAGATATACAGAAAAATGGCAGCTTTATATTGAGGGTCCTGTAGATAATCTTTCATATAATTATGTAGTAAAGGCAAGAGATTCGGAGCAGCATCCCTTTATTTTAAAGTTTGGCATACCAGGATTGGATGTTACACGTGAAATACATGCCGTAGAAATATATGGTGGTGAGCGTTTTGCAAAACTAGTAGCTTTCGATGAGGCAGATGGAGTTCTATTGCTTGAGCGGCTGGAGCCTGGCAATATGCTGTCTGAAGTAAAAGATGAGGAAGCGGTTATTCTACAGTATATAGATGTATGGAAGGCAATAAGAAAGCCCGCAAATCCATCATTCCTCTCCATTTATCAGTGGTTTAATGGACTTGATGAGTATACGAAAAGATATCCGAAAGAAGACGGTCCTATTTCAGGCAAACTTGTAGCACAAGCACGTCACTATGTAAAAGAGATTCAAACAACATCAGCAGGTGATGAATTGCTGCACGGAGATCTCCATCATTATAATATTTTATATGATCAAAAATGCGGATGGTGTGCGATTGATCCGAAAGGTGTAGTAGGGGATGTGTATTTTGATTTCGTCCCTTTTCTTTTTAATGAGCTGCGAAGCCAAAGCATTTTAAAACAACGTGTAGAAAGCATCTGTATTCTGCTGCGTGTAAATAAAAAGAGATTGCTTAAAGCATCTATTGCACTTCTTATACTTCAAACATGCTGGGCGGTAGAAGATGAAGGGAACCGGAGAGAAATGCTGACCACTATTCAGTGGCTTGAGGATCTCTTAAACGAATAAAACACCGAAGCGGTGTTTTTATCGTTTCTTTTTCATAATAAAGCTCATATGTCTTCCGCATCCTTTATCTTCGCGGTAAGAAAATCCATGGGTATCTAGATAGGTGCATGTAGGGTCAATCGTAATGTGTGAAGAAGGGATACCGGCAAGCTCACATTGTTTCTTGACAGTTTTTTGATTATCAATATGATATTTCTTCGTTTCTTCCTTATAGTATATAAATTCATCTGCATAACCTAAGGCCTTAAACTTCTCGTATACGTCAAAGTCAACCTCAAACTTTTGCTGACTTAATGCGGGACCGATATAGACATGAAATGAGGAAGGGTCATTCTCCTCCACCATAATCAATTGTTGCAAAAGCTTAGGTGTCACTTCCTTCACGGTCCCTTGCCAGCCTGAATGGATGGCAGCAATTACGCCGCTTTTTTCATTATATAAAAGGACGGGTACACAATCGGCAGAAAATGAAGTAAGGGCAATCCCCTTTTCATACGTATACAATGCATCTGTATCTGCAATGGCATTATTGAGTGTAAAGGCACCTCTTCCACAATCCGCTTTTGTTACCTTATAAAAGTTAGCACTATGAGTTTGGTTCGCACATACAAAGTCACTGAGTTCGCAGTCAAGTTCCGCAGCCAGCTGTTCGCGATTTTTGATTACGGTTTCTGGATTTTCACAAACATGAAGCGCCATATTGTTTAATTCCCCCACGGCTGTCTCCTTCATCGTCGTTCCAGCAATGAAATCCTCACTATTCATATAATACTTCATTGTTTCCTCCTATTATTGTGCTTTTCTTAATACAAAAGCATATAAAATGCGTCCTTCCTCAGTATGACATAAGGGCCTTAGCATAATCCATCTTCCATCCTTTCTTTTAGATTAAATACTGCCGATTCTATTATTATTTAAAGAAAAATATAGGGGATATAAAATAAAAAACATGAAATTTATTCCTATTTCTTTTTATGTTACAAAAATATTTCAAGAGAAACCTGTTTATTTTAGGATAGGACCTTTCTAATGTGACAAATGTAACGATTTTGTAATGATCCTACCAAATTTTCGATAGTGATTTAGTCTAGGAGTTTCAGTTATGATGGGTGCATACCAAAAAGAAAGGATGATTTACATGTTTAAAAAAGTAGCTATGGTAGCAGCTCTTACATTATCAATTGCATTACCGATTTCCGCTTCAGCGGCATCTTCAACATATACAGTAGTAAAAGGCGACACTCTCTGGAAAATTGCTTCAAAAAACCAAGTAGGCCTTTCAGAGTTAATTTCTTTAAACCCAAATCTAGCAAATCCGGATTTAATTTATCCAGGTCAAAAGATTGTGATTGCTGAAAATGCACAGGCAAGTGTAGAAGAGGAAGTTGTACGTCTTGTGAACGTAGAACGTGCAAAAGCAGGATTATCTCCACTTAAAATCGATTGGGAGCTTTCTCGTGTAGCAAAATATAAATCACAAGATATGCATGATAAAAACTACTTCAGTCATACAAGCCCAACTTATGGATCACCATTTGATATGATGAAACACTTCGGTATCTCATATACAGCAGCAGGTGAAAATATCGCCAAAGGTCAAAAATCAGCTGCACAAGTGGTACAGGCTTGGATGAACAGTGAAGGCCACCGTGCAAATATCATGAGCTCTAAATATTCACACATTGGTGTAGGATATGTAGCTGACGGCAACTATTGGACACAAATGTTCATTAAAAAATAAGTCTTTATGGGACTTTTAATATCACGATGAGATAATAGAAAACCCTCGCATTGGACTTACCCCTGTCAAGTAGACAGCTTTAAAAAAGACTAAGCAGCCATCTGGTGTCGATATTCTATCGGTGCCAGGTGGTTGAGTCGTTTTTGGAAGCGTTGGAAGTTATAAAAGTAGATGTATTGTTCAACGGCTTGTCTCACTGCTTCTTCCGTATTATCGTGTAAAAGATATAAACACTCGCTTTTAAAGTGCGAGAAGAACGACTCGATACAAGCGTTATCATGGCAGTTTCCTTTGCGAGAATGACTGCCAATCATGCCAAGTTGACCTACGGTCTGATGATACTTAATCGATGTGTATTGGAAGCCCTGATCCGAATGGATGATGCTTCGGTACACCTTTCTTTTTGCCGTCAATTCCTGTAGTGTGTTCATGACTAATTCTAAATCGTTACGCTCACTAATTTTCCAGGCGACAATTTCGTTGTTATATAAATCTTGTACAGCTGATAGGTAGAGAAAACCATTTTTCGTCGGTAAATACGTAATATCTGTCACGAGCACCTCATTTTCTACACGCTCTTTAAAATTACGCGCCAGCACATTATCAAATACACGCGATAGTCGATTCCCCCATATACGATGCTTTTTACGGATAATCGATTGAATACCCAGCTCACTCATTAATCGATAGACCTTCTTATGATTCACATGAAATCCTTTGTCCCGTAAAGCGATTTTCATACGAGGATAACCATACATTTTATGCGTTTGATGAATCCCTAAAATATGCTCCTTTAAAAGGATATCATCACGTTTACGTAACGATACCTTGCCATTTTTAAGCCATCTATAATAACCTGAACGTTCAACTTTCGCCATTTCAGTGAGCCATGTAATCGGATACCGATCTTTCATTTCTTCGATAATATGATAACGGTCTGGATAAGTGGGCATTCCTCCATTTACAGATTTGGATACTGCTTTTTTAAGTATTCTACCTGTGCCTTATAGTAATCACGTTCTTCTTCTACAGTTTTAAAGTGGGTACGTTTTCCTTTTAACGGATTCTTCACACCTTTCGCTCCAGAACCCGTAGATGGAAGGCGATTAAAGGCTTCAATTGATTCAACTTCTTTAAATTTTTTCACCCAGGCCTTCACTTGTGAAACATTGCGAATTTCATATCGATCCGCAATCTTTTGCATACTTTCATTGCTCGTTAAATAGGCTTGTACAATTTCTAACTTCAATTCATTTGAATACGTATTATTTTTTCGCGACATAGAGAAAATCCCCTTTAAGTAAAATGTTTATCTACAGCGTACTGTAGGTTTTTTAACATTGTCTACTTAAAGGGGATAATATCACATGCGAGGGTTTTTTATTATAATAAGGTATTTTTTATTAATGTGTGTAGTTATCGAAATAGCCTTGAATATAAATCATAGGTGTTCCTTTATCACCTGAACCTGAAGTTAGATCGGATAAAGAACCAATCAGGTCTGTTAGTTGACGAGGAGTTGTACCCTGTGCCTCCATCGCCCCAACAAGGTCTTCATTTTTGTTTTTTATATGTTCGGAAATGGCCTTCTTTAACTCTTCGCCGCGTAAATGTGAGAAATTGTTATCTGCCAAATACTTCAGCTTTACTTCATTTGGTGTTCCACCAAGTCCTGCAGTAAATGCAGGGGAAACAACTGGATCAGCAAGTTCCCAAATCTTCCCTACAGGGTCCTTAAAAGCTCCATCGCCATAAATCATAACTTCAATATTTTTCCCAGTTGCAGCCTTTAATTTTTCAGCAATCCCATCTACAATTGGCTGACATGTATGAGGGAATAACTTTACAGTTTCTTCTGTTGCCTTATTTGAGCCAAGGAGGCCATATTCAGCGTTAAATCCTGAACCATTGAGCGGGGCAGATAAAATATTATCTAAGCTATAGACTGTTGTGGCACCAGCAGCGGTTACAAGACGTTTTGTACGGAAACGTGAATGAATGTCACAAGCCAGTACGGAAGTTGTATAATCTACGATTACTTTTGGATTGTTAGAGAAAATGACTTCTATTTCAGCGTCTTCAGCAGTAACCAATTCCTTGTAGTATTCGATATAATCGACCCCTGTAAAAGTATGCTTTTTACTGCCGAAGTGTGTTCGAAACTCAGCTTCTGTTAATGTATCTGTCCACGGGTTGACGCCTTTTACGTCAAGCTCGTCAATATCAACAAGATGATTGCCGACTTCATCAGAAGGGTAGCTTAACATTAATACAATTTTTTTTGCTCCGCGTGCGATACCGCGCAGCACGTTCGCAAAGCGGTTGCGTGATAGAATCGGAAAAATGACCCCTACCGTATCATCGCCAAACTTCGATTTCACATCAGCAGCAATATGGTCAAGAGATGCATAATTCCCTTGGGCACGTGCTACAATTGATTCAGTAACTGTAATGATATCGCGGTCTTGAATTTCGTATCCCTCTATTTTTGCTGAGTTTAAAACTGTATCAACCACAATTTGTTCAATATCATCGCCTTCATGGATGATTGGTCCACGAAGACCTCGTACTACCGTTCCTACTACACGTTCCACTACAATCTCTCCCATTCCGTAAATAAAGTTGATTTATTTTATTTAACACAAGCTGTACTATACATTCTTCTCATGATATAAGTAAAATTAATATTTTTAATATGTAGTATAAGGAGCACTTATATGATTGGAAAACTTGATTTATATCGTATATTTCACATCGTTTGTAAAAGTAATAGTTTTTCCAAAGCCGCTCAATCGCTTTATATGACACAGCCGGCTATCAGCCAAGCTATGGCCCAGTTGGAGAAGGAACTCGGCACATATCTTTTTTACCGGACACCTAAAGGGGTGACATTGACGAGTGAAGGAGAGCTTTTACACGATTATGTCAAGTCAGCAATTGGTATACTCGAAGCAGGAGAAGGGAAGATGCTGGAGTTCCAAAACCTTACGACCGGACAGCTTCGCATTGGAGTCGGTGATACGATTTCCCGCTATTATCTACTGCCAACTCTCGAAGCGTTCTCTAAAAAGTATCCTGGTATCAAATTAAAGGTGCTAAACGGTACTACTAGCGAGATTGTTGCGTATATTAAAGCGGGAGAAGCGGAACTCGGCATCTGTAATTTACCTATTAAAGATGAACAGCTGCATGTTAATTCCTGCAAGGAAATACACGATGTTTTTGTATGTGGAGAAAAGTATAAAAACATGGCACGATATCCAGTCAATCTGGACTTTCTGATGAAAATGCCATTGATTTTTTTAGAGAGAAAGGCGAATTCCAGGAAGTATGTGGAGGACTATTTAAAAGATCAAGGGTTTTCTATTTCTCCGGAATTTGAATTAGGATCACATGATCTATTATTAGAATTTGCAAAAATAAATTTAGGAATTGCTTGTGTAATAAAGGAATTCTCTGAGGACTATTTGGAGCGAGGCCTTGTTCATGAAATTAAACTACAGCAGCCCATTCCTATGCGGAGTATTGGGATTTGCCACTTGAAATCAGTACCTTTATCAAGAGCTGCTGAAAAATTCATCCAACTCATCTATTCCTGATAGTTTACTTTATTCATAATAAGAAAGAGACTTTTCTATCTATAGCCTGCCTGGAAGGTATCAAACAAACGATATGTTGAGAGAAAGGTGATATGAAGATGCAAATAAAAAAATTGACTGACTGTACACCAAGTGAAATGGTGAGGGCTTGGAATCGAGGATTCAATGGTTATGCTGTCAATCTTGAGATGGATGAAATGATGTTTTTAAACCGGCTTGTTACAGAAGAGTTATCACCCGAACATTCAATCGTTGCCTTCATAAAAGATGAGCCTGTTGGTATTATTATGAACGGATTTCGGGTGCGGGAGGGGCAGTCCATTGCTTGGAATGGAGGAACAGCTGTTGCTCCTGAATATCGGGGGAGTGGCATTATTCATCAGTTAATGGAAAGGACAATAGCTATCTATGAACAAGAAAAAGTTGAAATAGCTACCTTGGAAGCGATTAAGAGTAATGAAACGGCCATTAAGCTTTATAAGAAATACGGTTATACAGTGGTAGAGAATCTTGTGTTTTTATTAGGGAAACAAAAAGGTGCAAAGCCTTTAGAGTACGAAGTCTGCCAACCGGAGGAACTTATTTCCTTGTCTGGCTATCAGGAACGAGTTGTCTGGCAATGTCAGCCTGCCAGTATCAAACATGGAGAGGCCTATGTATTTAAGATAGATGAAAAAGTGGTCGGCTATTCTCTTTTCCGGAGAGTATGGGATGAAGCTAAAAAGCTAAGCCGTGTGAATATTTATCAGCTAAAATTACTGGCAGACAACGCCGAATACATTCCACGTATGTTGGCTGCAATAGGGGAAAAGGATACGCCGGTAATGTTGGTGAACTTTATAAAAAATGACGCGGTAACTCGTTATTTATTAGAACAGGATTTTACAGTGACAGCAGAACAGGTGTGGATGGAAAAAAGAATGTAAGAAAGCAGAGGGAGCTTGCCAATTGAAATTTTCTAGGCAGCTCTTATTTCTTTGCGAAAGGGTCGAAGAGATATTGACCTCGAAATGTTGAAGTAGATCACCCAAGTTGCCAAAGAGCTTGAATAGGTAAAGGGAGTTTTAATGGCGCTAAATTCCAAATATAAAAATACTATATTTGTAAAATATACCTCGTTTTGATAAAATTTAATAAATATTCAGACTAAGGGGTGTTGGGAATGGCCAGCAGTAAACATACAGAAGCAGTCCGAATCAATGAGGAAGCATTATGGGCTTTTTTGCAAAATAAAAGCGAGTGGGCTCAGTTAGTGCCAGGTTACTTGCATCATGAGCTGCCGACAGAGGAAGAAATGATCTGGGTGTTCAAAGGGGATTTTGGTATTGTAGAAAAGGCAGTAAAACTCCAGCTGAAGGTAAAAGAAGTGCTAGAGGGGAAGAGGATTTCTTTTGATTTAGTAGGTTTATCAGATAACATAGAAGGTGAAGGCTATTTTGAAATGGAGCCAGCCGAATCCGGGAGCTATCATCTAAGTGGGCATCTAAATATGAAAGCTGGCGGTTTTTTAGCATCAATGATCAATCCTGTACTTGAAAAATTTGTTCCGCAAACAATTGAAAAGCATGTGAAATCTATGGCGCAGCACGTTTCTCAGGCTGCTGTATAATAGAAGGGCGGCTCAGAATTGCTGAGCCGCCTTTCATCATTTTTTATGAAGGCTATTGGTCAATCCATATAATGATAACAGGGAAGGAGTAGTGCATGAAAGAACAGCATTTTGAGAAGTTATTGAATATCCAGACAGCAGGGTACCAGCTCGGTTATCCGAAATCCTCTCTTTACCACCGTTATGAACCAACACCGTATGAGGCGCTGGAACAGCTATTTGAAAGTTATGAGCTGCCGGAACATGCGACAGTGGTGGATTTTGGATGTGGGAAAGGGAGGGTGCCTATTTATTTACATCATGCTTTTCAAGTACCGACAATTGGTATTGAAATGGATTATAAATTTTTCCTGGAGGCCCTGAACAATCGAGAAAAGTACCTTCATAAGGCAAGGAAGCGGCTTATTCCCATTACCTTTCTCAATATGCTGGCTGAGGATTATGAAGTGACAGTAAGGGATAACGTATTCTTCTTTTTTAATCCTTTTTCAATCCAGATTTTCCGCAAAGTTTTAATGAACATTTTATTATCCTTTGAACAGCAGCCGCGTGAAATACATCTTCTACTCTACTATCCGTCGCCAGATTATTTGCAGTACCTGCAGTACGAAACAAGCTTTGACTTACTAAAAGAAGTAAGGTTACGCGGCCATAAAAATGAAAATGAACGAATCTGTGTCTTCAGGCTGGACTGGTAGGTGGAATCGAAATGAAACAGACAGCATATACGTTTTGGGCTGGTACTATCGCAGGAGTTGCACTAGGACTCCTGCTGAAGCTTGCGCAGCAGATAACAGGATATAAGGTATATACACTATTACTCAATATTGACTACATCCCGGTGTTTGGTTCCTTTTATATAACGGAGTTTTGGGAATTCGCCCTTCACCTTATCGTTGCTGTACTGCTGGCATTTCTATTGATGGAAATAGCAATCCGTCGTCAAGTGAGTGCACGGGCATTTATTGTATTATGTATAGGATTAAATACCACTATAGCAATTTGTTATTACCCATTAACTAATTTATCGGAAAAGACACCTCCCCTAACTTCGCTACCTGCATTTGTTATTTGGATAGGAGCCCATGTACTTTACGGGTTATTACTAGGTTTTATATTGAGAAAAAGCCCCTTCTTTTATTTTAAAGAAACTGAAAAATCAGACTAGACGAATCCGTTAGGATGATTTACAATACAAAAGTCTTAATTATCAAAAATATTAGTATAGATAATTAATTTAGAATATTCATATAAGTTATTGTGAATGGTATTTTCTTCATGTATAATTATCAGAAATATCTAATATTTGAATTTGATTTCATTGGGGGAGAATGAATATGAAACATTCAAAAATGAAAAAGTTCGCATCAATCTTTATGGCAACGACGGTTCTTGCCGGGGTATTAGCCGGGTGTGGGGACACAGAGAATAGCGGTTCATCAAATGGGGGAAGCGGCTCTTCAGGTGACACGATTAAAATTGGAGGAAACCTTGAGCTTTCCGGGGCAGTAGCTTCGTACGGCTCATCAATCAATGATGGAGCCAAATTGGCCATTGCTGAGATCAATGAAGCTGGCGGTATCAATGGTAAAAAAATCGATTACATTGCAGTAGATAATAAATCAGATAACGCAGAGGCGGTTACAGCGGGAATCCGTCTTGCCGAGCAAGAAAAGGTAGTAGCGATGCTTGGGCCGGCCACTTCAGGTAATGCAACAGCGACAGTACAGACGGCTAGTCAATTCAAGGTGCCAATGGTGACTGCATCAGGTACAGCGGAGACAGTGACAGTAGATAAAGACGGGAATGTAAATGACTACGCTTTCCGTACATGCTTCATTGATCCGTTCCAAGGAATTGTAGCAGCGAACTTTGCGACAGAGGAGCTAAAGGCTAAAAATGTAGCCATTTATATGGATTCTACATCAGACTACGCTAAAGGTTTAGCAGCATCCTTTAAAAAGCAAATTGAAGAAAACGGCGGCACGGTAGTAAAAGAAGAAGCCTATGTAACGGATGATGTGGATTTCAAATCAACATTAACGAATATTAAATCATCGAATCCTGATTTCGTCTTCATTCCAGGATACTACGAAGAGGTAGGGCTCATCGTCAAGCAAGCTCGTGAATTAGGAATCGACGTTCCGCTAATGGGCGCTGATGGCTGGGATTCACCGACACTTGTAGAGTTAGCAGGTGCGGATGCCCTAAATAATACGTTTATCACAAATCACTATTCTTCTGGAGACCCTGATCCAAAAATCCAAGACTTTGTATCAGCATTTGAAGAAGAGTACAGCAAACAGCCAAATGCATTCCATGCGCTTGGATATGATACGATTTACTATTTAAAAGATGCAATCGAGCGTGCGGGTGAGGAAGTGACAGGAGAAACGATCCAAAAGGCGTTGGCAGAGACAAAAGACTTAAGCTTAATTACAGGTACATTTACTGTAGATGAAAAACATAACCCAGTTAAATCAGCAACAGTTCTAGAGTTCGTAGACGGCAATCAAGAGTTCAAATCAAAAGTGAATCCTTAATGCACCATTCTAGGGGGGCTCGATATGCCTCCCTTTTTTCCCTTTTAAATGAGAACTTTTTCGTGCTAGTTAAACATAGTAATGGATAAAGGAGTGAATCAAAATGGAATGGATACAACAGCTTGTGAATGGTGTTTCACTAGGCAGTATCTATGCGCTAATTGCCCTCGGATATACGATGGTGTACGGCATTATTAAGCTGATCAACTTCGCACATGGTGATGTTTTCATGCTTGGTGCCTTTATTGGCTTTTACGCAATTGCACGCTGGGATATGCATTTTATTCCGGCCTTAATTTTAGCAATGATTCTTTGTGCTGTCATTGGCGTTATTATTGAACGTGTCGCATATAAGCGTCTGCGGAGTGCTACACGGATTGCGGCATTGATTACAGCAATCGGTGTCTCACTGTTGATTGAATATACAGTGATTTTCTTCCGGGGCGCGTCACCAGAGGCCTATCCAACAGTTATTGAAAATACGAAAATTGAAATTTTAGGCGCACAGATCAGCGTGCAGGCAATTATTATTTTAGTTATTTCACTTGTATTAATGCTATTGCTGCAATTTATCGTGCATCAGACGAAAATCGGAAAAGCAATGCGTGCAGTATCTCATGATGCAGATGCAGCACGTTTAATGGGTATTAATGTGGATAATACGATCTCTGCTACATTCGCTATTGGTTCTGCTTTAGCTGGTGCTGCGGGCGTTATCTTCGGCATCTATTATACGCGCATTGAGCCTTTGATGGGCGTATTGCCAGGCTTGAAGGCCTTTGTTGCAGCCGTTCTAGGCGGTATCGGGATCATACCGGGCGCGATGGTCGGTGGTCTCTTACTTGGTGTAGTAGAAACAGTGGTTAGTGCCTTAGGTTATTCATTATGGCGTGATGCAGCGGCCTTCGTTATCTTAATTTTAATTTTAATTTTACGACCAGCGGGCATTTTCGGTAAAAATGCGCGCGAGAAAGTGTAGGTGGGGAGCGTATGAAAAAATCGAAAATTTTCTGGGGCTACATGGCTCTTGCGCTAGTAATCTATGCAGTCGTACAAGTGCTAATTAATAATGGCATTGTAACTTTCTATTATCAAAACATGTTAATTACAATGTGTATCAATATTATGCTTGCGGTCAGCCTACATATCATTCTTGGTATTACCGGCCAGTTTTCCATTGGTCATGCCGGTTTTATGGCAGTGGGAGCCTATGTTTCTGCTATCTGTACAATGCAGCTGGAACTGCCATTCGTAACAGGGATTTTACTGGGTGCCATTGTGGCGGCGTTAGCCGGCTTATTAGTAGGGATTCCAACACTTCGCCTTAAGGGTGATTATCTGGCGATTGCCACACTTGGCTTTGCAGAAATCATCCGAATCATTTTCTTAAACATTGAATATGTTGGCGGTGCAGCCGGCATGCAGATTACGCATCAAACGAACTGGACCTATGCTTTCTTTGGTGTAGTTGTCACAATCTTAATCATCTCGAACTTTACAAATTCCCGTCATGGACGTGCGTGTATTTCTATTAGAGAAGATGAGATTGCTGCTGATGCAATGGGTATCAATACGACTTACTATAAAGTAGTGGCATTTGCAATTGGTTCATTTTTTGCCGGGGTTGCAGGAGCTATTTATGCCCATAACTTTTACATTATCCAACCAACAACATTTGGATTCTTAAAATCATTTGATATTTTAATCTTTGTTGTACTAGGTGGACTAGGCAGCCTTTCCGGGTCGGTTCTTGCCGCCATTTTACTGACAATTGTAACAACTTATCTCCAAGGATTCCCTGAAACAAGGATGATCATCTATTCACTTGTATTAATCCTGGTAATGCTATACCGCCCATCTGGTCTCCTTGGTACAAAAGAAGTAACGGATTTATTCAAGTTTGGTAAAAGAGGGGGGTCTAAGGCATGAGTGAGACTCTTTTAAAAGTAGATAGTTTAGGAATTACATTTGGCGGATTGAAGGCCGTTCAAAAGGTAGATATGTATATGAATCAGGGGGAGCTCATCGGGCTGATTGGACCGAATGGTGCTGGGAAGACAACAACCTTCAATATGCTGACAGGCGTTTATACACCAACTGAGGGAAAGATTACGTTCAATGGAAAATCGATTGGCGGTCTAGATCCTTATAAAGTGACAAGAGGCGGCATTAGCCGGACGTTCCAAAACATTCGTCTTTTTAAAGAGCTGTCCGTTCTCGACAATGTAAAGGTAGCAAACCATGGTTTAGCTAAACACAATCTGATCTCAAGTATCTTCCGTCTGCCTAGTCATTTTAAGGGCGAGTCAAAAATGGAAGAGGAGTCACTTGCCTTCCTAAAAATATTTGGGCTTGACGTATATAAGAATGAACTGGCAAAAAATTTACCATATGGAATGCAGCGAAGGTTAGAAATTGCTCGTGCTCTTGCAGCAGGACCGAAGCTATTATTGTTAGATGAGCCTGCAGCCGGGATGAACCCACAGGAAACACATGATTTGATGGAGCTAATTGCCTTCATACGTAAGGAATTTAACTTGACAATTTTACTGATCGAACATGACATGCACCTTGTTATGGGGATTTGTGAACGTATTTACGTGCTGGACCATGGACAGCTGATTGCGGAAGGATCTCCTGCAGAAATTCGTTCAAATCCAAAAGTAATCGAGGCGTACTTGGGTGAGGAGGTTACAGAATAATGCTAAAGATTAATGATATTGATGTATACTACGGCAATATTCAAGCACTACGCGGCATCTCCTTAGAGGTAAATGAGGGCGAAATTGTTACATTGATTGGTGCAAATGGTGCAGGGAAGAGCACGTTACTAAAAACGATTTCAGGACTGCTAAAACCAAAAAAAGGATCCATTGAATATTTAGGAACCGGTATCGATGGGAAACCGGCACAAACAATTGTAAAAGCCGGTATTTCTCATGTACCGGAAGGACGCCGTGTGTTTGCGAACATGACGGTAGAAGAAAATTTGGAGCTTGGAGCGTATTTACGAAAAGACCGTGATGGCATTAAAAAGGACATGGAGCATGTGTATGAATTATTCCCACGTCTCTATGAACGCCGCAAGCAATTATCAGGTACGCTATCGGGCGGTGAGCAGCAGATGCTGGCAATGGGCCGGGCACTTATGTCAAAACCAAAGCTTATCATCCTGGATGAACCATCCATGGGACTTGCCCCGCTTATGGTTAAAAATATCTTCAACATTATTGAGATGGTTAATAAGGAAGGCGTAACTGTATTGTTAGTAGAACAAAATGCCAATATGGCATTATCTGTAGCGCACCGTGCTTATGTACTTGAAACGGGTAATATTGTTCTTTCAGGTACAGCTGCGGAATTGCAGGAAAGTGAAGAAGTAAAGGCTGCTTACCTAGGCGGACTTTAGCGGAAAGAGGATGGATTCCAATTCTTTTGGAATTCATTCTTTTTTGATATAGTGAGGCGAAAGGAGTGATTGAGGTGCTATTTAATGCAGATTACTATATTCAGAAACTAAACTTACAACCACATGCTGAAGGTGGGTTTTATACATCTACCTTTACAGGGGAAGCGAATGTATCAACTCCAGCGGGTGATCGACCTGGTTATACAAGCATCTACTTTTTGCTGCGCTCTGCCGACATCTCCCACTTTCATCGCCTACAATCAGATGAACTTTGGTATTATCATGGCGGAAGTCCATTAACAGTCCATATGATTCATAAAGATGGAACATACGAGGCGAGAAAACTAGGCTTAAATGCTGGTAACGGGGAAGCGCCGCAAATATTAGTACCGAAGCATACGATTTTTGGCTCCTCTGTCGAGGAAGCTGATTCTTTTAGTCTAGTAGGGTGCATGGTATCCCCAGGCTTTGACTATGCGGATTTTGAATTGTTCGCCCAAGCAGAGTTGCTGGAGAAGTACCCGCAGCATGAGGCTATTATACGTAAAATGGCGTATGAAAAATTAGATTAGGAAAAAAATTATTGAGAGCCGTCTGAAAAGTACTTTTAAGACGCTTTCTTGCTGACATCTTTTAGGTATGAGCATGGCAGTAGCAAATATTTTAATGAGAAATAAAGAGGCTGTCCAGCGAGTAAGCTTTTCTGGACAGCTGCATTCAAAAAATTGAACTATTGATTTTCAAGTTGTAAAAATAACTCGCCGCTTCTCCTTTTCTTACCAAAGGATCGTTTCTGGATATTTGACAGCTAGATTGAGTTCGTGGACAGCATGTTTTGTAAAGCTTGCTGTGGTCATAAGCTGTTCCTTCAATGCTATGTAACTATCATCCTCCCGTAATAGCCTCAAAGCATAAGCGGACATATGACTTTTCCGCTCCTCAACAGATAAATGAAGGTACTCGATATTTAATAAATCTACGTACTGAGTTGCATAGCGGAAATAGAAAGGCTGCTTGGCATGCAGCATTTGAAGAAAAACGGTATAGTGTTCTTCTTCCAATAATTCCTCCAAAGTGGCGGCCACTGTTGCTTGAAATTTGCGGACCGTAGCGACATGGATATTCCATATCGACGGGTTAATCATTTCCTGATGGAGACGGACAAAATCATTGAGCGCTATTGCTGTGAAAATAAGTTCGGGCACCAAAACTTCCACAGAGAAATAAACGTTTTTCTTTGGAGCAAGAATTTCCTTTTCCTTTTCAAGGCCTTTATGAATTCCATTTGTCACAAACTCTATATTGCGCTCCCCTTTAGTCGCATTACGGAGCTCCAGACATACATGCAGAATACGGTTTCGGGCACCTTGAAAGTCAAAGTAGCGGTTTTCATCGCCTGTCACTTCGTAAATAGCCGTTAATAATGAATCGATGTCCCAATAGTCTCCGCTAATTCGAAAGCCAGCAAACCTTTCTGTTGGTTGAATTGTCAGCATACATAACCCTCCCCCTTTGCTACGTAAATTATTGCTTATAGTTCAGTAGTTTAAATAGCTCTGTCCGCTCCTTATCAGTTAGGTCACGCCATTGTCCAACCTTTAGGTTACCTAGATGAATGTTCATGATACGGATGCGTTGCAGGCGTCTAACCGAATAGCCAAGCGCTGAACACATGCGGCGGATTTGCCGGTTTAACCCCTGTTCTAAAATGATTTTAAATACATGGCTTGATATTTTCTCTACTTTACAAGGAAGTGTCTTTGTATCTAAAATCTCTACTCCGCTCGCCATTCTTTCGATGAACTGATCTGTAATCGGCTTGTCCACTTGGACAACATATTCCTTTTCATGATGATTTTCAGCCCGTAGAATTTCATTGACGATATCCCCGTCATTCGTCAAAAGAAGCAGGCCCTCTGATTCCTTATCGAGACGACCGATATGGAAGATACGAAGAGGATGGTTAACAAAATCCACAACATTTCCTTTAACATGTTTTTCAGTTGTACTTGTAATGCCAACTGGCTTGTTTAAGGCAATATAAACAAGCTGTTCTTCTCTCTGGACAGGTTTGCCGTCCACATATACCGCATCGCCGTCTTCCACCTTACTGCCTACTGTCGCTGTTTCACCATTGATTGTTACACGGCCTTCTTCAATCCACTTATCGGCTCCGCGGCGCGAGACGATACCCGTTTCTGCTAAAAATTTATTAATACGCATATTTTTCCACCTATTATCAGAATAGTTTCAGTATACAATATGAGAACTTTTTTATGTATTGAGAGCATTTATCTTCCTAAAAATATACCACAATAACATTATCAGTAAATTTAGAAAATTGATGCTTTTAAATTGAATTCATCACCTCTTTCTGACAATATAGTAAATAGAGATACCTTTTGTAGTTACATAGTATTGACAAGCATGAGCATACAAACGACATAGAGGTATTCAAAGAATAATTTTCGGCAAAGGGGAGAGTTTTCAATGGTTTATGCATTTCCGAACACAGATGGAGCATTAGTGAATTTCAAGGAGCGCTATGATAATTACATCGGTGGTAAATGGACACCACCAGTGAAAGGCCAGTACTTTGACAATGTCACACCGGTGACGGGGAAGGTCTTCACACAGGCAGCCCGCTCGACGGAAGAAGATATTGAATTGGCACTGGATGCAGCCCATGAAGCAAGAGAAGCATGGGGAAAAACATCGGCGACAGAGCGCAGTAACATTTTATTGAAAATTGCTGACCGGATCGAACAAAACCTCGAAATGCTGGCAGTGGCAGAGACATGGGATAATGGGAAAGCAGTCCGTGAAACACTGAATGCTGACCTGCCTTTAGCAATCGATCATTTCCGCTACTTTGCAGGTGCTATCCGTGCCCAGGAAGGCACACTCAGCCAAATTGATAACGATACAGTTGCCTACCATTTCCATGAACCAATTGGGGTAGTGGGGCAAATTATTCCTTGGAACTTCCCTCTATTAATGGCGGTGTGGAAGCTTGCTCCAGCACTTGCAGCAGGAAACTGCGTTGTACTGAAGCCAGCAGAACAAACGCCGGTATCCATCATGGTCTTGATGGAATTAATTGAAGATTTATTGCCTCCTGGGGTCATTAATATTGTCAATGGCTTTGGATTAGAAGCAGGAAAACCATTGGCACAAAACCCTCGAATCGGCAAAATTGCCTTTACGGGAGAGACGACAACTGGTCGCTTAATTATGCAATATGCATCGCAAAATCTCATCCCGGTTACACTTGAACTGGGAGGGAAGTCGCCAAATATTTTCTTTGAAGATATTATGGCGCAAGATGATGACTTTTTAGATAAGGCTGTAGAAGGCTTTGTATTATTTGCGCTTAACCAAGGGGAAGTATGTACTTGTCCGTCCCGTGCACTGATTCAGGAATCGATCTATGAAAAATTTATGGAGCGGGTACTAAAGCGTGTTGAAGAAATTCAGACGGGTAATCCGCTTGATCCGAGTACAATGATGGGTGCTCAGGCTTCGAGTGAACAGATGGAGAAAATTCTTTCTTATTTGGATATCGGCAAGCAGGAAGGCGCAGAATGCCTAATTGGAGGCGAGAGAAACAGCCTGGAGGGAGATTTGGCAGGCGGCTATTATATTAAACCGACAGTATTTAAAGGGAATAATAAAATGAGAATCTTCCAGGAGGAAATTTTCGGTCCCGTCGTATCGGTTACGACATTCAAAACGCAGGAAGAGGCACTTGAGATTGCAAACGATACATTATACGGTCTAGGCTCAGGGATTTGGACACGTGATATGAATACAGCTTATCGTTTTGGCCGTGAAATTCAAGCGGGGCGTGTCTGGACGAACTGCTATCACCAATACCCAGCCCATGCTGCATTCGGTGGATATAAAATGTCTGGTGTTGGACGTGAAAATCACAAAATGATGCTGAGCCACTACCAACAAACGAAAAACTTGCTTGTAAGCTACAACCCGAATAAATTAGGATTCTTCTAAAAGAGGGGAGGTGCGTGTGTGACGGAGCGAGTCATTGCAACGGACGCTGCACTTGAGCTAATTGATCTGTTAAGGGAACGTCATGGACCTATTATGTTCCATCAATCAGGGGGATGCTGTGACGGTTCCTCCCCGATGTGCTATCCAGAAGGCGACTTAATTCTTGGCAGCCAGGATGTTCTGCTTGGTGAAATTGGCGGAACCCCTTTCTATATGCATAAGAACCAATTCGATTATTGGAAGCATACACAGCTCATTATTGATGTAGTAGAAGGGCGAGGCGGTATGTTTTCGTTAGAAGGAGTGGAAGGAAAGCGTTTCCTGACAAGGTCGCGTGCTTTTACTCCAGCAGAATTAAAAGAGCTTTCAAGCTAATTAGACTTTGCGCCATTTTTGGCGCAAAGTTTTTTTTATTACTAGAAAAAGAAAAAGGCGTACAATAGGGTCGAGGAGTGAAGAAAATGCCTACACAGTTCATACAAATGCTGGAGCAGAACTATACGAAAGTATTCAATTATACAGGGGGACATCCCGACTTAAGAATCGTGGCTTCTCTAGCTGCTCAATATACGTATGCCGGCCGAACGTATAGCGGGGTAGAACATCAGACCGTTATGGATAAAATGACTTCTGGAGAACCAAAATTTCGCGTCTTTCGTCCGTGCAGCAACAATATGGGGTTACTTTATAAAGTAGCGGCCAATTTAGTATTGCAGGGAAACATGGAGGAAAATACCAAGGTGGTAGAAGAGAGAGATACACTGCTTGGAGAGCGTGGTTTTGTAAGGTCCCCATATAGGGTGATCAGCTCCTTCTTTGTGAAAGATAAAGCACATGCTGACCGGGCGAAAAGGCTATATGACGAAATGAACAAACATCATCCTATTTTGACGAGGAAGAGTGATTTTCCGCTTGCTGTTCTTGTAACGGCTGCAGAAGATGACAGTATTGTTCTACGTGCCCAGACGATGCATGACTATTTTAGTGCACTGCGTACAAGTGGGTTTAAGGCTGGGGACTCACTCCAAACGCTCACGCAGATTTTAACTTTATATGATGCGCACTTTCATAAAGAGCTTGCTGACTATGTGACGCAGCTTAAAATAGAACTAGAAAATAAGGGTATACATATAAAGAGACTTCATTATCCGTTTATCGGCATCCTTGCGCTGGCTGCAGCAGACGTACAGGTTGTCGAAGAGATAGTCATACTTGAGGGGCAGCTGCGGAAAACAAAAGCTCTGAAAGCGGTGAAGGAGCTGGCGTTAATTATTGCTATTCAAAAGCTAGTGAGGGATTATGGGGACGTACAGGAAGTAATTGATCCGCCTCGCTTTGCCATTTGGCAGGAAGTAATTGGCCTAGGTGATTTCTTTCTTTATTTACCAACAGGTGTTGCAGATGGCCTATCGGGCTTATTAGATATCGATTTAAATTTTTAACGGAGGTGCTTTTTATGCAGGAGACAAAGCTATGGATTAATGGACAGTGGGAAGCGGTAGACAGAACGTATGATTTGGCATCACCTTATAGTGGAGAAGTAATCGCAAAGGTAGCGAAGGCAAGTGTACAGGACGTGGAACGTGCCATTGAAGGAGCACATCAGGCATTCCAATCTTTCAAAAAAACGACAGCATATGAGCGTGCAGAAATTTTATATAATGTTGTTAATATTATGCGTGAACGTAAACAAGAGCTGGCAGAAATTTTAGCAAGGGAAGCAGCAAAACCAATATCAGCAGGTCTAGTTGAAATAGATCGGACAATTGCCACATATCAATTCTCGGCGGAGGCGACAAAGCAATCAACAGGTGAAACGGTACCGATGGATGCTGCGCCGGGTGTGACAGACCGTCTTGGCTATACAAAGCGCGTACCACTTGGCGTCATTAGTGCTATCACGCCATTTAATTTTCCGTTTAATCTCGTTGCCCATAAAATAGGGCCTGCTGTGGCAGCAGGAAATACAGTAGTTTTAAAGCCTGCTACACAGACGCCGCTCAGCTCCCTTGTAATGGCGGAAATTTTTAAGGAAGCTGGGCTTCCGGATGGATGCCTGCAGATTGTAACTGGCTCAGGAGGAGAGTTAGGCGATATTTTGGTGACACATTCACTTATAAGGAAAGTCACATTTACGGGAAGTGGTGCAGTCGGCTTGAAAATGAAGGAAAAGGTCGGTCTCCGAAAAATTACACTTGAGCTTGGGTCGAATGCAGCTGTGATTGTCGAGCCTTCTACACCAATCGAAAAAATGGTCTCCCGTGCAGTAGGGGGTGCATTCAATTTCGCCGGGCAAGTATGTATTTCCTTGCAGCGTATTTATGTACACAAATCGATCTATGAGGAATTCGTTGAAAAATTTGTAGCTGAAACGAAAAAGCTTCGTGTAGGTGACCCGATGAATAGGGATACAGATGTCAGTGCCATGATCCACCCTGATGAAGTCGAACGTATTAAATCATGGATTGAGGATGCGAAGGCAAAAGGGGCTGTGGTAGCTGCGGGTGCAGAGTTTACCGAACGTACATTGTCACCAACCGTTATGACAAATGTGACTGCAGATATGAAAATCGTATGTGAGGAAACATTTGCTCCAATTGTTTCTATTGTTCCATATGAAACGTTAGATGAAGCTATTGCTCTTGCAAATGATACGGAGCTTGGGTTGAATGTGGGAATTTATACAAATGTTTTAACCGATGCAATGCGGGCAGCGGATGAGCTGGAGGCAGGTGCTGTTATTATTAATGATATCCCTACGTTCCGTGTTGATCATATGCCGTATGGGGGCGTGAAGATGAGCGGTTATGGAAAAGAGGGTATTAAATATGCGCTGGAAGAGATGACACATCTAAAATTTATTACGATGAAAACAGTATTTTAATCATATTGGAGCAATCACTCATTATTTCGACAAAATAATTGAAAAGTAGGTTTTTGGAGTGTTACAGTAGTACCATCATCTTTTAGGGAGTGCAGAATTATGGGAAATACTGTACCGATGAGCTCTTCGCGTACGCATCAAACACGTTTGATTATGCCTTCTGATACAAATCATCATAAATCAATCTTTGGTGGTCAGGTATTACGATATATTGATGAAATTGCAGCTTTAGCAGCCATGAAACATTCAAAGGGAGAGGTTGTCACAGCCTCCATTGATTCTGTAGATTTTGTTTCTTCGGCCTATGCAGGAGATGTTCTAGAGCTTGAATCGATGGTAACCTATACAGGGCGAACATCGATGGAAGTCTATGTGCGTGTAATTTGCCGTGATTTAAAGTCAGGAGCAGAGCGGTTGACAACAGAATCTTTTGTTACAATGGTGGCAATTGATGAAGAGGGAAAACCGCGGGAGGTAGTTGGCGTCCATCCGGAGACGGAAACAGAACGCCGCTTATTTGAAACAGGACCTATTCGTCGTGAATACCGGAAGAAGAAGCGTGAACTGGCACACGAATAAAATGGGAAATTAGAAAAGGGAGCTGCTCAGAAAGTTGAAACTTTTGGGCAGCTCCTTTATTATGTCGATACTTTCCTATTCTTTTGAAAGCTCGTGAACAATGCCGATTAACTGATCAGATGAGGTAGATACAAGGCCGGCTCCCTCTGTCAGCTCCATAATTAGCTTAGATATCGCACCAATCTCCCGAGATGTACTCATATATTGGGTACGAATACCTGAAACTGCTTCAGCAATAGCGGTGAACGATGCTGTCAGCTCATACTGAGTATCTACGCTGACTTTTACTTGAGAGTCTACGCTGCTAACCGAATCAGCCATGCTGTTGATATTAGATTCCGTCTCTTGAATGAGGATAGAGACATTTTTTACCGCTGTTTTTGTTTCTTCTGCCAGCTTCCGCACTTCTTCTGCTACTACAGCAAAACCTTTTCCATGCTCACCGGCACGTGCAGCTTCAATGGAGGCGTTCAATGCGAGAAGATTAGTTTGGTCAGCAATACCTGTTACAAGCCCAACAATTTCAGAGATTTTCTGAGAAGAAATACGCAGCTGGTCCATAGATGCTTCCAGTACATCTACACGTTGTAGTACTGTATTCATAAGGCTGGTTTGGTTTGCCAGATGTTCTTTACCTGTGTTTGATTTGGTTTCTGTTTCTGCAACGAAATCCAAACCTTGATGGGTAGCAGAAGCAATTTCATCTGTCTGGACAGATATCGCAGCCAAAGATGTGGTCGTCTCACTGCTAATGGCATAGAGCTCCTCTGCTGTGTTCTGGATCGTATGAACTAGGTTATGCTTTAACTCCTCAGTTTGCATGCGAAGACGCTCTTCCTCTTGCTCATACGCCTCAATAACAAGCTGCTGCTCTAAGTTGATGACTTTTGAGAAGGCATTGATGGCTTTTGCCGCTTCAGTTGTTGACAAGTTCAGTGTTTGAATAAAAGCAATAAAAGTTGTCATCAGAGATTGAAAGGATGCCAAGTACCATTTTGACCGAAGACCAATTCGAACGTGTACATGGGCGATTGTTTTCCGCTCCTCTATATAGGCACTATCAATATTACTATTGAAGATATCTGCCAAATGCTTATGAAGCGTTACTTTTAATTTATCAATGCGTGATGACCTTTCTATAATCCCCATTAACTCCGGACTGAAGCTGATAGCTTTATAAAACTCATCAACCATAGTAGGAATTGTCTCAGCCGCTAGAGGCTGCAGTTGTTTTAAAATAGCTAAATCAGTTTTTGTTAAATTAAGTAATTGTAATTGCTTATTCAGCTCAGGATAGGCTGATAGGTCCAGAGTAACTTGCGGGATATAGTCCTCGGTCCTGAAAAATTCTGTTATTGACTTTCCGCTAGGCTTATTGAATAAATTGAACATGGGAGATCTCCATTCTTTGGGTTTAAAATACATAGCACTTGTATCCTTAGTTCTATAATCGATTTTACTATTTTTTAGTCCTTTTGGGCATGTTTTGAATGAAATTATTCCTAATTTATTTTTTTATTCACTTATTTGTAAAAACAGCAATCATTGTATTTTCTTCATAAAGAAGATAGAATACAGAGTAATTGAGATATATCACAGTAAAGGAAGTTAGCGATGAAGTTTCATAAAAAACGTTTAAAGTTTGTCATTCCATTAACTGTAGTAGTAGCTGTTACTTCAACCTTTATGCTATTTAACAGATATCCGGAAGTGCCTTCCCTGCATAAATTTCTTATTTTGGTAGGGGCGACAATCTTCACAGCCATTATTTCGTACTTCTTGTTCCCGCAACCGGGAGATAATCCTGATGATACTGGCCCATATTGATGGACTACTCTGCGCCTTTATAAAAAAGGCGTTTTTTTATAAATACTGAAACTCTTCCGCTAGTTATTCGTATATAAAGTATAAGAAAAATTAAAAAAGGCGGGTTGATATATATGGAAGAAAAATGGTCAAAAGTATTGATTCATGCCAGTGCGTTCTTTGCGCCGGTAGTGGTTCCTCTCATTTTCTTTTTAATTAGTTCAGATGAGCATGTGAAGCGGTTATCGGTACAGGCACTGCTGTTCCAATTTGTTATGTGGGTATTAACAACAGTTTCTTTCTTCTTCTCCTTCATTCTCATCGGCATTCCGTTCCTAATTGTATTTAGCATTATGCTAGTTGTTGTACCAATTATCGGAATTGTAAAAGCGGTGAATGAATCATATTGGAACTATCCAATCGTTGGTCGTTGGGTATAATTTGGCAAAAAGTCGGCAAAATCTTTGTAATAAAGGTTTTGCCGATTTTTATTTTTGGGGAAAGAACAAAAGGAGCATTTTCAGTAAGATCCATAGGCGGAAAGGCAAAGTTTTTTAATTAGCTGGCTGCCAGCTATGTATAACTACACCTTTACCATGTTTTCTTTGATTATGAAAATGCATTTTTTGATGAAAGTAAGCTTTTTAATTGCAAATCGAATTTGAGATTTTTATAATATAGTCAAAGATAGTCAAAGTCAGTAAGCGAACTGGGGTGAAGACTAACATGAGGAATATCTCGGACATTATTGAAGGTTATTTAAAACAAATTATCGAATTAGAGGGGAAAGGGCATATTGAAATCAAACGCAGTGAGCTGGCTGATAAATTTCAATGCGTACCCTCACAAATTAATTACGTAATCAATACCCGGTTTACCGCAGAGCGAGGATATCTAGTGGAAAGTAAACGTGGCGGGGGAGGTTATATCCGAATCCTTCGTGTAGCATCCCATTCACAAGGTGCCCTGTTTGATGAAATGATAAGGCAAATAGAGGGGATGGCTCCACAAACTGTAGCAGAGCATATTATTTATCGGTTGATTGACGAAGAGATAGTATCAAAACGAGAGGCAAAACTCATGCTTGCCGCAATTGATCGATCAACTTTACAGTTGCCGCTGCCTATGCGTGACGAAATACGCGCCCGGGTGTTAAAAGCTATGCTGATGACGTTGAAATTCGAGAGGGGTGACGAGTCATGATTTGCGAGCATTGTAAGCAACGGCACGCTACTGTGACCGTAACACAAGTACACAATGGAACAAAGCAGGAACGCCATTATTGTGAGGTATGTGCTGGTAAATTCCATCCATTTCAAATGGAGCTGCAGGATGAACCTGTATCCATCCATCAACTGATGTCAGATTGGTTTGGATTACCGATGTGGAAAAGCGAGGTACAAGAAGAGGCGCAACAGAAAAAGCAGCCATCTGCCTGTCCTTCATGCGGCTTTACGTATCGTCATTTTCTGAAGGTTGGCAAGTTCGGGTGTGCTCGCTGCTATGACACATTCCGTGAACAATTACCGCCTGTACTAGAACGTTTACAAGCGGATGTGAAGCATGTAGGGAAAACTCAATCAGTGGAGGATCAAACAGAGTATTACCAAAAGCAAATTGAATCGCTTCGTCAACAGTTACAGCAAGCGATTGCGGAAGAACGTTTTGAAGAGGCAGCTAAACTCCGGGACGAGGCTCGTGCAATCGAACGCAAGTTAAACGTTGGGGGTGTGGATTCACCATGAATATTGAATACTTTTTAAAAAATACATCACCTTCATGGATTGAAGCGAGTGAGGATAAATCGGATATTGTAATGAGCACTCGAATCCGGCTTGCAAGAAATCTGAACGGAATCCGCTTTCCTATTACCTTTTCTGAAGAAGAGGCAAAACAAGTAGATGAGTCTGTACTGAAAGTGCTGCTTTCTGTTCAAGAAGAAGGACCGAAGTTTTCCTATTTTCCAATGAAGGAAATGCCTGCATTACAGCGGCAGGTGCTTGTAGAAAAGCATTTGATTAGTCCTCATCTAGCAAAACGTGAAAAAACAGCTTCTGTTTTTCTCACAGAAGATGAATCAATCAGCGTAATGGTGAATGAAGAGGACCATATTCGTATACAATGCTTAGCGGCAGGTTTACGGCTGCATGAGACATATGCAAAGGCGAGTAAGCTGGATCAGTGTTTAGACGAAAAGCTGATGTATGCATATGATGAACAATTAGGCTTTCTCACAAGTTGTCCGACAAATGTCGGTACAGGACTCCGTGCCTCTGTCATGATGCACCTTCCAGCCTTGACGATGACCAAAAAAATGAATGTATTAATTCAGACAATGGCAAGATTAGGAATGGTGGTGAGGGGTATATATGGAGAAGGAAGTGAAAACTTAGGGAATATATACCAAATTTCAAACCAAATTACACTTGGAAAATCGGAACAAGAAATTTTGGATGAACTGCAGAACGTCGTAGAACAGGTCATTCAAAAAGAGCGCCAGGCAAGGAAGCAATTATTTGCCCGCGCTCCCGTTGCTCTGGAAGACCGTTTGTACCGTTCTCTCGGTATATTGACACATGCAAGAATTTTAACGAGCGAAGAGGCGGCTTCTTGTTTATCGAATGTCCGATTAGCGGTGGATTTGCAAATTATTTCAGATATTTCGCTGAATCAGCTAAATGAATGTATGCTGCTTATCCAGCCGGGATTTATCCAGCAGTATGCAGGTACAACGCTTCAAGCGGCTGAACGGGATATTTTCCGTGCAAAGCTGCTTCAGGAAAAATTACAAACACAAGATCAAAATGAACCTACAATAAGGGGAAAAGGAGAGGATTTGTATGATGTTTAATCGATTTACTCAACGTGCTCAAAAAGTATTGCAACTAGCACAGGAAGAGGCAATTCGCTGGAAACACGAGTCAATCGGAACGGAGCATATTTTACTTGGTCTAATCCGTGAAGGAGGCGGTATCGCCGCAAAAGCATTAGAAGCGATTGATATCAGCCCGCAAATGATTGAATCCGGTATTGAGGAATTAGTCGGCAAAGGAACAGAAAATGTTGGCCCAATTGTCCACTATACACCAAGAGCTAAAAAAGTTATTGAGCTGTCAGTGGATGAATCCCGCAAGCTTGGTCACTCTTATATCGGTACAGAGCATATTTTATTAGCGCTCATCCGAGAAGGAGAAGGGGTAGCGGCACGTGTATTGGCAAATACGGGTGTAAGCCTAAATAAAGCACGCCAACAAGTTTTATTACTATTGGGTAACAATGATGCTAATTCACCAGGCGGCCAGCAGCAAAGCCAAGCGGTGAATACACCAACGCTCGACAGCCTAGCCCGCGACTTAACAGCAGTGGCTCGTGAAGGTTCATTAGATCCTGTCATTGGCCGTTCAAAAGAGATTACTCGTGTTGTAGAAGTATTATCCCGCCGTACAAAAAACAATCCTGTTTTAATCGGGGAGCCGGGTGTTGGTAAAACAGCTATCGCAGAAGGGTTAGCACAGCAAATTGTTAATAATGAAGTGCCGGAAACATTGCGTGACAAACGTGTTATGACACTTGATATGGGCACGGTGGTAGCAGGAACGAAATACCGTGGTGAGTTCGAGGATCGTCTGAAAAAAGTAATGGATGAAATTCGCCAAGCAGGCAATATTATCTTATTCATCGATGAGCTTCACACATTAATCGGAGCAGGTGGAGCAGAAGGTGCCATTGACGCATCCAACATTTTAAAGCCTTCGTTAGCACGGGGCGAACTGCAATGTATCGGTGCCACTACTTTAGATGAGTACCGCAAATATATTGAAAAGGATGCAGCATTAGAGCGCCGTTTCCAGCCAATCCAGGTTGATGAACCGACAATCGATGAAACAATCCAAATTATTAAAGGCCTTCGTGACCGTTATGAAGCACATCACCGTGTGAAAATAACAGACGAGGCAGTGGATGCAGCAGCGAAGCTATCGGACCGCTATATTTCAGATCGTTTCTTACCGGATAAAGCAATTGACTTAATTGATGAAGCGGGCTCAAAAGTACGCCTTCGTTCATTCACAGTTCCACCAAACTTAAAAGAGCTTGAAAATAAATTAGAGAATGTACGTCATGAAAAGAATGCAGCTGTTCAAAGCCAGGAATTTGAGAAAGCAGCGGCACTTCGTGATACAGAGCAAAAGCTGAAGGAAGAGCTAGAGCAAACAAAGAAACAATGGAAAGAAAAGCAAGGCAAAGAGGAGTCTGAAGTAACAGTGGATGACATTGCGGCAGTTGTTTCCATGTGGACGGGAATCCCTGTTTCGAAAATTGCTCAAGAAGAATCTTCAAAGCTTCTGAATCTAGAAGAACATCTTCATAAGCGTGTAGTAGGGCAAGGCGAGGCAGTAGAGGCTATTTCCCGGGCAATACGCCGTGCACGTGCAGGGCTTAAAGATCCGAAGCGTCCAATCGGTTCATTCATCTTCCTAGGACCGACTGGTGTTGGTAAAACAGAACTTGCTAGAGCACTCGCTGAATCAATGTTTGGTGATGAAGATGCGATGATCCGTATTGACATGTCAGAATATATGGAGAAACATGCAACTTCACGTCTAGTTGGTGCACCTCCAGGCTACGTAGGGTTCGAGGAAGGTGGTCAGCTGACAGAAAAAGTACGCCGTAAGCCATATTCTGTTGTTCTTCTTGATGAAATTGAAAAGGCACATCCGGATGTCTTTAACATCCTGTTACAAGTGCTTGATGACGGGCGTCTAACTGATTCAAAAGGACGTGTTGTTGACTTCCGTAACACAGTGGTCATCATGACGTCTAATGTCGGTGCAGATGCGCTGAAATACCAAAAGAATTTAGGTTTCAGCCTAGGTGATACGGATTCGAAATACAAAGATATGAAAGGAACAATGCTTGAGGAACTGAAAAAAGCATTCCGTCCTGAATTCTTAAACCGTATTGATGAAATGATCGTGTTCCACTCATTGGAGAAAGAACACTTAAAAGAAATCGTTTCGTTCATGGCAAATACGCTAACAAAACGTCTGAGAGAACAAAATATCGAACTGGAACTTACAGAAGCAGCGCTTGAGAAGATTGCACAGGAAGGATATGATCCACAATATGGAGCACGTCCAATCCGCCGCGCACTTCAAAAGCATGTGGAAGACCGCCTGTCAGAAGAGTTATTAAAAGGTACTGTCCTGACAGGTCAAAAGGTTGTTTTTGATTACAAGGACGGCGAGTTTATTGTTCGTGGGAAAGATGAAAAAGTAGAGGAACAGGCTGAAGTATAATAGTCTATAGGGACTGCCCGGAAAGTCGAAACTTTCTGGGCAGTTTTATTTTTATTGAGACATATCCGGGCTTTTGAGGTGGCCGCTCTAAAATGATGAAACTCAAAAAGGGTAAATACTTTAATCAATATTTTCTTCTATGGATTACATGATAGATAATGGTAACTACCAATACCTCAATATGTAAGCAGTATTCGAAATGAACGTTTTGTGTTAGAAGATCTTAGCTGTTTCCTGTACAATAAAAATAAGAACAAACATTTGGGGGAACGATATGGCAAAGAAGAAAACAAAATTTATGTGTAATGACTGCGGCTATGAATCGGCAAAATGGATGGGCCGCTGTCCGGGCTGCGGCAACTGGAATACGATGGTAGAAGAAGTTGAGATTGTAGCAAAAGGACCGCGTGGAGCATTCCAGCACTCTACTTCTACGACGCAGAAAGCAACCCCTCTTATCAATGTAGAAACGATGGAAGAGACGCGTATCACAACAGAAATGGGTGAGCTGAACAGAGTGCTCGGGGGAGGTATTGTCCAAGGGTCCCTTGTACTGATTGGCGGAGATCCAGGGATCGGAAAATCAACGCTTTTATTACAAGTATCTGCCCTGCTTTCAAACAAAGGTCACCGTGTTCTTTATATTTCGGGGGAGGAGTCTGTCCGTCAGACAAAACTGAGGGCAGAGCGGCTTGGGGTTAAATCACCCGAGCTATATATATATTCTGAAACGAATATGGAGTTCCTGCATCAGACTATTGAAGAAGTACAGCCGAAATTTGTGATTGTTGACTCCATTCAAACAGTCCACCACCCAGAGGTGACGAGTGCACCAGGAAGCGTCTCGCAAGTACGCGAATGTACGGCAGAACTGATGCGTATTGCTAAAACAAAAAATATTGCGATTTTCCTTGTTGGTCACGTGACAAAAGAAGGGCAAATAGCGGGTCCGCGTATTTTGGAGCATATGGTGGATACAGTTCTTTATTTTGAAGGAGAACGTCATCACAATCATCGTATTTTAAGAAGTCAGAAAAACCGTTTCGGCTCAACGAATGAGATTGCTATTTTTGAGATGCTTCATGGCGGGTTAAAGGAAGTATTGAATCCTTCTGAAATGTTCCTTCAAGAGCGTTCGCAAGGAGCGCCGGGATCTACGATTGTTGCTTCGATGGAGGGGACACGTCCTATTTTGGTAGAAGTTCAATCACTTGTAACGCCTACAAGCTTCAACTATCCAAAGCGTATGGCAACCGGTGTTGATCAAAATCGGGTCCAGCTGCTGATGGCCGTTCTTGAAAAGCGGATGGGAATGCTGCTGCAGGCACAAGATGCCTATATCAAAGTGGCTGGAGGCGTGAAATTAGACGAGCCTGCTATTGATTTAGCTGTGTTGACGTCCATCGTATCGAGTTTCAAAGACCAAACTGTTCGTGCTACGGACTGCTTCATCGGTGAGGTAGGTTTGACGGGCGAGGTCCGGCGTGTAAGCCGGATTGAGCAAAGGGTCCAGGAGGCCGCTAAACTTGGGTTCAAGCGGGCGTTTATTCCAGCCTCCAATTTAGGGGGCTGGGATTTCCCGGCGGGTATTCAGGTTGTCGGAGTAGAAACAATTGCTGAGAGCCTGCGAGCCTGTTTCAATGATTTGTAGAATGAGTCACAAAAATGCCCAACCTTTCTAAAAAGGCCGGGCATTTTTTCTAACATCAAGGGTATTAACTTGTAGATGCAGAGGTTCTTTCTAAAGAACCTGAACCATTTAGTGAAGATATATTTGGAGGATTTCACAAGACCCTATGTAAAGGGAATCATATCTTTGATAAAAAACAACTGCAATATCATATTGTTATTGTGTTTCGAATGTAAAAAAGTGATCTATTGTAACGTAAATCCCGATTGCTTACCGTCGCTATCATTGGCACAACTATGTATAATGAAAGAAAGGGAGGTGTAGAAAGACAATGTTAAAAAGAATTATTCAAATCGCATTCTTATTTATCGGAGGGGCGTTAGGTCTTGTTTTTTTACCGCCATTATACGAATTCATTAATTTATCATCCAATCCATGGATCAATAATGCCTATGTCTCTGTATTATTAGGTGCACTGCTGCTATTTGTTTTATCATTTGTGCTTTCCGATTATTTTGTCAGACTAATTACTTGGATGGAGGAAGTGTTGTTCAAGCTGCCTGTCGGGGACTTGCTGTTTGGGACAATTGGCTTGATTATTGGGCTGAGTGTAGCATCGCTCATAGGCTTTGCTTTTAATAAAATCCAATTACCGCTTATCTCGGAAATACTTGAAGTACTTCCAATCATTCTTTCGATTGTTTTAGGTTATTTAGGTTTCCGAGTCGGGTTTAATAAACGAGACGAACTGCTGCAATTATTTACACGCACAGGATCGGCCTCAAAGAAGAAGCAAGGTGAGCAGGAAATAAAATTATCTCAGAAGCTGCTCGATACAAGTGTAATTATTGATGGACGCATAGCAGATATTTCAGAAACAGGTTTTGTGGAAGGGATATTAGTAGTCCCTCAATTTGTCCTAACAGAACTGCAGCATATTGCCGATTCTTCGGATACATTGAAGCGTACAAGAGGAAGAAGAGGGCTAGATATCCTAAAAAGGCTGCAGGATGAACGGCAGTCTAAAGTGCTCATTGTCGAGGATGATTTTGATGATGTGGCGGAGGTCGATTTAAAGCTGGTACGGCTTGCTAAACAGATGGATGCACAGATTTTAACAAATGATTTTAATCTTAATAAAGTATGTGAGCTTCATCGAGTAGAGGTATTAAATATTAACGATTTAGCGAATGCAGTCAAGCCTGTAGTTATTCCTGGCGAAGATATGCAGGTCGTGGTAATTAAAGATGGAAAAGAGCACAATCAAGGAGTAGCTTATCTTGATGATGGTACAATGATTGTGGTAGAGGGCGGTCGAGCTTACATTGGTCAAGCAATTACCGTAACAGTTACAAGTGTCTTGCAAACATCTGCCGGGCGTATGATTTTTGCAAAGCCGAAAGAGGAATAGAGTGGGAAGTGAAAAGGTGCAGTATGAAGTAGTATTACCGGCGGCCGGGAGTGGCAAACGTATGGGGGCAGGGCAGAACAAACTGTTTTTACAATTGATGGATAAGCCCATCCTCATTCATACATTGCTTGTTTTCGAGCAGGATGAAGCGTGTTCGGGAATTTGGCTTGCTGTAAAAGATTCAGAACGTGATTATATAAAATCAATGATTACAAAATACAATATTACAAAAATTAAAGGCTTACCTACAGGTGGGGCAGAGCGTCAACATTCTGTTCATTCCTGTATAAAGGAAATGAAAGATGTAGAGATCGTTCTTGTCCATGATGCGGCGCGGCCGTTCATTACCAAGCCGATTATCGCTGAACTTGCGAACACAGCCTACGAAAAAGGGGCTGCTATTGCAGGTGTGCGGGCTAAGGATACGATGAAAATTGTACGAAAAGGAATCATTAAAGAAACTATCGACCGAGATAGCCTTTGGATGATTCAAACCCCGCAGGCATTTCGTTTTGATCTTTTGGTAGAAGCAGAAGATGTGGCGGAGAAGGTTGGCTTTCTAGGCACAGATGAAGCCATGCTCGTAGAGCGCCTTGGTCATGAGGTGCGCATTGTCGAAAGCAATTATGAAAATGTTAAAATGACGACACAGGAAGATTTAATTTTTGGTGAGGCCATTCTAAAGGCAAGAGCCAAGTAGGAGGATATGTATGTTTCGTGTAGGACAAGGATATGACGTCCATGCTTTTGCAGAGGGGCGTAAATTAATTTTAGGTGGAATTGAGATTCCGCATGATCGCGGATTGCTTGGTCACTCGGATGCGGATGTATTGCTACATACAATTACGGATGCAGCGTTAGGCGCGATTGGTGAAGGTGATATCGGCCGGCACTTCCCGGATACAGACCCGGAGTGGAAGGATGCTGACTCAGCAAAGCTTTTACAATATATTTGGAAGATAGTAGAGGATAAAGGGTATGTACTTGGAAATGTAGATGCGACAATCATTGCACAGCGCCCTAAAATGGCTCCTTACATCGAACCAATAAAAAATCGTATTGCTGAATTATTAAATGCAGATCCATCTCAAGTAAATGTGAAAGCTACAACTACAGAAAAGCTTGGCTTTACTGGCCGCGAAGAAGGGATTGCCTCGTTGGCAACAATTTTATTGATCAAGAAGTAATGAAGCAAGCGTGTGTTGGGAAGAATTTCGGCACACGCTACTTTTATTTAATAAATTGCAGTGGTAAAATGGACAAAGTAAATTTTAAGGTCGTCAAGACAGTATTTAGGAGGCAATTTTATGGTAACAGAAGTTCGCGTTCGTTATGCGCCATCCCCAACAGGTTTCTTGCACATTGGTGGAGCCCGCACAGCGTTATTCAACTATTTATATGCAAAACATCATGATGGGAAATTCATTGTACGTATTGAGGATACGGATATTGAGCGTAATGTGGAGGGCGGCGAGGCATCTCAGCTTGATAATTTACGCTGGCTTGGCATCATTCCGGATGAATCAATTGATATCGGTGGCCCTTATGCACCGTATCGTCAAATGGAGCGCCTGGACATCTATAAAAAACATGCAGAAGAATTGCTTGAGCGCGGAGCTGCATATAAATGTTTCTGTACACCTGAAGAGCTTGAGGCTTCACGTGAAGCACAGAAGGCGAAAGGCGTAGCGGCGCCGACTTATGATGGGAAATGCCGTCATTTAACAGCAGAAGAGGTAGCAGCGAAGGAAGCAGAGGGAACTCCTTATACAATTCGAATCCGTGTACCTGAAGGCGTCACATATAAATTTAATGATCTTGTACGCGGTGAGGTATCATTCGAGTCAAAAGATATTGGTGACTGGGTGCTTGTAAAGGCAAATGGTATCCCGACATATAATTACGCAGTTGTGCTTGATGATCACTTTATGGATATTACACATGTATTCCGTGGGGAAGAGCATTTATCAAATACACCAAAACAAATGATGATTTTTGATGCGTTTAACTGGGAATATCCACAATACGGCCACATGACATTAATCGTAAATGAAGAGCGTAAAAAATTATCAAAACGTGATGAGTCAATCATCCAGTTCGTTACACAATACAAGGAACTTGGCTATTTACCAGAAGCAATGTTTAACTTCTTTGCATTGCTCGGCTGGTCTCCTGAAGGTGAAGAAGAAATCTTCTCTCCGGAAGAGCTTGTCAAACTGTTTGATGAAAAACGACTATCTAAATCACCATCTATGTTTGATAAAACAAAGCTTACATGGATGAATAACCAATATATTAAAAAGTTATCGCGTGAGGAAGTAGTAGAGCTGGCTTTACCACACCTTCAAAAAGCGGGACTGCTTCCTGAGGAATTAACAGAAGAGCAGCATGCATGGGCAGCTGATTTAATTGCTCTTTACCATGAGCAAATGAGTTATGGTGCTGAAATTGTTGAGCTATCAAGCCTATTCTTCGCAGACGAAATTGAATACAATGACGAAGCAAAGGAAGTATTAGCAGGAGAACAAGTACCAGCTGTTATGGCAGCGTTTAAAGCTCAGCTTGAAGCATTAGAAACATTTGATGCTGATTCTATTAAGGCGGCGATCAAGGCAGTGCAAAAGGAAACGGGTGCGAAAGGTAAAAACCTATTCATGCCAATCCGTGTTGTGACAACGGGTCAAACACATGGTCCTGAGCTTCCAAATGCGATTGCTTTGATTGGAAAAGAAAAAGTAATTGCCCGCGTAGAAAAGTTTGCTGGTTAAGCAGCAAAACGGTTGATTTTTGAATAATCTTATGTAAAATGAATGTAAATTGAACTGAAATGAATAAACGGGGGATAATCCCCGGTTGAAAAAGCGTAGAAAAGGAGAAGTACACAAAAGAGAAGGGTTTAGTAGAGAGGACTATCACCGGCTGAAAGTAGTCTAACCCTCCTTTGTGGAATGCACCTTTGAGCACTTTGCTGAACATAAGTAGGCAAGTCGAGTTGTTCTCGTTACCGGACAGGAAAGTGGAAGGGCAACCTTCAAGTCAGAGTGGAACCGCGCTATAGAAGCGTCTCTGTCATCAAAAGATGGCAGAGGCGTTTTTTTATTTAGGCATCGTTATCAGGGCTTCACATGGGATTGATCTGGTTCCACTGTGCAAAGCATTCCTTTAGGCGTGCCGCATAAGAAAAAAGAAAATAGCACCTTTTGCTGTATCAAAATTTCCCGAAAAGTGAAAGAGGTAAAAGTACTTGATTCCATACTCTTTGTTCGGACACTTTGCTATGTTAGAAAACCCATGAAAGGTTTACTTAGGATAAGAAATATCATTATAAAAAAGGAGCAGAAACAATGAGTATTCAAATTTTTAACTCGTTAACCCGGCAGAAGGAAGAATTCATCCCCTTAGAAGAGGGAAAAGTGAAAATGTATGTATGTGGTCCAACTGTCTATAATTATATTCATATAGGCAATTCGCGTCCGGTTATCGTTTACGATACGGTCCGACGTTACCTGCAATATGCAGGCTACGAGGTGAAATTCGTTTCCAACTTCACGGATGTGGATGATAAAATTATTAAAGCAGCCAATGAGCTAGGTGAAGAAGTATTTGAATTGACGGAGCGGTTCATTACTGCTTATTTTGAAGATATTACGGCTCTTGGGTGCAAAAAAGCTGATGCTCATCCCCGAGTAACGGATCACATGGATGATATTATTGAGTTTATTCAGGTTCTAATCAATAAAGGCTATGCATATGAATCTCAAGGCGACGTATACTACCGTACACGTAAGTTCGACGGTTATGGGAAGCTTAGTCATCAATCGATTGACGATCTAAAGGTAGGAGCCCGTATTGAGGCGGGAGAGAAAAAAGAAGATCCGCTAGATTTTGCGCTATGGAAAGCGGCTAAACCAGGCGAGATCAAATGGGTAAGCCCATGGGGTGAAGGACGGCCAGGCTGGCATATTGAATGTTCGGTAATGGCCCGGGAGCATCTAGGCGATACAATCGATATTCATGCAGGTGGTCAAGACTTGACTTTCCCGCATCATGAAAACGAAATTGCCCAATCTGAGGCTCATACAGAAAAAACATTTGCCCGATACTGGATGCATAACGGCTATATTAATATTGATAATGAAAAAATGTCTAAATCCCTTGGGAACTTTGTGCTGGTGAATGATATACGTAAACAGATTGACCCGCAAGTGCTGCGTTTCTTCATGTTAAGCGTTCATTATCGTCATCCGATTAACTTTGCTCAAGATTTGGTGGAAGCAGCGCAGGCAGGGCTAGAACGATTACGCACAGCTTATTCTAATGTGCAGCATCGTCTAACGGCGACAGCTGGATTGGGAGAAGTAAGCGACGAATGGCTGTCAAAGATTGCAGAGGTAAGAGAGCAATTTGAAGCAGCAATGAATGATGACTTCAACACAGCGAATGCTATCTCTGCTTTATTTGAACTAGCACGCCTGGCAAACACATATTTGAATGAAAGCAATACAGAAGCCGTTGTCCTTCAGGAATTTATCAATACATTTGATAAACTAGGGGATGTGCTTGGCATTGTACTTGCTTCTGAAGCGGAATTGCTGGATGAAGAAATTGAGGCGCTAATTGAAGAGCGAAACCAAGCGCGGAAAAATCGCGACTTTGCCCGTTCAGATGAAATCCGTGACCAGCTGTTAAGTATGAATATCATACTGGAAGATACTCGTCAGGGAACACGTTGGAAACGAGGATGACAGCATGATGAAACTTCGATCTGAAGATGTAAAGCAATTAAATGCTTTAGCGCTTGCTTATATGGGGGATGCCGTACTCGAACAAAAAATCCGTGAGCATCTTTTATTGGCAGGACGTGTAAAGCCGAATACACTCCATAAAGAAGCAACAAAATATGTATCAGCAAAAGCCCAATCAATCGTCGTCCATCAAATGGTGGAGGAAGGATTTTTGTCGGAGGAAGAGCTGTCTGTCTTCCGGCGTGGGCGTAATGCCAAGTCAGGAACAGTGCCCAAAAACACAGATGTCCAAACATACCGTAACAGTTCTGGGTTTGAAGCGGTATTAGGGTATTTATATTTACTAAAACATATAGAGCGTGCAGAACAAATCATTGATTACGCAATAAATATTATTGAGCAGCAGAAGGGAGTGTAGGAGATGGCGGAACAAAATGGCGAAATGATCGCAGGGAAAAATCCGGTATTAGAAGCGCTTCGTTCAGGTCGTGAAATAAATAAATTATGGGTTGCAGAGGGTGTAAAGAAGGCAGGTATTAATGAACTGCTGGATTTGGCCAGAGAACGTGGTGTTCTTGTGCAGTTCGTGCCAAAGAAAAAGGTTGAACAGCTGACAGATGCAAATCATCAAGGAATTGTTGCGTCAGTTGCAGCCTATCAATACGCTGAATTGGAAGATTTATTTACAGCAGCACAAAAGAAAAAGGAAGACCCTTTCTTCTTAATTTTAGATGAATTGGAGGATCCTCATAATCTAGGATCTATTATGAGGACAGCTGATGCAATTGGGGTACACGGCATTATCATTCCGAAGCGACGTGCAGTCGGCTTGACTGCGGTAGTGGCAAAAGCATCTACAGGCGCCATTGAGCATGTTCCGGTTGTAAGGGTGACAAATTTATCTCAGACGGTGGATGAGCTAAAAGAGCGCGGAGTATGGATTGCAGGTACAGATGCGAAGGGATCAGCCGACTATCGAAAAATGGATGCAACTTTACCTCTTGCCATCATTATTGGAAGTGAAGGGAAAGGAATGAGTTCGCTGCTGAAAAAGAAATGCGATTTCCTTTACCACCTTCCGATGATCGGACATGTGACCTCGCTAAACGCTTCCGTAGCTGCGGCACTCCTAATGTATGAGGTATACCGCAAGCGTCAAGAACAGAACGGATAACGGATATGCAAAATATTTTGCTGGTAGATGGCTACAACATGATCGGGGCGTGGAAGGAGCTGCGCCCTCTGCGAGATGAACATTTCGAGGATGCACGTGACCGATTGGTAGAGCTAATGGCCGAATATAAAGCAGTGAAGGGCTGGCGTGTCATCGTTGTATTTGATGCCCACCTCGTACCTGGTACTGAGCAGTTATACTTACAGCATGAGGTAGAAGTCATTTATACACGGAAAAACGAGACGGCGGACGAGCGTATTGAGAAGCTTTCAAATGAATTAAAGGGCCGTAAAATCCAAGTTCATGTTGCGACTTCAGACATGACCGAACAAAATGTTGTCTTTGGACATGGTGCATTACGGAAATCTGCAAGAGAGCTTGAAATTGAACTTGATATTATTCAGACAAATATTTCTCAAAAGGTTAAAGAAACACAAAGCGGTAGGCCATCCAGCCGTATTCAGCTGCCGGATGATATCGCTTTAACACTAGAAAAGTGGCGTAGAGGTTTAAAATAATTTATTGACCGTTATTTTCCAATTCTATTATACTATTTCTAATGATTCTGGCGTACTGGGGTGAGAATATTGCTTAAAAGCGAAAAATTGCAAGTCGTACAGCACTTTGAAGAACTGTCAGATGAGGAACTTGTGGAACAGGTTCATTTAGGCAATACAGATGCGTTAGATTATTTAATTACGAAATATCGTCTATTTGTGAAAGTGAAGGCACGGTCCTACTTCTTAATCGGAGCGGACAAGGAGGACATTATCCAGGAGGGAATGATTGGGCTTTATAAATCTATCCGGGATTTCCGGGGGGACAAGCTTGCATCATTCCGGGCATTTGCTGAATTGTGCATAACTCGCCAAATTATTACAGCTATTAAGACAGCTACCCGTCAAAAACATATACCGTTAAATTCATATATTTCGCTTGATAAGCCGATTTATGATGAAGAGTCAGAGCGGACGCTGATGGATATTATTATCAGTCCGCTATCTGATAATCCTGAGCATTTGATGATTAATAGAGAAGAGTATAGCAGATTGGAAGGAAAGATGGGCGAGGTACTAAGCGAACTCGAACAGCAGGTACTGGCCCTTTATCTAGAAGGACGTTCCTATAATGAAATCTCTGAACTATTGAACCGTCATGTAAAGTCGATTGACAATGCACTTCAGCGCGTAAAGCGCAAGCTAGAGCGTCATTTGGAATATGGCGAATTGTTTTAACTGCCTTCAGCAGACTCAGACTCTTATAGACAGCTAGATAAATAGCCGTGTAAGTTGCGTATGATTGAGTGTTTGAACAGTTGGTGAAGGAATTAGAAACCTCTGGAGGATGTCGCAGGTTCGGCTTTATGCTTGTTGACAGTACGTATATTAGGTGGTAGTCTTGACTAGACATAATGCCGAAAATAGGTGGTTTAAATGGCTAAGAAAGTCATTTTAAGTTGTGAGAAATGCGGTACTCGAAATTATTCGATGCCGGCGAAATCGAGCAATGAAGCACAGCGTCTGGAACTGAAAAAGTTTTGTTCGCATTGTAATGAGCATACCGTGCACAAGCAAACGTTATAAATTGATTGATAACTTAAAGAAACGATTTGTTCGGAGGTTAAGCTAGAAGATGAGCAAGATTACAAACTTTTTAAGTGAAGTTGGCTCAGAAATGCGTAAAACGAGCTGGCCGAAAAGTAAAGAGTTAACAAAGTATACAGTTGTCGTAATTGTCACTGTTATTTTTGCTGCTTTATACTTTACGGTAGTGGATTTAGGTGTTTCCGAGGCGTTACGTTGGTTCTTGGAACTATAATAATAGTATATTGATGAAATAGCCCGTCTTCGTGAAATAACGGGTTTTTTCATTTGGCGAAAAATTTGTGTGGCAAATGGCATCACAAGGAATAGAGGGAGGGACGGACGAGTAGTCCAGAGTCTATGGAGAAAAATTGGTATGTAGTGCATACTTATTCGGGTTACGAAAACCGAGTGAAGGCGAATCTTGAAAAGCGTGTAGAAACAATGGGCATGCAGGATAAAATCTTCCGTGTGATCGTACCAGAGCATGAAGAAATTGATATTAAAGAAGACGGCAAGAAAAAAAAGGTCATGCGTAAAGTGTTCCCGGGTTATGTTCTAGTGGAGCTGATCATGACTGATGATTCTTGGTATGTAGTACGTAATACGCCGGGTGTAACAGGGTTTATCGGTTCATCAGGCGGAGGTGCAAAACCGACACCGCTTCTTCCGGAAGAGGCAGAGCGCTTACTTGCACAAATGGGCATGAACGAGACTGCAATCGGTGATATTGCTGTAACAGTCGGCGAGGTCGTGGAAGTACTAGAAGGGCCTTTTGCGCACTTCCAAGGTAGAGTAGAGGAAATTGATATTGAAAAAGGCAAAGTGAAAGTAACGGTTGATATGTTTGGCCGTGAAACAAAGATGGAACTTGATTTTGCACAAATTCGCAAAATATAGAATCATTCCTACTTGCATGAATGAAATAAAAGTGTTATCATTTCATAGGTCAGACTGTCAATTTATTCAGTGTGATAGATAAATGTTTAATGTTATCGGATTTAAGCCGACAGACAGATATGAGTGGGAGGGGCAACCCTAAGACCACATCACGGACTTAAGGAGGTGTGTCTCGTGGCTAAAAAAGTAATTAAGGTTGTAAAACTTCAAATTCCCGCTGGTAAAGCTAATCCAGCTCCACCGGTTGGTCCTGCACTAGGTCAAGCAGGTGTAAACATCATGGGATTCTGTAAAGAGTTCAACGCACGTACTGCTGATCAAGCTGGTCTAATCATTCCGGTTGAAATTTCAGTATTCGAAGACCGTTCATTCACTTTCATTACGAAAACTCCACCGGCTGCGGTTTTACTTAAAGTAGCTGCTGGTATCCAATCTGGATCTGGTGAACCAAACCGTAAAAAAGTTGCAACGGTTAAACGTGATAAAGTTCGCGAAATCGCTGAACAAAAAATGCCTGACCTAAACGCTGCATCTGTAGAAGCTGCAATGGCGATGGTTGAAGGTACTGCACGAAGCATGGGTATCGTTATCGAAGACTAATCCCATCTTCAAAGACTTGATGATGCATTTGTTTTTGGAAGGTTGCTGCACTCTTGGGTGCGCAACCTTTATTCGTGGGAGGTTCATTCCGTTACAACCACAATCAAGGAGGAAATTACAATGGCTAAAAAAGGTAAAAAGTTACAAGATGCGGCTAAATTAGTAGACCGTTCTAAATTATACGAAGCGGCAGAAGCAATCGCTCTTGCACAAAAAACAAGCACAGTAAACTTCGATGCAACTGTAGAAGTAGCTTTCAAATTAGGAATCGATACTCGTAAAAATGACCAACAAATCCGTGGCGCAGTTGTGCTTCCAAACGGTACTGGTAAAACACAACGCGTATTAGTATTCGCTAAAGGCGAAAAGCTAAAAGAAGCAGAAGCTGCTGGTGCTGATTATGTAGGCGATGCAGAGTATATCCAAAAAATCCAACAAGGCTGGTTTGACTTCGATGTAATCGTAGCAACTCCAGACATGATGGGTGAAGTTGGTAAGCTTGGTCGTGTATTAGGACCTAAAGGTTTAATGCCAAACCCTAAAACTGGTACAGTTACTTTCGACGTAACAAAAGCAATCGAAGAAATCAAAGCTGGTAAAGTAGAATACCGTGCTGACAAAGCTGGTATCATCCACGCACCTATCGGTAAAGTTTCTTTCGAAGCAGAAAAATTAGTTGAAAACTTCTTGACAGTATTCGATGTAATCCAAAAAGCTAAGCCAGCGGCAGCTAAAGGTACTTACATGAAATCTGTAAACGTTACTACTACAATGGGTCCAGCTGTTAAAGTTGACGCTCAATCTGTAGTTATTAAATAATATAGCTTTTTAAAAAAAGTAGTTGACAACAATCCGCTTACTTGGTAAGATGGATGCTGTTGTGAATCATCCATTTGTACCGTAGACAGTAGGAGTGACTTGTCACTTAATGATCCTACCGAGGACATAGGAGTTCGGATTCTTTTAAGATGATGACTTTCTGCCCTTGTGTCTACCAGACATAAGGGCTTTTCTTTTGTCGGTATAAATGACTCATTCTAATAGGAGGTGTCATCATGAGCAAAGCAATCGAAACTAAATCAGTTCAAGTTCAAGAAATCGCTGGTAAATTCCAAGCAGCTAGCTCTGTAGTAGTTGTTGACTATCGTGGATTAACTGTAGCTCAAGTTACAGAATTACGTAAACAACTACGTGAAGCTGGTGTTGAGTTCAAAGTTTACAAAAACACTTTAACTCGCCGTGCTACTGAAATCGCGGGTGTGGATGGACTTAATGAATTCTTGACTGGACCAAACGCTGTTGCGTTCTCAAATGAAGACGTAGTAGCTCCAGCAAAAATTATCAACGAATTCGCTAAGAAAAACGAAGCGTTGGAAATCAAAGCTGGTATTATCGAAGGTACAATCGCATCTGTTGAAGACGTTAAAGCTCTTGCAGAACTTCCATCACGCGAAGGTCTATTATCAATGCTTTTATCTGTACTTCAAGCTCCAGTGCGCAACTTCGCACTTGCAACAAAAGCTGTTGCAGAACAAAAAGAAGAGCAAGGTGCTTAATAGTAGCCCCGAAACTTCAAAAATTGGCGTAGCCGCCTAAAAATATAAAACATCCAATAGGAGGAAATTAAAATGAACAATGAGCAAATCTTAGAAGCTATCAAATCTATGACAGTTCTTGAATTAAACGATTTAGTAAAAGCAATCGAAGAAGAATTCGGTGTAACAGCAGCAGCTCCTGTAGCTGTAGTTGCTGGCGGTGCTGCAGCAGCTGAAGAAAAAACTGAGTTTGACGTAGTATTAGCATCTGCTGGTGCTGAGAAAATCAAAGTTATCAAAGTGGTACGCGAAATCACTGGTCTTGGCTTAAAAGAAGCTAAAGAAGTAGTAGACAACGCTCCTAAAGCTCTTAAAGAAGGCGCTTCTAAAGAAGAAGCTGAAGCAATCAAAGCTAAACTTGAAGAAGTTGGCGCATCTGTAGAAGTTAAATAATTTAATTTCTATGACATAAGAAAAAGCTCGTCAATGTGACGGGCTTTTCTTTTTAGCGAATAGAAAACGAATTTTTTTGTAATTATATGTATAAGAGAGTGCAAATTTTTGAGTGATAGAAATGTACAGGCATCTGTGCCTGCTAAGAAGACCGCGCAGACTGCAATGTATAAACGTGCCGCAGTTTCTTCTTAAATACCTTTCTAATCAGCGATGACGCATGGAAATGCTTCCTCTAATTCAGAAAGTAAGGGGCGTGTTGTGCTATGTCTGATCATTATTATTCGAATAAACCTCAAACGGAAAGTAAACCACGCCAATGGAAATTTACTTTGCTTGGACACAGTTTTACATTTGAAACAGATGCTGGAGTGTTCAGTAAAAGCGAAGTAGATTTTGGGTCCCGTGTATTAATCGATGCCTTTGACATGCCTGAAGCAGCCGGTGACGTATTAGACGTTGGCTGTGGTTATGGCCCGATTGGGTTGTCGATTGCCAAGGCGAATCCTGAGCGATTTGTCCATATGATGGATATCAATACAAGAGCGATTACGCTTGCAGAGAAGAATGCAAAGTTGAACGGGATTCAAAATGTACGTATTTTTGAAAGTGATGGTCTTGCTGCGGTAGGAGATATACAGGCGGCAGCCATTTTGACAAATCCGCCAATCCGCGCGGGGAAAGAAACGATTTTTAGGTTTTATGATGAGTCTTATGAAAAGCTAGTCGAGGGCGGCGAGCTGTGGATAGTTATCCAGAAAAAACAGGGAGCCCCATCAACAGTCAGTCATCTAGAAGAATTGTTTTCTGAAGTAGAAGTAGTCGAGAAGAAAAAAGGCTACTGGATTATAAAAGCAAAAAAATAATCAACCTCATTAGAAAAGATTGACTTGACAAATCGACTATGATAACATAATAAAATGCAAAATTATTATTTTGAGGAAGTATGCCCTTTTGTATTAAAATGTAATTTGGTAGGGCAGACTGTTCAAAAATAAGTTTAGTTTAACCGAAAATGAGATCAAATGAGCGTCTCGTTTTCTTTTTGTCTTTCGAAATCATACACCATTTGGTTGATTTTGCAAAGACCTATTATCGCTTTATTGAGGGGTGAATGAGTTGACAGGTCAACTAGTTCAGTACGGACAACACCGCCAGCGTAGAAGCTTTGCGCGTATTAACGAGGTGCTGGAGCTTCCGAACTTAATCGAAATCCAAACAGCATCTTATGAGTGGTTCCTTGAAGAAGGATTGCGCGAGATGTTCCACGACATTTCTCCAATCGAAGATTTTACAGGTAATCTTTCACTTGAGTTCGTCGACTATACATTAGGCGATCCGAAGTATGATGTCGATGAGTGTAAAGAACGTGACGTAACGTATGCTGCGCCATTACGCGTAAAAGTACGTTTACACAACAAAGAAACAGACGAGGTAAAAGAGCAAGACGTCTTCATGGGTGACTTCCCATTAATGACGGAAACAGGCACATTTATCATCAATGGTGCTGAGCGTGTTATCGTTTCTCAGTTAGTTCGTTCTCCAAGTGTTTACTTCCATGATAAAACTGACAAAAACGGTAAAAAAGGCTTTGGCGCTACAGTTATTCCTAACCGTGGTGCATGGCTTGAATATGAAACGGATGCAAAGGATGTTGTCTACGTTCGTATCGATCGTACACGTAAACTTCCTGTAACAGTATTGTTACGTGCATTAGGCTTTGGCTCTGACCAAGAAATCATCGATATTATCGGTGATAACGAGTATCTGCGTAATACGCTTGAAAAGGACAACACAGAAAGCACTGAAAAAGCGCTTCTTGAAATCTACGAGCGTCTACGTCCAGGCGAGCCGCCAACAGTTGAAAGTGCGAAAAGCTTACTTTACTCTCGTTTCTTCGACGCAAAACGCTATGATTTAGCGAATGTTGGTCGTTATAAAATGAATAAAAAGCTGCATATCAAGAACCGTTTGTTTAACCAAACGATTGCAGAAACACTGGCAGATCCAGAGACTGGTGAAATTTTAGTTGAAAAGGGCGCGTTAATTGACCGCCGTACATTGGATAAATTAATTCCTTATTTAGAGAAGGGTATTGGCTTCCGTACGCTATCACAAGTTGGCGGCGTATTAGAGGATGATATTACAGTCCAATCAATTAAAATCTATGCACCTAACGATGAATCTCAAAAAGAAATTAATGTTATTTCAAATGCTTATATTGATGAAGAAGTGAAGAATATTACGCCAGCTGACGTATTAGCTTCTGTATCTTACTTCTTCAACTTATTATATGGTGTTGGTAACACGGATGATATTGACCATTTAGGTAACCGTCGTCTACGTTCAGTTGGGGAGCTTCTGCAAAACCAATTCCGTATCGGTTTATCTCGTATGGAACGTGTTGTGCGTGAGCGTATGTCAATCAACGACACTGCTGCCATCGTACCACAGCAATTAATCAACATCCGTCCTGTTATTGCTTCTATTAAGGAGTTCTTCGGTTCTTCTCAGTTGTCGCAATTCATGGACCAAACAAACCCGCTTGCAGAATTAACGCACAAACGTCGTCTTTCTGCATTAGGACCTGGTGGTTTAACACGTGAACGTGCTGGTATGGAAGTACGTGACGTTCACTATTCTCACTATGGTCGTATGTGTCCGATTGAAACGCCAGAGGGACCGAACATCGGTCTGATTAACTCGCTTTCATCGTTCGCCAAAGTAAATAAATTTGGTTTCATTGAAACGCCGTACCGTCGTGTTGATCCTGAAACAGGTCGCGTAACGGATCAAATCGACTACTTAACTGCCGATGAGGAAGATAACTATGTAGTAGCGCAAGCGAACTCGATTCTAAATGCAGATGGCACATTTGCAAATGAAGAAGTTGTAGGCCGCTTCCGTGGTGATAACACTGTATTCAAACGCGATGTGATCGATTACATGGACGTATCTCCGAAGCAAGTAGTATCTGCTGCCACAGCATGTATCCCGTTCTTGGAAAATGACGACTCAAACCGTGCATTAATGGGAGCGAACATGCAACGTCAAGCAGTTCCGTTATTAAATCCTGAATCACCATTTGTTGGTACAGGTATGGAACACGTTGACGCGCGTGACTCAGGTGCTGCCGTAGTTGCAAAATACGATGGAATTGTCGAACATGTTGAAGCACGTTCGATCCACGTACGCCGCATTGAAGTAGTAGACGGCAAGGAAGTTAAAGGCGATTTAACAAAATACAAGTTACAAAAATTCATTCGTTCTAACCAAGGTACTTCTTATAACCAGCGTCCAATCGTAAAGGTTGGCGACCGTGTAAAACCTCGTGATATTTTAGCAGATGGTCCATCAATGGAGCGCGGCGAATTAGCGCTTGGTCGTAACGTACTTGTTGCGTTCATGACATGGGACGGCTTTAACTATGAGGATGCTGTTATTATGAGCGAACGCCTTGTAAAAGACGATGTATATACTTCTGTTCATATTGAAGAATACGAGTCAGAGTCTCGTGATACAAAATTAGGACCTGAAGAAATTACGCGTGATATTCCAAACGTAGGGGAAGATGCGCTTCGTAATCTAGACGAACGCGGAATCATCCGTATCGGTGCGGAAGTTCGTGATGGTGATATTCTAGTAGGTAAAGTAACACCTAAAGGAGTTACAGAGCTTACAGCTGAAGAACGCCTATTACATGCAATCTTTGGTGAAAAAGCACGAGAAGTACGTGATACATCATTAAAAGTACCTCACGGAGCTGGCGGTATCGTTCTTGATGTAAAAGTATTCAACCGCGAAGATGGCGATGAGCTGCCACCAGGTGTTAACCAATTAGTTCGTGTCTACATTGTTCAAAAACGTAAAATCCGCGTTGGTGACAAAATGGCCGGACGTCACGGTAACAAAGGGGTTATCTCTCGTATCTTACCGGAAGAAGATATGCCATTCATGCCAGACGGCACACCGGTAGATATCATGCTTAACCCACTTGGGGTACCATCTCGTATGAACATCGGACAAGTTTTAGAGCTTCATTTAGGTATGGCTTCACGCTACCTAGGCGTACACATGGCTACTCCTGTATTTGACGGCGCTAACGAGGAAGATGTTTGGGAGACAATGGAAGAAGCTGGTATGAACCGTGATGGTAAAACAATACTGTATGATGGACGTTCAGGTGAGCCATTTGATAACCGTGTATCAGTTGGGATCATGTATATGATCAAACTTGCCCACATGGTAGATGATAAGCTTCACGCACGTTCAACTGGTCCTTACTCATTGGTAACGCAACAGCCGCTTGGTGGTAAAGCACAATTCGGTGGTCAGCGTTTTGGTGAGATGGAGGTTTGGGCACTTGAAGCATACGGTGCTGCATATACGTTACAAGAGATTTTAACTGTAAAATCCGATGACGTTGTCGGCCGTGTGAAAACATACGAGGCAATCGTTAAGGGTGAAAGTGTTCCAGAACCAGGAGTACCAGAGTCATTCAAAGTATTAATCAAAGAGCTTCAATCTTTAGGTATGGATGTTAAGATGTTAACAATCAACGATGAAGAAGTAGAGCTTCGCGATTTAGATGATGAAGATGATCTTCAGCCTGCAGATGCATTAAATATTGCACCGATGACAGATGAAGAGCCTGCAGAGTCATTCGAATAAGTAGTATTTCCACGGGCAGGTATTGCCTGCCCGTTTTTTATAATCATTATTTTTTCTGTACAAAAGTTTAATCGGTTTTCGGTTTAAACTTTTTTTGGTGGATAGGTATGAAACTTATCCTTATCTACACAGCGAGGGCGTCATCACAAGTTATGATGCATCTTGCAACCGTTAAATTGTCGAGCTTCGGAAAGAGTCATTAGAGGACTTATACTAAAGGGAGGTAGGCTCCTTGATAGACGTTAATGAATTTGAATATATGAAAATTGGTTTAGCTTCTCCGGACAAAATTCGTTCTTGGTCTTATGGTGAGGTTAAGAAGCCTGAAACAATCAACTACCGTACATTAAAACCAGAAAAAGATGGTCTTTTCTGTGAACGAATCTTTGGACCAACAAAAGACTGGGAATGTCACTGCGGTAAGTATAAACGTGTACGCTATAAAGGTGTAGTTTGTGACCGTTGTGGTGTGGAAGTGACACGTGCAAAAGTTCGTCGTGAGCGTATGGGACACATCGAATTAGCTGCTCCTGTATCACATATTTGGTACTTTAAAGGGATTCCAAGCCGCATGGGTCTTATCTTAGATATGTCTCCACGTGCACTTGAGGAAGTGATTTACTTCGCATCTTACGTAGTAATCGACCCTGCAGGTACAAACTTAGAACATAAACAACTTCTTTCTGAGAAGGAATATCGTGCATACCGTGAAAAGTTCGGCAGCTCGTTTGAAGCAGCGATGGGTGCAGAAGCCATCAAAAAACTTTTAGAGCAAATCGATCTAGAAGTAGAAACAACTACATTGAAGGAAGAGTTGAAAACAGCTCAAGGCCAACGACGCACACGTGCGATTAAACGCCTTGAAGTAGTAGAATCATTCCGTAACTCAGGCAACAAGCCTTCTTGGATGATTTTAGATGTACTACCGGTTATTCCACCAGAGCTTCGTCCAATGGTGCAATTAGATGGTGGGCGTTTTGCAACTTCTGATTTGAATGATCTTTATCGTCGAGTAATTAACCGTAACAATCGTTTAAAACGTTTATTGGACCTTGGTGCACCAAGCATTATCGTACAAAACGAAAAACGTATGTTACAAGAAGCAGTAGATGCACTGATTGATAACGGTCGTCGCGGCCGTCCTGTAACAGGTCCTGGTAACCGTCCGTTAAAATCACTTTCGCACATGCTGAAAGGGAAACAAGGTCGTTTCCGTCAAAACTTACTTGGTAAACGTGTTGACTACTCTGGTCGTTCGGTTATCGTAGTAGGTCCAAACTTAAAAATGTACCAATGTGGTCTGCCAAAAGAAATGGCAATTGAGCTATTCAAGCCTTTCGTTATGAAAGAATTGGTAGAGCGAGGTCTAGCACATAATATTAAATCGGCAAAACGCAAAATTGAGCGCATGCACAATGAAGTATGGGACGTTCTTGAAGATGTCATTCGTGAGCATCCAGTATTGCTGAACCGTGCCCCAACGCTTCACCGTCTTGGTATCCAAGCATTTGAGCCTACATTAGTAGAAGGCCGTGCAATTCGTCTACACCCACTAGTATGTACAGCTTATAACGCTGACTTCGATGGTGACCAAATGGCGGTTCACGTACCTTTATCTGCTGAAGCACAAGCTGAAGCACGTTTACTAATGCTAGCTGCACAAAATATCTTGAACCCGAAAGATGGTAAGCCGGTAGTAACTCCATCTCAAGATATGGTATTAGGTAACTACTACTTAACTCTTGAGCGTGAAGGTGCTCGTGGTGAAGGCTCTATTTTCTACGGCTCAGATGAGGTGTTAATTGCATATCAAACTGGTCATGTACACTTACACACTCGTATTGCTATCCAAGCAGCTTCTTTAAACAACCAGACGTTTACAGAAGAGCAAAACAAAATGTTCTTATTAACTACTGTTGGTAAGGTAATCTTCAATGAAATTTTACCTGAATCATTCCCTTACATTAATGAGCCAACAGATACAAACTTAGAAGACAAAACACCTGAGAAATACTTCGTGAATTTATCAATTGATGAAGAAACACTTGCAGAGCTAGAGGCATCGGAAGAGTATAAAGCTCTATCAGAAGCTGAAAAGATTGAGGCGCAGCGTCAAGCAGTTTTACGTAAGCACTTTGAGTCTATTCCAGCTGTGCCGCCGTTCCGTAAGAAATTCTTAGGAAATGTCATCGCACAAGTATTCAAGATGTTCAAAATTACTGAGACTTCTAAAATGCTTGACCGTATGAAGGATCTAGGATTTAAATATTCAACTCGTGCAGGGATTACAGTAGGGGTTTCTGACATTGAAGTATTACCTGAAAAAGGTGAGATCCTTGAAGATGCACAGGCAAAAGTAGATAAAGTCATGAAGCAATTCCGTCGTGGTTTAATCACTGAGGAAGAGCGTTATGACCGCGTAATCGAGATCTGGTCAAAAGCGAAGGATACAATCCAAGGCAAGCTGATGGACTCATTACAAAAAACAAACCCAATCTTCATGATGTCTGACTCTGGTGCACGTGGTAACGCATCTAACTTTACGCAGCTTGCTGGTATGCGTGGTCTGATGGCCAACCCGGCTGGTCGTATCATTGAGTTACCAATCAAATCTTCATTCCGTGAAGGTTTAACAGTATTAGAGTACTTCATCTCGACTCACGGTGCGCGTAAAGGTCTTGCCGATACAGCGTTAAAAACGGCTGACTCAGGTTACCTGACTCGTCGTCTAGTAGACGTAGCACAAGACGTAATTGTTCGTGAGGATGATTGTGGTACTGACCGTGGTTTAACAATCGGTGCGCTGATGGAAGGCAATGAGATTATCGAAATGCTTGATGAGCGTATCATCGGTCGTTATACGAAGAAAACAATTCTTCACCCAGAAACAGGTGCAGTTATTTTAGAGCGTGACGGCCTAATCACTCAAGACGTAGCAAAAGCTATTGATGAAGCTGGCATTGATCAAGTAACAATCCGCTCTGCATTCACATGTAATACAAAACATGGTGTATGTAAAAAATGTTACGGTATGAACTTGGCAACTGGTGACGAAGTTGAGGTTGGGGAAGCGGTTGGTATTATCGCAGCTCAATCCATCGGGGAACCAGGTACACAGTTAACAATGCGTACATTCCATACAGGCGGGGTAGCCGGAAACGATATTACACAAGGTCTTCCACGTATCCAAGAGATCTTCGAGGCGCGTAATCCGAAAGGGCAAGCGGTTATCTCTGAGATTACAGGTAAAGTAGTGGAAATCGAAGAAATCCGTGAAGGCTTAAAAGAAATTACGATCCAAGGTGACGTAGAAACTCGTAAGTATCAAGCGCCTTACAATGCTCGTCTGAAAGTTCAATTAGATGACATGATTAGACCAGGTCAAATCCTTACTGAAGGTTCTATCGATCCAAAGCAATTACTGAAAGTAAAAGATGTAGCAACAGTTCAAGAGTATCTGTTGAAAGAAGTACAAAAAGTATACCGTATGCAAGGGGTAGAAATTGGTGACAAGCACATCGAAGTAATGGTTCGCCAAATGCTTCGTAAAGTACGTGTAATCGAAGCAGGTGACACAGAATTACTGCCTGGTTCATTACTAGACATTCACCAATTCCTTGAAGCGAATACAGAAGCGGTGTTGAATAGTAAAAACCCTGCAACTTGCCGTCCTGTAATTCTAGGTATTACAAAAGCATCTCTTGAAACAGAATCATTCTTATCTGCTGCATCATTCCAAGAAACAACGCGTGTGTTAACAGACGCTGCAATCAAAGGTAAGCGTGATGAGCTTCTAGGACTGAAAGAAAACGTAATTATCGGTAAACTTGTTCCGGCAGGTACTGGTATGCAACGTTACCGTCAAATCCGTATTGCAGACGATGAGCCTGCAACAGAAGCAGAATTAACGTCATTCGAATAAAATGCAAGGGAAAAGGGCGGCTTTCCCGCTTCCCTCTCCCTGTATAAAGAAGATAAATCCTTGTGGGACTTTCTAGCAGTGGTATGAGCTGCTGCAGAGAAATACATCACCTCGATCCAAGAGGGTCGGGGTATGTTTTTCTGAAGATATTAGTTGACAGTTGGAATTAGGAATGATAATATATTCAAGGTTGATAGTTAACTGTCTGTGCTTTTGGAGGATATGAAAATGTCTTATGAAAAGATTAAACAGGCCAGTCAAACAATCATAGGTACAAAGCAGGCAGTGAAAGCAATGCGTGCTGGACAAGTACTCGAAGTTTTTGTCGCACTTGATGCAGACAGTTGGGTAACCGATCCGGCCATTCTTCTCGCGAAAGAAATCGGGATACCAGTTCATCTCGTCGAGTCAAAGAAAGAACTCGGAAATGCTTGCGGCATTCATGTTGGAGCTGCGATTGTTGCGATTACTGCGATGTAGTTTTTGTGTAGTTGTACACAAAGACTTTGTTTTTACCCAAAAAATGAACCACCTGGATGTGTGGTATTAAAAGGACTCAATGAAGGGAGGAAAAATCGATGCCTACAATTAACCAATTGGTACGTAAGCCTCGTAAATCTAAAATCACGAAATCAAACTCACCAGCGTTAAACAAAGGTTATAACTCATTTAAAAAATCTTTAACTGATGTTAAATCTCCACAAAAACGTGGTGTTTGTACTCGTGTAGGTACTATGACGCCTAAAAAACCTAACTCAGCGTTACGTAAATACGCTCGTGTACGTTTAACTAACCAAATCGAGGTTACAGCGTACATCCCAGGTGAAGGCCACAACTTACAAGAGCACAGTGTTGTTCTTATCCGTGGCGGTCGTGTAAAAGACTTACCGGGTGTTCGTTACCATATCGTACGTGGTGCTCTTGATACTGCTGGTGTAAACGGTCGTATGCAATCACGTTCTCTATACGGTACAAAACGCCCTAAAGAAAAGAAATAATTAAAACGAAAAACTCTTAAATAGATATTTATCTGAAAGGAGGAAAACACATGCCTCGTAAAGGTCCTGTTTCCAAACGTGACGTGTTACCAGATCCACTTTATAACTCAAAGCTAGTAACTCGTTTAATCAATAAAATGATGATTGATGGTAAAAGAGGTACTTCTCAAAAGATTTTATACGGTGCGTTCGAACTTGTTAAAGAACGTTCTGGTCAAGATCCACTAGAAGTATTTGAAGCTGCATTAAACAATGTAATGCCAGTTCTTGAAGTACGCGCTCGCCGTGTTGGTGGTTCTAACTACCAAGTACCGGTTGAAGTTCGTCCAGAACGCCGTACTACTTTAGGTCTTCGTTACCTAGTTAACTATGCTCGTCTTCGTGGTGAAAAAACTATGGAAGAGCGTTTAGCTAACGAAATCCTAGATGCATCTAACAACACAGGTGCTTCAGTTAAGAAACGTGAAGACATGCACAAAATGGCAGAAGCAAACAAAGCATTTGCTCACTACCGCTGGTAATTTCATTCATGCTCTAGCTTGCTAGAGCATGAATTATACTTAACAGTTTTAACCCAATATGGAAGGAGAAATTTCCTATGAAACGCGAATTCTCATTAGAGAATACACGTAATATTGGGATCATGGCTCACATTGATGCTGGTAAAACAACAACAACTGAGCGTATCCTTTATTACACTGGTAAGATTCATAAAATCGGTGAAACTCACGAAGGCGCTTCTCAAATGGACTGGATGGAGCAAGAGCAAGAACGTGGTATTACAATCACTTCTGCAGCGACAACAGCTCAATGGAAAGGGCACCGCGTAAACATCATCGATACTCCAGGACACGTAGACTTCACTGTAGAGGTAGAACGTTCTCTACGTGTACTTGATGGTGCGGTAACAGTCCTTGATGCTCAATCAGGTGTTGAGCCTCAAACTGAAACTGTATGGCGTCAAGCTACAACTTACGGCGTACCTCGTATCGTATTCATCAACAAAATGGATAAAATGGGTGCAGACTTCTTATACTCTGTAGGCACTTTACATGACCGCCTGCAAGCGAATGCACACCCAATCCAATTACCAATCGGTGCTGAAGATGAGTTCAAAGCAATCATCGACTTAGTGGAAATGGATGTAACTTACTACGACAACGAAGAAGGTACAGCATTACGCGAAGGTCAACCAATTCCTGAAGAATATCAAGCACAAGCTGAAGAATACCGTGAAAAATTAATCGAAGCAATTGCTGAAGTTAATGAAGATATCATGGAGAAATACTTCGCTGGTGAAGAAATTACGAAGGAAGAGTTAAAAGCTGCTATTCGTAAAGCTACAATCGCAGTAGAATTCTACCCAGTAATCTGCGGTACAGCATTCAAACACAAAGGTGTACGTAAAATGCTTGACGCAGTAATCGATTACCTACCATCTCCAGTTGATGTACCTGCAATTAAAGGTACTGATGTGGATGGTGAAGAGGAATTAGTACGTAATTCTTCTGATGAAGAGCCATTTGCAGCTCTTGCATTCAAAGTTATGACTGATCCATTCGTAGGTAAATTAACATTCTTCCGTGTGTACTCTGGAACATTAGATTCAGGTTCATACGTACAAAACTCTACTAAAGGTAAACGTGAACGTGTAGGTCGTATCCTTCAAATGCACGCGAACAGCCGTGAAGAAATTTCAAAAGTTTACGCTGGTGATATCGCTGCTGCTGTAGGTCTTAAAGATACTACTACTGGTGACACTCTATGTGATGAGAAAAATCTTGTTATCCTAGAGTCTATGGAATTCCCAGAGCCAGTTATCTCTTTATCAGTAGAACCAAAATCAAAAGCTGACCAAGATAAAATGGGTCAAGCTTTACAAAAACTTCAAGAAGAAGATCCAACATTCCGTGCACATACAGACCAAGAGACTGGTCAAACGATTATCTCTGGTATGGGTGAGCTTCACCTTGACATCCTAGTTGACCGTATGAAGCGTGAATTTAAAGTAGAAGCTAACGTTGGTGCTCCAATGGTATCTTACCGTGAAACATTCCGCGGTTCTGCTCAAGTTCAAGGTAAATTCACTCGTCAATCTGGTGGTCGTGGTCAATACGGTGACGTATGGATCGAGTTCTCTCCAAATGAAGAGGGCGCAGGTTTTGAATTCGAAAACGCTATCGTTGGTGGTGTAGTTCCACGTGAATACATCCCTGCAGTAGAAGCTGGACTTCGTGATTCTTTAGACCGCGGTGTTGTTGCTGGTTACCCATTAATCGACATCAAAGCTAAATTATTCGATGGTTCATACCATGACGTTGACTCCAACGAAATGGCGTTCAAAATCGCTGCTTCTATGGCTTTAAAAGCTGCTGCATCTAAATGTAGCCCAGTAATCTTAGAGCCAATGATGAAAGTAGAAGTTGTAATTCCAGAAGAGTACCTTGGTGATATCATGGGTAACATTACTGCTCGTCGCGGTCGCGTAGAGGGTATGGAAGCTCGCGGTAACTCACAAGTAGTACGTGCAATGGTTCCACTATCTGAAATGTTCGGATATGCAACAACTTTACGTTCAGCAACTCAAGGTCGCGGTGTATTCTCAATGGTGTTTGATCACTATGAAGAAGTACCAAAATCAATTGCTGAAGAAATCATCAAAAAAAATAAAGGTGAATAATTGAATTTTCATCTTGTATCAAGTATAAATAACTTGTAAGCTATGATTGCATGGCTGATAAGGGCCCTTATCGGCCAGCAGTTATAACATAAAAAACTAAAACACATATTTAGGAGGCTTTCTCTAATGGCTAAAGAAAAATTTGACCGTTCGAAAACGCATGCTAACATTGGTACAATCGGACACGTTGACCATGGTAAAACAACTTTAACTGCTGCTATCGCAACAGTTCTTTCTAAAAAAATGGGTGGCGAAGCTAAATCTTACGCTGACATCGATAACGCTCCAGAAGAAAAAGAGCGTGGAATCACAATCAACACTTCTCACGTTGAGTATGAAACTGAAACTCGTCACTATGCACACGTTGACTGCCCAGGACACGCTGACTATGTTAAAAACATGATCACTGGTGCTGCTCAAATGGACGGCGGTATCTTAGTAGTATCTGCTGCTGATGGCCCAATGCCACAAACTCGTGAGCACATTCTTTTATCTCGTCAAGTAGGTGTTCCTTACTTAGTAGTATTCATGAACAAATGTGATATGGTAGACGACGAAGAATTATTAGAATTAGTAGAAATGGAAATCCGTGACCTACTATCTGAATATGACTTCCCAGGTGATGACCTACCAGTAATCAAAGGTTCTGCTCTTAAAGCTCTTGAAGGTGAGCCAGAGTGGGAAGAAAAAATCGTTGAATTAATGAACGCAGTTGATGAGTACATCCCAACTCCAGAACGTCAAACTGACAAACCATTCATGATGCCAGTAGAGGACGTATTCTCTATCACTGGTCGTGGTACAGTAGCAACTGGCCGTGTTGAACGTGGTCAAGTTAAAGTTGGTGACGTAGTAGAAATCATCGGTATCCAAGAAGAAGCTAAATCAACTACTGTAACTGGTGTTGAAATGTTCCGTAAATTATTAGACTATGCTGAAGCTGGTGACAACATCGGTGCATTACTTCGTGGTGTAGCTCGTGAAGATATCCAACGTGGTCAAGTATTGGCTAAACCAGGTTCAATCACTCCACACACAAACTTCAAAGCTGAAGTTTACGTTTTATCAAAAGAAGAGGGTGGACGTCATACTCCATTCTTCTCTAACTACCGTCCTCAGTTCTACTTCCGTACAACTGACGTAACAGGTATTTGTATGTTACCAGAAGGCGTTGAAATGGTAATGCCTGGCGATAACATCGAAATGACTGTAGAATTAATCGCTCCAATCGCTCTTGAAGAAGGTACTAAATTCTCTATCCGTGAGGGTGGACGTACTGTAGGCGCTGGCGTTGTAGCTTCTATCCAAAAATAATTTTAGCTGATGCTAATTTAAAAAACCTTGAGGGGACGCTCTCAAGGTTTTTTTGTGTTTTTGGCCAAAATTAACAATAAAAGGTTTTTTTATAGTATTCTTATTGAGAGGAGGCGAAAAAATGAAAGTATTATTAATAGAAGATGATCCATCAATTTTTGAGCAAATACAGGAGCGTTTTGCCCAATGGTCGATTTTGGTGGTTGCTCCCAGCAGTTTTCAAAAAGTGATGGATGACTTTCTAGCAGAGCAGCCGCAGTTAGTAATTATTGATATTCAACTGCCTGCATTTGATGGTTTCCACTGGTGCCGTGAAATACGCGCCATCTCAAAAGTGCCGATTCTCTTCCTCTCCTCTCGTGATCATCCGATGGATATGGTGATGGCGATGCAGATGGGAGCAGATGATTTTGTACAAAAGCCTTTCCATATGGATGTGCTAATTGCAAAGGTTCAAGCGGTTCTTCGTCGTACATATGACTATAAAGAGCAGCCTACTGAGATCATTCGCTGGAATGAAGCAACCCTTGATTATGACCGAGCGCTTGTTACCTATAATGAGGAACAGATTGAACTGACCAAAAACGAATTGTTTATATTGAAGATTCTTGTGAAGGCGAGTAATCAAATTGTTTCACGAGATGAATTGATGCGAAAATTATGGGATGATGAGAGATTTGTAAACGACAATACGTTAACAGTGAATGTCAACCGTTTGCGTCAGCGGCTTGGAGAGATCGGGCTGGAAGATGTAATTGTGACGAAGAAAGGCCTCGGTTACATGGCGGTGGAGAAATAATGTGGTGGCTATTCCTAAAAGAACACGCAGCTTGGATTGGTTTCTTTCTTATCTCCCTTGTTTGGTCAAATGTAGCCTTTACCCTAGATGCCGGTTTTTCAGGTGTTTCTATTGTTTACTTTAATATCATTCAGTTTGTGATATTGGTTATATTTTTAGGATGGCGCTTTTTCGCTGATCGAAAGGCTATTCGAACGTTGTTAGACAGTACAGTCATGGAGGACATTGAACCAATCGGACTGACAGCTTTCCAGTGCCTGTATATGGAACGGTTTTTGAAAGAGCTGGAAGAAAAAGCACAAATCATTAATGAATTAAGTATCCAAAGGCAGGAGGAATCGGATGATTTGCTTGCATGGGTACATGAGATGAAAGCACCCCTTACTGCTATTAAATTGATGATTGAACAAGTGAAAGAGGATAAGCTGCGTTCTAAGCTGGAGCAGGAGTGGCTTCGGATCTATTTACTGCTCGATCAGCAGCTTCATCAAACACGGCTGCTGACAATCGAGCAGGATAATCGCTTAGAGCAGGTAGAAATCCGGCAAATCGTATACAAAGAGATTCGAGATTTCCAATCTTGGTGTATGGAGAAAGGAATCGGCTTTGAGGTGGAAGAGCTCGATCAAGTTGTCAAAACAGATGCCAAATGGCTGGGATTCATTGTAAGGCAAGTACTATCGAATGCTATTAAATATAGTCCTGCTAATGAAATGATTCATATAATGAGTTATGAAGATAGTGATGGCCATCCGGTTCTGCAAATCCAGGATTTTGGACCAGGTATCAAAGCAGAAGATCTCCCGCGTATCTTTAAGAAGTCTTATACAGGGACCGTTGGGAGAGAATCATCAGCCGCTACGGGTATGGGCTTGTACTTGGCCAAAAGTGTAGCAACCAAATTAGGCATTAGCCTAAAGGTAGATTCCATGGTAGGGAAAGGGACAAGTGTCACCATCCAATTTCCTTGTGAAAATGCATATGATCAATCTTACGGTATGTGACGAAATTGTCATGTACCGTTTGTTTTTGTCATGTAAAACGCACGAAATCAAACAGATGTCCTTGTAAAATGAAGATACAAGTTATGAAAGAGAGGGGTTTTTAGATGAGCATTTTAACAGCGCGGAAAGTGCGTAAAGTATATGGCAAGAAGTCAACAGCCCAAGAAGTATTAAAGGGTATAGACTTAGATGTAGAAAAAGGTGAGTTTGTAGGAATTATGGGAGCATCAGGTTCCGGTAAGACAACACTGCTTAATGTGCTGTGTTCGATTGATCAGGTGACGGAAGGTATTGTAGAAATCAATGGGCAGCACCTTCAAAGAATGAAAGAGAGAGAGCTGGCAAACTTCCGAAGAGACGAACTAGGGTTTATTTTTCAAGAGTATAATTTACTTGATACATTGACAGTAAAGGAAAATATCCTGCTGCCGTTATCAATTAAAAAAATTCCGAGAGCAGCTGCAGAATCGAGATTCCGGGAGCTTGTTCGTATTTTGGATATTGAGGGAATTGCAAATAAGTATCCGAACGAAATATCAGGCGGTCAGAAGCAGCGTACTTCTGCTGCCAGGGCATTAATTACAAAGCCGTCCATCGTCTTTGCCGATGAACCAACAGGAGCGCTAGATTCAAAGGCAGCTACAGCGCTGCTGAAAAATCTGGAGGATATCAATAACCAACAGCAGGTAACGATCATGATGGTAACGCATGATGCGGTTGCAGCGAGCTTCTGCTCTCGGGTTCTGTTTTTAAAGGATGGAGCGTTGTATACGGAGCTTTACCGCGGGGATAAGGCGCGTAATGAGTTTTTCCAGCAAATTTTAAGTACGCAAAGTGTGCTGGGTGGTGACGGCTATGAGTCTTAGCCAATTAGTTTTCCGAAGCATGCTAAAAAATATGAAGCAATACTTTTTGTATTTCTTTGCGCTTATTTTCAGCGTTACACTGTATTTCTCATTCGTTACCCTGCAGTACAATCAAGCAGTAATCGAACAGACTTCCAATAGCGGGACCGCTTCTGCGGGCTTTGAGGCAGCTACTTATATGCTGTACTTCATCGTCCTGTTCTTTGTACTATACGCAAATCATTTATTTATAAAGCGCCGCAGTAAAGAAATTGGTATGTATCAGCTGATCGGGATGACAAAGACCCTGATCTTCCGTTTAATTGGGCTTGAAAATATCGTGTTATTTGCAGGAGCGGTATTAAGTGGGATGGTCTTTGGCTTTTTGAGCTCTAGACTATTCGCTATGATCCTGCTGAAATTGCTAGAACAAAATGTAGTAGTGGAAATGACATTCAGCAAGGAAGCTGTAATTAAAACAGCTGTTGTGTTTACTATTTTGCTGCTGATCATTCTAATCCAAATGGCTTGGATGATTCGACGAGTCACACTGCTTAACTTATTCACTGCTTCAAAACAGGCGGACGAGCGTGTTAAACGGTTTAGCCCTGTTAAAATGGTTATTGGAGTAATTGGCATTGGGCTGATTGCATATGGTTACTATGCATCGACAAGGTTGTTTGATATTGAAAGTAGCAATAACTTATTTTTAAACATGTTAATCATTTTAGCGACAACGATTGGAGGAACATTCCTCGTCTTCCGTTTCTCTGTTTCATTTGTAATGAATTTAATTCGTTTAAAGAGAAATGGACATTTAAATATAGTTGATGTTCTGGCGGTTACACCGATTATGCACCGAATGAAGGGGAATGCAAAATCGCTGACACTCATCACTGTGTTAACGGCAGTATCATTAGGGGTTACAACACTTTCTTATATTTCCTATTACTCAACGGATAGCGCTGTCCAGCAGAAAGTACCGGCAGATTATATATTGACGAATTCGAAAATGGATGAGTTTTTAACAGCGCTAGAGGAAGAAAATATCGAATATGAAATGGACTTTTATAATGTTTCCTATGTAGAGGTGCCAATGAAGGAAGTCGTAGCAATTCCTGCAGCGGGTGATGTATATACAAAGATATTCATTATTCCATTAAGTGATTATCGACAAATCGATGAGGCAATTACATTGCAGGAAAATGAGGTAATGATCGAGAGTCATGCCGGCTATCTAGCTGAGATGTTCCCGATAGAAAAAGGAAAAGAACTTACTGTAAAGCTCGGAACAGAAGAAAAGCAAGCAACAGACAAAGTTAAAGTGAAAGAAGTTAGGGAAGAGCCGATCCTAAGTTGGGCGACAACAACAGGAGGCGGACCGATTTTTGTAGTGAGTGATGAGAAGTTTAAGGAGTATAAACAATACGCTGCTGATCCGTATAGAGAGTATCAAAAATCCATCTTCCTAAAAAATAAAAATGATATCGAACGTGCAGAGCAGCTTCATAAAGAATATGGACAGGAAACGAAAGATGGAACTGCCCATTATTTCGCAAATCCTACACAAGAAGAGACTCGCCAGGATTATTTAGGAACGCTTGGTGTTACAATTTTCACGACTGCCTTTTTAGGACTGGCGTTTTTACTGGCAACTTGCAGCATTTTATATTTCAAGCAGACAGCAGAAGCAGACGATCAGAAAGATTCATTTACGATTATGCGTAAAATTGGCTTCTCTGAACAGGAATTAATGCGTGGGATTTATGCGAAGCAGCTTTTCAACTTCGGTGTTCCTCTATTAATTGGTTTACTGCATAGTTATTTTGCGGTGAAATCAGGCTGGTTCCTATTCGGTTCAGAGCTAGTAGCGCCAATGATAATTACGATGGCTTTATATATCGCTATGTATATCGTATTCGCGCTTCTATCCATCAGTTATTACAGAAAAGTGATTCGGGGTACATTATAAATCATATTAAAATCAGACCATCAATTTTTTTAAAATTGATGGTTTTCTTATTGACTTCACTATCTCAATATAGTAACTTTAACACATTAGTAATTTAGCATATGAAAGTGAAGTGTCATAGATGAATGCAGTATTAGTAGCCGTAGGTATTATGCTAGTGTTAAGCCTACTTCGAATAAATGTAGTACTATCTCTAACAATCGGAGCCATTCTCGGTGGACTTGCCGGCGGACTTCCAATTATAGAGACAATTGATGCGTTTGTCGGCGGCCTGGGTGGCGGTGCGACAATTGCCCTTAGTTATGGTTTACTTGGCGGATTTGCACTAGCTATCTCGCGTACAGGTATCCCGGAAATATTAGTCGGTGCAATTTTAAAGCTGGTACAGCGGGAGGGAGATTCTCAGAAAAAAGGGCTGGCGAAGGTATTGATCTTTTTTGTACTGCTGACATTGGCAGTTATGTCGCAAAACTTGATCCCGGTACACATTGCATTTATTCCGTTAATCGTTCCACCGATGATTAAAGTAATGAACATGCTGCAAATCGACCGTCGCTTAATTGCATGTATTTTAACGTTTGGGCTGATTACGCCATATATGTTTCTGCCATATGGCTTTGGTCTAATCTATCAGGATATCATTGTTACTCAAATGGATTTAGCGGGCCTTACAGTAGAGCTGAGTGATGTTCCTAAGGCAATGGCTATCGTAGCGTTAGGAATGGTGGTAGGGCTTGCAGCAGCGTTTATCACGTATCGCAAACCAAGAAAATATGAAATGGTAGAAATAGAAGGTACACAGCAGCTGGAAAAGGAGATTAAGCCTCGTAATATTGTTTTTGCGGCATTGGCGCTGATTGCTTCTTTAGCAGTGCAAATTCCAACTGAATCAATGATTATTGGTTCGCTTGTCGGGATTGCTATTCTATATATAACGGGTGCTTTAAAGGTGAAGGAAGCAGATGCAGTGTTGACAGAGGGGATGCGCATGATGGCATTCGTCGGCTTTGTTATGATTTCTGCTAATGGCTTTTCAGCAGTCATTAATGCAACAGGAGATGTGGAGCCGCTAGTAGCAAATGCCATGGACCTTTTTGGGGGCAGCGTTAGTATTACTGTTTTTGTAATGCTTGTCGTGGGATTGATCGTGACGATGGGGATAGGTTCTTCCTTTGCAACCATTCCAATTATTGCAGCGATTTTTGTTCCACTTGCTGTAGAGCTGGGCTTGAGTGAACTAGCGATCATTTGTTTAATAGGTACAGCAGGTGTATTGGGGGATGCCGGATCACCAGCATCAGATTCCACACTGGGACCGACTGCAGGGTTAAATGTAGATGGACAGCACAATCATATTTGGGATACTTGTGTGCCGACTTTTATTTTCTATAATATTCCGCAGATAATTTTCGGATGGTTGGCCGTAGTTTTCTTCTTATAATAATAGTAGTAGTCACCTTCAGCAATGAGGGTGGCTTATTTTAATGGAATAGTATTCTGAATATTTGATTTTACAATATTTAAGCCCTTTAGGGTTGCTTTCCCCTACACTCTCTTATATACTAGAAAACGGCTCAGAAAGAGCGAATGTATCCAAAGATATAACATTATAGTCCTGGGAAAAAGAATTTTGCTGAAATACTTGCGAACTTCTTTTTTATTGTATATAATGTTGAATGTTGGTCTTTGACTGCGATGAAGCGAGAGGTTGCCGACACACACGGCCGCTTTGCCATGGCGAGTGTGTGGGAAATTTTCGTGGAGAATGTCTAGAAAATAGGCGAGAAGGAGGGAAAATTATGGCAAAACAAAAGATTCGTATCCGTTTAAAAGCGTATGATCACCGTATCCTTGATCAATCTGCTGAGAAAATCGTGGAAACAGCTAAACGTTCAGGTGCAAGTGTGTCAGGTCCGATTCCACTTCCAACTGAGAAGTCTGTGTACACAATCTTACGTGCTGTTCACAAGTACAAAGATTCTCGTGAACAATTCGAAATGCGTACGCATAAACGTTTAATCGATATCGTTAACCCAACACCACAAACTGTTGATGCGTTAATGAAACTTGACTTACCATCTGGCGTTGATATTGAAATCAAACTTTAATGGTAAAAACAAATATAACTTTTTAAAACTTATAGGAGGTGTGACGAATGGCTAAAGGAATCTTAGGTAGAAAAATTGGCATGACTCAAGTTTTCGCTGAAAATGGCGACCTAATCCCAGTAACAGTTATTGAAGCTTCTCAAAACGTAGTACTTCAAAAGAAAACTGTTGAAACTGACGGTTACGAAGCGATTCAAGTTGGTTTCGAAGACAAGCGTGTAAAACTTGCTAACAAACCGGAACAAGGTCATGTAGCAAAAGCAAATACTGCTCCTAAGCGCTTCATTCGTGAGTTCCGCAATGTAAACGTGGAAGAGTACGAAGTTGGTCAAGAAGTCAAAGTAGAGATTTTCGCAGAAGGCGATGTAGTTGATGTAACAGGTGTTACAAAAGGTAAAGGTTTCCAAGGTGTTATTAAACGCCACGGACAATCTCGTGGTCCTATGGCCCACGGTTCTCGTTACCACCGTCGTCCTGGTTCAATGGGTCCAGTTGCTCCGAACCGCGTATTCAAACAAAAGAAATTACCTGGTCAAATGGGTGGTCATGTTGTGACAATCCAAAACCTTGAAATCGTTAAGGTTGATACAGACCGCAACTTATTACTAGTTAAAGGTAATGTTCCTGGTTCTAAAAAAGCTCTTGTTGCAGTAAAAACTGCAATCAAATCTAAATAATTCTCTGAAGAAAGGAGGACACAGGAATGACAAAGGTATCTGTACTTAGTCAAACAGGTGCTTCAGTTGGTGAAATCGAATTAAACGATGCGATCTTCGGAATCGAGCCAAATGAAGCTGTATTATTCGACGCTGTAATCGCTCAACGCGCTTCACTACGTCAAGGTAATCATAAAGTAAAAAACCGTTCTGAAGTTGCTGGTGGTGGTCGTAAGCCATGGCGTCAAAAAGGAACTGGTCGTGCACGTCAAGGTTCGATCCGCTCTCCACAATGGCGCGGTGGTGGTGTCGTATTCGGTCCAACTCCACGTAGCTATTCTTACAAATTACCGAAGAAAGTTCGTCGCTTAGCTCTTAAATCAGCTTTATCAGCAAAAGTTGTAGAACAAAACTTCGTAGTTCTTGATGCATTAACTCTAGATGCACCAAAAACAAAAGATTTCGCTGCTATTTTAAAAGCATTAGAAATCAACAAAAAAGCTCTTTTCGTAACAGCTGAGCTTAACGAAAACGCAGCTTTATCTGCACGTAACATCCCTGGTGTTACTGTTCTAACTGCAAACGGAATCAACGTTCTTGATCTTTTAGGTCACGATAAAGTTGTATTCACACAAGATGCAGTAAAAAAAGTTGAGGAGGTGCTTGGATAATGGAAGCACGTGATATCATCAAACGTCCGGTCATTACTGAGCGTTCTTCTGAAATTATGGCAGAGAAAAAGTATACTTTCGAAGTAGACACTCGCGCTAACAAAACACAAGTGAAGCAAGCAGTAGAAGAAATCTTTGGTGTTCAAGTTGAGAAAGTAAACATCATGAACTACAAAGGTAAATTCAAACGCGTTGGTAAATTCGGTGGTTTCACTAACAAACGCCGTAAAGCAATCGTGAAATTAACTGCTGATTCAAAAGAAATCGAATTATTCGAAATCTAATCCGATTCGGATTTAACTTGAACAATACAAAAGGAGGGAAAACACATGGCGATTAAAAAGTATAAACCAACCTCAAATGGTCGTCGTAACATGACGTCATCTGACTTTGCGGAAATCACAACTAATAAACCTGAAAAGTCTTTATTAGAGCCAACGAAACGCAAAGCTGGTCGTAACAACCAAGGTAAAATTACTGTTCGTCATCATGGTGGTGGTCATAAGAAGCAATACCGCGTAATCGACTTCAAACGTCTTAAAGACGGCATTCCAGGACGCGTTGCTACTATCGAATATGATCCAAACCGCTCTGCGAATATCGCATTAATTAACTACGCTGACGGTGAAAAGCGTTATATCCTAGCTCCGAAAGGTCTTGAAGTAGGTCAAACGATCGTTTCTGGTCCAGAGGCTGACATCAAAGTAGGTAACGCATTACCATTAGCAAACATTCCAATGGGTACAACAATCCACAACATCGAGTTGAAACCTGGTAAAGGTGGACAATTAGTACGTTCTGCTGGTACTTCTGCTCAAGTACTTGGCCGTGAAGGTAAATACGTAATCGTTCGTCTTCAATCTGGTGAAGTTCGCCTAGTATTAGCTACTTGCCGTGCTACAATCGGTCAAGTTGGTAACGAACAGCACGAACTAATCAACATCGGTAAAGCTGGTCGTTCTCGTTGGTTAGGTAAACGCCCAACTGTTCGTGGTTCTGTAATGAACCCTAACGATCACCCACACGGTGGTGGTGAAGGACGTTCTCCAATCGGACGTAAATCTCCAATGACACCATGGGGTAAACCAGCTCTTGGTTATAAAACACGCAAAAAGAAAAATAAAACTTCTAAGTTTATTATTCGTAGTCGTAAAAAATAATGTGATTGAACTACGGTTCGTATCGAGAGCCGTGGTCGAATCACGGAGGGAGGTTCCTAAATGGGTCGCAGCTTAAAGAAAGGACCTTTTGTAGATGACCACTTAATGAAAAAAGTGGAAGCACAAGAGGCTTCTGAGAAAAAACAAGTTATCAAGACTTGGTCTCGCCGTTCAACTATCTTCCCGAACTTCATCGGTTTAACGATCGCTGTATACGATGGACGTAAACATGTTCCTGTATACGTGACAGAAGATATGGTAGGTCACAAGCTTGGTGAGTTCGCACCGACACGTGCTTATAAAGGTCACGGTGCAGATGACAAGAAAACAAGACGCTAATTTTGAGAGGAGGTAAATCCTAATGACACAAGCTAAAGCTATCGCTCGTACAGTTCGTATCGCTCCTCGTAAAGTACGTCTAGTTGTAGACTTAATCCGAGGTAAGCAGGTTGGTGAAGCAGTTGCAATTTTACGTCATACTCCAAAAGCGGCGTCTCCAGTCGTTGAAAAAGTATTAAAATCTGCAGTTGCTAACGCTGAACACAACTATGAGTTAGACATCAACAACCTAGTTGTTTCTGAAGTTTTTGTTGACGAAGGTCCAACATTAAAACGTTTCCGTCCACGTGCTCAAGGACGTGCAAGCGCAATTAACAAACGCACAAGCCACATCACTGTAGTGGTATCTGAGAAGAAGGAGGGTTAATCCGTGGGTCAAAAAGTACATCCAATAGGACTACGCGTTGGTGTTATTCGTGACTGGGAGTCAAAATGGTACGCTGAAAAAGACTATGCTGATCTTTTACACGAAGACATCAAAGTTCGTAAATATATCGAGACTTCACTGAAAGATGCATCTGTATCTAAAGTTGAAATCGAACGCGCTGCAAACCGCGTAAACATCACAATTCACACTGCGAAACCAGGTATGGTAATCGGTAAAGGCGGTACGGAAGTTGAAAACTTACGTAAATACCTTGGCGAGTTAACTGGCAAGCGTGTACACATCAACATCGTTGAAATTAAGAAAGCGGATTTAGACGCTCGTCTAGTAGCTGAAAATATCGCTCGTCAACTTGAGAACCGCGTATCATTCCGCCGTGCTCAAAAACAAGCAATCCAACGCACAATCCGCGCTGGTGCAAAAGGAATCAAAACACAAGTATCTGGTCGTTTAGGTGGCGCTGATATCGCGCGTGCTGAACACTATTCAGAAGGAACTGTTCCACTTCATACTTTACGTGCTGACATCGATTATGCACACGCTGAAGCTGACACTACTTACGGTAAGTTAGGTGTTAAAGTATGGATCTATCGTGGTGAAGTCCTTCCTACTAAGAAGAACTCTGTGGAAGGAGGCAAATAATAATGTTATTACCTAAACGCGTAAAATATCGTCGTGAACACCGTGGTAACATGCGTGGCGAAGCGAAAGGCGGTAAAGAAGTAACTTTCGGTGAGTGGGGTCTACAAGCTCAAACTGCATCTTGGATTACTAACCGTCAAATCGAATCTGCCCGTATCGCTATGACTCGTTACATGAAACGTGGCGGTAAAGTTTGGATCAAAATCTTCCCGCATAAGCCTTATACGAAAAAGCCTCTAGAAGTCCGCATGGGTTCTGGTAAAGGTTCTCCAGAAGGCTGGGTAGCAGTAGTAAAACCAGGAAAAGTAATGTTCGAAATCGCTGGCGTATCTGAAGAGGTAGCACGTGAAGCACTTCGTTTAGCATCACACAAACTTCCTGTTAAATGTAAGATCGTAAAACGTCAAGAAACTGGTGGTGAATCTAATGAAAGCTAATGAAATCCGTGACCTTGCCACTTCTGAAATTGAATTAAAAGTGAAATCACTGAAAGAAGAGCTTTTCAACCTTCGCTTCCAATTGGCGACTGGTCAATTAGAAAACACAGCTCGCATCCGCGAAGTTCGTAAAGCGATTGCGCGTATGAAAACTGTGATTCGCGAAAGAGAAATCAGTGCACAATAATACTGATAAAGGAGGTTTTCAGGCATGACTGAGCGTAACCAACGCAAAGTTTACACTGGCCGTGTTGTTTCTGACAAAATGGACAAAACTGTTACAGTTTTAGTTGAAACTTATAAGAAGCACAAATTATACGGTAAGCGTGTAAAGTACTCTAAAAAGTTCAAAGCTCATGATGAGCTAAACACAGCGAAAATCGGTGATATGGTTCGTATCATGGAAACTCGCCCGCTATCAGCTACTAAACGCTTCCGCGTAGTGGAAGTTGTAGAAAAAGCGGTTATTATCTAATAACTATTTCGGAAATTTCGTAAGTAGCCAAATTCCGAAGGGAGGTAACCTAAGTGATCCAACAAGAAAGTCGTATGAAAGTTGCTGACAACTCAGGTGCACGTGAAGTATTAACAATTAAAGTACTTGGTGGTTCTGGTCGTAAGACTGCTAACATCGGCGATATCGTCGTATGTACAGTTAAGAAAGCAACACCAGGTGGCGTTGTCAAGAAAGGTGACGTTGTTAAGGCTGTTATCGTTCGCACTAAATCTGGTGTACGCCGTAAAGACGGTACTTATATCAAATTTGACGAGAACGCTTGCGTAATCATCAAAGATGATAAGTCTCCACGCGGAACTCGTATTTTCGGACCTGTTGCACGTGAATTACGTGATAGCAACTTCATGAAGATCGTTTCTCTAGCTCCAGAAGTTCTTTAATTTCATGACAGTACCAATCAAGGAGGTGCGACACATAATGCATGTTAAAAAGGGCGACAAAGTAAAAGTAATTACTGGTAAAGATAAAGGTAAAGAGGGCGTAATCTTAGCTGCTTTCCCAAAACAAGACCGCGTTCTTGTTGAAGGTGTAAACATCGTTAAGAAACACGTTAAACCTAACCAACTTAACCCACAGGGTGGTATTGTATCTCAAGAAGCTGCAATCCACGTTTCGAACGTAATGCTAATCGATCCAAAATCTGGCGAGCCGACTCGCGTAGGTTATAAAATCGAAGACGGCAAAAAAGTTCGTGTTGCAAAAAAATCAGGTGTAGTAATCGACTAATAGCAAATAGAAGAAGGGAGGTAAAACTACATGAGCCGCCTAAAAGAAAAATATTTAAATGAAGTTTCTCCTGCTCTTATGAGCAAGTTTGAATATAAATCAGTTATGCAATTGCCAAAAGTTGAGAAAATCGTAATCAACATGGGTGTTGGTGACGCAGTTCAAAACTCTAAAGCTTTAGATGCAGCTGTAGAAGAATTAACTATTATCACTGGTCAAAAACCAGTAGTAACAAAAGCGAAAAAATCGATCGCAGGTTTCCGTCTACGTGAAGGTATGCCTATCGGTGCTAAAGTTACACTACGCGGTGAGCGTATGTATGAATTCTTGGATAAATTAATCTCAATCGCACTTCCACGTGTACGTGACTTCCGCGGTGTTTCTAAAAAAGCATTCGACGGTCGCGGTAACTACACATTAGGTGTGAAAGAACAATTGATTTTCCCTGAAATCGATTACGATAAAGTTTCGAAAGTACGCGGTATGGACATCGTGATCGTAACGACTGCGAATTCTGATGAAGAAGCTCGCGAGTTATTGACACAATTCGGTATGCCGTTCCAGAAGTAATTAAAACAAGGAGGGCGAAAACGTGGCTAAAAAATCAATGATCGTTAAACAACAACGTAAGCAAAAGTTTAAAGTACAAGAATATACACGTTGTGAACGCTGTGGCCGTCCACACTCTGTATATCGCAAATTTAAACTTTGCCGTATTTGTTTCCGTGAACTTGCATATAAGGGACAAATTCCTGGCGTTAAAAAAGCCAGCTGGTAATCCCCTAAATTTGGGAAGGAGGTAAATTTTCATGACAATGACTGATCCGATTGCAGATATGCTTACTCGCATCCGTAATGCGAACATGGTTCGTCACGAGAAATTAGAAGTTCCAGCTTCTAATGTAAAAAAAGAAATCGCTGAAATCTTAAAGCGTGAAGGTTTCGTCCGTGACGTAGAGTACGTAGAGGACAACAAGCAAGGTATCATCCGTATCTTCTTAAAATACGGTAAAGATAACGAGCGTGTTATCACTGGCTTAAAACGTATTTCTAAACCGGGTTTACGCGTATACGCAAAAACAAACGAAGTACCTAAAGTATTAAACGGTCTTGGTATCGCTTTAGTATCAACTTCACAAGGTTTATTGACTGATAAAGAAGCTCGCGCTAAACAAGTTGGCGGAGAAATCTTAGCATACGTTTGGTAATTAGCAATAAAAAGAATGGAGGTGCAACTAAATGTCTCGCGTAGGTAAAAAGATTATCGAGGTACCTGCTGGCGTTACTGTAGCTGTTGAAGCAAACAACACAGTAACTGTTAAAGGTCCTAAAGGCGAATTAACTCGTCAGTTCCACAAAGATATGAAAATCGAGCAAGAAGGCAACATCATCTCTGTTGTTCGTCCTTCTGAATCTAAAGAACACCGTACTAACCACGGTACAACACGTGCGTTACTAGCTAACATGGTAACTGGTGTATCTGAAGGCTTCACTCGCTCTCTAGAACTTATCGGTGTAGGTTACCGTGCTCAATTACAAGGCAAAAAGCTAGTATTGAACGTTGGTTACTCTCATCCAGTAGAGTTCACACCAGAAGAAGGTTTAGAGATCGAAGTTCCTTCAAATACAAAAGTAATTGTTAAAGGTATTTCTAAAGAGCGTGTAGGTGCATTAGCATCTAACATCCGTGACGTTCGTCCACCAGAGCCTTACAAAGGTAAAGGGATCCGTTACGAAGGCGAATTCGTTCGTCGTAAAGAAGGTAAAACAGGTAAATAATGCTGCATAAGCATTAGAAAGGAGTGACCTCTATGATTACGAAACAAGATAAAAATCAAGTTCGTAAGAAACGTCATGGGCGTGTTCGTTCTAAGATCTCAGGTACTGCTGAGCGTCCACGTTTAAACGTATTCCGTTCAAACAAGAACATCTATGCACAATTGATCGATGACGTAGCTGGCGTAACTTTAGTTTCTGCTAACACTCAAGAAAAAGATTTCGAGGGTGCAGGCTCAAACGTAGAAGCAGCTGCTAAAATCGGTGAAATCATCGCAAAACGCGCTGTTGAAAAAAATATTACTGCTGTGGTATTTGACCGTGGTGGTTACTTATATCATGGACGTGTAAAAGCTTTAGCTGAAGCTGCACGTGAAAACGGCTTAGAATTTTAATAAGAAGGAGGGACATACTTCATGAGTCGCATTGACGCAAACAAATTAGAACTTGAAGAACGCGTAGTTACGATTAACCGCGTTGCTAAAGTTGTTAAAGGTGGTCGTCGCTTCCGCTTCACAGCACTTGTTGTTGTAGGAGATAAAAACGGTCATGTAGGTTTTGGTACTGGTAAAGCTCAAGAGGTTCCAGATGCAATTCGTAAGGCTGTTGAAGACGCGAAGAAAAACTTAATCGAAGTACCACGCGTGGGTGGAACTACTCCACACTTAGTGCAAGGTCGCTTCGGTGCAGGTTCAATCTTAATCAAACCTGCTGCTCCTGGTACAGGGGTAATCGCTGGTGGTCCAGTACGTGCTGTACTAGAACTTGCTGGTATTACTGATATTCTTTCAAAATCTCTAGGTTCAAACACACCAATCAACATGGTGCGTGCAACTGTAGCAGGTTTATCTGAATTGAAACGCGCAGAGGAAGTTGCAAAACTACGCGGTAAATCAGTGGAAGAATTATTAGGATAAGGGGGGAATTATAATGGCTAAATTACAAATCACCCTTACAAAATCTGTGATCGGTACTAAACCGGCACAACGTAAAACTGTTGAAGCTCTTGGCTTACGTAAAACAAACCAAACTGTGGAACATGCTGATAACGCAGCTATTCGCGGTATGTTAACAAAAGTAGCTCACTTAGTTACTGTAAAAGAAATCTAATTTCAACAACATTGAACAAGGAGGTGCCACCATAATGAAACTTCATGAGTTAAAACCAGCAGAAGGCTCACGTAAAGAGCGTAACCGTGTTGGTCGTGGTATCGGTTCTGGTAACGGTAAAACTGCAGGTAAAGGTCATAAAGGTCAAAACGCTCGTTCAGGCGGCGGCGTTCGCCCAGGATTTGAGGGGGGTCAAAACCCACTTTTCCGTCGTTTACCGAAACGCGGCTTTACGAACATCAACCGTAAAGAATACGCTATCGTTAACCTTGACGCACTTAACCGTTTCGAAGATGGTGCAGAAGTAACACCTGCATTATTATTAGAAACTGGTGTAGTAAGTAACGAGAAAGCTGGCATTAAAGTTTTAGGTAATGGAACTTTAAATGTTAAGCTTACTGTGAAAGCTCACAAGTTCTCAGCTTCAGCTAAAGAAGCAATCGAGAACGCTGGCGGAACAACTGAGGTGATCTAATGTTTCAAACGATCTCTAACTTTATGCGCGTTCGAGATATACGAAATAAAATCATCTTTACTCTTTTAATGTTAATCGTTTTTCGTATCGGGACTTTCATCCCGGTACCAAACGTTGACGCAGATGTATTAAAGGCAACTGACGAGTTCAACCTTGTCGGCTTCCTCAATACATTTGGCGGTGGTGCACTAGCAAACTTCTCGATCTTCGCGATGGGGATTATGCCGTATATCACTGCTTCAATCATCGTTCAGCTACTGCAAATGGACGTTGTACCGAAATTTGCAGAATGGGCTAAGCAAGGTGAAGTGGGCCGACGCAAACTCGCTCAATTCACTCGTTACTTTACGATTGTGCTAGCATTCATCCAATCATTTGCTATGTCATTTGGTTTTAACCAATTCTATGGCGGATCATTGATTACAGATACTAGTGTTGGATCTTATTTAACTATTGCGATTGTCTTAACTGCAGGTACATCATTCCTGCTTTGGTTAGCTGAGCAAATTACTGCACATGGTGTTGGTAACGGTATTTCTATCATTATCTTCGCTGGTATCGTCGCGGCGATTCCAAACGCAGTCAACCAAGTATACGCACAACAAATTGAAGGTGCTAAAGACCAATTATTTATTAATATTGCTATTTTGGCGCTTTTAGTGTTAGTGTTGCTAGCTATTGTTGTTGGTGTTATTTACGTACAACAAGCTTTGCGTAAAATCCCGATTCAATATGCAAAACGAGTTGCTGGTCGTGGTCAAGCGGTTGGTGGACAACAAACGCATTTACCGTTAAAAGTAAATGCTGCAGGGGTTATTCCGGTAATCTTTTCAGTAGCGTTCCTTGTAACACCACAAACACTTGCTACATTCTTTGGCCAAAATAGTGTAACAACTTGGATTACTAATAATCTGCAGTATACGCAGCCTATCGGTATGATCGTTTACATTGTTTTGATCATAGCATTCACATACTTCTATGCATTCATCCAGGTGAATCCGGAAAATGTGGCTGACAACTTGAAAAAACAAGGTGCCTACATTCCAGGGATCCGTCCTGGTAATGATACGCAAACTTATTTAACAAAAGTACTTTATCGTTTAACTTTCGTAGGTGCATTATTCCTTGTTGCCATCTCTGTTATACCGATTCTCTTTACAAACTTTATGAACCTTCCTGCATCCGTGCAGATCGGCGGTACAAGTTTGATTATCGTAGTCGGGGTAGCGCTAGAGACGATGAAACAATTGGAATCACAGCTAGTGAAACGTCACTATAAAGGCTTTATGAAATAATGCAGGTTTAGGGAAACGCTCAAGTTTCCTTAATCCAGCTGTTTAGATAGATAAGTTTTGAGGGGGAGTAATTACGTATGAATATCGTTTTGATGGGTTTACCTGGCGCTGGTAAAGGTACTCAGGCAGAGAAAATTGTTGAGAAGTACGCAATCCCTCATATTTCTACAGGTGACATGTTCCGTGCAGCAATCAAAGAAGGTACTGAGCTGGGGCTAAAAGCGAAGGCGTTTATGGATGAAGGAAAATTAGTTCCGGATGAAGTAACGATCGGTATCGTGCGCGAACGACTCAGCCAGCCAGACTGTGAAAAAGGATTCTTATTAGATGGGTTCCCACGTACAGTTCCTCAAGCGGAAGCTTTAGACAGCATCCTTGAAGAGCTTGATCGTCCGGTTGAACACACGATCAACATCGAAGTTGAAAAAGAAGAATTAATCGCACGTTTAAGCGGCCGTCGTATTTGTAAAACTTGCGGCGCTTCTTATCACTTAATTTTCAATCCACCAGCTGTGGAAGGAAAATGTGATAAAGACGGCGGAGAGCTTTACACTCGTGCAGATGATAATCCTGAAACGGTAGCAAACCGTCTGGAAGTAAATATGAATCAAGCACAGCCTTTGCTTGATTTCTACCAAGCTAAAGGTGTTTTAACAAATATTGATGGACAGCAGGATATTAATAAAGTATTCGCTGATCTTGACGCTCTATTACAGGGCATCCGCAGCTGATACCTGACCGGGCGCGAGAATAGCTTCCGTCGGATATTGTGCGGAGGCAACAGAGAACGAATTTTTTGAGAGTTGCAAAAGCATATTGTGCCCGGTATATACTTTTATGGACGAATTTGAGCGCTTCGGTGTGATGACACTTCGGAAAAAAGGTATAATGGGTTTCGTGGAAGCATCTGTGTAAACGGGTGGGTAGCCCATCCGGAGACATTCCGGCTATCGTGTTAACATGAGGAATACAGCTTTCCTTAACGGGTTCTGTACATTCCGTGGATTGTGTGAAGCGAAACCAGACGAGCGTCTTTCGAACATCTCTCATACAATCCAAACATATGTTGAGACGTATTGCTTCTTCTAGAAGAGAACAATTGCTTTGGTTCTCAAGGGAATCAAAAATTGCATATAGAAGGGAGTTAAGGGTTGATGGCGAAAGACGATGTAATTGAAGTCGAAGGAACAGTTGTTGAGACTTTGCCAAACGCGATGTTTAAGGTAGAATTAGAAAATGGGCACACTGTGCTCGCACACGTTTCTGGAAAGATTCGTATGCACTTTATCCGTATCCTACCGGGAGATAAGGTTACTATCGAGTTATCTCCTTATGATTTAACTCGCGGTCGTATCACATACCGTTTTAAATAATCTTTTGCACTCCGGACTATTAAGGAGGTTAGGTTAGATGAAAGTGAGACCATCTGTGAAACCGATCTGCGAAAAATGTAAAGTAATTCGCCGACGCGGTAAAGTAATGGTAATCTGTGAAAATCCTAAGCACAAACAAAAACAAGGTTAATTTTAAGGAGGTGCACACGTAGATGGCACGTATTGCTGGTGTTGACATTCCTCGCGACAAACGCGTGGTAATTTCATTAACTTACATTTACGGTATTGGTAAAACTACATCTCAAAAAGTATTAGCGGCAGCTGGTATTGACGAAAATATCCGTGTACGCGATCTTACTGAAGATCAATTAAACCAAATCCGTGAACAATTAGATTCATACAAAACTGAAGGTGACCTACGCCGTGAAGTTTCTTTAAACATCAAACGTTTAATGGAAATCGCTTCATTCCGTGGTATCCGTCACCGTCGTGGTTTACCAGTTCGTGGTCAAAATACGAAGAACAACGCTCGTACGCGTAAAGGTCCTCGTAAGACTGTAGCGAACAAGAAAAAATAATTAAGTAAAGGAGGTTCCTTCTTATCATGGCTCGTAAACAACAAACTCGTAAACGTCGTGTGAAAAAGAATATCGAATCTGGTATTGCACACATCCGTTCTACATTCAACAATACAATCGTAACGATTACAGATATGCAAGGTAACGCTGTTTCTTGGTCTTCAGCTGGTGCTCTTGGTTTCCGTGGTTCACGTAAATCAACTCCATTCGCTGCTCAAATGGCTGCAGAAACTGCTGCGAAAGCATCCCTTGAACATGGTCTGAAAACGTTGGAAGTAACTGTTAAAGGTCCTGGTGCAGGTCGTGAAGCTGCTATCCGTGCGCTTCAAGCTGCTGGTTTAGAAGTAACTGCTATTAAAGACGTTACTCCAGTTCCTCATAACGGTTGCCGTCCGCCAAAACGTCGTCGCGTGTAATGGGTGCAGCTTAAGGGGATACCTTTAAGTACATCATTTCTTGTGCAAAAGGCTTGTGCAATTTTAAACGGTCAATCTAGATCGACAACTATGATGGTATGAACCTATACATTCGATGTTTTGAAGGAGGGTAAATTGAATGATCGAAATTGAAAAACCAAAGATTGAGACGATCAGCGATGATGCCAAGTATGGCAAGTTTGTTGTAGAACCGCTTGAACGCGGATATGGAAACACTTTGGGTAATTCACTACGTCGTATCCTTCTGTCTTCACTACCGGGGGCGGCTGTAACATCAATTCAAATTGATGGCGTATTACACGAATTCTCAACAGTAGAAGGCGTTGTAGAAGATGTTGCATCAATCATCTTAAACGTGAAAAAGCTTGCTTTAAAAATCTACTCTGATGAAGAGAAAGTGATTGAAATCGATGTGAAGGGTGAAGGCGTAGTTACAGCTGCGGACATCACACATGACAGCGATGTAGAAATTTTAAATCCAGATCTATATATTGCAACAATCGCTAAAAACGGTCACCTACGCATGCGTATGTATGCACAAAGAGGCCGTGGTTACACTCCTGCTGATCAAAACAAACGTGAGGATCTTCCTATCGGCGTGATCCCGATCGACTCTATTTACACTCCAGTTTCACGCGTCAACTTCCAAGTAGAGAACACTCGCGTTGGACAAAATTCTGACTACGATAAGTTATCACTTGATGTGTGGACAGATGGAAGCATCGGTCCAAAAGAGGCGATTTCGCTTGGAGCGAAAATCTTAACAGAGCATTTAAACATCTTTGTAGGCATGACAAACGAGGCACAAACTGCTGAAATCATGGTCGAAAAAGAAGAAGATCAAAAAGAAAAAGTTCTAGAGATGACTATCGAGGAACTGGACCTTTCTGTTCGTTCTTACAACTGCTTAAAGCGTGCTGGTATCAACACGGTATTAGAGCTTGCTAATAAGTCAGAAGACGACATGATGAAAGTTCGTAACCTTGGACGTAAGTCTTTAGAAGAAGTTAAGGCGAAGTTAGAAGAGCTTGGTTTAGGATTACGTAAAGAAGACTAAGCGACATTTACAATATATAAGCTAGATCAGATATTTATAAAGGAGGGAAACATCCATGGGTTACAGAAAACTTGGCCGTACAAGTTCTCAACGTAAAGCGATGTTACGTGACTTAGCTACTGACTTAATCATCAACGAGCGCATCGAAACGACTGAAGCTCGCGCGAAAGAAGTTCGTAAAGCTGTTGAAAAAATGATTACTTTAGGTAAACGCGGAGATTTACATGCTCGTCGTCAAGCGGCTGCATTCATCCGTCGTGAGCTAGTAACAAAAACTGATGAAGAAGGTAACGAAACAACTTCATTCGCACTTCAAAAGTTATTTGATGAGGTTGCTCCACGTTACGCTGAGCGTCAAGGTGGTTACACTCGCATCCTTAAAGTAGGTCCTCGTCGTGGAGACGGCGCACCTGTAGTTGTGATTGAATTAGTTTAATCTTAACTTAAGGTTTAGGGGGTGCCTAGTTCACCTGTTGAACGGCACTCCCTTTTTAAATAAAGGTGCACTTTCGCACTTTTATATCTAGGCTAAAACGCTGCACGCTCGAGGTCGCTTCACCTTCCTTCGGTGCATGCTCGTCGAAAGGTTCCAGCGCTTGCCGCGTGCGAACGAGCGTTTTAGCACTTTTATTTCAAGATTTATACGACAATAATTAAGCTGAGCGTTACGATGAGCGGGTCACATGACAGCGTCTCGTCTAGCTCTCGCACCTCATTCATACGAACAAACGGAAATGAGCAGCCGTGCGTTCAACCTAATGTAGTGAAAAGCGCATTTCTCTGAATGGGGTGCGCGCTTTTTTATTCTTTTGAAAAAGTGCAGCTTTCTACATATATGGAAATAAAGTACGTTTAAGTAAACGTGCTTTATTTTTATATATGTCATTCGTTTTTTCAAAAGAGTGGCGTTGAAAGATAAAACAGTGTAATTTTAGTAGGAGAGCAGAGAATTGAGGAGCGGAGAATATGACAGAAATTTTATCATTCAATCATGTAACATTTTCATATACACCAGAAGTTCCTGAAACGAGAAATGCCGTAGAAGATGTGACATTTGCGGTGAATGAGGGAGAATGGATTGCGATTGTTGGCCATAATGGATCTGGAAAGTCTACACTCGCTAAATTAATGAGCGGGCTGCTGTTTCCCAAAGAAGGAGAAGTACGCATTATGCGCAATGTTTTGACTGAGGAAAATCTATGGGAGATGCGCTCACAAATCGGTATGGTGTTTCAGAATCCTGACAATCAGTTTGTTGGGGCTACAGTACAAGACGATGTGGCTTTTTCCCTTGAAAATAACGGAGTGCCTTATAAAGAGATGGTAGAGCGCGTACATGAATCTTTGCAGCAGGTAAAGATGGATAACTTCCTTAACCATGAACCGCATCATTTATCAGGCGGACAAAAACAGCGTGTCGCCATTGCTGGAGCACTAGCGATGCAGCCGAAAATCTTGATTCTAGATGAAGCGACCTCCATGCTTGATCCGCAAGGGCGGGAAGAGGTACTGCAGACAGTGCAATCTCTCCGTGAGAAGACAGGTTTAACCGTTCTCTCAATCACGCATGATTTGGAGGAAGCAATGCTTGCGGATCATGTTTTATTTATGAATCAGGGCAAAAAATACGCGGAAGGGACACCAGAAGAGATTTTTACGCTTGGAGACAAGCTGGTGGACCTTGGACTAGACCTGCCATTTGCAATGAAGATGACGAAGCTGCTGCAGGCACAAGGGGTACAGCTGGCAGGACAACATATGACGGAAGAAGAGCTGGTGAATGACTTATGGACATCAAACTTCAACAAGTAAGCTATGCATACGCCAAAGGAACGCCATTTGAAAAGTATGCGTTATTCGATGTAGATGTAGCAATTGTATCAGGCACATATCAGGCGATTATCGGACATACGGGTTCCGGAAAATCCACTATTCTACAGCATTTTAATGGGCTGCTGAAACCATCGAAAGGCCAGGTACAGATAGGTGACCGGATAATAGAGGCAGGTAAGAAAGCGAAAGAATTAAAGCCAATCCGACAGAAAGTGGGCATTGTCTTTCAGTTTCCTGAGCATCAGTTATTTGAAGAGACAGTTCTCAAGGACATCATGTTTGGACCGATGAACTTTGGTGTCTCACAGGAGGAAGCGGAGCACCGTGCACGTGAGCTTGTACAGCTTGTCGGTTTACCGGAAGGTGTGCTTGAAAAGTCACCGTTTGACTTATCAGGGGGGCAGATGCGGCGTGTGGCCATTGCAGGAGTGCTAGCGATGGAGCCGGAAGTTATTGTCCTTGACGAGCCGACAGCTGGGCTTGACCCGCGCGGCCAGAAGGAAATCATGGATATGTTCTACACATTACATAAGGAACGTGGATTGACGACAATTCTGGTTACCCACAGTATGGAGGATGCAGCACGCTACGCAGATGAGGTAGCGATTATGCATGAAGGACGCTGCGTAATAACAGGGACACCACGTGAGTTATTTAGTGATGCAGAGACTTTGAAGCAGTATCGTTTAGAACTGCCGCGCATCGTTAGATTCCAGCATCGGATAGAGAAAATGATGAATATAAAGCTGCCGAAAGTATGCTTAACAGAGGAAGAACTGGCCGCAGAGGTTGCGCTTGCTGTAAAGGGGCGTGATCAGGCATGATGGAGAAAATGATTTTTGGGCGGTATATTCCGGGGGACTCCTTTGTTCATCGATTAGATCCGCGGTCGAAACTGCTGTTTGTCTTCGCCTTTATTGTGATTGTATTTTTAGCGAACAATGCAGTTACATACGCTTTGCTGCTTGCTTTTACACTTGGCGTTATCTTACTCAGCCGCATTAAGCTGTATTTCCTGATTAACGGTTTAAAGCCTGTGATCTTCTTGATGGTCTTCACCTTCCTTATTCATATTCTCTTTACAAGGGAGGGGGCTGTACTAGTCGATTTTGGCTTCCTGAAAATTTATGAGGAAGGCCTAAAACAGGGGATTTTCATTTCAATTCGTTTTCTTGTGCTAGTCTTCATGACGTCGGTATTAACACTGACAACATCGCCTATTTCAATAACAGATGGCGTAGAGACATTATTGAATCCTCTTAAGAAAGTGAAGCTTCCTGTTCACGAGCTGGCCCTTATGATGTCTATTTCTCTACGATTCATTCCAACGCTTATGGATGAAACGGATAAAATTATGAAGGCACAGATGGCTCGTGGATCGGATTTAAGTGCCGGGTCTCTCAAAGATCGCCTAAAGGCAGTTGTGCCGCTTCTGGTACCGCTATTTGTCAGCGCGTTTAAGCGTGCAGAGGATTTAGCAACAGCGATGGAAGTAAGGGGCTACCGAGGCGGAGAAGGGCGTACACGCTACCGCCAATTGAAATGGGATTTAGGTGATACACTGGCGCTTGCTTCCCTTGTTGTGATGCTGGTATTGCTTGTGTATTTCCGTAACTAGAGGTGTTTTATGAGAAGATTAAAAGCGACAATTAGTTATGACGGGACAAGTTTTGCAGGCTATCAGGTGCAGCCTGGCGAGCGAACAGTACAGCTGGAGCTCGAAAAGGTGCTGTCGGTTATGCATAAGGGAGAGCAGGTCAAGGTGACGGCGAGCGGTCGTACGGATGCACGTGTTCATGCAACAGGGCAGGTCATCCATTTTGATACGCCGCTCATGATTCCTTGTGAGAAATATATGAAGGCATTAAATGTACAATTGCCGCGTGATATTCGTGTGTTGGCTGTAGAAGAGGTGCCAGATGGTTTTCATGCCCGCTATAGTGTAAGCGGCAAACGCTACCGTTATATTTGGAGCTGCGAAACCATCCAAAGCCCGTTCCGTCGTCATTATACAGTAGAAACGAATGGTATAAAGCCGGACGTAGAAGCGATGAAAGAGGCAGCCAAGGCTATTATCGGGACACACGATTTTTCCTGCTTTTGTGCAGCAAATACAAGTGTAGTAGATAAGGTTCGCACTGTCACAAAGCTTGATCTTATATGGCATGGTGATGAGCTGCATATGACCATTGAAGGTAATGGCTTTTTATATAATATGGTGCGTATCATCGCGGGGACGCTTTGGGAAGTCGGAATCGGAAAAAGAGAAGTAGAGAGTTTAGCTAAAGTTATCGCGGACGGTGAACGCGGAAATGCGGGAAAAACCGCACCAGCACACGGTTTGTACCTTGAAAAAGTGCATTATGAACTCTAGTACAACTTCTCCAGGTGTTTAATTAAATCTCTTGACTTATAATCTGATTCGTTATAAGATGATGTATGGTATTTTCATTACCACCACAAATAAGCCCCGAAACTTATAGTGTAGACTAATGAAAAATAACGGTAATAATTATCGATTAGGAGGATATATTCATGCGTACAACATTCATGGCTAAAGGCCACGAAGTAGAGCGTAAATGGTTAGTAGTTGACGCAGAAGGCCAAACTCTTGGACGTTTAGCTTCTGAAGTAGCTGCAATCTTACGCGGTAAACATAAACCAACTTTCACACCAAACGTTGACACAGGTGATCACGTAATCATCATCAACGCTGACAAAATCCATTTAACTGGTAACAAACTTGAAGGTAAAATCTACTACCGTCACACTCAATTCGCTGGTGGTTTAAAACAACGTACAGCTGGCGAAATGAAAGAGAAATACCCAACTCAAATGATCGAGTTAGCAGTTAAAGGCATGCTTCCTAAAAACTCTTTAGGTCGCAAAATGTTCGGTAAACTAAACGTTTACGCTGGAGCAGAGCACCCACACGCTGCACAAAAACCAGAAGCTTACGAGCTACGTGGATAATTAAAATAATAGGAGGATATTACCTTGGCACAAGTTCAATATATCGGCACAGGTCGTCGTAAAAGCTCAACTGCTCGTGTACGTCTAGTACCAGGCGAAGGCAAAATCGTAATCAACAACCGTGAAATCGGTGATTACTTACCATATGAAACTTTACACTTAATCATCAACCAACCATTAGTAGCAACTGAAACTAAAGGTTCTTACGATGTACACGTTAACGTTAACGGCGGTGGCTTCACAGGTCAAGCTGGTGCAATCCGTCACGGTATCGCTCGTGCATTACTACAAGTTGACCCAGACTTCCGTCCAGCTTTAAAAGCTGCAGGTCTACTTACTCGTGATGCTCGTATGAAAGAGCGTAAAAAACCAGGTCTACGCGGCGCTCGTCGTGCACCTCAGTTCTCAAAACGTTAATCAATCGATTATACAATTTGCGAATCCCAACCCTCTCCCTTGTGGAGAGGGTTTTTTTGTATATAAATTGCATTCTTTTATTTTATGAGAGAAGCTGCACTGAATGAAATATATTATTGTAAATAGAGGAAGAGGTAATTTCCTGAAAATTATCTAATGCATTTCTTCTAATAAAGAACCTTCTTCTAATTTGTTTAGTTTTATAATTTACTATTCATTAAAACTTAATGCTTTATTTATGGTTTTTAGAGAGTAAAGAAGGGAAAAAATAAGAAGAGGTGTTGCACGTGAAAAAGCGTTGTTTGATTACTCTATTGGGCATTGCTTCCATTCTGGCTGCATGTAAAGAGCAGCCAGCTGCTGAAAATCAGGGAGAGCAAGAACAAGTTGAACAGATAAAGGAACCACAGGAGACAGAGCAGCAGGGTAGCAAGGAAAAACAAGTACCTCCAATTACGGAACAGCTGAAGAAACGCCTAACAGACTGGAACCTTGCTTTCCCGTTATGGACGGATGAAGAGAGCAGACATATAGGAGCAGCAGTTACAGAAGAGGTAAATCAAGTGAATATACAGTTCTACAAGACAGAAGAACCGGTGATGCTGAATGATCCGGCGCTTGCGAGCTCGCAGAAGGCGGTATTACTCACAATTCAGCGGTTTCATTCTACCGAAGCAGCGAATGAACAAATCGGCTTTCAGAACTATGAGGAAGCTGGCGGAGGGCAGATAGACCTTGGTCATAACATCATAGGTTATCAGGATGCCGGAGCAGGTTCATTGTTTACAAGCTGGAATGAGGGGCGCTGGGCAATTGCCGTTCGCACAACAACAGATGCCCCTAAAGAAGGAGAGCAGCTGGCACGGCAGACAGTTTCTTTTTTGGAAGAGCATACATTACCGATTCCACATGTACATGGCTCCTTGCATCTTGATGTTTATGAACAGGGAAGTCTTGTAAAGTGGCAGAAGGAGGAACTCGTGTACGGGCTAACAGCTGCTGCGAATGAAGATCTTTTGGAATGGGCAGTATTATTTAAATAGGAATTATTTTATGAAGGTCGAAGGAGGATAATCCATGAACAGGAAATGGAAAATGGGTGTAATCTCTTTGACAGCTTTTTTAGTGCTTGCTGCATGCAAAGATGAAAGTGGAAAAGATGTTACCCATGAAGAAACAATGGGGGAGGAAACAGGGGAAAGTACCGAGCATGCCCAGATGAATTCTTCTGCGTCAGGGGAACTGCCAGAGAATTTGAGAGAGGCAGAAAATCCAAAGTTTCCAGTTGGCAGTAATGTGTTGATTAACGCAGAGTATACAGATGGTAAACAAGTGGTCGAAGGTATAGTTGCCGGAGCCTATGAGACGGCAGCCTATATGGTTTCCTATGAGCCTTCTAATGGAGGGGAGAATGTAGAAAACTATAAATGGGTCATTCATGAGGAAATAGAGGAAGCGGGCCCAGATTTATTTGCACGCGGAGAGAAGGTCGTGTTAAATGCATCGCATATGGCAGGTATGCATGGAGCGAATGCCTACATTGAAGCAGTTGAGGCAACGACTGTTTATATGATTGACTATCCCTCCTCATCGGGAGAAAAAACAGCGAATCATAAATGGGTCATAGAAGAAGAATTGTTGGAAAGATAACCGAATGATAAGCCGCCTAAGGACATCTTGGGCGGCTTATTTTATGCTAAAACATTGGCGCCTTCAGAAAGAAGCAGGTATATGAGTACGTGAACTGATTAGAGGTGCGGCAGCATTAGTTGATAACGCATGTACGGAAAAGATGGATACAATCATTAGGGCAAGAACAATATACAAACGGATTATAAAAATATCCTTGGCGAGTTCCTTTATACAGGTTATGAATGATCAAGCAGAAGATAGGCAAGCATAATCTTCATTTCTTCTCTGTATTGCTTGGAGATGATAAGCCGCTGCTTAAAGGGGCGATGAATGAACAGACGATGACATCAAAATGTTACTCGCTTCAATCAATCTGTAAAACTTCTTTATAAACTGCATAAGGAATAAAAGAAGCCTAAAAATGGAATTGCTGCTATTTGGGGCTCGTTTTTTTATGAAGAGCGCCGGCTTTTTTAGTGAACACACCTATCGTCCGGTTCATGTAGCAAAAGGATTGTATAAGTGTATACTTTTGTATACAATTGTATTCAAGAGGTGATGAATGATGGATAAAGAGAAGAAACATAGTCTGAGAGAGGATGGACGCAGGCGTGGAGGGAGAGGAAGGAGCGGAGCCCAAACATTTAGAAGGGGAAGGGCTCTTGCTTTTTATCAACAGCTGATCATTAAAAGAGATACATTGAAGGTTCAACTGGAATCAACAGAATTGCAGTCGATCCATCCTGTTATAGCCGGTGAATTGAAAGCAACAGAAGCTATTATGAATGATTTTAAGGCTGCCTTTGAATTGGCTGAAATTACCGAAGGGGAGACAGATGAATAAACAGGTATTAGCTAGAAAGTAATCATGTTCAATTCTGCAAGTAACTCCTAAAAAGGAGAAAAGGGAACAACATCATCACAGCGATTACTTGTGATGTTTGAATAGGAAGAGAGGTACATAGATGCAGGCGGTAGGAAAACTAATTAAGTATCTGAAGCCGTATAAGGCATTTGCCATCATTGCACCATTAATGATGCTGTTTGAGGTATCGATGGATTTAATCCAGCCGACGATTTTGCAGATGATTATCGATAATGGAATCGCCGAAAACGATACACCATACATCATCCGTATGTTTGTAATGATGATTGGAGCTGCTTTGCTGGGCTTGCTGGGCGGCGTAGGCTGCTCCATTTATGCATCAAGGGCAGCAGTCAATTTTGCCACAGACGTACGGCACGATTTATATAAGACTATTACGTATTTTTCAACAAGCAGCAAAGATAAATTTACACTGGGTAAGCTTATAACTAATTTGACAAGTGATATCGAGATGCTGCAGCGAGCGCTGACAATGCTGCTAAAAGTATTTGTCCGCGGACCAATGATGTTCATAGGGGCAGTCGTTATGGTATGGTTTACAGCCCGCGAGCTGTTTTCCATTTTACTTATCGTCATCCCAATTTTGGCATTGTGCGTCTATTTCTTTACGATGATGTCTGGGAAGCTATTTCATAAAGTACAGAAGATAGTTGATCAGGTAAATACAAAGGTACAAGAAAATCTGGCGGGCATCCGCGTGATTAAGGCATATAACCGGAAGAAACATCAGATTGATCAATTTACGGAAGTCAATACCCGGCTGATGAAGCGTAATATTACAGCTGACCAAATAGTTGGTATCCTGGCTCCGCTGTCGATGTTCGTTATTAATCTGGGTATTGTAGCGGCATTATGGATGGGTGCCATTAAAGTAGAGAATGGGACACTTGAAATTGGCGTTATTCTTGCCTTTACAAATTATTTAATGATGGTAATGAACGGCTTGATGAGCTCTTCGATGGTACTCGTACAGCTTGCCCGCGCTATCCCAAGTGCTGAGCGGATTGTGGGGGTTCTAGAGGAAAAAACAGATGTAGTAGGTCCCGACATTGGAGCGGGCCATCACATTCACGGGGATATCGCATTTGAAAATGTGAGTTTTTCTTATATTAAGGGAACAGAACCTGTTCTAAAAAATGTGTCCTTTTCAGTGAAAGCCGGGGAAACGGTCGGGATTATCGGGATGACGGGAAATGGAAAATCTACGTTAGTGAAGATGATTCCACGCCTATTTGACCCGGACGAGGGAGTAATCAAAATTGACGGAACTCCGGTTCAGCAATATGACTTGCAGCAGCTTCGTGAGTCGATTGGATTCGCTCCTCAGAAGGCAACGCTTTTCTCGAAGACAATTGCGGAAAATATTCGTTATGGGGATGAAATGGCAACACAGGAACAAATAGCAGAAAGTCTCCTTGCGGCTTGTGCTGCAGAGTTTGTTGAGAAGCTGCCGGCAGGGACGGATCATCGACTGACACAGGGAGCTACGAACTTATCAGGCGGCCAAAAGCAGCGGCTGGCTATGGCCCGTGCATTTGTCCGCAAACCGCCTATCCTCATCTTAGATGATGTAACAAGCGCAGTCGATAGCATCTCTGAAAAGAAGATTCAACGAGCAATTCATACGCAGTTTGCAGCGTCTACAAAGTTTATCGTATCTTCGAAAATATCCTCTATTCGGGACGCTGATCTTATCCTTGTAATGGATGATGGCAGAATTGCGGCAGCTGGCAGACATAAAGAGTTATTGAAGTCGAGCCGGCTTTATCAAGAAATGGCCGCGACCCAAGCAGAAAAGGGGGGGACGTTAAGTGAATAAACCATCAACTGAGGGACCGCCGCTACCAATGAGGCATCCGGGCGGGAGATTCACAGGTCCAGTCGTCAAGCCGAAAAACCAAAAGGAAACATTGCTGCGTATCTGGCGTTATATGAGACAGCAGAAACTAGGTATGATTGCTGCACTATTTTTTGTCGTCGTGGCTTCGCTGCTCAGCTTGATAGGCCCCTATTTAATCGGTGTTATTACAGATGATTATATTTTAAAGCTGGATGTAAATGGTGCTATTCGTATGGCTGTTGTATTGGCAGCTGTCTACACGGTCTATTCATTATTTACGTGGCTGCAGTCCTTTGTCATGATCAGGGTAGCGCAGAAGACCATCCGCACACTGCGGCAGGAGCTGTTCGAAAAGCTTCAATCCTTGCCGCTTTCGTTTTTTGATAAGCGTCAGCAAGGCGATTTGATGAGCCGCATGACAAATGATATCGATAATTTGAATGCAGCGCTTTCACAAAGCATTGTGCAGATCATGTCCTCACTTCTGACGATTATTGGTACGGCATTCGCTCTATTTTATCTAAACTGGGTGCTCGCCCTGGTAACATTGACAGTGATTCCGGTAATTGTCTGGGCAACCAAGCAAATTATCAAGAGGAGCAGCGTGAATTTTGTTGCCCGGCAGCGAGATCTTGGGCGATTGAATGGATATATAGAAGAAACCATTTCAAACTCGGACATCACGACTTTGTTTGGTAAAGAGAAACAGACGCTGGAGGAGTTTACCGAATCAAATGAACAGCTCCGTTCATCAGCCATGCGGGCAGACATCATTTCAGGCTTCATGGGACCAATCAATAACTTTATGAATAACCTCGGGATGGGATTGGTTATTGGTGTGGGAGCAATCATGGCTGTACAAGGGTATGTCACAATTGGGGTGATTGCAGCTGTTGTTACCTATACACGCCAGTTTTTCCGTCCGATCAATCAACTTTCCAACTTGCTCAATACCTTCCAGTCGGCAATTGCCGGATCTGAGCGCGTGTTCGAAATATTGGATGAAAAAGAAGAAGCAGCGGACCAAGCAGGAGCAAAAGAAAAAGAACATTTCTATGGAGAGGTAGCGTTTGAACAGGTAGTGTTTGCATATGAGGAAGGAAAGCCTATTCTGCGTGGGATCGACTTTAAGGCACGTGCCGGTGAAACAGTGGCTATCGTTGGTCCGACCGGGTCAGGAAAGACGACAATCATCCAACTCCTGACGCGCTTCTATGATGCAACAGGAGGGCGTATTCTGCTGGACGGACAACCGATTACCGATTATCGAATGACGAATGTGCGTGATCATGTCGGTGTCGTACTCCAAGACACCTATTTATTTTCAGGAACCGTCCGAGAAAATATTCGGTTCGGTAAGCTGAATGCCACAAATGAGGAAGTAGAGGAAGCAGCGAAGATTGCCTATGCGCATAACTTTATCAAATACTTGCCGCAGCAATATGATACGATGCTGAGTTCCGGCGGGATGAATTTAAGCCAAGGACAGCGACAACTGATTGCTATTGCCCGTGCTATTTTAGAAGACCCCGATATTCTGATTTTGGATGAGGCAACATCAAGTGTTGATACAATGACGGAAGTGCATATCCAGAAAGGGCTTAATAACCTAATGAAGGGCCGCACAAGCTTTGTGATCGCTCACCGTCTGAAAACGATTGAAAGTGCAGATACAATTCTTGTCGTCAAAGATGGAGAAGTATTAGAATCAGGTAATCATGATTCACTGATGAAAAAGGGCGGCTTCTACGCAACTCTGCAAAACAATCTCACAATGGAATAATGCATAGACTCGCTCTCCTCGACGTATAGTATGGAAAGGAGAGTGGGACATGTGCGACGTTGGTTGGCATTATTTGTACTGCTATGTACATGCATGATTGTTGTTGTCTATGAGACAAGCGCATCGGACAGAAGTTATTTCTTACCTGAGCCTCTAGGAGGAGTGACGATTGTGCTTGACGCAGGACACGGCGGAATAGATGGCGGTGCATCACAAGGTGATGTCATTGAAAAGGAGATTACACTGGCAGTCACTGAAAAACTGGAGAGGCAATTGAAACGCCTAGGTGCCGAAGTAATCATGACACGCACGACAGATGGTGATGTCATTAGTGAGCATAAACCGGATATGGAGTTTTCCTCAAACCGCGAACGCAAAAAAGAAGATATATTCACGCGGCAAGCAATCGTAGCAGAGAAAAAACCGGATATGTTCATTACAGTTCATGCTAACGCTATTCCAGATAGTAAGTGGCGTGGTGCCCAAGTGTTTTATCATAAAACGGGACATGAAGAGAGCCAATATTTGGCGAAGTCCATTCAGGCATCAATTAGAGAAGATTTGGGCAATACTGACAGGGAAGCATTAGCAATTGAACGTGTATATTTATTAAAGAAAACAGAGGTACCGGCAGTTTTAGTGGAGACAGGCTTTATTAGCAATCCGGAGGAGCGTGCCCTGCTTGCCGATAAAAACTATCAGGACAAGATGGCGATTGCTATTGCGCGGGGTGTAGAAGACTATTTTGCATTGGCATATCAGTGAAGCAACTCATAACACTACTATAAGCTGTGTGTGATATACTAACAATGGACATAAAATATGGGGGAGTGTATGAATTTGATGAATGAACAACAAGTCCGAGAACTATTAGGTCAATTAGAAGATCCTTTTTTACATAGAACTTTAGAGCAAACAGGCGGAATTATAAACGTATCAATTAAAGAAGAAAAACAATTTGTCAGTGTAAAAATTGCAATTGCAAAAACAAACACGCCCGAACAAATGACGCTTCAAATGAAAATTGTAGAAATTTTAAAAGAAAACGGTGCAGCCTCAGTCGGAATTCGTTTCGAAGAACTGGCTCCGGAAGTATTGGATTCGTTCCGCGGGCAAGCAACTGAATCAGAAGCACAGGATATTTTATCGCCGTTATCAAAAGTACAATTTATCGCAATTGCTTCTGGTAAAGGGGGAGTAGGGAAATCCACTGTCTCTGTCAATATGGCAGTAGCACTTTCGCGCCTTGGCAAAAAGGTTGGTTTGATTGATGCTGATATCTACGGCTTCAGCGTCCCTGATATGATGGGTATTCAAGAAATGCCAGTAGTAAAGGATGACCGTATCTATCCTGTAGACCGTATGGGTGTAAAAGTTATTTCAATGGGCTTCTTTGTAGAAAATAATGCACCGATTGTATGGCGTGGACCAATGCTTGGAAAAGTATTAGATCAGTTCTTCCGTGATGTAGAGTGGGGCGATTTAGATTACCTATTACTAGATTTACCACCAGGTACAGGTGACGTAGCGCTCGATCTTCATCAAATGCTGCCTGCTTCCAAGGAAATCGTTGTTACAACGCCACATCCGACAGCAGCCTTCGTAGCTGCTCGAGCAGGGGCAATGGCGTTACAAACAAACCATGAGATTCTAGGGGTAGTAGAAAACATGGCTTGGTTCCAGTCGAAACTGACTGGCGAGCGCGAATATGTTTTTGGCCGCGGTGGTGGTCCGAAGCTTGCTGAAGAGCTGCGGACAGATTTACTTGGACAAGTTCCGCTGGGCCAGCCAGACTGGGAGGATGAAGATTTCGCTCCTTCCGTATATGCAGAAGACCACCCAACAGGTAAGTTATATTTAGAAATGGCCCAAAAAGTCGTTGAGAAATTAGCGAAATCATAAGTAGAGCAAGTTACAAAGGGTTGTTTCTTATTTATAGGAAAAAGACGATTCCCGCATCATTGCAGGAATCGTCTTTTCTATTGACCGCCGGCACCGCCGCCGCCTTCTCCGGATTTGCCTTCTTCAGATTTGCCGCCGCCTTCTTTCCCTGTAGAAGCTGCAGCTTCACCGCTTTTTCGAATTAGCTCTTCCCATTTGGTTTGCAACAATGGATTTTCAATTGTCTCCATTGTGACCTCTTCCATTTGTTTGCGAAGGGCTGACCCTTTAAGGATGGATTCAAACTGCTTCTGCATATCAGGCTGGTCAAAAAACTTAGTTAACTTTTCCTGATATTCAGCATCTGCCATGAGGGCTTTCATTACATCCTCTTGCTGCTCCTTCATACCCTTGGCAAGTGTTTCTTTGAACTTAGGGTCGTCGAATGTTTTCTTCCAAAACTCCTCTGCGTCTTGCGAAAGCAGGGTTGTCTTCATTGCTGTTTCTACTTCGTCATGCTCGAGTACTACTAGGTCACGGAAGCTCTGATCAGTTAAAAGCTCACGTACCGCCTTTTTACCGTCCTCGGTTTGAAGTGCATCCACCATAATTTTTTTTATTTCGTCGTATGAAAGCGTCGACGTTTTCTCATCATTATTACAACCAGCGAGCAGAACAGCAAAACCTAACACGATTAAAAGTCGCCGCATAAGTTCATTCCTTTCCACATAGGCTCTTTCAATTATTGTTCACAATTCCGCGTATTCTATGTATCGAATCGTATCACCATTAGCTTTTTTATAAAACGATTGTTAAAATAAGATGTGGATATTGAGAAAATGGGGGACAATTTGTTGTGACGATACGGAATTGGATTAAATTTTTTGTAATGACAATGCTTATAGGCGGCGGAGTCACAGCAGTGGCTAGCCTTTTTATACGTTGGGATTTCTTCCAGCCTTATTTAGCAGCAGGAGAGTTTGTTGAATTTATTGCTGCATTAGCATGGATGGTTTTATTAGGATTTACAATGAGTGTAATTGCCCAAGCAGGATTCTTTGCGTATTTGACACTTCACCAGGTGGGAGTGGGTGTATTCAAGACACTCACATTATGGAATTGGGTGCAAATGCTGCTGATTATTGTGGTTCTTTTCGACTTAATCATTTTCCGATTTGCACCGGATGCTGAGAGCGCTGGTGACTGGCTGTTCTACATCGGACTATTGATTGTACTAGTAGGTGCTGCCATTGCGACAGCAATCAAAAAAGTGAAAATGACAGGGAAAAAACATGTGTTAATTTCTTCGATGTTCTTTATGATCGTCATTACCTCATTGGAATGGATTATTGCTCTTATGGGACGTCAGGATAATATTAATATTTATGTCGCACTGTTATTATTCCCACTTTTAGCGGTGAATGCATACCAGCTTTTAATGTTACCGAAGTATAATGAAAAATCGGATCAAGATCGTAAGAAACTAGAGGAACGCCGAAAGGCACGTAAGCAAGCAGTGCAACAATCCTAAAAGAACCTGGCTCTCGAGCCAGGTTCTTTTTTAAGGAGATTTTTTTGTTTTAATGGAATAACCAAATAGACTTTCTTCTATAGAAATAAATTGATATTTTTTCATCCAATTAGAAAGTGATTTAAACTCTACTTTATTTTCTTTGTAGAGCGGCAAGGATAGAATATCTCCTTTCTCTATTTTTTTTGGAAAACTATTATTTTTGATTGTTAAAGTGGGAACAAGCATATTGATCTGTTGACTAAATAGAGTTTGTCTTAATTCATCCGTATACGTGTAGCCTTGAGGCATGTACCAAAGAGGCTTTTGCTTGAATGTTTGCTCATACACAGCAATTTCCTGCTGGATGTTTTCTGGTGAACTGCCGAGTAAGCCTGTTGCACGCTGTTTAGATTGCAGTAGTTCTAAAAGATGATCAGCACGTTTGATTAAATCGGGATCTAATAGAAAAAGAATATTACGGCTCTGATCAGAGTTGATAAAGTCTATGAGCCCATCATGTTCGAAATGTAACTCTACTAAAAAAACATGTCCGTTATGACCTTTTGCTACAACGTTTGGCTTTTCAGTCATTAAAAATACAGGTAATTGCTTGTTAGTGTAAGAGTAATAAACGGCGAAAAGAATAGTCGTTAAACCTAGTAATATCAATACTTTTCTCATTTTCTGCATACTCCTTTTTTGAGGGCTTTGTAGAGAAAAAAGGGTTTTCTCAAAAAAACTTATGAAATAAGGTTGACGGATATGAATAATCGGTGCTATTATAAGTAAGTCGCCAAGAGATGACGCGACATTGAAACAAAATGAACTTTGAAAACTGAACAAGCAAGACGTTAACAATAATTTTCTTTCTTAATTGAAAGAGACAACTTGACTAAAACAATAGTCAGCAACATTTTGAGCTTAACTCAAACTACTTTTATGGAGAGTTTGATCCTGGCTCAGGACGAACGCTGGCGGCGTGCCTAATACATGCAAGTCGAGCGGACGTTTTGTTGGTGCTTGCACCGACTTAACGTTAGCGGCGGACGGGTGAGTAACACGTGGGCAACCTGCCCTGTAGTCTGGGATAACTCCGGGAAACCGGGGCTAATACCGGATGATACTTTCTACCTCATGTTAGAAAGTTGAAAGATGGTTCTGCTATCGCTACAGGATGGGCCCGCGGCGCATTAGCTAGTTGGTGAGGTAACGGCTCACCAAGGCGACGATGCGTAGCCGACCTGAGAGGGTGATCGGCCACACTGGGACTGAGACACGGCCCAGACTCCTACGGGAGGCAGCAGTAGGGAATCTTCCACAATGGACGAAAGTCTGATGGAGCAACGCCGCGTGAGTGAAGAAGGATTTCGGTTCGTAAAACTCTGTTGTAAGGGAAGAACAAGTACAGTAGTAACTGGCTGTACCTTGACGGTACCTTATTAGAAAGCCACGGCTAACTACGTGCCAGCAGCCGCGGTAATACGTAGGTGGCAAGCGTTGTCCGGAATTATTGGGCGTAAAGCGCGCGCAGGCGGTCCTTTAAGTCTGATGTGAAAGCCCACGGCTCAACCGTGGAGGGTCATTGGAAACTGGGGGACTTGAGTGCAGAAGAGGAAAGTGGAATTCCAAGTGTAGCGGTGAAATGCGTAGAGATTTGGAGGAACACCAGTGGCGAAGGCGACTTTCTGGTCTGTAACTGACGCTGAGGCGCGAAAGCGTGGGGAGCAAACAGGATTAGATACCCTGGTAGTCCACGCCGTAAACGATGAGTGCTAAGTGTTAGGGGGTTTCCGCCCCTTAGTGCTGCAGCTAACGCATTAAGCACTCCGCCTGGGGAGTACGGTCGCAAGACTGAAACTCAAAGGAATTGACGGGGGCCCGCACAAGCGGTGGAGCATGTGGTTTAATTCGAAGCAACGCGAAGAACCTTACCAGGTCTTGACATCCCATTGACCACTGTAGAGATACAGTTTTCCCTTCGGGGACAACGGTGACAGGTGGTGCATGGTTGTCGTCAGCTCGTGTCGTGAGATGTTGGGTTAAGTCCCGCAACGAGCGCAACCCTTGTTCTTAGTTGCCATCATTTAGTTGGGCACTCTAAGGAGACTGCCGGTGACAAACCGGAGGAAGGTGGGGATGACGTCAAATCATCATGCCCCTTATGACCTGGGCTACACACGTGCTACAATGGACGGTACAAACGGTTGCCAACCCGCGAGGGGGAGCTAATCCGATAAAACCGTTCTCAGTTCGGATTGTAGGCTGCAACTCGCCTACATGAAGCCGGAATCGCTAGTAATCGCGGATCAGCATGCCGCGGTGAATACGTTCCCGGGCCTTGTACACACCGCCCGTCACACCACGAGAGTTTGTAACACCCGAAGTCGGTGAGGTAACCTTTTGGAGCCAGCCGCCGAAGGTGGGATAGATGATTGGGGTGAAGTCGTAACAAGGTAGCCGTATCGGAAGGTGCGGCTGGATCACCTCCTTTCTAAGGATATTTTTCGGAAGTATATCACTCGGTGATATACGTTAACGTTCTTGCTGTTCAGTTTTGAAAGTTCATACTTTCAAAACTTGCTCCTGCGGTTACTCGTCGCAAATGTGCGAAGAAGTAGACACAGGTAGCACACTTGTTCTTTGAAAACTGGATAAAACGACATTGAAAGCAAACACAAATTTCTATCTTTAAATAGATATGAGTCAAACAAGTCAAGCAATTGACGTGTAAACTGAAGTCTAACTCTTCGAGTTAGCGTTAACTTATTGGTTAAGTTAATAAGGGCGCACGGTGGATGCCTTGGCACTAGGAGTCGATGAAGGACGGCACTAACACCGATATGCCTCGGGGAGCTGTAAGTAAGCTTTGATCCGGGGATTTCCGAATGGGGGAACCCACTGCGTTTAATCGCGCAGTACTTTCGCGTGAATTCATAGCGCGTTAGAGACAGACCCAGGGAACTGAAACATCTAAGTACCTGGAGGAAGAGAAAGAAAATTCGATTCCCTGAGTAGCGGCGAGCGAAACGGGAAGAGCCCAAACCAAGAGGCTTGCCTCTTGGGGTTGTAGGACACTCTATACGGAGTTACAAAGGAATGATTTAGGCGAAGCGACTTGGAAAGGTCCGCCAGAGCAGGTAAAAGCCCTGTAGCCAAAAAGTTATTCCCTCCAGAGTGGATCCTGAGTACGGCGGAACACGTGAAATTCCGTCGGAATCCGGGAGGACCATCTCCCAAGGCTAAATACTACCTAGTGACCGATAGTGAACCAGTACCGTGAGGGAAAGGTGAAAAGCACCCCGGGAGGGGAGTGAAAGAGAACCTGAAACCGTGTGCCTACAAGTAGTTAGAGCCCGTTAATGGGTGATAGCGTGCCTTTTGTAGAATGAACCGGCGAGTTACGATTACGTGCGAGGTTAAGTTGAGAAGACGGAGCCGCAGCGAAAGCGAGTCTGAATAGGGCGAAATAGTACGTGGTCGTAGACCCGAAACCAGGTGATCTACCCATGTCCAGGGTGAAGGTGAGGTAACACTTACTGGAGGCCCGAACCCACGCACGTTGAAAAGTGCGGGGATGAGGTGTGGGTAGCGGAGAAATTCCAATCGAACTTGGAGATAGCTGGTTCTCTCCGAAATAGCTTTAGGGCTAGCCTCGTGATTGAGAATACCGGAGGTAGAGCACTGTTTGGACTAGGGGGGCATCTCGCTTTACCGAATTCAGACAAACTCCGAATGCCGGATATTTATACACGGGAGTCAGACTGCGAGTGATAAGATCCGTAGTCAAAAGGGAAACAGCCCAGACCACCAGCTAAGGTCCCAAAGTAATCGTTAAGTGGAAAAGGATGTGGCGTTGCTTAGACAACCAGGATGTTGGCTTAGAAGCAGCCATCATTTAAAGAGTGCGTAATAGCTCACTGGTCGAGTGACGCTGCGCCGAAAATGTATCGGGGCTAAACGATTCACCGAAGCTGTGGATTGACATCTTTGATGTCAGTGGTAGGAGAGCGTTCTAACTGCGTTGAAGTCAGACCGGAAGGACTGGTGGAGCGGTTAGAAGTGAGAATGCCGGTATGAGTAGCGAAAGACGGGTGAGAATCCCGTCCACCGTATGACTAAGGTTTCCTGAGGAAGGCTCGTCCGCTCAGGGTTAGTCGGGACCTAAGCCGAGGCCGACAGGCGTAGGCGATGGACAACAGGTTGATATTCCTGTACTACCTCCCCACCGTTTGAGAAATGGGGGGACGCAGTAGGGTAGGGTAAGCAGAGCGTTGGTTGTCTCTGTTCAAGCAGTAAGGCGTGTGTGTAGGCAAATCCGCACACTGTAACGTTGAGCTGTGATGACGAGTCCGTATGGACGAAGTTCCTGATCTCACACTGCCAAGAAAAGCCTCTATCGAGGTGGGAGGTACCCGTACCGCAAACCGACACAGGTAGTCGAGGAGAGAATCCTAAGGTGTGCGAGAGAACTCTCGTTAAGGAACTCGGCAAAATGACCCCGTAACTTCGGGAGAAGGGGTGCTCTGGTAGGGTGAAAGCCCGAGAGAGCCGCAGTGAATAGGCCCAGGCGACTGTTTAGCAAAAACACAGGTCTCTGCAAAACCGTAAGGTGACGTATAGGGGCTGACGCCTGCCCGGTGCTGGAAGGTTAAGAGGAGCGGTTAGCGCAAGCGAAGCTGTGAATTGAAGCCCCAGTAAACGGCGGCCGTAACTATAACGGTCCTAAGGTAGCGAAATTCCTTGTCGGGTAAGTTCCGACCCGCACGAAAGGCGTAACGATCTGGGCACTGTCTCAACGAGAGACTCGGTGAAATTATAGTACCTGTGAAGATGCAGGTTACCCGCGACAGGACGGAAAGACCCCGTGGAGCTTTACTGTAGTTTGATATTGAATTTTGGTACAACTTGTACAGGATAGGTAGGAGCCAGAGAGCCCGGAGCGCCAGCTTCGGAGGAGGCGTCGGTGGGATACTACCCTGGTTGTATTGAAATTCTAACCCATGCCCCTTATCGGGGCAGGAGACAGTGTCAGACGGACAGTTTGACTGGGGCGGTCGCCTCCTAAAAGGTAACGGAGGCGCCCAAAGGTTCCCTCAGAATGGTTGGAAATCATTCGTAGAGTGTAAAGGCACAAGGGAGCTTGACTGCGAGACCTACAAGTCGAGCAGGGTCGAAAGACGGGCTTAGTGATCCGGTGGTTCCGCATGGAAGGGCCATCGCTCAACGGATAAAAGCTACCCCGGGGATAACAGGCTTATCTCCCCCAAGAGTCCACATCGACGGGGAGGTTTGGCACCTCGATGTCGGCTCATCGCATCCTGGGGCTGTAGTCGGTCCCAAGGGTTGGGCTGTTCGCCCATTAAAGCGGTACGCGAGCTGGGTTCAGAACGTCGTGAGACAGTTCGGTCCCTATCCGTCGTGGGCGTAGGAAATTTGAGAGGAGCTGTCCTTAGTACGAGAGGACCGGGATGGACATACCGCTGGTGTACCAGTTGTTCTGCCAAGGGCATCGCTGGGTAGCTATGTATGGACGGGATAAGTGCTGAAAGCATCTAAGCATGAAGCCCCCCTCAAGATGAGATTTCCCATTACGCAAGTAAGTAAGACCCCTGAAAGACGATCAGGTAGATAGGTTCGAGGTGGAAGTATGGCGACATATGGAGCTGACGAATACTAATCGGTCGAGGACTTAACCAAATTTTGTGTGCTGCACAATGAAACGTTTATCCAGTTTTGAAAGAACAAACTTCTTTCAGCTATATAAAGGAACTTCTGCTAAAAGCGCAACATCGTGTTGCAGCGCAGAAGTCAGCACATCCATGTGCAAGTCTAGTGATGATGGCAGAGAGGCCACACCCGTTCCCATACCGAACACGGAAGTTAAGCTCTCTAGCGCCGATGGTAGTTGGGGGCTTCCCCCTGTGAGAGTAGGACATCGCTGGGCGCAAAAAGTCGCTGCTAACTAGGTTAGTAGTGGCTTTTTTTATTTCTATCTTCTTTTATAAACATTTCAATATAGTAAGCGTTAATTCTTAACAAAGAATTAACGCTTTTTAATTGTTTGTTATTATAACTTTGTCTGGCGTTTGTTAGAGGATGATTATAGAGGAGAAGAGCATATACTTGAACGATATACATAGGATGTAAAAAAGCCAGCAGCTTTTACTCAACTAGATGATCATTTTTCATTTATTTACCATATTAATTATAGGAAGAGAATTCGGTAGTAAAGTTAAGGCAACGTATAAGGCTTCTTTCTTCCTCCAGTCCTGCCAGTCCACGGAAAACGAAGATTCAACAGCAGTTAGCTGAGAGTTAAATGAGGAAGCAGTATATGGTGTAAGTAACATACCTCATATCAACCTCCAGCTCCCTTTAAAGGCCCATATTATCTCTTAAGTAGTTAGTTATATTCACATCTAACATCTAGTTCTTCATTGGGCTGAACACGTCCATATTAATGATCCAGCGCCCTCTACATATAACAAGTAATCAGAAATGGAAGAAGAACTTTGGAAACAGGAAATGAACAGTATTTAGAAGGAAGCTGTACTTTCTTTTTTATGGTTTATATGTATCTTAAATAGACAACGATTTATTAGAATGACAAAAGCGGGTCGGCCCTTACAGAAAGCTTTGAAACAAACAATAACAGGATTTAAAGGATAATCGGTCTGCTTGTACCCAAGATATGAGGGAGCATCCATTTATAAGTTAATCACAAGTGCTCAAGGGATAACTTATATCTAGTCTTGGCTTTCCTGTAAATAAGAAAGCATGAGATGAATACACTGATATAATTCCTACCTTATGGTAATTTTATTTGTATAAATTCTGAATAAAATAAGGAGCATAAAATTTTGAAAAATCCTTTGGAATTTTTAAAAAAATACTTGTATATTTTTTTGCAATTGTTATAATAATAAATGTACAAGGCAAGCATAAATAAATAATAATGTTCCGAAGTAGCTCAGTGGTAGAGCAACCGGCTGTTAACCGGTTGGTCGTAGGTTCGAGTCCTACCTTCGGAGCCATTTTTTTTGCCTTTTTCATGTGAAAGAAAATTATTTCACTATCGGTTTAATTTCCATAATAGTTAATTTTTATACATAAAAAATATTTTTTCAAAAAAGCACTTGCAAAGTATAAAAAACGATGATATTATAAATCTTGTCTTCTTAAGGAAAACATAATGATTTGGCCCGTTGGTCAAGTGGTTAAGACACCGCCCTTTCACGGCGGTAACACGGGTTCGAATCCCGTACGGGTCACCACTTAAAAACAAATAATAATACATAACACGCAACCAGATTATGGAGGATTAGCTCAGCTGGGAGAGCACCTGCCTTACAAGCAGGGGGTCGGCGGTTCGAGCCCGTCATCCTCCACCATAAGTGTTATATGTCGGAGGGGTAGCGAAGTGGCTAAACGCGGCGGACTGTAAATCCGCTCCTTAGGGTTCGGCGGTTCGAATCCGTCCCCCTCCACCATCTTTTATAAAATGATTGGGGTATAGCCAAGCGGTAAGGCAACGGATTTTGATTCCGTCATGCCTAGGTTCGAATCCTAGTACCCCAGCCATTTTTTTTGTTTTTATGAGCCATTAGCTCAGTTGGTAGAGCATCTGACTTTTAATCAGAGGGTCGAAGGTTCGAGTCCTTCATGGCTCACTTTTATTTTTATAACAATTCATCCTTTACTCAGAGCGGGTAAAGGATTTTTATTTTTAATGAACGAGATGACAGGAGTGCCGCTAAATCTTACTACTTAACAAGCAGTGAATCGCAAGGAAATGCATGAAAAAGTAATTTTTATAGGGTATTTATCAAAAAAATCATATTGTAACAATGGACAGGTAAATTTTACAATAAACGTAAAGAGCAATTTCATGTTTTTGATCATGTAACAAAAAACATTTTGCTATAATGAAAAAGTGAAACTTTAACTGAATTCATTCGTAAAATATATAGTAGAAGGTGGAGAGGGTAGACAATGGATGCGTTAGTTAACAAAAGAATAAAGCAAGTGCTTAAAGGTGATCAAAACGCATATGCAGACATTGTAAACCTCTATCAGCACAAACTATACCAAATATGTTATCGGATGCTCGGTAACAAACAAGAGGCAGAAGATATTGCACAAGAAGCCTTTGTGCGGGCCTTTATCAATTTACATTCCTATGATCAAAAGAGAAAATTTTCGACCTGGTTATACCGAATTGCAACCAACCTTTGTATCGATAGGATCCGAAAAAAGAAGCCGGACTATTATTTAGATGCGGAAGTAGCGGGGACAGAAGGTTTAGATATGTACTCGCAAATTGCGGCAGACGAGCAGCTTCCAGAAGAAGCAGTGGAGCAGATGGAGCTGCAGGAACGTGTTCAGTATGAAATCAGTCGATTACCTGATAAATACCGTTCTGTCATTGTCCTTAAATACATTGAGGAACTATCGCTTCAAGAAATCAGTGAAATTCTTGATATGCCAATTGGGACGGTAAAAACCCGAATACATCGTGGTCGTGAAGCGCTGCGAAAACAGTTGAATAATTTATAGGAGGGATTTCGCATGAGTACGTGTCAAAAAAATTATGTAGAATATATGCACGATTACTTAGATGGCGATATTAGTCGTGAGCATGAGCAAGAGCTGAAAAAGCATTTGCAAAACTGCTCTACATGTCAGCAACATATGCATGAGCTAAGTGACACAATTGCGTTCATTAAAAGTGCTACGCACATTACGGCACCTCCTAGCTTCGAGGCAAATGTAATGAATCGCCTGCCAAAACGAAAAAATACAGTCGGTATTCAGAAATGGCTGCGCAAACATCCTATTATTGTTGCAGCGGCTGTCTTCTTCATATTTATGAGTACTGCTTTATTAGGAAGCTATCCAAATGACAATCAATTTTCTGTAACCAAGCAGCCAAACATAATCGTCGACGGACAAACGGTAACTGTTCCAGCTGGAGAAGTGGTAAAGGGTGATATTGTAGTAAAAAACGGGACCATTGTCATTGAAGGTGAAGTAGAGGGTAATGTAACAGTGATTAATGGAGAATACATGGCTTCTACTGCAGTCGTCAGCGGCCAAATTGAGGAAGTTGACCAGGCTTTTGAGTGGCTGTGGTATGAAATGAAACAGATGTTTAATAGTTTTATTTCACTTTTTGAATCTACAGATGAATAACTAATGGAGAGCTGAGGGAATTTCCCCCAGCTTTTTTAATGGGGAAAAAGTGGACAATTTCTGCATGAATTGGGTATAGATTAAAGCATGATCCTCTTTCTGCGGCAGTCTGCAACCTATTTATGCAATAGGCTTTTTAATGCTTTTTATGAATAAAGAAAAGGATAAATGTGCAAATATAGGATAGAGGGAAACTGTTACCCACATTTGGAGAATCGATCCGAAATTGATTTTCCATTAAAAAAGTATGCGACAGGCGGATCATAGAAATAAATGAGCCTTTCGCCATCCTTTACCGTAGTAAACAAATATGTATATTTTTTATTCTGGAACTTTCCCCAGAAAATGACGTCCTATAGAAAATGACCGAGTCTACTCGATTGGGTGGACTTTTTTCTCTTTGGAAAAGTCAATTGTAACGCAAATATGATATACTTGAGTCGTATATGGATTAGCTAGAAAAGTGGGGGATGCCACGTGCAGATAATCGAGCAATTTACAGATTTGACGCCTGTAAGTGTTATTTTTAACTTCTTAGATGTACTGCTTGTATGGTACGTTATGTATAAAACTTTGACCCTCATTAAAGGAACGAAAGCGGTTCAATTATTGAAAGGGATCTTTGTCATTATTGTTGCAAAAATTGCAACTGAAATATTTGGGCTGAATACGCTCGATTGGCTCTTGGAGGAAATCATTGACTGGGGTTTCCTAGCCATCATTATTATATTCCAGCCGGAAATTCGCAGGGCTCTTGAACAGCTCGGGCGCGGAAAGCTGTTCCAGCGTACGACGAGTCAACAGGATGAGGAACAGGCACGCTTAATTGAAGCGATGAAAAAGTCAGTGAGCTATATGGCGAAACGCCGCATTGGTGCGTTAATTTCGATTGAAAAGGAAACAGGTTTAACAGAGTATATAGAAACGGGTATAAAGATGAATGCGGAAATTTCTTCCGAGCTGTTAATCAATATCTTTATTCCCAATACCCCGCTTCATGATGGGGCAGTTATTATGCAGCGAGATAAAATTACAGCAGCAGCCTGCTATTTGCCGCTTTCTGAAAGTGCTTTTATTTCAAAAGAACTAGGGACACGACACCGTGCCGCACTAGGTTTGAGTGAGGTAACCGATGCAATCGTTGTCATTGTGTCAGAGGAAACAGGAGCCATCAGTATTGCTGCAAATGGGAAAATTGACCGGAATCTAACGATCGATGAATTTACGCTAAAGTTGCGTAATTTATGGTTCGGACCAGGGCAAGAGTCCAACTTAGCCTCTAAGTTAAGCTGGGGAGGTAAAAAGAATGGATAAATTATTCGATAGCTACTGGGCGCTTAGAATCATTGCATTTGTACTGGCATTAGCCTTATTCTTTTATGTAAAGTCGGAAATTGATACGGGGCGGGAAACAGATACTTCTCCAGAAGTGGATATTTTATACAATGTACCACTCGAAGTATATTACGATGATGAGAATCTACTTGTGACAGGTCTGCCAGATACGGTTGATGTGACGATCAGCGGTTCATCACAGCTGATTATGCAAACGAAGATGAGACAAGATTATAAAGTGTTTGTCGATTTGAACTCTCTCATGATTGGTGAGCACCATGTAACAATCCAGAGTGAGGGCTTTTCGGAAAAGCTGGATGTGTCTATCGAACCAAGATCAGTTAGCGTCGACATCGAGGAGCGGGTCACAAAAGAGTTCAAGGTAGAGCCTGAAATGAGTAACCGCCTGCTAGCAGAGGATTACGTAGTGAAGGAGATGACGGCTAGCCCTTCCACTGTTAAAGTGACTGGAGCAAAAAGCGTTATGGAGTCCATTAATTATGTAAAAGCAACGGTTGCAAGTGAGCAGGGAATCAGAGAGTCATTTGAGCATGATGCAAACGTGAAAGTACTCAATGCCGACCTTAACCGCCTTGATGTATCAGTCCAGCCGGAAAAAGTAAAGGTGAATGTAGAGATTGAAGAATATAGTCGTGAATTACCGATTACAATTAAACAAACAGGACAATTGAAGGAAGGTATTTCACTGGATCAAATCTCCACTGAACAGACAAAGCTGAAAGTATATGGGAAAAAAGCTTTGATTGACGAGCTGAAGGAATTAGTCGTAGAATTTGACGTATCAGGCTTGGAAGAATCGGGATCGCATGAAGCCAAGCTTACACTACCAAAAGGTGTAACTGTAAAGTCAGATGTGATTACCATTCAGACGGAGGTCAGCGGTGAACCTGTTGCTCCTGCAGAAGACTCGAAAGAGAAGACAGAAGCAGATAGCGCGGAATAGCTTTAGCCGCTATGAGACAGAACGTTTGCGAAACTAAAAATCCTATAGGATGACATAGGCATAAGAGCAAGGGATGTCTAGTATTGAAGGAGAGAACAAAATGGGTAAATATTTCGGAACAGATGGCGTCCGTGGAGTCGCTAATAGTGAATTGACGCCGGAGTTTGCATTCAGACTTGGACGTGTTGGTGGATACGTATTGACAAAAGATGCAAAAGAGCGCCCGAAAGTCTTGATTGGAAGAGATACACGTATTTCCGGGGAAATGCTGGAGGGAGCATTGGTAGCGGGACTTTTATCAATCGGCGCAGAGGTTATGCGTCTTGGTGTTATCAGCACACCAGGGGTTGCCTACCTGACACGTGTAATGAATGCACAGGCAGGTGTAATGATTTCGGCATCGCACAACCCTGTAGCAGACAATGGCATTAAATTCTTTGGTCCGGATGGCTTTAAACTGACTGATGCACAGGAGGCAGAAATCGAAGCGCTTCTTGATGCAGCAGAAGATACTTTACCACGCCCTACTGGAGGAGATATCGGTTCAGTAACGGACTACTTCGAAGGCGGACAAAAATATATTTCATACTTAAAACAAACAGTGGATGAGGAGTTCCTTGGTGTCCATGTAGCACTTGATTGTGCACACGGTGCAACGAGCCAGCTCGCTACTCACTTATTTGCTGACCTGGAGGCGGACATTTCAACGATGGGTGCTTCACCAGACGGCTTAAATATCAATGAGGGTGTCGGCTCAACTCATCCAGAAAAGCTTGCTGCATTTGTCTTGGAGCGTGCAGCAGACGCAGGTCTTGCATTTGACGGTGATGGCGACCGCCTGATTGCCGTAGATGAGAAAGGCCAAATCGTTGATGGCGACCAAATTATGTTCATCATCGGTAAATACTTACATGCTAAAGGCCGCTTGAAAAAGGGCACTGTTGTTTCCACAGTCATGAGTAATATGGGCTTCTATAAAGCATTAGAAGACAATGGCATGACAAGTGTGCAAACGGCTGTGGGCGATCGTTATGTGGTAGAGGAAATGCGAGCGCACGACTACAATGTCGGCGGTGAGCAATCAGGACATATCGTCTTTTTAGATTACAATACAACTGGTGACGGCTTGCTGACAGGCATTCAGCTTGTAAACATCATGAAGGCCACTGGCAAACGTTTATCAGAGCTTGCAGGTGAGATGACAATTTTCCCGCAAAAGCTAGTAAATGTACGTGTAACGGATAAACATGCCGTGACACAAAATGAAAAAGTAGCTGCTGTTATTGCGGAAGTGGAAGCAAAAATGGCCGGAAATGGCCGTGTTCTTGTTCGTCCTTCTGGTACAGAGCCGCTTGTACGTGTCATGGTGGAAGCACCTTCTGCAGAAGCGTGCGAGGAATATGTAAACCGCATTGCGGATGTAGTAAAAGCAGAAATGGGCTTAACAGAGTAAGACAATGGACCGCCTTCGAGGAGAAGGCGGTTTTTTGTGTATTTGAAAATTTCTATGACAAATTTATGAACGGCACTTTGTATCCCCGAGGAATAGCTTGATACGCCCAGAAGCTTTGGCATTGTATTAGGTCCTAAGCTGGTTTCTATTACTTTTTCGTTTATCTGAGCAACCAGCTGGGTACAGTACTTAAGAATCTCCAAACGAAAGGGTGTTAAGAATGGCAAAAGTTGCAGTAGTAATTACCGATATGTTTGAGGATAGTGAATATACGAGCCCGAGAGAAGCACTTGAGGCTGCGGGGCATATACTAGTAACAATCGAGAAAGAAGCTGGCAAGGAAGTAACAGGGAAAAACGGTGACGCAGCCGTTACGATAGATAAAGGAATCGATGATGTAAGCCCGACAGATTTTGATGCGCTTTTCATCCCAGGTGGGTTCTCACCGGATCAGCTTCGTGCGGATGAGCGTTTCGTATCCTTTGCCAAAAGCTTCATGGATGAAAAGAAACCTGTCTTTGCGATCTGTCATGGACCACAGCTGTTAATTACAGCGAAAGCCCTTGAAGGCCGTGATGCAACAGGTTATAAATCCATCCGCGTCGATATGGAATATGCAGGTGTAAACTTCCATGATGAAGAGGTATTTGTATGCCAGAAGCAACTGGTAACGAGTCGTACGCCGGATGACCTGCCTGCGTTTAATAGAGAAATAGTTAACCTACTAGAAGAAAAGGGATTGTAAGGAAAACCCGCTAGTACGTTACGTACTAGCGGGTTTTTAGTGATCATTTGACGAATGTCCGACATTTATGTATGATGAGTATGCTTGCGACAGTAGCTTATAAAAAAAGCAGGAAAACGCTAGGCATGCGCGTAGAAAAGGAGGAAAGGAAACGCGCGTTATAAATGACAGGAAGACAATTATAGCGCCTGAGCTAAGGAAATCGGACGGACAACAATCCTTAGTTGACGAGGTGGAGGTTTATCGAACATTCGGCGGATGCCTCCCGATCGCCAGTGCCCGATTGTAACATTCGTTTTAAAACAGCAAAGCAATTTGCTGCACAAAAAAATGGATAGGCACCCAAAACTAAAAATAAAAAAAGCTACAAGGCCTATTTTGCGCGTTAGACAGAACGACAAAAATAGGTTCACCCGTAGTTTGGTTTTCTATTGCCTTTTTAAGAGATTATCAAATGAATGACGGGTGTGAGGTAGCGGACGGAGGAAAAGAAATATGTGTGGAATTGTAGGATATAACGGAGTAGTAGACGCAAAGGAAATTTTATTAAAAGGCTTAGAGAAGCTGGAATACCGTGGTTATGATTCGGCGGGAATTGCTGTACACAACGAAGAAGGCGTAACAGTATTTAAGGAAAAAGGACGTATTGCTGACCTTCGCCAAGCAGTAGATGGTGATGTAGAAGCTCAGATTGGAATCGGTCATACACGCTGGGCAACACATGGTGTACCGAATAAATCAAACGCCCACCCTCACCAATCTGCAACAGGCCGCTTTACGCTTGTACACAACGGAGTTATTGAAAACTATCACCTGCTGCAAAAAGCGTATTTAAAAGATGTAACAATGCAGTCTGATACAGATACAGAAGTAATTGTTCAATTGGTGGAGTATTTCTCGAAAGAGGGCTTATCAACAGTAGACGCATTCCGTAAGACACTGGGTCTTGTACACGGTTCATACGCACTGGCTTTACTTGATAATGAGGATCCGGAAACAATCTATGTAGCGAAAAACAAATCGCCGTTATTAGTAGGCGTAGGGGCAGAATTTAATGTTGTTGCTTCTGATGCGATGGCAATGCTGCAAGTAACAGATCAGTTTATCGAGCTTCATGATAAAGAAGTAGTTATCGTGAAGAAAGACAGCGTAGTGATCACGACACTAGAAGGCCAAACAGTAGAACGTGCGCCATTTACAGCTGAGCTAGATGCAAGCGATATCGAAAAAGGTACGTACCCTCATTACATGCTAAAAGAAATGGATGAGCAGCCAGGCGTTGTTCGTAAAATCATTCAAGCATATGAGCAGGATGAAGAACTAGTCATCGAGCAGTCAATTTTAGATGCTATTACGGTTTCTGACCGTATTTATATTATTGCAGCAGGCACAAGCTACCATGCTGGTCTTGTAGGGAAACAATATTTTGAGAAAATTGCGGGTATCCCAGTAGAAGTGCATATTTCAAGTGAATTCGGCTACAATATGCCGCTGCTTTCCGAAAAACCATTGTTTATCTTCATCTCGCAATCAGGCGAGACTGCTGATAGCCGTCAAGTACTTGTGAAAATCAAGGAGCTTGGCCACCCAACACTAACAGTTACAAACGTACCGGGCTCTACGCTTTCTCGTGAGGCAGACCATACGCTATTATTGCATGCAGGTCCTGAGATTGCTGTAGCATCTACAAAAGCTTATGTAGCGCAAGTAGCGGTTCTTGCTATCGCAGCTTACGTAACAGGTAAAGCAGCAGGCAAAGCAATCGACTTCGACCTGAAACAAGAGCTTGCAATTGCAGCAAACGGTATCCAGTCTATCGTGGACTCAAAAGATGTGATGGAAGAAATCGCAGCAGATTATTTAAAAACTGCCCGCAACGCATTCTTCATCGGTCGTAACCTGGACTTCTGCTTAAGCATGGAGGGTGCATTGAAATTAAAAGAGATTTCCTACATCCAGGCAGAGGGCTTTGCAGGCGGCGAGCTGAAGCACGGTACAATCGCCTTGATTGAAGAAGGAACGCCGGTATTTGCCCTTGTGACACAGGAGCAGGTAGCACTGGGCATCCGTGGAAACGTGAAGGAAGTTGTAGCACGTGGTGCAAACGCATGTATTATTGCAATGGAAGGGCTAGAAGAAGAAGGCGATACACTGATCATCCCTCGTGTTCATACACTGCTTACACCACTTGTAGCAGTAGTGCCATTACAGCTGATCAGCTACTATGCTGCCCTGCACCGCGACTGTGACGTTGACAAACCACGTAACCTTGCGAAATCGGTAACGGTTGAGTAATAAGATAAATTTACGGCTTTAGTTGTAGCTTTGAAATAAAGTTGCGATGTTTATAAAAAAGATACGATGTTTAAAATAAAGTCGCGATGTTTATAAAAAAGTTGCGATGAAAAACCCCTTTAGATTATAGTTGCACTGACCTAAATAAATGAGACAATTTAAAAACACCTTACGTTGAAAACGGGTATTGAATGAACTGACCCCTTCGGGTTAGACAAAACAAAAAAGCATCTTCAATTGAAATTAGGGTATTGTATCCTAAAATCTTTTGGAGGTGCTTCTTTTTATGGGGACAAGAGTTAGTTACCCTGCTGAGGTGAAATTAAAAGCAGTTGAAATGAAATTACAAGGTATACCGACGAAAGTCATACTGGAGGAATTGAATATTCGAAATGATACACAGGTTGAAACATGGACTCGTTGGTATAAAAATGGAGAAATGCATCGATTTACACAACCAGTGGGGAAACAATATACATTTGGAAAAGGACCAGAGAATCAGTCTTCTATTGAACAGCTTCAGCTAGAAAATAAATTTTTAAAGCAACAAATTGAAGTGCTAAAAAAGTACGCCGAATTGGAAAGGAAGTGGTTGGACAAGTAGTACTCGAAATGGTTGAATCCTTAAAAGGCCAAATGACAATTCAACAGCTTTGTACCATATTCAATATTCCTCGATCCACCTATTATAGATGGCGAAAAGAGTCAAATCGAAATAAAGGTACGTACCTATTAGAGAAGCGTATTGGCGAAATCTGTAAAACTAATAAGTATCGTTATGGGTACCGTAAAATCACAGCCATTCTTAGACAAGAACAAGTTGTAAACCATAAAGTTGTTCAACGTATTATGCAAAAGTATAATTGGCAATGTCGAGTGAAAGTCAAAAAGCGCAAACAAACTGGTCAGCCTTATTATATAGCCAACAATTTGATGAATCGTGAATTCTTAGCTCAAAACCGTTTTGAGAAGCTCGTTACAGATATTACTTACTTGCCTTTTGGTGGAAAGATTTTATATCTTTCGAGTATCCTTGATTTATTCAATGGTGAAATACTCGCTTATACAATTAGTGATCGCCAAAATATTGACCTTGTATTAGATACACTTGACCAGTTACCGAATTTACCTGAAGGGTGTCTTTTACACAGCGACCAAGGGTCTGTATATACTTCAGCAGCATATCAACAAGCGGTCAAAGGAAAAGGCATTACCATGAGCATGTCCCGTAAGGGAACGCCCGCTGATAATGCCCCGATTTAATCGTTTCATGCGACGCTCAAGTCAGAAACGTTCTATCTCGACGGATTAACTCGAACTACAACGGCAATTGTAGATCAAACCGTAAGAGATTATATTACCTATTATAACAATACTCGAATTCAATTGAAATTAAACAACCAGTCTCCGATAAATTATCGGAAACTGATTGGATAATGCTTTTTTGAGACTGTCTCACATATAGGGTTAGTCCCACTTTATTTTATTTAGAAAAGAACTTTTTTTATATTTGTCATTTATACAAAAAATTTATATTCTCAATTTGAAAGAGGGGAAAAAATGAAAAAATCGTATCTTATAATAGTACTGATAATAATTTTTGTAGGAATTATTTATTTTGCTTTTTCAACTCCTAGTTTGAAAGGTACTTCAGATGATGGCACATGGAAAGTAGTTTATAAAAAAATTAAGGAAGCTGAAGCTGGAGGAGCATGGTTAGTATCTGTTACACAAGTAGATGATAAAGAAGTAAATGTGAAGAAACTTCAATTTATAGAAAATGATAAGTTGATAACAGACAGAGATGAATTTTTTGAGGGTAGAGATACTGATGATACTGTATATACTTTACATCCTTTTTCTTACCCTAGACTATATTTTGGAGAACCACCAAATGAAGATTCTACTTATTTCGTAGTCATTATATGGGAGGATGAAAAGGGTAAAACACATGAGGACAAAATAGAATTAAGATAATAGTAAAAAACAAGAGCTAAAAGGTGTCTCAATTGTAAAAGTGCTAGTCGGTACATTTATATTTACTTTTAATAGCTCTATATACTATTAATTGATAAGAAAGACAGAGTAGATACTTCTTCACTAAATGTTGCGTTCGTTGAAGATTAACAATAGGAAATGATAAAACTTTTAAATAAAAATTGTACATTGTTTCTAAAAAAAGAACCCGTTTTGATAAAACATTTTTCAAAACGGGTTCTTTTGTAGATTTGAAATAAAGTTCCGATGTTTATAAAAAAGATGCGATTTTTAAAATAAAGCCGCGACATTTATAAAAAAGTTTGATTGAAAATCCTGTGTTAATATACAGTTTTTTTATTCAACAAAACCAGCTAATAGTTGTCAAGTTTTTTCAATAAAAAAATTAAAACCTAGATGATATACTAAAAAAGGGTACATCAAATAAGCTTTCCTCTTTAAAAATGGAAGATCTTGTTTAATGTACTTAGGTATAGTTTTTAAACCGCATTTTGGAAGGATTCTTTCCTTTTTAGTAAGGCATATATCCAATGTAAAAGCTTATTAGCACATGCAATAATGGCTACTCTAAAAGGTTTTCCTTCTTCGCGTTTTTTATCGTAGAACTCTCTCAATTTCTTATTTCTAGGGATTATTTCTTCATTTGTTTTTTGCTTACGTGCATCTCTTATACCGCATTGTACAGCCATAAACAACGCTTGCCTTAACCTGCTAGAGCCTCTTTTATTTATACGGTTTATTGAAGCAGTAAACCTCCCAGAAGAGTATACGCTAGGATCTATCCCAGCGAATGCTACTAGCTTTTTAGGATGGTTAAACCGCTCTATCTCTCCAATTTCAGAGATGATTGTTGCCGCAATCTTTTCTCCAATACCAGGGATAGACTGGATTAGCTCATATTCTTCAATTTCTTTAGCGAGGGCATCTATTTCTGCTGCTAACTTTGATAGATACTCTTGATATTGAAGAACAATGTCAATAAACATCCTTAGGTTAAAGATATGGCTTTGATACAAGTATGTTGCTTTGAAATAAAGTTGAACTGTTTATAAAAAGTCGTACCGTTTTGAAAAAGTTTAACTGTTTATAAAAAAGATGAACCGGAATTTCCTATCTCTATAAAGAAGGGATTTCGGTTTTTCTCGTGGTTTAAGAACCTGTTAAGTGATAATAAAGTTATTCTATTAAAGGGCCATTTAATTGAATAACTCCTGATAAAAAATCTATAATTGGGAGGTTTTTTATTGGTTGTATAGAAAAGAGTGGGAAATATAATTATTGAAAAATTACTTTACTTCAATTTTGTGGTAGCACCATTTTCTTTAACTAACGCAACAAGAGTGTTATTTAACTTATGATAAGCTTTACATAAAAAAGGGGGCAGTTATTTTAGAACAAAATCAATCACATATTTACACACCTTCTAAACACTTTGTTTCGGCTGCAGCTATCGTACTCAACGATCAAAGGGAAATTTTGCTGATTAAAGGTCCTATAAGAGGTTGGAAATGCCAGGTGGAATAGTTGAGGAAGGTGAGTCTCTGAAAGAGGCTGCAATAAGGGAAACTAAAGAGGAATCAGGCATTGATATTGAAGTTATCAAATTCTGCGGAGTCTTTCAGAATGTGAATAAGTCAATTTGTAATAAGCTCTTTTTAGCGAAGTCAATTGGTGGTAAATTAACAACTTCTGCAGAAAGTTTAGAAACGGGTTTTTTCCCTATAGAGAAGGCTTTGAAAATGATAACTATTGAAAATTTTAGACAAAGAGTAGCGTACTGTCTTGATGGCAGTAAACAACCATTTTATGTTGAATTTTGAGCCCTGTAGAAATTAGTAATAACGGTATTGTTATTTTATTAACTACGGGTGCTAGGTGAATTGAAAGAGTAATATGATCTTCAACAATCGAATAAAAACTGGACTTCATTCCGGGATTGTTGGGCTAAATGGCTGCATAGGGGAGAGAACAATATGGAAATAGTATATTTTGCAGGTGGATGTTTATGGGGAGTACAAGCTTTTGTAAAAACTTTACCTGGAGTTAAGTTTACGGAAGCGGGGAGAGCTAATGGAACAAGTCAGACACTTGAGGGTGATTATGATGGTTACGCCGAATGTGTAAAAACAGGATTTGATCCAACGGTGGTAACTATCCGGGAATTAATGGGGTATTTTTTTGAAATAATTGATCCATACAGTTTGAATAAACAAGGACAGGATATTGGTGAGAAATACAGAACAGGAGTATATAGTGAAAAGCAAGGCCACTTAAAAGAAGCGAAGGCATTTATTGATGAGAGAAATGATTCTAACCTTGTAGTTGTTGAAGTATTACCTCTTACAAATTATGTGAGAAGTGCAGAAGAACATCAAGATAGGTTAGCTAGATGTCCAAACGATTATTGTCATATTCCAGAAGAAATATTAAGTAGATATAAGTAGGGTAGAATATTAAAAGATGTTTACTTTAGAATTCAACAATCTGATAGATAAGCTCTGCGCTCTTACTTGCACCAGCGCTATGGCCAATGATTTCATGATTGAAAGGCCGAAAAATAAACAAACATAATGTCACCTAGTTCCAACACGGATGTATGTTACATCACTCACAATAACAGCCAATAGCTCTTTTTGTTTAAATTGCCGCTGTAATTCATTCTTTACGGGTGCTTTATTGCACGCTCCCTTTAATCGATATTCTAAGTTTACAAGCCTTTATTTATCTGTCCAACTCAGTGTAGCCTATCCAATGCATGAATAATCGGAGCAGCGCTTTACTAGTTATGCTAACTATACTTTAAATACAGGAAGGAGGCATGATGGGAAAGCGGTCGTCATTATTTTTCTTCATTCACAGAGACTGTTGAGTAGCTGGTAAAAAAGAAATTGCTTAAATAGTTTAAATGAGAAAAAATCGGGCACCTAAGGAATAAGATTACAAATTCAGAAAACATGAAGGAGGAATTAATTATGACACCAACTACTACTTATAACAATGTATCGACAACTAACGAAAGTGAAGAAAATGGAAAAATCCTAAAATGTATGGTGATAGGGGCTGTTATTGGAGGTGCGCTTGCATTGCTTGACTCAAATACAAGAAACAAAGTAACCGCCACAACAAAAAACATGAAAGATTCAACAATGGATATGTACAGCCAAGTCAAAAACAATCCTTCAGATGTGAAGAACGACTTACAAGAGCGATTGAAATCCGCTTCTTCAGTTCTGAAAGAAGCAATAAGGGATGCTCAAAATCTTTATGAAAAAGTAAACGAGAACATTATTGTCCCAGTTAGTATAGTAAAGGAAGAATCAAGTGAGATTCTTTCCAGTGCCAAAGAAGCCACGACTGATTTAAAGGAAATCGGCGGGAAAGTAAAAGAAGCTGGCGAAGAAGTGATAGATGGCAGTAACGGGCAAAGCTAATGTGCTTAAAATTATGACGCTTCCATCCCTAAGACCACAGCTGCAACTACTATGCTGGGAAAATTAGATTAATATAAAAAATTGGTTTAACCGTGTTTTTTTCTACTTATATCCATTAAAATATACTACTTCAAACAGTTATGGAGAGCGGTAACATGGCACTTTATAAAGCATAATCGTTATAGAAATGGATTTTTAGTATACTGAATTGGAAACATTGATCTTCAATAAAAGGGCGCAATTCAAAGAAGAATTGTGCCTTTTTCAGCAATAGGGCCATAGTATTGAATAATATTCTTTTATAAAAGATTATCAAACGGCGGTTTGAGAGCTTATCGGTTCATTAACACCTAAAAATAGAAACTATAAAAAGCCAAGAATTGTTCACTTAATAAATCCCTCGGCTTTCATTACTTATTATCGAATACCGTTATTTCTTTAGCTGTGAATGTTAGCCCTTCTGAATCGGCACTTGATGTTGTTGGCTCTTCAAAATATACCGAGACCATATTATTTTTGTTTAATCCATTAAATGTTAATTCATCACCAGCTTGAGTCTTAATAATCGTGTCCTCAGTTATTTTAATAGCACAGGAATAACCTATATCATCTTTAATAGGACTCTTATCCAATTTTCTAACTAAATCTGAACATTCAACATAGATGTTATCTTCTTCTATAGAATTTATTTCTCCGTAAATAGAATATGTTTCATTTGAACAAGCAGTTAAAAAGATGAAACTAAATATTAAAACTAATTTCTTCATACCCAAACACCTCCTTATGCTTAATATTTTGGATAAATATTCTTATTATCCTTCATTTTTATAAAAAATTCGAAATGAAAAGAGAAAGTGAATTTATGGCAATTTATATAAATAAGTGGAGAAACTTAAAAGCTGAAGCACAGCAGCAAGTAAAACCGACTTCAAATTCGATTGATACATTTATTTAAGTTATACAAACATATACAAATAAACGTTCTCAAATAAAAGTTTGAGGACACAGAAAACCACTCTTCCACAATCAAGCGCTAGTGTTGCATAAACCTTATATTTTTAACGGATTTTTTAATAGGTTTTTGAGGTCAATGAAATATCGTACGCCAAAATTAAAATTATATGTTTAACCCCGACCTAAATATAGAACGGGGCTACGCTTGTTTGGTCTTTTAAAATTAAATAACTTTATTGTTTTTGTACAATACAAAGATTTATATGCAATTTGTGCGTAACTAGTTTCTCTATTTCCAACTTTCACTAAATTTATTCTACAAAAGTTCTATTTAAAGTTATTATCCTGACGATATATATAAGGATAAAAGGAAAAAGGAGGGTATTTTATGGAATCCATTGATTCAGTAATGCTAAAAGATACGTACCGGAAAAATTTATTGATGACAGTAACAATGGGAATATCCTTGTTGGCAGCATTCTTGCTGGCAGTTACCACTAAAAATCAAGACAATGCGATACTGTATGGCATTGACTTGGCGCTGTTGATCGGATTTTATGTGCTTTTTAACCATATAATAAAAAAGCCAAACATTTTCGCTTATATTGCGATTATTCAGGTCTACTCAGTTGCCATTGTCGGAAATCTACTTTTTGGAAGCAATCTACAAACGATTTTGATATTACTGTTTTTGATTGCATTCTCTGCGGTCCAGTTGAAGTTGAGGGTATTCATGATCGGGTATACATACGGTTTCTTACTGCTTATATTGAACCATATAACGAGTGAAGATCAAATAGTAACCGATATATTCAGCTACGCCATACTGCTGTATGCTTTACTGGGAGTCATCTTCTTTGTGATTATTCGGATGACAAATGAACAATTTAAGACTGTCATTTCTCATTTGATTGCCAATGAAAAAGAAGCAGCTAATAAACAAATAGAAAAAGAGCAGCTTGAAAAAAGCGTTTCAAGCATTACCGAAAACATCTCACATGTAAATGAGAGAGTTCAGCAAAATATGTTTTCTCAAGAAGAGATGTCTAAAGCAGTTATGCAAATGGCCGGAGACAGCCAAGTTCAATCTTCGAAAATCAGCCATATAGCGCAAAATGCTACTTCATTGAAATCTGGGATGCACTCACTATTTGAGACCTCTCAGCAGCTGAAAAAAGAATCAGAAGACGCAAGTAAAATTGCCAAGGAAGGAAAGAAAGAAATTGATTCCTTGACATCGGATATGAATTCCTTGAAAGAAAAAATTGCTGAACTCAATGAAACCTACATTGAGTTATCAAATAAACTTGAGGAAACAAATGGATTTGCTGAATCCATTCAGGGAATTACAGAGCAAACCAATTTGTTAGCGTTGAATGCCTCGATTGAAGCCGCAAGAGCAGGAGAAGCTGGAAAGGGTTTCGCTGTGGTCGCCGATGAAATTCGTAAGCTTGCTGAAGTTACGAATCAGACAACCGCAAAAATCAAGGATAACTTGATAGGACTTAATAAAAGTAACACGGTTGCATTCGAGAAGATGAAAGATAGTACAGAAACAATTAATAAAAATGCCGCAACAACAATTGAAGTATCGAATCATATTACAGATGTAACCTCCACCCTGGATGAGCTTGATCAAGGTTTACTTGGATTTTTAGAATCTGCTTCTACAATGATTGGTCAATCATCGGAAATAGAAGATGCCACGAATAATCTTGCAGTCATCATAGAGGAGAACTCTGCCAGCCTGGAAGAAATGAGTGCGACGATTGAGACACTTACACAGGATAGCCAGTTGATTGCATCAAACATGGGAGAAACAGCAGCGAAAGCAGCATCATTAGTTCATTGATTCCAATAGGATCAGCAAAAACAATATGAGTGCATCTTGTGCATTACATTGCCAAGACTGAAGCAGCTTACAGTCATTTATAGATAATTTTAGCAGTAAAGAAAAGAGGAAGAGCACAATCAGCTCCTCCTCTTTATTTTCATTAAAAATAGTTACTGTCTACTCACTGCCATGGATTCTAGAATGGATATTCACGCGGTACTTTTTGTACAGAAATCCATTTTGTATCCGTGAATTCATCCACAATCCAGGGGTTGCCGAAGCGGCCGACACCGGACTGGCGCATACCACCGAACGCTGCGCGTGTTTCATCATTTACGGTCTGGTCATTAATATGGGTCATACCGAATTCAATCTCCAGTGCATATTCCCGGGCCTTTTCTTCATTGCCGGAGAAGATGGCCGAACTTAAGCCGTAAATAGTATCATTCGCAAAGCGGATTGCTTCTTCATCCGATGAAGCTTTAATGATCGGCGCAACAGGGCCAAAAATTTCGTTTTGCGCCAAATCGCTGTCGTTGCTTACATTGCCGAAAATCGTCGGTGTAATGACATTGCCGACTACTTTCCCTTCAAGTAATATCTCTGTATTTTCTGCTTTTGCTTTATTAATAATCTCTTCAATTTTCTTTACTTGCTGGTTATTAATAATCGGACCGATAATGACTTTATGATCACGTGGATCGCCACACGGAATCCGCTTCACATGCTCCACAAACTTTTCGACGAATTCATCATATAGATTTTCATGTACGATCATACGGTTGGTAATCATACAGATCTGGCCCTGATGCAGAAACTTGCCAAATACAGCCGCTTTTACTGCCTGGTCCACATCGGCATCCGCCAATACAACAAACGGCCCGTTACCGCCGAGTTCGAGGGCCACCCGCTTGAATAAGCCGCCAGCTATATTACCTATACGGCGTCCCACTTCGGTCGATCCTGTAAAGCTTACAAGGCGGACCACAGGATGCTCAACCATGACATCTCCAATAATTGATGACTTTGTTAGAATACTTTGGAACACCCCAGCCGGAATACCAGCTTCTTCAAAAGCTTTTGCAATCACAGAACCGGAAGCAAGGCTCACCTGTAAATCTGCTTTATGCACGACTGCATTCCCAAGAGCCAAAGCCGGAGCAATCGTACGCATCGATAAATACAATGGGAAGTTAAATGGCGCAATGGAGCTTACCACTCCGAGCGGCAGGCGGTGCATTTCATTGATTTTACCTGGAATAACAGATGGCTCTGTGCGGACTTCATAAACACGGTCCACCATTGTTAATGCTTCCTTCAGCACTGCAATTGTATTGGCTGTTTCTACGCTTGCCTTTATAAAACTGGAGCCGGATTCAATGATCAATAATTCAATAATTTCCTCACGGTGCTCTTCGAAGTAGGCAATCGCCTTTGTCATGACATCCCGGCGCAGCTCTGCATCCTTTGCCCAAGCACGGTAGGAGGTATGTGCAATATCGAATGCTTCTTCAACCTGCGATAATGTAGCAAGTTTCACTGTAGCTAATACTTCTTCATCGAATGGATTTGTAATATCAAATGTTCGGTCTGACAGGCCGTCCACCCAATGACCGTTTATATAATTTTTGTTGAGCTGTGTATACGTTGACATATCCTTTCCTCCTTATATAGTAGGTTTGCAGAAATACAATTCACTTCTAGTGCTGCTAATGTGAACTGAACCCCGAATAGTGTCTCTTTTTAAAGGAGATTTAAAAAGCATGACATTGCTTCCATACCCATCTATGTAGATTAAAATCATTTTATCAGTATAAAAAATGTCTTATTACCTTCATAGACAATCCAGTACCATCCTCATAAACTATTAGTTACCTATAAACATTATGAAATTACTTTCTAGGAAACGAGATACGTGAGAAGACTAGAAGTAAGCGGTATAATAAATAGGGTGAACCAAATAGATAGAAGGATGGATATTAATAATGGATGAGCAATTAGTAGATTGGATTACACGTTTTCAAAATAAGAAGGATATCGAGGCTCTTGCACATTTAAAAGAATATTGCTACGAGATGATTGAACCCTTAATTATAGAATTTACTGAGAAGTATGGCGAAGATGCAGGAGAATTATTACGTTTAAAATGGGATAAAAGATTTTATTTTATTTTTACGAAATATCAATTGAATGTAGGTCTGCCATTAGATAACTTTGTTAAAAATACGTATCGCTTTTATTTTATGCAAGTTTTAAAAAAAGCTGGTTATATAAATAAATAGATAATAGACTTGTGCGGGTGACATACACTCCGCATAAAAACCTATTTTACTTTTTGTGGACCTGTACAAAAATTCAGGCCAATAAGAAAGTAAATTCGATTGTATCGAGGATTAGTTCCGCACTGACCTAAATAAATGAGACAATTTAAAAACATCTTACGTTGAAAACGGGTACTGAATACCAGAAAATCAATGTGGAGATGTTTTTTTCTATGGCTTTAAAAGTAAGTTATCCAGCTGAAGTTAAAATGAAACCGATTGAAATGAGAGCAGCAATCATTCTAGTGAAACAGGTCATGGATAAGTTGAATAAGGGAAGCAAATTACAATTAACGACTTGGATGAAAAGGTGCAAAAATGGAGAGATGCAACGCTTCTATCAATCAGCGGTGAAGCAATATCCCTTAGATAAAGGACGGCAATATGATTGATTCAGAAAAAGTTTACTTACAAGTTGAAAAGGGTATCTAAAACAACAAATCGAAATATTAAAAAGGTCACAGAATTGCGGAGAACACGGTTATAGAGGCAGCTGTTCGGTTAGTGGAGACATTCATAAAAATAACTGTGTGATAGGTCTATTTAAATACACGAAAAAACCAGCCGTAGTGTAAAACCTACAGCTGGCTGAATAAATCTTTTTTTACTCTGTTTTATAGATGAGGTCACCCCTGTAAACAGATCGTTTTTATTATTGATAAATAATATCCTCTGCTAAATGGGTAAATGCCTCCCCAACAACAGAATCTTCGTCATAAACCGAAGAACCTGTATTTTCTTCCGGCTTAGCAAATGGTACGCGGGCAAGAACATTTGTATGAAGTTCATCTGCTAATTTTTCCGCTCCACCTTGACCAAGTAGATAATGTTTTTCACCATTTTCATTTTCAAAGTAAGCCATATTTTCGATAACACCTAAAATCGAGTGTTTTGTATGTTGAGCCATTGCGCCTGCACGTGAAGCCACATGTGAAGCAGCGTTATGCGGTGTTGTTACGATAATTTCCTGGGCTTGTGGAATCATTGCCGCCACATCGATGGCAACATCTCCTGTACCAGGTGGTAAATCTAGTAGAAGATAATCTAAATCATCCCAATGTGTGTTGACAAGGAAATTACGAATCCATTTGTTCAGCATTGGGCCACGCCACATGACGGGCTGATTATCTTTTGAATAGAAGCCCATCGACATGACCTTCACGCCATTGCTCTCAACCGGAATAGCCGTTTGGTCAATCATTGTTGGTTTTTGATCAATCTTCATCATAGCTGGAATACTATAGCCATAAATGTCTGCATCGACAATACCAACTTTTTTTCCAAGACGGGCAAGGGCTACTGCTAAATTAATTGTAACAGTCGACTTACCGACACCGCCTTTACCACTCGTAACGGCAATAAATTTGACGCCGGAATCGGGTTTTAGCATTTTAGGCATACCTTGTTCTGTTACATTTTGAGCTTTTAAAGTAGCTGTTAAATTTCGACGCTCTTCATCTGTCATTGAACCAAATCGAAGGGAGACGCTTGCAGCACCAAGATTCCTTAAAGCTTGTTCAATATCACTTTGAATTTTAGCTTTTAGCGGACAACCAGAAATCGTTAAAATCACGTCAAGGGAGATATGAATACCATCAATAATTTTTATATTGCGAACCATATTTAACTCAACTATGCTTTTATGAAGTTCCGGGTCTTCAACATGCTTTAGTGCATTTAACACACTCTCGTTTGTTAACATTTCATAAACTCCATTCTATTTTAATCCTTGACCAAGTCCCTTTAAGAAGTGAATGCCGAAGTTCATGGCACGATTCACATCAGGATCATTCAGCATTTTAGCAAGCTTGAAGACACTGACTTTTTCATCAGTGTCCACCGCTTTGTTTGCTTCATCTAAGCCAGTAGTTAAACTTTCGATAAGTTTTGTTGTTTTTTCTGGGTCCATTGCTGTTAAAGCACCTGCAGCACCCATTAAGTTATTGATGAGATTCGTAACTGGTTTACGAGTCAACTGACCTAGTGCAATATGGGCAACATCTTCTTTTGCTTCAAGAAGTTTTGTGGCAGCTTCTAGAGCGCCGATATCATTTAGCTCGGCCATGATAGTAAACACTTGATTTACTGTGTCTTCATTTTCGGAAAGCAGCTGTTTTAAATTTTCCAGCTTTTGTTCTTTTATTTGTTCTTCTGTTAATTGTTGCTTTTTAATGGTTTTAATTGGTGAAGCCATACATGTCACTCCCTTCCATTAGTTTGTTGTTAAGTGAACGTAGCCAGGACGATTCCATTTGCGTTGTACTTCGACACCGTTTTGTGGATGACGCTTTTTGTTTCTTGGATTTGTTCTAGGAAGTGGTGATTTACCTTTTGCTTTCAATACTTCCACTCGTACTTTTGTTTGTTTGTATGCCGGTGTCATTGTATTCACATCAGAACCTCCACCAGTCAAGAAGTTGATTGCTGAATCTTTGCTAGTAGAGTTCATTGGTAAGAATAGTTCGTTACCTTGTACACGGTCTGTTACAAGGGCATTTAATTTTAATGCACCAAATGGAGACACTAAACGTAATAACGTTCCATCTTCAATGCCTCGTTCTTTCGCTAATTCTGGTGATACTTCTACAAAGATTTCAGGTACTTTTGATTGAATACCTTTCGATTTATTTGTCATATTTCCTTCATGGAAGTGTTCTAACATACGTCCATTGTTAATATGACAATCATACTGTGCTTCGAATTCAAGAGGTTTTACCCAATCGTTTAAAGCAAAACGAGCTTTTTTGTCAGGGAAGTTAAAGCCATCTACGTATAGTAATGGTGTATTTGTACCATCATGGCTGCCCCACAGGAAGCTGCCCCAATCTTCTAATACATCGTAGTTATTTCCAGAGAAAATTGGAGAGAGACTAGCCATTTCATCATAGATTTCACTAGGGTGGCTGTAATTCCAATCTGCTCCTAAGCGACGAGCAACTAATTGAAGGATTTCCCAATCCGCTTTTGATTCACCAAGTGTTGGTAAAACTTGATATAAGCGTTGAACACGACGTTCTGTATTCGTAAATGTACCTTCTTTTTCAAGAGATGGTGCTGCCGGTAAAATAACATCTGCATATTGAGCTGTGCGTGATAAGAATACATCTTGTACAACAAAGAAGTCTAAAGATGAAAGAACTTTATCTACGTGGTTCGCATCTGCATCTACAAGAGCCATATCTTCACCAACTAAATACATAGCTTTCATTTTACCTTCCATAATCGCATCCAACATCTGCGGATTTGTACGACCTGGTTGTGGTTGAATTTCAACGCCATATGCTTTTTCAAACTTAGCACGTGCCTCGTCATCTGTTACTTTTTGATAGCCTGGTAATAGGTTTGGTAATGTACCCATGTCACAAGCACCTTGTACATTGTTGTGACCACGAAGAGGATAGGCACCTGCACCTGGACGGCGATAGTTACCAGTAGCTAAAAGAAGATTTGAAATAGCTGCTGAAGTATAAGAACCACCTGTATTTTGTGTAACACCCATACCCCAAAGAACACATGTACCGTCTGCATCACGAATCATTTCCGCAACATTGATCAACGTTTCTTTCGAAATACCTGTTGTTTCTTCTGCATAGTCAAGAGTGTATTTTTCAAGGACATCTTTAAAAGCATCAAAGTCATGAACATTCTCTTTAATGAAGGCTTCATCATGCCAGCCTTGATCGATCATGTATTTTGTAACAGCCATTAACCAAACTTGGTCAGTACCTTGTTTTGGACGCATGAAGATGTCAGAGCGTTCAGCCATTTCGTGCTTACGAACATCGGCAACGATTAATTTTTGACCATGTAACTTGTGGGCACGTTTTACGCGAGTCGCTAAAACAGGGTGACCTTCTGTAGGGTTTGCCCCAACAATAATAACAAGACCAGCTTTCGCAATATCTTGGATTGTTCCTGCATCACCGCCAAAACCAACTGTGCGCAATAAGCCGTCTGTAGCTGGAGATTGGCAATAACGTGAACAGTTATCAACGTCGTTTGTGCCAAATAATTGACGTGCCATTTTTTGAATTAAGTAGTTTTCTTCATTTGTAATTTTTGAAGAAGAGATAAAACCGACAGAACCAGGGCCGAATTCTTTTTGAATCCCGCCAAGTTTTGAAGAGATTAAATCTAATGCTTCATCCCATGATGCTTCAACAAATTCTTCGTTTTTGCGAATCAATGGTTTAGTAATACGTTCTTCAGAGTTGACGAAGTCCCAGCCGAATTTCCCCTTGATACAAGTAGAAACAGCATTTACAGGGCCATCAGAAGGCTGTACTTTTAAAATTTTGCGGTCTTTTGTCCATACTTCAAACGAGCAGCCTACACCACAGAACGTACAAACTGTTTTTGTCTTTTTCGTACGTTTACTACGCATAGCAGCTTCGACTTCAGAAACAGCAAAGATGCCGCTATATCCTGGTTCAACTTCTTTGATTAAGCTAATCATTGGATCTAATGTTTCTTGCTTAAGACCAGTCATGAAACCAGCTTCTCCAAGCATCGATTTTTCCATTAAAGCGTTACATGGACATACAGTTACACATTGTCCGCAGCCTACACAAGAAGATTCATTAATGCTCACGCCTTCATCCCAAATAATACGAGGTCTTTCAGCTTCCCAATCCAGCGATAATGTTTCGTTAACCTGTAAGTTTTGGCAAACCTCTACACATTGTCCGCAAGCGATACATTGATTAGGGTCATAACGGTAAAATGGGTGTGACATGTCCACTTCATGTGGCTCTACTTTTGGTTCATAAGGATATTTTTGATGCTCAATTTCCATCATTTCTGCTGTGTTATGTAGCGTACAGTTCCCATTGTTGTTATCACAAACCGTACAGTACAATAAGTGATTTTCCAGTAGACGGTCCATTGCTTCTGTTTGGGCAGCTTTCGCTTTGCCGGAAGCTAGCTGGATATCCATGCCATTCATTGCTTTTGTTGAACAAGAACGAACCAGTTGGCCATCAACTTCAACGATACATGTATCACAAGTTTGGATAGGATCCACTGATGGTACATAGCAGATTTGGGGATGTTCAATGCCATTTTGATTAATGACTTCAAGAATTGTAGCGCCTTCTGGAACTTCATACGGTACGCCATTAATGTTAATTTTAGTCAAGGTAGACTCCTCCTTTTGCTTTTTGACAAGTATATGACAACAGGTTAATGCTTATGGTAAAGCGAACTAGTACGTTGCGTTGATTATTCAGAACAGTAATCATCTTCTTATGCTATGTTAAGACAGTCCTGTTGGCGCTATTCCAAATTTATCGAATCCCCATACAAGAGTAGTAGAGGGAATATACATTAACGAAGTTCTCATATTGTTGACATGTGTAAAAAATAAAAAAATCCACCATGAAACGGCATGGTTCTCACATGCTGATTATTCATGGTGGATAAAATTTTTAACAGGTCGTGCTAAAAACTCAATCTACTTTTATTTTTTTAGGTTTAACAATAGAACTCAAATATTATGAATCAATATGCGGATAGTTCAACCTGAGTGGGTAAAACTAAGATATACGTATCAAAATACATCAATCCCATTTGTAATAATTCTTATTATAGCGTTTACATTTAAAATGGACAATATTTATCATAAGTTTTGAACAATGTAATAATTATCAAAAATATTTTCGCTTTAATTTTTTTAAAAGTTGCTATATTATTAACAAACTGTAAGGGTGCCCTCAAGAAAAATAAAATAAAAAGTTTAATTAGGTTGGGAGAATCGTCAAAATGTCAAAAAAAGTACATGAATTTAACGACATTATTCGAAAGCTGCGCAAAGATTTATTTGGTAAAGGACCCGAACGTATTCATACTGTTTTTGTAGAGAACATGGCCGTTTCGACTTTATATGGCAATCTTACACCAACAGAAAGATTTATTGCGAGTAATCCAGAAGGTCAAAAAATGGTTCATGCTGCCCGTACAAGTATGATTCAAGATTTGTATTCTAAAGCAGTTCCAGAAGGTATGGAAGAATTGATGGGCACAAAACTGCTCCATTTATTTACAGATATCAAAATTGAAGAGGATTTTGCTATTTCTGTATTTATTTTCGAGGATAAAATTAGTGAATAAAGAGGATGCCTTATGAAAAAAGCAGTCACACGAGAGATTGTACGTGTTGAAAACAATAAATTTAAAGAAACAGCCGATATGGTTGTCACAGAATATGCTGTCACAGTCAAGATTAATCAGCAAGAATTCGTTACAATGGTTTGCACACCGGAATATGTAGAAGATATGGTAATGGGCTATTTAGCCTCGGAGCGAATAATTCGTAGTTTTGAAGATATTGAAGAGATTTGGTATCAAGAAGAAGAAGGCTTTGTGCATATTAAAACAAAGCAAATCAATCCTTTCTATCAACAAATCCAAAATAAACGTTATATTACCTCCTGCTGTGGGATGAGCCGCCAAGGTTTCGTCTTTGCCAATGATGCCCTGGCAGCTAAAAAAATGGAAGATGTTCATGTGCGTCTTACAACAGATGATTGTTTTCGCTTAATGCGGGATATGCAGGACTCGGCTTTAACATTCCAAGAGACTGGCGGTGTTCATAATGCAGCGCTATGTGATGTGAACGGTATTGTCTTAAGCCGTATGGATATTGGACGTCATAATGCATTAGATAAGATTTATGGATATTGTTTACGAAATAACATTAGCATCCGAGATAAAATTATTGTCTTCAGCGGAAGGATTTCATCAGAAATTTTACTGAAAGTATCAAAAATTGGGTGCGAGATCGTTCTATCTAAATCAGCGCCAACAGAATTGGCATTGCAATTGGCCGAGCAGCTGGGGATTACGACAGTCGGTTTTATCCGTCAAAATACATTAAATATTTATACACATAAAGAGCGCATTCAATTACCAACAAATGAAATGGACCAATAGGAAAGAAGGAGAGTAAAAATTACTAATCTACAGGATCAATTGCACAGACCGTTGAGAGATTTAAGGATATCAGTGACAGACCGCTGTAACTTTCGCTGTCAATATTGCATGCCGGCAGAAATATTTGGCCCGGATTTCGCTTTTTTACAGCCCGATAAAATATTGAGTTTTGAAGAAATCGAGCGATTAGTAAAGATTTTTGTCTCATTAGGTGTGAAAAAAGTACGTATTACAGGTGGCGAGCCTTTACTCCGTCAAGATCTGCCAAAATTAATTGAACGTATTCATCGTATAGATGGCGTAGAGGATATTGCTTTAACAACCAATGGCACTTTATTGAAAAAATATGCCCATGATTTAAAAAGGGCGGGATTATCAAGAGTATCTGTTAGCCTCGATTCGCTAAATGAAGAGCGTTTTTTTGAGATGAATGGCGGGCGGGGAAAAGTGAAGACAGTGCTGGAAGGCATTGAGAAAGCCGCAGAAGCCGGTTTGCTAGTAAAAATCAATATGGTTGTTCAAAAAGGGAAAAATGAACAGGATATTGTTTCGATGGCAGAATATTTTAAAGACAAAAAGCAGATTCTTCGTTTCATCGAGTATATGGATGTAGGCAACTCAAATGGCTGGAGACTGGATGACGTGGTAGGGAAGAAAGAAATTATTGAACAAGTTCATCAAATTTCTCCGTTGGCTCCCGTTGAGCCTGCTTATAAAGGAGAAGTAGCTACCCGTTATCAATATCAAGATGATGCAGGTGAAATCGGTATCATATCATCTGTAACAGATTCTTTCTGTTCAAACTGTTCACGTGCCCGTATTTCAGCTGAAGGAAAATTGTATACTTGTTTATTTGCAACAGAAGGAACAGATTTAAGAGAACTATTAAGAAGCGGAGAAGATGATGCATCAATCATCAGATGCATTTCGGATGTCTGGGAAAACAGAAAAGACCGCTATTCCGATGAACGCAATGAACGGACGATGGAAAAAAGGAAAAAATCAAAAATCGAAATGTCGCATATCGGTGGTTAAAGAAAAAAACAGAAAAAAATCGGCAAACTATTGCCGGATTTTTTCTGTTTACTTATGCACAAATGTGCCGCTTTTTCCGCCCGTTTTTTGAACAAGATACGTTTCTTTAATCACCATATTTTTATCGACGGCTTTACACATATCATAAAAAGTGAGTGCGGCAATGCTCACAGCAGTTAATGCTTCCATTTCGACGCCTGTTTTGCCGCTGCATTTCACGGTTGCCTGAATGTGGAGTTCATATCCAATAGCTGCTTTTTTGTATTCAAATTGGAAATCCGTTCCTTGGAGCATAATCGGATGGCACATTGGGATAATATCCGCTGTTTTTTTTGCCCCCATAATCCCTGCGATTTGCGCTACTTGTGTAGGATCACCTTTTTTTATGCCGCCTTGTTGGATGGCCTCATAGATTTCATTGGATAAAGTAATCGTACTGCGGGCGATGGCTGTACGTTCGGTAATTTCTTTTTCTGAAATATCGACCATTTTGGGACGTCCTTCTTCGTTCCAGTGTGTAAAGTTATTCATAGGTAGACTCCTTTTTAACTGTTTGTGTCCAATCTAGTTGAGTATTGATATTGACAAATGTAGAGGTTTCTTCTTCAAATGCAACGTAGCACACTTGAAGTTGCTCTAACAGGACCTTCATACTTCTTTTGTTTTGCTGGAGTAATAAATTTGCTTTTGGTAAAGCAGTGCGTCGATATAAGGAAGCAAGAGGCTGTAATCTGGAAGCCTGTTTAGGAACAATTGCATCATAGCGATCATCGATAAATGTAAGCATAGTTTGGACAAAATCTGCATTCATATAAGGCATGTCACTAGCGACTACAAAAAACCACTCAACATCCGGAAAAATCTCCATTATGGTTTGTAATGCAGCCAGAGGTCCTTGATGAGGCTGCTTTTCAATTACCATTTGGATTTTTTCTTCTGAAAACTTCGATTGCAAGCTGGCATTAGTCGCGATAATTAAAGGCTGTAATCGATTTTTTTGTAAAGCAGTAAGGCTGTTTTTATATAAAGGCTGGCCATCAAACAATTCAAACATTTTCGGCTGCCCATACCTAGAAGATTGACCGCCAGCTAAGACAACACCGGCAATCTTCATATGCGGTTCAGCTCACCGACAAAATGTTGAACAGTAGGAAGAATTAACTTTGTCATAGCAAGTGTCACTGCGTTAACGGAACCTGGCAGCACATAGATGGCGGTTTTATCGCGGCTGCCTGCTGTGGCACGACTAAACATAGCTTTTGGGCCGATTTCTTCATAGCTTAATGACCGAAACAATTCCCCAAAACCCGTCATTTCTTTTTCAAAAAGAGGGGCAATGGTATCGTAGGTTTGATCTCTTGGTGTAAACCCTGTACCACCAGTGACAATGATCGTATTGATGGTTTGATTCTCACACCATTCTTTTACATGCTTTGCTATCTCAACAGGCTCATCTTTTGAAATTTGGTAGTCTATTACTTCAAATGAGGCCTTTTGGAGAAATGATTGAATTTGTTGCCCACCAAAATCATCCGCCTTTGTGCGTGTGTCAGTCACTGTTAAAATGGCGGCTCTTATAGGAAGTTGATGATGTGTAGGGTGCAAGATAAAGGACCTCCTTTACTAGAGTTGAATCCGTTTTTTAATGAAAAACATTGCTTTTATTATAATGCTATATATGAAAAGGTCAAACTGAAATTCATAGAAAGAAAGGCAAAAAAATTATGCATAATAGATATTCTAGACAGCAATTATTCAATCCAATTGGAGAAAAAGGGCAGCAGCTGCTAAAACAAAAGCATGTCCTTCTCATAGGTGTCGGGGCGTTGGGCAGTGCTAACGCAGAAGCTCTTGTAAGAGCAGGTATCGGCAGATTGACGATGATTGACCGCGATTATGTAGAGTGGAGTAACTTACAAAGACAGCAACTGTATACTGAACAAGATGCACAGGAAAAAGTACCGAAAGTAATTGCTGCAAAAAAGAGACTCCAAAGTATTAACTCTGAAGTGGAAATTAATGCATTGATTCTTGATGCTTGTACAGATAGGTTACTCGGACTCCTTGAAGATGTAGATCTCATGATAGACGCAACTGATAACTTTGATGTTCGCTTTATGATGAATGATCTTGCGCAAAAGTATCAAATTCCATGGATTTATGGATCTTGTGTTGGCAGTTATGGTGCTACTTATACGATTGTGCCGGGCAAAACACCTTGTTTGCATTGTCTGCTGAAAGCGGTGCCTAATACAGGGATGACTTGTGATACAGTGGGAATTATAAGTCCAACTGTCCAAATCGTGGCAGCCTATCAAGCCGCTGAGGCATTGAAGCTTCTAGCAGGCGATGAAAAAGCCAGACGGAAATCATACTTAACCTTTGATGTTTGGCAAAATCAGCACTATGAAATAAATGTAGATAAAATACGCAAAGATGATTGTCCATCATGTGGTAAAAATCCCACATATCCATATTTATCCTATGAAAATCAAACAAAATTGGAGATACTATGTGGTCGTGATGCTGTACAAATTCGTCCGCCTAAACCGATTCACTATGATTTAAATCAGCTCGCTGTTCAGCTTCGTCCTTATGGTGATATTCAAAAAAATCCTTATTTACTATCCTGCCAAGCATCGGATTATCGATTGGTGATTTTCCAAGATGGACGTGTATTGATCCATGGTATACAGGATATACAAGAAGCTAAAAGTATTTATTATCGGTTATTAGGGTAAAGGGGGGCTCCAGATGTTAGAAAAAAGAAAACCAATAGCAGTAGGGGAAGCTGTTCAACGTGTTATGGAATTTGCATTCCAAGAAAAAAGAGAGTTCGTATCGTTGCTGCAAGCACATGGGCGTGTTCTTGCAGAAGATGTGGCAGCAGATTACGATGTACCAGCTTTTAATCGCTCACCTTATGATGGATATGCCATTCGCTCAATTGATAGTCAGGAGGCACGATCAGAAAATCCGGTAACCTTTAAAGTCGTAGGAGAAATTGGTGCGGGCTATATATTTGAAGAAGAAGTAGGTTATCGACAAGCAGTGCGGATTATGACAGGCGCACCGATTCCAAAAGGATGTGATGCAGTTGTCATGCTGGAATTGACCCACACGTTTGAAGAAAATAATCAAATGTATATGTCCATTAAACGGGCGTTTGAAGCAGGGACTAATATTTCATACAAGGGGGAAGACGTTCAAAAAGGGACAATCCTTTTGGAAAAAGGGCAGTATATTAATCCGGGTGTTGTCGCTTTACTTGCTACTTTTGGCTATGATCAAGTTCCTGTTTTTAGAAAAACAATTGTAGGTGTCATTGCAACAGGCAGTGAATTGCTGGAGCCGGGCGAACCTTTACAGCCCGGCAAAATTCGCAATAGTAATGCATATATGATCATGTCACAAATTGAACGTGCAGGGGCAACCGTCAAATACTACGGTAAATTTAGTGATGACATGAATGTATGTATTGATGTGGTCAAAAAAGCCTTACAGGAAGTAGATATATTGATTACCACAGGAGGCGTTTCCGTAGGTGATTATGATTACTTACCAGCTATTTATGAAGCCATTGATGCAAAAGTATTGTTTAATAAGGTAGCAATGCGGCCAGGGAGTGTAACAACTGTTGCGGCCAGGGACGGTCAATTATTATTTGGGCTTTCAGGCAACCCATCGGCTTGTTACGTTGGTTTTGAACTATTTGTTCGACCTATTATTCAAACGGCATTTGGTAATAAGCAGCCACACCTTCGAAGAGAGCTGGCTGTTTTAGGAGCCGATTTTAAAAAGGCAAATCCGTTTACCCGCTTCGTACGTGCTCTTGCTTTATATGAAAATGGCCAATTAGTTGCAGTTCCTTCTGGTTTTGATAAATCCAGTGCAGTGTCTTCCTTAGCAAAAGCCAATGCTTTTATTGTTTTGCCTGGAGGATCACGCGGATACGAAAAAGGAATGCAAGTAGCTGTCTTATTGTTAGAAGATTTACAAGGAAGTGAGTGGCCTTGGGACAACATCGCAAAATCCTACAAATAGTAGGCTATCAAAATAGTGGAAAGACAACGTTAATGGAACAACTTATTACACAGGCCACTGTTGAAGGTTTACGTGTAGGAACGATCAAGCATCATGGGCATGGCGGTATCCCTATGGGAGACAATTCAAAAGACAGCTTTCGTCATGAGCAGGCTGGGGCAAGTGTGACAGCAGTTGAAGGAGAAGGTACTTTACGTATGAGTATTCATCAAAGCAGCTGGCAGCTTGATGAGATTCTAGCTATTTACGCTTCTTTTAAAATGGATATTGTCTTGATTGAAGGATATAAGAACGAAAGCTATTCGAAGGTGGTCCTTTTGCGGACACCAGAAGATCAGGCTTTGCTTCAAAAAGTGTCCAATATCATCTGTGTAATCTATTGGCCAACCTATACATTAGAAAAGCCATTAGAATATCCGGCTTTTTCAATCGATGAGCAGACAAAGTATAGGGAATTTTTAATGACAGAAATGAGGGAAAAATTATGAATGCATCGCTTTTTGAAATCGTGGATAAACCAATTGACATAGAGGAAGTAAGGCGAAAAGTAGAGAGCCGAAACGCTGGTGCTATTACTGTTTTTATCGGAACAGTACGTGAATTTACTAAAGGTAAAAAAACACTGCATTTGGAATATCAAGCCTATCCCGATATGGCAATTAAAATGTTTGAACAAATTTCTAAAGAGATACAAGAGCGCTGGCCGGAAGTTAAAGTGGCCATAACGCATCGTGTTGGTCATTTGAAAATTTCGGATGTTGCCGTTGCAATTGCGGTATCATCACCTCATCGTAAAGTTGCTTACATGGCTAATGAATATGCTATTGATCGTATTAAACAAATTGTTCCGATCTGGAAAAAAGAATTTTGGGAAGATGGTACTGAATGGATTGGCGACCAGTTAGAAAATGTCCCCTATCCAAAAGGAACTCCACCCATCAAGAAAGGAGAACTTTCATGATTAGGATATTATTATTTGCTCACCTGCAAGAAGCAATCGGTGAATCAGAATTAAGCGTAGAGCTGTCAGGTTACAGTGTTGTTCAAATTAAAGATTGGATGGAAAAGCAATATCCCCAGCTTTCTTTACAAAAAATGATGACTGCTGTAAATGAAGAATTTGCAACAGATGATATGATCGTAAGAGATGGAGATACACTTGCCTTTATTCCACCTATTAGTGGAGGATGAAAAAAAGATGTAGTTGGTACAGGCCAGTCTGAACCAACTACATCTTTTTATTTGATTATGCCTTTAGGAGGGAGGTAACTTCTAGTAAGCTTGCCTATTTGTAAGCGGGCGTCCGTGCAGTCTGAACAGAATCAGTCCCCATTTATTTTTCCGCTCCTTTAAAACCATGCTCCGTAAATATCTTCATTGCTTCATCACTTTGCAAGAAATTATAAAACTCCTCTGCTTCCTTTACAGACTTGCTATTCATTATAATCCCCATAGGATAAGTAATAGGGGTATGTGCATCCTCGGCTGCAGTAGAAATAACTTCGACTTTATCGGAGGAAATGGCATCTGTTTTATAGACTATCCCTGCATCAACATTTTCAGTTTCTGTGTAAGTGAGCACTTGACGTACATCTTTTGTATACACCAATTGCGATTTTATATCTTCCCAAATTTGCATACTTTTCAAGGTTTCCATGCCGTACTGACCAGCGGGAACCGTTTCAGGTGTACCTAGGGCAATCTTTCTTGCTTGTGTTAAGTCTTCAAAGGATTGAATATTTTTCTTGTTACTTTTTGGAACGATTAATACTAATTCGTTAGTTAAAAGATTTGTTTGGTGTTTTTGGTCGACTATCCCTTTTTCAACTAAAATATCGAATTCCTCATCCGATGCTGAAAGGAAAAGGTCTACAGGGGCTCCCTTTACTATTTGTTGCTGCAATGTTCCTGAACCACCAAAATTGTACCTGATTTTAATGACAGGATGCTCTTTTTCATAAGTTTTTTTTAGTTCTTCTAAGGCTCCTTGTAAACTAGCCGCTGCAGAAATCGTTAATTTAACTTGTTCATTGTCGCTGTTAACATTTTCTTGTTTACTACAGCCCGCTAATATGCTGATAAGCAATACAGCTGCAGCAAACAAACGATAAAATTTTTTCAATTTGATTTAACTCCTTTTTATAACTCCTTATAGCAAGACGTAACTAATTATAATTATTTATAAGCGGAATTGAAATTAAAACAGGTGTAGAAAACAATTCGCTTTCTGCACCTGTTTCAATAGAGGGGGCTATGGGGCAGCCCCTTTTTTGATTGGTTAATCATTTATATATCCCTGATCCGGGTGCTAATTTAATTCCCCAATCCTATTAGTTTTGTTTTGACCGGACAGTAAGCAGCATTAAAAAGGAAAGAATCACAATTGAAATAACCCACATCCATGCCATTTTCATATTACCAGAATCCATAGCTATATAGATGGCTGTAGGGATAGTCTGTGTTTCTCCAGGAATATTACCTGCGAACATTAAGGTAGCACCAAATTCCCCTAACGCCCGGGCGAAGCTTAATATACTTCCGGAAATAAGGGACTTTGAAGCTAGAGGAATAGAAATAAATAAGAAGACTCTCCATTCACTTGCACCATCTACTCTGGCTGCCTCTTCAATGTCAAGGTCCACTCCTTGAAATCCTGATTTTGCAGACTGATACATAAGTGGAAATGCGACAACTGTTGAAGCGATGACAGCAGCCCACCAAGTAAATATAATGGGTTGGTTAAAAATCCATTCGATAGCCTGTCCAACCATACTGTTATTTCCAAAAATGATAATAAGAAAAAACCCAATAACTGTAGGAGGGAGCACTAGCGGAAGCATGAGAATGGTTTCTAAAACAGCCTTTCCTTTAAAAGACTTTCTAGCAAACATTCGCCCAACCAATGTTCCAGTCAAAATCACTATCACACCTGATATAGCAGCTATTTTTAATGACAACAAAATGGGGCTCATAAATTCTAGCATAAAATCTTTATTTAACAGTAAATCCATATTTCTCAAATACCTTTATCCTTTAATACATCGTCGCTTTGCCGATACTTATAAAATTCTTTTGCTGCTGAAATGTTTAATTCCACATTTTCCCTGCTTTCGGATGCTAATTGTGTTTCCTTCTCGTCTGAAAGGCAAACTGTACTCCCGGTAGTGGAACATGCTATCGCAAACTTAAGTAAAAATAAGAGAACAATGAAGAATTTAAAGTGTTTTCATGTTTCCATCCTACCTATTGGAATCATTATTTAGCATCGTTTTTATTTTATTATGATTCATTATGAAAACGAATAAATGTCGTCATGCTTTTAAAGAATTCACCCATGGAAAATATAAACCGGTGAAATTTTCTTGTTATTCATCTAAGTGAATACGATTTTTCGTCTTACAATCAAAAAAATGCACTTTCTTCATATCCAATGCGAGTTTGAAAAATTGTCCTTGTTTAGCATCAGATTGTGTATCGAGTCGAGCAGTGAACGGCTGATTGACGATTTGTGAGTGTAGAATATTTTCAGCACCTAATAATTCAATTACTTCTATTTTCACATCGATAGCAGCATCTACCGCAGAAGTTTTAGGAAAAACGGATGCATCGTGAAAATTCTCCGGGCGGATACCCATTATGATTTCTTTATTTAAATATCCTTTCTTGCGTAAAGACGTCATTTTTCTCTCTGGAATTGGAATTGAAATATGACCAATAAGGATTTCCCCATCTAAAAGGGTACCCGAAAAAAAGTTCATTGGAGGTAAGCCGATAAAGCCCCCAACAAAAACATTTTCAGGTTTTTCGTATACTTCTTTAGGCTCGCCGACTTGTTGGATGATTCCGTTGTCCATAACAACTAAGCGCGTTGCCATGGTCATTGCTTCTGTTTGGTCATGGGTCACGTAAATGGTTGTTGTTTGTAAACGCTGATGAAGTTTTATAATCTCAGTACGCATTTTAGTACGAAGCTTTGTATCCAAGTTGGAGAGCGGCTCATCCATTAAGAATAATTTTGCATCTCGAACAATGGCACGACCTAATGCTACACGCTGGCGCTGCCCGCCTGAAAGCGACTTGGGTTTGCGATCTAGATAGTTTTCAATATCCAGCATATGTGCAGTGTCTTTTATACGACGATCAATTTCGTCCTTCGGGAATTTACGGCTTTTTAATCCAAATGCCATGTTATGGTACACATCCATATGAGGGTAAAGAGCGTAGTTTTGGAAGACAAAAGCAACATCGCGATCCTTTGAAGGAACTTCGTTCATGCGTTTTCCATCCATTACAATAAGGCCCTGTGAGGGAGTCTCTAGGCCGGCTACTAGACGTAAAAGCGTAGATTTACCGCAACCTGAAGGCCCAACCAAAACAAGAAATTCTTTATCTTTAACATCAAGATTGAAATCTTTTACTGCTTGTATATCTTTATTGTAGGTTTTATAAATATTTTGTAGTCTTAATTCAGCCATAAATACCATCCTTTTAAAAAATATAACATCCTGCTAGTAGGTTCAGAAGATAAATAAGCATAGTCTTACCTATACACATTATAGGATCATATCATTTATAACTGTTTATACCTTATTATAATATAATTCGATTGATAAGTATTTTCTTTTAAAAGCATAATAAAAACAAAAGCTGCTCTTATTCCGTATCATTCTTTATTTCTGTATTATTAAATTAAGCATATTCAGATAAATAAGCTTCTCCTTTATGCAGGAACAAGACTATTGAAAGATTTAATCTTACTCATTCAATAAACCGAATGAGAGAAGTAAGTATTAGCCTGATCGATATTCCAAGAAGGGCTGTACAAGCTGGAAAAGCGAATGGGGGATGAAGGAAAGTACGAATAGATGTAGAGGATATTTTTTATTGATTAGGATGGACAGGGGAACGTTTAGAGTTGTGGTAGAGCCAATTAAACGATGGCAAGGGGGAGTCATTGCTTCTCCGTTATAGCGATTGGTCGGAATGTATCATCAGATTTAATAGAGAATCTAATTTCACTACTAGGATGTGATAAATGGAATGAATAAATTTAGACTAGCTTTAATCATTTGTGTACTTGTTATTGGCCTTTTACTTATTTTTGTTAACCCTATTCAAAATGCAATCATTGCTCATTTAAGTAACAAGTTAAACACTACTGAATACAGCGCAGAAGATATCGAAAAGAACAATCAAGCTGATGCAGACTTTGAGTTTGATGCTGTACAGTCTCTTTCCATTGCAGAAGTATTAAAAGCACAAACCGTGACAGATAAAATACCTGTCATTGGCAGCATTGCTGTCCCTAGTGTAAATATGCAGCTGCCTATCGTCAAAGGAGTCGGAGATGCTGCTCTTGCAGCTGGAGCAGGTACGATGAAACCAACACAAAAAATGGGGCAAGGAAACTATGCCCTAGCTGGTCATTATTTTGAGGGAAAAGATATTTTGTTTAGCCCGCTGTATGATACAAAGATCGGTGACACGATTTATATAACAGATATCACAACTATTTATGAATACAAATTAACAGCAAAAACTATCATTGCTGCAACGGATGTCTATATAATCGATGACATTCCGAATAAAACTGTTCTAACACTCATTACTTGTGCTAGTAATGGTACAAAAAGGCTTGCGCTTCAAGCGGACTTTATCGCACAGTATCCATTTGATGATGCGCCAGCACAGCTTGCCAATACTTTTTAAAATAGAAGAAACCCCAAGATGCTTTAATCTTGGGGTTTCATGCTGTAATTATTTGAATGATTCACGACGGCGTAATACATAACATGCGCCGAGAACAAGAATTGCACCAAGCAGTGTAAGAGCGGTTTGATCTGCCCCATCTGTCTGTGGTAGTTTACCAGCTTTGTTCAACTGTGATTCCAGTTGTTTAGCAGCTGCCTTAATTTTATCGATATCTAAAGATTTTGCTATTTCCGCCTGTTCCTCTTTTGTTAAGGAATTAAATTTATCCAGGAAATCCTTATAAGCATCTAACGTATCTTTCGTTGCTGTAGAAGGGTTATATGACGGTAAGTTTTTGCCTTGGTCAATGATATCCTTAACAGATGGTTTAGAAGACTCTGTTTTTCCAGGGTTTACTGGATTATTGGAATCCGTTGTTGGATTCTCTGGATTGCCTGGCACTTCTGGTTCTGTTGCTGGATTGTTCGAATCAACCGGTTTCTCCGGATCAGGAGTAGGGTTGTTCGGATCAACCGGTTTCTCTGGATCAGGAGTCGGTTTGTTTGGATCAACCGGTTTTTCCGGATCAGGAGTCGGTTTGTTTGGATCAACTGGCTTTTCCGGATCAGGAGTAGGGTTGTTCGGATCAACCGGTTTCTCCGGATCAGGAGTAGGGTTGTTCGGATCAACCGGTTTCTCTGGATCAGGAGTCGGTTTGTTCGGATCAACTGGCTTCTCCGGATCAGGAGTTGGTTTGTTCGGATCAACTGGAGTTCCTGGATCAGGAGTCCATCCACCGCCTCCACCTGTGTAAGAAGGTTTAGCTAATGCTGCACATCCATCTGTTACAATAATTGTCGCTATTAATAGATTTCCGTCATACACACGATAAGTACCAGGTTGAACCGTATAAGGAATTGTTCCGATACCTTGCTCGTTTGTTTTACCAGCAGCAATCGTATTATTTTGTAAATCTTTAATCGTGAATTCTACATAAGGACGATTAGTGCCATATATATCTTGGATTGTTAGGGTGAAGATTGGGCAGGCATTATATGGAATTTGCACGACTGCGCCGCAAACATTATCCACATAGCTTACTGTAATATCACCTAATTTAATACCTGCTTCGTTATATACTGCATAATTTTGTCCCTGCTGAAGCTTCATCTTATCTTCAAATACAATTTTACCTTCTGTATTTGTTAAGCCGGATGTAACAACTTCTCCAGCCTGATCTTGAATCGTTACTTTAACATTTGCACCAACTGGTTTTAAGTTGTTGTCATTTACCGTTAAAGTATAAATTGGACAAGCATTTTTCTGAACTTCGCTTTTACAGTTATCTGTATAAGTAACTTTCACTTCTCCAATCCTGTCACCTTTTGTTTCACTATTTGTTACTTCATAAACAGTGTACATACCTGGTTCTTGGTTTTGTGGTAAAAGAATTTCGCCATGTGCATCTGTTTGACCAGTAGTTGTCACAACATTTCCGTTGCTGTCTTCGATGATTACCTTTGTATTTTCTTTCAAGCTGCCGTCTGAATCTTTTACAATGATTGTGAAAATATCGCATGCCCGCGGTTTTTCAACTATATCAGCACATGGACCTGCATAGGTTACATCAAATTCACCAAGGAGTTTCCCGGATGCTGTAACTCTAACTTCGTACTTTCCTGAAGGTGTTGTTGATGAGAATGCCACTTCACCATTTTCTCCAACTGTTTCCTTAAATGAACTAGCTGTGTCTGTGTTCGTAATCGTTACTTCTGTTCCTTCTGGTAAAATACCATCTTCATCTTTCACTGTCAGTGTGAATATCGAACATGCTGGTAACGGCTGAACCGTTGCTTCACAGTCTGTACCAACTATGAATTCTCCGATTATCTCATTGTTTTCATGTACTTCATATTCACCTGGTGGAAGATTCGTAATTGTTACCTTACCATCTGCATCAGTTATACCATTAGGTTGTGGAACAGCAACAGCTGGATTGTTCTTGTCCTTAAGTTCTACCATCACGCCTTGATTTGGCTTACCATCTACATTCTTCACAGTTAACGTGAATACTTCACATGTTGGTGCCTGTATAATTTCAGCATGACAATTTCCATTTTGGTAGGTTACAGTTACAGTCCCTAAGAAAATGGTACCTTCGTAAAGTTTATACGTACCTGCTGGAGGTGGTGTTGTCATCATAAACACACCATCATTGTCTGTTTTTCCTGTAGCAATATCAGTATTGCTTGCATTTTTCACCGTCACTGTCACATTTGGCCGTGGATTCTTATTCTCATCCTTCACAATAATAGTAAATACTGAACAAGAATTTGCTGGCTGAATTTCACCATGACATTCATTTTGGCCGTATTTCACGATGACAGTACCTAATTTGTTACCACCGGCATCCGTCACTGTATACTCACCAGCTTGAACCGATGTACCTGGACCATTTGCACCTGGACGTTTAATGTCTGATACTTTCCCTGAAGCATTTGTCGTGCCTGTGTATTTTTGGACACCGTTGCTATCCACTAATTTAATTGCTGTATTAGCGACTGCATTGCCGTCAATGTCTTTCACTGTTAATGTGAAATTCGGGCAGGCGTTTGCCGTATCAACTTGTTCATTATTCACAAGTTCAATAACTTTAGCAGTATTGGCATCCAACTTTGTATCAGTCGTTGCATCTAACTTAATTGCATAGTTTGCCATTAGTTCATAGCCTGTCGGTGCAGCTTTTTCTCTCACAAGATAGTTCGCATAATTAACGTCCTCGAATATTACATTGCCATCTGTGTCAGATGTCGCTGTTGCTACAATGTAAGGTGTTCCCTTTACCATTTTGACTAATTCAAATTCTACATTTGCTAATGGTTGTTTAGCAGCCGTTAACGTATTTAGGCCAACCTTATTAAATTTCATATTTCCTTTTGTTAACGAGAAATCTGCATCTGATGCACTAAAGCTAAACTTGCCGTTATATTTTGCTTCTGTTTCCTGATTATCAGCAGTTGCAAAATCGAAGTCAATTTTAGCTTCGTTATTATAAGGGTCACCCGCTTTACCAAGCACTAATGTTTGATATTGGATTTGATAACCCTCTTTGTTCAACTCCCCAAAGTCGATTTCAAATCCACCTGTTGCTGGGAACGTTACGGTAAAGTTTAAATCAGCGGGATCTACCCATGCTTCACCAGGAACAGATGGACCAGTATTTGCATTCACAGCATATTTTTTTACTTTAATAGTGTCTTTTAATAATAATTGATTTTCTGAAGGTACATCGCTGACTTTAGCAGCCCCCAGTGTAGAAAGTGAACGATTGATATTCAGCGTCCACGTTAATCTTTCTGTAGTGGAATTACTGCCTGGAGCACCTTTTGTAATTAATTCGTTTGTATAGCTTGGTGTCACAGATGTGGCAGGTAAATTGTAAACTCTCGGGCTTCCACCTACATTTGTTGTAAAGATTGCCGTGTTAGTATACGGTTTATTCTTCTCAGCTTTCGTAGTAGATTCAATCCCAACGATGTTGTCAGAATCCTTTGTTTGATATTTAACAATATATACTTTATTGTTTGCAGCCCCTAAATCACCTGCAAACGTAACAGTAAAGCTTTTATTATCTGGTGCAGTAGTTAATGTGTACAAACTAGAATCTAAAACAGCACCTTCAGTCCCGATTTCATCATCATTTGGTGTAGTTAATGTGAATTCTTTTATCTCGAAGGTACCCGGCACGATTTCATGGCCTTCTCCAATTGTATCTTCTAAGACGGCATTATTAATATTTTGCTTGTTAATATTGACCTTAATATTCCAGTTGAAAACTTGTTCAATGTAATCGTATGCCCCTTGTTTTCGTCCATTATTAACGGAGTTACTTTCTGGTCGATAGTGGGCTGTTTTCGTAATAGAATATGGTTTATCAGTCGTCCAGCTGGCTGCTGCTGTATTACCGTAGCCTTGCTCATAGATTGAGCCATCCGGCAGGATTTCGTAAGCTGTCTTATAGGTAATAACCGCTGTTTGTCCTTTTGCCACTACACCACCAGTAAGCGTAAAGCCATTAGCATCAATAGAAATAGTCTGCCCTGTCATATTCGCTACATTGATATCAGCAGCATCTATTGTACCGTCATTATTTGCATCCACTAATTTATGCGGCGCATTGTAAGATCCTTCTGTAAATGTATCAGCAATTGTTAAACCTTTAATATCTGTTCCAGTACTCGTCCCATTGTCTGCTTTTACAGTAATTGACCATGTAATCTCTTTTTTATCTGTGTCCACTGTTCGGGATTTTGATAAGATGCCTTCTGTCAGTGTGTGTGTTGCTGTTTTAGCGGTTGATACAGTGCCGCTGATAACAGAATTTGTCATTGTCTCTGAAGAGGAGTTACTGTAAAAATCAGCCGGCAGCTTTGCATCATATGTGATGCGATATGCTTTAGTAATATCGTTAGTAAAAGTTAATTTAAAGCCAGTCGCTGTATCATCAACAGTATAATTTCCCGCATTCACTTCGGTACCAGCGCCAGTTGCCGTACCCGTATCATTCACCGTCATTTCATATACTTTAATAGTAGATGTATCAATGACATGCCCAGTCGGCAGCGTGTCCTCTATCCAAGCATCTGCTTGGTCAATAGCAGCCTGATTATAGTTGTAGCGGACTTCCCATGAGGATACATAGTTATTGCTTGTTTTTGAGCTGTCCTTGCTTTTTTCTAATGCCTTGCCGTACATAGTAGTTGCTGTTTTACTATCCGAGGATCCATAAGCAGGGTCAATTAATGTGAGGGTATTCGTAAAGGTTTTTTGCCCTTCCTGCTCAGCAATTGGTAAGTTAACTTTTGTCTGATATGTGATTTTGTACGCATTTTTACCGTTGAGAGTAATATCTTCGAAGTTTTGATCAGATTGTGTATCTATAGCGGTTGCTGCTACACCATTTAAGCCTACTTCATACGTCTCATACGTAACAGAACCTGGCACAACTTCATGTCCAGCACCTGGTGTATCTTGCACTTTTGCGCCCGTAAGATTTTTACCTGCTCTATTAATCCATACTTCCCAATCAATAATACGCTCACCATTCCTGATTGTTACACCTTTACTTTCTTTAGAAACCATCTTCTCCCCGCTGGAAGATGGCAGGAATGTAAGCTTCACATTGTCCGTTCCGCCACCAGCTTTTGGAATTTCTAAGTCCTGCTCTAAACTATTGCCATAAAGGTTGAAACCTGATGTAAAGTTCATTTCAAATCCAACATCGGTAGAGCCCGCAATATCAGGAGAGGGATCTTCCATTAGCGTGACTGTTACTAAGTTTCCGACAGTACTCCAACTAAATGCTGGGGATCTAGGAGTCGAATCTTTTTGCCCATTAAATGCATTATTAAAATCAATTAACGAAGCCGGTAGTGAATAGGTGAAAAAATCCCCAGCTTTCACATCCCCTGATAAATCAGCCTTAAATACAAACTTTCCTTGTGCTTGCTGACTTTGTTCTAATTCCTTTTCAAATGTCGGGGGTACTACATCGCTACCATTAATTTTTAATTCGAATACATCTAATCGTACCGAATCAGATAAATCGACAGGAGGTAATGCTGCTGCCTCAGGAGTTATTGTTGACTCCGTTTGATCAGACCCATCATCTGGACTGTCGGTTGAGCTATCTGTGTCTCCCGTATCAACAGGGTCATTTCCTTCTTCTTCAGGGACCGTGGGTGATGGTGCCGATGGTTCATCACCGTCATCAGAACCGGTTCCTGTCCCTTCTTCAGATGTAGCCGGTGGTGAAAGTTCACCTTCATCACCAGAATCAGTCGTAGTTCCAGCATCTTCACTAGTTTCAGTTGGAGGTGTCGATATAGGCTCGGCTACGTCGGCAAACACCGAAATCGGCGATATGATGGTTTGGAATACGAGTAGCAATGTAATGATTGCTAAATTAAACTTTTTCATGTTTCTCTCCTTTTCTAAGTCCAGAGAGATACCTGATGCTGTTTGCTGACGACGATTGCATCCTTTAGCATTTTAAGAAAGGTATGCTGCAAACAATCGGTTGCTCCCTCTTTCTTTTAATTAACTTGTCGTCATTGTAGATACAGATGAACCTTATTCCACTACAGGAGATAGTTTCCTATAGAAGATTTCTCCCCATTCAACTGGATCTTTCCTGCTTTTCAATACTACAAATAATAAATTCCACCCCCTTCTAGAATTCCGGCTTTATTATAATTTTTGATACTGAACAAAATCTAAACAATTATATTATTTTCCTATAAAAACCTTAAAATACCAGAAATGTATATAAACATATTAAAGAGAGTGGTATCTAACACAAGTGATTAGAGGTTTGTTCAGATTTTGTTTAGTGGCCATTGTTAAAGTATCTAAGGATTTTACTAAATTGACCAAAAGAGGAGAAAATACTAGATGGTAAAAAGCACAGCACATTACGAAAAAATATTTAAAACAGCAATGGCTACGGCAATGGCAGCGAGTGCAATTGCTGTTGTAGCACCAGACTCGATAAAAGCGAGTGCAACCGAGGAAGTTTTTACAGATGTTAAAACATCTTCTGACTATTATGAATATGTGAATGAATTATTTGAGCGTGGCTTTGTTAGCGGGTATAAAGATGGTTCTTTCAAACCAACAGGGCTATTAACACGTGCACAAGCCTCAAAAATTCTAGCGCTTAATTTAGGGTTAGATGTTAATAAATCATTTAATCATACGTTTACGGATGTTCCGAAGAGTGACTGGGCCTACCCATACATAGCAGCATTAAAAGAAGCAGGCATTATTGATGGATATCAGGATGGTACATTTAAGCCTGGTTCACCTATTACACGCAATCAAATGGCGAAAATTCTCGTAAATGGATATGGTCTGGAGCCGGCAGCTGATATTACTCTACCATTTACAGATGCGCAGAAAGACAATTGGGCAGCGCCGTATATTCAGACATTATTCGATTTAGGTATTACAATAGGCCAAACGGCAACAACGTATGGTGGAAATTCAACAGTAACCCGGGCTAATATGGCCGCCTTTGCCATTCGTTCAGAAATTAAAACAGATTACCGGGAAAACCGCCGGCCAGATGAAAACGTTATTTCATCCATTAGTGAAAATACAATTACCCTTGATGGCAACGTCTATTATATTAAGAAAGAGTTGCAGCCGTTACTTCATAAACGGAATCTAGCTGTATTAAATGAAGCCAATTTAGATTTCATCAAAATAGGTACAAAGATTGTAGGAATTCGTAATCTTGAATTACTTAATGATGGAGCGGCAGATAAACAACTGACATTAGATTTAGCAGGCGGCAAGGTTGATGCAAACATTACGATTGCTGGTGACTATATCAAGATAGTGAATGCAAATATAACAGGCGATATTACGATTAAAAAAGGGAATCAAAAGGACATTGAGCTAAGCGGTCTTGATTTGAATGGCCGTCTGATTGTTGAAGGGGAAGCCAAACGTGACCAGGAATCGGTTATCAAGCTAACCGACACAAATGTCAATGAAATCGTTGTAAACCGTGATAAAACAAAAATTATTACAAATCATGCGACACCAGCTATTGAAGTAGGAAGCAATGTGTCGGAAATTGAAATTGACGGCAAAATGAATTCGATAGATTTCATTGGTAATCAAGATGTACTTGTTAGAGGTGTACTAGAAACAAATGAATTAACTATCGAAACGCCAATTAAAGTAACACTTGAAAATAAGGCACATTTACCGGTAGTAGAAACGCAACAATATGGAAGTCAGCTAATTGTCCCGAATGATAGCACAATTGGGACGCTGATTAAGCCTAATAATATAAAAAAAGAAGAGGCTGTGAAATTCCCAAATGGTGGTCAGCCTAGTATTGGGAATATAAAGGATATATCGGATGTTGATCGGCCAACAGTTCCTCCAACAACTCCCCCTTCAACAGGTGGTGGATCAACAGGTGGAGGGAATCCTGGTGGTGTTACCAATCCATTTGTATCACAAACACTAACGGCAAATAATATCGAGGACGCGGATAATAAGGATCCACTTGCTGTAGGCATGATCGGTACAACAGTTGCATCAAGTAATCCAAATGTTGCTACAGCTGCATTAACGGATGGCAAAATTAACATCACATCAAAAGGACCGGGTACAGCCATTATTTCGGTAAAAGAAGATGCGCCATCTTTCAAAGAAGCACAAATCATTGTAACGGTGGATGCCTATGGCAAAATGACACATACAATTAAACGCCCTGTTGAGGTAGCACAAGAGAAAATAACTGCAACTCCAGCACCAGATGCGGCTGATTTAGTGAAGCTATTTGAAGGCATTGATATTAAGGGGATTACCCCGGAAAATGTCACAGCTGTCACAGCAGCAGTGAAAAAAGCCATCGCTGAAAAGGGTAAGCCATTAACAGAAGAAGAATTAAAGTTAACAGTTGATACGGCGTTACTCCCATCACTGATTAAAAAGGACAATCCAAGTTTGGAGCAGGTATCTACACCTCTTGACTTAATTACATCAGGTCCAAATGGTACAAGCTTTGAATGGAAGTCCGTCACGAAAGTGGGCGACCATAACGCAAGCATTGATCTTTCCACAGGCGGCGTAACGCAAGATGCAGCAGATGATGAGAATGATAAACTCACGCTAAATGTTACAGCAACAAATGGTGTCTCAATAAAAGAAACAACAATTGAAACAACCATTTTAGAATCGAAGAAGCCATATTTAGTTAGCGCCATTCTAAATGACTTAGATAATGATGGAGATACATCAGCTAATGACACGATCACCTTTACGTTTAGTGAACCGATTGCATACACAGGAAACCCGGAAGATATTGCTCAACAATTTTTTGGGAACCCTCATGCATTTGGAAATGGACCAATTGAGGTAACGTGGTCTGAAGATAAAACACAATTAACTGTAAAAGTGATCGGCGACGATCTTTCGAGTGTATTTAAGCTTGACGCCGATATCACTTTAGCTGCAGATTCTATAAAAGATATGAATGGCGAAGCAAACGAAGTAAAGACAGTAAAATTACAGCATGCGCCATATGATTATGAAATTGTTCAAAACGATTTAACAGGCGACTTCATTTGGGAAAACGATGTAGTTGTAAGTGAAGCAGCAGGGAAAATCCAAGGGGCAATCACTTTCTCGCGTAACGGGAAACAAGTAGACGGTGTAGAGATCTCATATACAGCTGAAGATATTTTAATAGATAGCGGCAGCATGGATTCGGGGACATTTAAATTAAAATCTATAAATGTTACGAAAAATGGAAAAACAGAAAAAGTGACCTTTACAAAGGGGGAAACACTCAATGTTACCACTTTACCTGTATTACGTGTGAAAAATACTAATGAATTTATCGAGAGTGTAAATAATCAATATGTAGCAGATAAGAGAGTAAAGACAGTAAAAGTAGATAGCACTATTACTACACCAATCGAACTTACATCAAATATTGATATTAAGTATCCTGTCAGTATCGATGGACAAAATCAACTAGTACTACAAGGGATACAAATTTCTGCTAATGATGAAAAGGTTAAACTTGAGAAATTAAGAGTAGAAGGTGCTTATACTAATTCAAGCTATCGTAGTTCGGTATTAGTTTGGGGAAATGCGAAAGTTGAACTTGATGAAGTTGAAATTAACCAGATTAATACAGGTGGCTATTCCTATGCTGGTGTTCTGTTACGAAATGGTAATGCAGAACTCGATGTCAATAACTCAAAGATTCTAGCAACCTTATTACGCAGTGGCAGCAATGGACAACATGGTTCAGGAATTAGAGCAGATGGTGCCAATGTAGTAATTAATATAAAAAATTCAACTGTTTCAGGAACAACTAAAAAGCAAATTCTCAATAATGGCAATCTTAATTATGGGTATAATGCTTTTGGCATACAGACAAAGGAAAACGCAACAGTAAATATTGAAAATAGTACAGTGGCTGCAGGAGCGGAAGAGGAAGTAGTAAATATAATTAAATCATACGGTATTTACTTAGGCCAAGGTTCTAGTTTAACAATGACAGGGACTAATAAAATTCATGTCATTGGACCAAATTCAAACGCTTATGGTATTGGTAATAATGACAAATACAATAAGCTTGATGTATCAACTGACTTCGAATCGGATAAAGAAGCATATCCTGAAACGATAAAGGAATTGTATGAATATGATATTAATACTGTAACAACACTTAATAATGCTTGGTCAAAAATTGATGAAAATTTAATTAAAGCTAATAATCCATCCATGGAAGAAGTAACAGAGGCTTTAAATCTACCAGTTGAGGTAGATGGTGTTGCAGTTTCATGGGTTGCTGATACAGTTGATGGTGCTACAGTTAATGCTGATGGTACAGTTACTAGAAGCAGCAATGATGATGAAGATGATGTTGTCACATTAACAGCAACACTTACACATAATGGGATGACAAAAGCGAAAGAAATCCAGGTAACTATTAAGGAAAATAAAGTTCCGACAATTACTTCAGCAACATTAATAGATGGCGATGCTGATGGAAAAGCTACTAAGGGTGAAAGCGTTGAGCTGACATTTAGTGAGCCAGTAACTTTCAGTGAATTATTTATTGGTGATCAAGAAATCAATCAGGAGTTGGGAATGTGGTCAGAAGATCATAAGAAGCTGACAATTACTTTACAAAATGACATTACAGCATCTGATACAGTAAATGTGAAGGTTAGTAACTTAAAGGATTCTGCCAACAATTCTACCGTTGAAAGTACAGTAGAATTAACAGTACCAAACGCAGTTGAAGCGTTTAAAATTTCTGATGTAGAAATTACCCAAAACGGCTCAGAGCCTATAACAGTAACACAACAAGGAATTTATGAGTTTTCTGTTGATATAAACCTTTCCACGAATGGAGAAGGATTTGCTGTAGGTGGTGTATATGTTGCTAGGGTAAGTGGCCAAGTTTTGCAGGAAATTGAAACTCCAGAGGTAACTGAAAAATATGATGTTAATGTTTCCGTGGATGATGGAAGAAATCCAAAAACAATTGTAACTGTAAAAGAAAAGGTGGCAAGTGGAAAAGATCCAGTGCTATCCAGAAAAATAGACTTTCCAGGAACTACGTATAAAGCGGAGATAATTCAACCAAGTTTAATCCCATCGCCTGGAGCTGAGCAAATTGCGTCATTTAATATATCGGATGCAATAAAGTTGGAGGGAGCAACTACACGCAACCAAACGATTGCAATCACTATAGGTGGAGCAGCAGTTGAAAAAGTAATGACATTAAACAGTGAAACAACAGATTCAACTCTTGCTGCAGCTATTGCTGAGACATTTGCAGATGAATTTTCGAATTACACTATTACGGCTGAAAATAGCAGTGTAACTATTACTGCCAACACAAAAGCGCAAAATGCAGTGATTTCAGCGGAATTAAAATAATAAACTTAATTTAGTTATTAGAGAATAATAACTAATAAATCTTAGCTGCATCAAGCAGCCGCCCCATTCAGAATGCCCCGTAAAGGAACATACTAACCTTCGCGGGGTGTTTTTGATGAATAAATGTTTCTCGAGAAAAAATCCTTTCCCGAGTTTTCTTCATCTATTTACCATAATATTTTAAAGGGCGTTGCTATAAAAGGGATAAAGAAATAAGATAAAACCATAAAAGTAATCATATAGTTGAAAAATTCGGAGGCATGGTAATGAAAAAAAATACTTTAATCATCGCAGGTATTATCATGCTATTTATCGTTGTATTATTTTATGGTAATTGGGGATATTTATCTGATACAAACTCTAAAATTGTAAAGAATGGAATTGTAAGCATTAGTAACGAGCAATTGGAGCAGCCCGTTAAGTTGGAAGGGAAGTGGGCCTTTTATCCAAATGTACTGATCCCGGCAGAGGAGTCACTAGATAACTATAAAGACAAAAGGCTGACCATTGACGTTCCATCAATCTGGCATGAATATGTTGAAAAGAATGAAGAAAGGCTTTATGTGGGGACTTACCATGTGAATGTTCAAGTGCCTGTGGATGGCACATATGGGTTATATATTCGAACAATTCGTCAAGCGAATCGCGTTTTTATTAATGGTGTCGAAGTAGGTGCAAAAGGGAATCCAAGTACGATTCTAAGCGAGTATGGTTCTGAAAATGATGATAAATACACTGTATTTGCCCGAAGTGAAAATAAAGAGCTGAATATTGTTGTTCATGTAGCTAATCATAATTATCCGCAAGCGGGAATTATTTACCCTATTGAATTTGGCACAATGGAAAATATTCAGTATCATTACCGATGGAAAGTGTTTATTGAGGCTTTTGTAAGTATTGGACATATTGTTTTGGGGGCAATCTATGTTTTGGGGTATGCACAAAATCGTAGAAGCAAAGAGGAACTATTCTTTGGTCTTTTCGCAATATTCCTGGGGCTTTATATATCTTTCGTGAATCATAAGGTATTTTTCCTATTGTTCCCTAACATTCCCCCTGTACATCAGCTCCGTTTGCAAATAGGGGTAATACCGCTTGCAATTATGTGTTTGACACTTTTTATTCATTCTATGTACCCGCAATTCCAGAAAAAGAGAACGATCTATTTCATTATGGCTTTATTAAGTATCGTTTTCGTTCTCTATGGTATTTATAATCCCATCACGCAAAATCAGAGAGCTTCATCTATGCTTATGACTACTGTGAGGAAGTTAGCTTATATAAGTGTGACAGCTCCAGTAATTTTGTATAATGTATGGATTCTTATGCGTGTTACATTGAAGCGGCTCGAGGAAGCTCGTTATATTTTAGTAATTTTGGCGGCTGTTTGCTGTTACGGGTTTTTGCTAAGCGTTAACTTTTTAATAGAAGTACCGATTGATTACGTTGGATTTGTCCTGTTTTTATTTGTGTTAGTAGGTTTTACTTCATTATTAAATTACCGGTCCAATGAAGCGTTCGTGAAAATTCAGATGTTATCGGATGAATTACGTATACACAACCAAATGAAGGATGAATTCCTAATCAAAACTGCCCATGAATTACGTACACCCTTGAATGGTATTTTAAATCTATCCAGATCATTAATGGAAGGTGCCCAGGAGCCATTAAAACGTACCCAGCAGGAACATGTCATTCTAATTCATAATGTCTCACAGCGTTTAGGCCATCTAGTGGAAGATTTATTATTTTCATCGAATCAAATGACGCGAGAAATAAGAGTTTCACCACGTGCGGTGTCGATAAGTATCATAAATGATGTAGTAGCAGAAATTCATAGCTTACTAAATACTAACAGTCATGTACGTTTAATTTCTGAAGTGGACTTATCAATGCCGGCTATGTTTACAGATGAACTGCGATTTAAACAAGTCCTCTATAATTTATTGAACAATGCTATACAGCATACAGAAACTGGAGAAATTAGCGTTAGGGCTGCTATTCAAGGTGAATATATGGTCATTCAAGTAAGTGATACAGGCACGGGTATTCCTTCGCAAGACTTAGATCGTATCTTTAATGCTTTTTATCAAGTAAATTATCATTCTAAAAAGGAAGGGCTCGGTTTAGGTTTGAGTATTGCTAAAAATATTGTAGAAAAATTAAACGGCCAAATAAATGTAACAAGTTCAATGGGGGAAGGTACGACATTTACATTTACAATGCCCCTAGCAACAGAGGAGCAAGTGGGCAATGAGCCATCAACACAAATTGTTACAAATCCAAATATAGAGGTAGTAAGGATTGATCTGCCGCTTATCTATAAAGGCGATGGGAAAAGAATACTTATCGTAGATGATAACCATGTCAATATCAAGGTTTTAGCTGATGCATTAGCTTTAAAGGGTTATACAGTGATAGCTGTTGATAATGGTTATGATGCAGTAGACTATATTAAAAATAATCAAGTGGACTGTATGTTAATTGATTTAATGATGAATGGTATGTCAGGGTATGAATTATGTAAGCAAGTACGTAAACAATATGACATGCTAGAGCTGCCTATTATTGTTTTAACGGCGATTATGAAGCATTCAGATTTATTATTATCACTGCAGGTTGGTGCCAATGATTATCTACAAAAGCCGATTGCTATGGATGAATTGCTTTTACGCATTGAATCCCTTTTAGCAGTCCGTCAATCTTCAATAGATGCAATCGAGGTTGAAATGAATTATCTGTATTCACAAGTAACACCTCACTTTGTCTATAATACTCTTAATACGATTATTGGATTGAGTTATACGGATATGGATAACACAAGAGAGGCACTTTACTGCTTAGCTACATATTTCCGGGCAAAACTTAATGTTCATTATCGGAACAGCATGGTTTCTATTGAAGAAGAGATGGAACTTGTAAAGGCTTATCTTTATATTGAAAAAATGCGTTTTGCTGACCGATTAACTATTAAATATGATATTGATGAATCGATCAAGCTGATGATTCCTGCGCTTTCGATACAGCCATTTGTAGAAAATGCTGTTTTCCATGGTATTTCAAAGAAGCAGGAAGGCGGCACGATTGAAGTAAGTGTTCAGCGGGAGGGACAATTCGTTCGTATCAAAATACATGATAATGGCGCGGGGATAGCAGAAGAAAAACTTCAGCAGCTATTAAATGAAGAAAGCTCTCGCATTGGATTCACCAATCCTTTAAAAAAGTTCAAACTGATGAAAAATGCTAGTCTGCGTTTATATAGTAAGGAAGGGAAGGGGACAACCGTTCTAATACTATTGCCGGAGGAGGGGGAGCATGAATATCATCATAATTGATGATGAGAAGATGGCTATAGACGTTTTAAGTATGATGTTAAAGCGACTGACAGAATTTCAAATTTCTATTAAGGGGGCATTTACGAATGCGTCAGATGCCCTTATCTTTCTTGAAAAAGAACAGGTAGATTTAATTTTCTTGGATTTTGAAATGATTGATATGCACGGTTTACAAGTAGCAAAAGAGTTATCAAAAAACCGACCATCCTTACAGATTATATTTGTGACAGCACATGCTCAATTTGCGGTAGATGCATTTGAAGTGGAAGCAACGGATTATTTGTTAAAGCCAGTTCATGAAAAAAGGCTCATGAAAGCCTTGGCAAAAGCACAGCAAAAAATATTATTAGAAGCACCTAAACAAAAGAAAGAAAACCTCTTATACGCTCATACATTAGGCAGCTTTTATTTACTCGATGTTCAACATGAAGTAGTAAAATGGCGTACAAGAAAGGTCAGGGAACTTTTTTTATATTTATGGCTTCACCAAAAAAAGCCCATGCTAAATGTCGTTATAATAGAGGAGTTATGGCCGGATCTAGAGTTTGAGAAGGCAGCAAGTAACTTACATACAACGATTTATCAATTAAGAAAACTTCTTAAGGAAAATAGTATGAAAGATCCGATACAGTTAATGAATAATCACTACCAATTAAATATAGAAATTAATAGCGATTTTACTGAACTCAATGAATTATTACTTCAGGAAGAGCATGATGAAACATCAATCCAGCGGTTATTAAATTGCTATGAAGGTGACTTTCTAGCAGAAGAGGAGTACCCTTGGGCAATCCAAATAAGGCTGCGCTTGAAGCAGAGCGTTTTACACGTCCTGGAAAAGTATATTGCCAATCATCCTGCAAGTAATCCTTTATTAAAATATAACTGCCTGCAAAAGCTGCTGGAGCTGGATGAGTTTAATGAACAGTACATGCTTTTATTGTTAGATTTTTTAATTAAAAAAAACAATAAACAAAAGAGCGTAGAGCATTTTAAATACATACAGGCAAAATTGAAAGAAATAGATATGCCCGTGCCAGAAAAAATCCGAAAAATGTATGACGATTACATAATCGGTGCAACTTAATTTTTCAATAGCCTGAAGCATCTTTCACAAAGAAAGATGCTTTTTTTTATGGTATTTAGCAAGAGCAAGAATGTATGTCACCGCATTTGATGGGGTATGATGAAAAACAATTAAAAGAGGGTAGACTGGAAGTTCGGAAAGCTAAACGATTAGAAAGTAATGTTTTGGGTAAATATCAGAGCGAGAAAAAGAATAAATTAGTGCCAGCCACAATACGAAGCAAACAGGAGGAACTATGAAAACAGTTCAGCATTCTAAGACGATTCAATCACATTTGATTTTACCCCCTGATACGAATCATCATGGGACAATTTTTGGCGGGAAAGTGCTTGCGTATATCGATGAAGTGGCAGCTATCACTTCTATGAAGCATGCAGGTCGTAATACGGTCACAGTATCCATAGACTCTGTTGATTTTTTATCACCAGCTCGGGTAGGTGATGTTTTGGAATTAGAAAGCATCGTCGTTTATACAGGCAGAACATCGATTACAGTGTTTGTTCGCGTCACTTCTTTCCAGGTTAAAACAGGTGAAAGGACATTAACGACGCAGTCATTCGTAACGATGGTCGCTGTAGACGAAAACGGGAAGCCGAGCCCGGTACCCCAGGTTGTTCTTGAAACCGATGAAGAAAAGGATCTTCATGAGCAGGTAAAGCTTCGCCGGGAGTTACAATTGAAGCATAAGAAAAAATAACGGCAGGTCTTTATGATAATGATGAGTTGGAAGTATGAAGGACGAACTAACCCTCAAATAGAGTGAGAGTGAAGACAAAGTCATTTTTGACTTTGTCTTTACGTTGTTACAGCTAGTTTTTAAAGTAAGGTTTTACCCAGCCTGAGAGTTACATTTAAATAATTCACTATTCAGTAGTATTTTTATTTTTGTTTAGAATCATCTTCAAGCACTAACGGAAGGAAGGCATAATCGCCATCTTGAATGATGTCTAAAGATTGTACGTGAATTGGTGAAGTAAAGAGCGGTCCGTTAATGACCGTTGTATGAAACTCGCCGCCTTCTCCACAAGGGTCAATGCCACGTGCTTCCAGCTCTTTTATGTAGTCGGGTGTTAATACTTTTCCTAAGTCATCGATTCGCATACCTAACGTTAAATTAACAGTCACAATCATTGTTGTGAAGCCTAAATTCATAAACTCTTCAACAACCTCATGATGATTCTCTTCCCATAAAGGCATACAAAGCTGCAGTCCCGCTTTTTTCGTTACTTCCTCATGCCAGCAGCCGTGCTCAGGCATATCTAAATCGCCTGTAACTAACACTTCTGCACCAGCTAGCTTTGCCTTCTCTAAAAGCCCTATAAATGTCTGTTCATAGTCAGACCAGCTAGAAGAGGCTGTGTAGACAGGAAGCCCAATGGATTTTGCCTGAGCTTGAATCAATTCAGGCGGCATGCCATGAGAGCGGGAGCGTTTTCCTTCTTCTTCAAGCATCACAATCAACCCGACAGCTTCACCGGCTAGCTTTGCCTTATACAAGGCAAGCACACTATCTTTTCCTCCGCTAAAGGAAGCGATGAATTTCCGATTATATGCGTTATGTTTCCAGTTGTTTTGTTCTGTCATATGTAACTGCCCCTTCTTAAAAATATACTATCTTCACCGTACGGATTTTTTTACGGATTTCAATTGAATATATCGATTCCTTCCAAGTAATCAGCAAAAGTAAAAGAAGCACCGCTGCTGGTACTTCTTTTTTGACCTCTATTCAGCGTGAATTTCCTTTACTCGTCCAATCTGTCCATCTGTCAGCCTTACTTTAATGCCGTGAGGATGAGTACCCGACTTCGTAAGGATATCTTTCACAACGCCTCTTGTCAGCTTGCCTGTTCTTTGGTCTTTTTTTAAAACAATATCCACAGTTGTACCTGGTACTATGTTCTTTCGATTTTGTCCGTCCATTACACACCCATTTTTCTGCGCGTATTGCTTGTTTTTTTCGTTTGCTGGCTTTTCATTTTTTGAGGTGAAAGGTCTGCCTTCATTTTACCGTTGCCCGCAGAAGACTTATTCTTTTTGTTTTCAAGCTGCTGTTTCACAGCGTCCTGCAGGCTCATTTTTTTCTTCGGTGCTTCCGGCTGATGCTTCTCAGTCATGGAAAATTCCTCCTTTTTAAGATAGTAGTTAGTCCAGTATAATCTATTTCGCCTTCTTTGTGAAAGAATAGCCTGGATATTTTATAGATCGGGTTACAATAAACGGTAATTTTTTGCAATACGATACATATTACCAATTGGATATGTTATACTTTTTGAGTTATATTTTACCTTTTAATGATGAATGAGAACTGTATCCTCCTTGTTTTCCAAACAAAGAGGTGTGAGAAGAAAAAGCGTAATCGGTAAAATAATAAGCTTCAAATCGAAATACAAGAAGGAGAGTGCAGAATGAAAAACATATGGAAACGTACAGGTGCCGTACTGCTTGGTACAACACTCATGCTGACAACAATTGCTCCAGCAATCCGAGCAGAAGAGCCATCGCAATTAACACCGTCAATTAGCGAATGGGCTATTGGAACATTAAACGAGGGTGAAAAATATGGAATCTATCCAGTGGAATGGTATTATGATGGATTCAAAAACGAAATCCCAGTTGAGAAAGTGAACGAGCTACTGGCATTAACAGAAAAGAAAATTGCTTCACTAGGCTTGGCGGAAAATAAACAGTATAAGCCCGTGAGTGTGAAAAACGACAACACACGCGGCGATATTGTAAAGCGCCTTTATAATATTGCGGCACAATATGATTTACCGGTTGGTTCAGATGCCATCAAATATATGCAAGAGCGCAACATATTACAAGGATCTTCAAACGGATTGCAGTTAGAGAAAAAGGCTACGACGCAACAAGCTGTTTTACTGGCTGTTCGATTCGTTAAAGATACATATGCGCTTGCACAGCAAGGGGCAAAGGGACTGGCCTGGGTAGTGGAAGATGAAGATACACAAGTGTATTTACTCGGCTCCATTCACGTAGGGACGCCTGATTTATATCCGTTCAATGAAAAACTTGTGGCAGCGTTCGACGAGTCGGATGCACTGTTAGTGGAGGCAAATGTTCTGGATACGGAAGGGCTTGAATACTATACAGAAAAGGCAATGTATAAAGATGGCTTAACGGTCAAAGATGCGGTTGCGCCGGAAACATATGCAAAGCTGGAACAAGTAGCAAAGCTGTATGAGCTGCCGATGGAACAGCTGGAGCTGCAAAAGCCTTGGATGTTGTCGAGCACGTTATCGTTATTGGGAATGGAAGGTTCTTTTGAGATGGCACCAGAAGAAATGGCGATGCTTGGCATTGATAATTACTTCTTGGTAAATGCTTTGCTGCAAGAAAAGCCCGTAATTGAATTAGAGGGAACAAAAGCACAGGTTGATATGTTTGAAGCATTATCACCAGAAGCACAAGAGCAGTCTTTAGTTGATGTATTAGATAGCATTCTTCAGCCTTCTGAAGAAAATGAACATGACATTATGCAGGAATGGTTTACAAGCTGGAAGCAGGGAGATGCAGAAGCATTTACAAAAAGCTACGTATCGCAGGCAGGAGATCTGTCAGAGTTCAATCAAATGTTATTTGGTGAACGCGATGAACAAATGGCAAAGAAAATCATGAATGTGCTTGAAGAGGAAGAAGGGACGTACTTTGTAGTCGTTGGTGCGGGCCACTTCACAGTCGATAAAAATATTCGCTATCATTTAGAGCAAAACGGGTATGAAGTAGAACCGTTTTATCAATAAGAAAAACCTAGAGCCAGTTCGTCATGAACTGGCTATTTTTATTAGAAAATAAGAGAAGCATTAATAGAGAGAAAGGCACTTTTAGAAAGTGATTGCTAGATTTCTTTCATAAGAAAAACGATACTGGTTATTTATGTTAAAATTGGAACGTTTATATTTTCTGTACGTATAAGAGATAGATAGGAACTTGGGGGGAGCTAACATGAATGAGCAGGAAGTGTTAATGATAGCGAATTTGACGAAAAGCTATGGGAATAAGGAAATATTAAAAGGCGTTAACCTAAGTGTTACACGGGGAGAAATCATCGGCTATATCGGGCCGAATGGTGCTGGTAAAAGTACAACGATCAAAATCATTTTAGGAATGGAAAGGGATTATGGCGGAGAGGTGAGGCTATTCGGAGAAAATATTCAGCAGGACAGCATTGAATATAAACGAAGAATTGGCTATGTACCGGAAATAGCAGATGTATATGATAACCTTACCGGCTACGAATATTTAACTTTTATCGGACAGCTTTACGGTCTGGATCTGGATATAGCTGCAAATAAATCGCAAGCCTTAATGGAACTGTTTGGTGTAGGGGAAGCATATCATGCGCGGATTTCTTCCTATTCGAAAGGGATGCGCCAAAAGCTGTTAATTATCTCCAGCCTTTTACATAATCCGGACATTTTATTTTTAGATGAACCGATTAATGGTTTAGACGCAAACAGTGTCATGATTTTTAAAGAGATATTGGCACAGCTCGCTGCGCAGGGAAAGACAATCTTTTATTCCTCTCACCTGATGGATGTTGTGGAGAAAATCAGCAGCCGTATTATTTTATTGCACGACGGGAAGGTAGCAGCGGACGGAACGTTTGAACAGCTGCAGGCAGCCAGCACAGGGGGAACATTGGAGGCCATTTTCAACCAATTGACAGACTTCCATAATTACAAGGAAATCGGTGAACAGTTTGTCGCTGTTGTTCAAGAGGTGGAATGATGGAAGATTTTAAAATACTACAGCTGCTGGATAAGATTCGGTTTCTTTATAGTAAAATAGGCATCGATTATGGACTCATGAGGAAAATTCTTCAGGTTAAGCTGACAATGGATGAGCGCAGGGTTCCTACTTTTTATAACCAGTCAGCAGGAAAGAAAAATGAAGATCAAAAGTACGGCTATATTAAGTCTTTATGGTTTTACGTGTTGATTAGTCTTATATTTATTCCTTTTATGGGATTTGGTGAAAACTATCTGTTCCAAATGAGTATTACGTATGCGGTTCTTATTTTTATGATTATGACAACGATGATTTCTGATTTTTCCACTGTCTTATTAGATGTAAGAGATAAAAGCATTCTTTCAACGAAACCTATTGATCCAAGAACAGTGAATGCTGCGAAGTTCATGCATATTCTTATTTATTTAACTTATTTAACGATTGCGTTAACGGCTATTCCGCTTGTTATCGGGCTGTTTAGACAGGGGATTTTATTCTTCCTTATAACAATTGTTGAATTAATATTGATCAATATTTTCATCGTTGTTCTTACAGCACTGCTATATATCGCTATTCTGCGTTTTTTTGACGGAGAAAAGCTAAAAGATGCAATCAATTATGTGCAGATAGGGTTGTCATTATTTTTAATGGTCGGCTATCAAGTCTTAATCCGCTCTTTTGAATTAGTTGATTTCACTATGGCAGTGGAGTTTCATTGGTGGAGTATATTTCTTATTCCCATGTGGTTTGCTGCTCCGTATGAACTGCTGCTAAATGGAGACGGGGCCTTATCCACAATCATCTTCAGCATGCTTGCCATTATCATGCCTATTATCTCTATATGGCTTTATATAAAGCTGATTCCAGCATTTGAACGCAACCTGCAAAAGCTGCTAAGCACAAGTAAGTCAAAGCGGGAAAAACGGTCTCGTCTGAAGGAAATGCTATTGAACTTAATTTGCCGAACAAGCGAGGAAAGAGCCTTCTACCGTTTCTCTTCTCTTATGATGAAGCAAGAGCGGGATTTTAAATTGAAGGTCTACCCTTCTTTAGGATTTGCCTTTATCGCGCCTTTTATTTTTATTTTTAATAGTATGAGAATAGATGATATAGATTTTTCCGTGAGCATGGGGTATATAAATATTTATTTCAGCATGCTGATTATTCCGACCGCTGTGTTAATGCTTAGTCATTCAGCGAAGTATAAAGCGGCTTGGATCTATCAGGTATTCCCGCTCACAGATTATACAGATTTAAAAAAAGGAAGTTTAAAAGCCTTTTTACTCAAGTTATATATTCCTCTCTATACCGTTTTAAGCATTATCTTTTGCTTTATGTATGGAACAAGAATCCTACCCGATTTAGCTGCTGTTTTATTTGCCAGCTGCTTGTACACAATCATTTGCTATATAGGCTTTGGAAGTAACGTTCCCTTTACCAAGCCGAATAATGAAATCGGGGATGCGCAGAGCTGGAAAGTATTCATCTTTATGATAATTGCTGCTATAATGGCTGGTATTCATTATTTCATGGCTTCAAAAATCATGTATGGTTCGATCATTTACTTGGTGGTGCTGGCCATCCTGAATTTTGCAGCTTGGAAAATTGTCTTTCGGGGCAGAAAGAAATAGATAATAAACTTAGCGGCGGTGTGGAGTGTTCATTTCATGCCGCTTTTTATTGTCGTAAATAGTGGACAGGGTTAAATCGATAAGCCTTGGCATTCCCTATGAGAGAATATTGAGTATTGCTTACTAGTCATTATTTGAAAAAGAATTATATAATAGTAGGAAATTGCTTTTATTAATATTGGAGAAATTCATGGCTGAAGAGTTGCTTGTATATGTTCTAATGATTGTCGTTGCAGGGGTGTTAAGCCTCATTTTATGCCTTTTTTCATATGTAAAACTAACAAATGCGCCAGGTGCCAGCCAGTATACGATTGTTACGTTGCTGTCGGCTGTCTTTTCTTTTTCTTATGTTTTTGAATTAACAAGTAATACATTGAAAGAAATTAAATTTTGGTTAGGAATCGAGTATTTGGTGATGCCTTTTCTGCCGGCTTTTATTTTATTGATGTGCTTTGAGTATGCAGGACATAAAATGAGAAAGCCATTCCTATATGTTTTGTTTGGTATTCCAATGATCACCGTATTTACTCACCATACGAATGAGCTTCATCATCTCTATTATTTAACTGTTGAACTTCGAAAGGACACCCCTTTTCCGGTTGTAGATTTAGAATATGGGCCCTTTTTTTACGTTCATTCTCTTTATCTTTTTTTATGTTTTTCGATGAGTATGATGATCTTACTGCTGCAGTTAAATAAATCGTTATTTCGGTTTAAGCTGCAAATCCTAACGATGGTTGCAGGATTACTTGTACCCATCGTTGCCAATCACTTTTATTTAAACAATCTAAGTCCTTACGGAATTGACCTGGGCCCGGTTTCTATGAGTGCATCCTTCATTCTTCACGGGGTAGCGCTATTTTCACTTCAAATGTTTAATGTAGTGCCTATAGCAAGGGAAAATGTATTCGAAAGTATGCTGGAAGGAATTGTCGTTTTAAACCAGCATGGGGCCATCGTTGATTACAATAAGGCGATTCTACAGGTGATGCCAATGTTAAACTCGTTTTCCATAGGCAAGCAAATAGAAGATATCCTAGGGGAAGATAAAGAGCTTGCTGAGGTAATTCGTCGTGGGGAGGAGAGTGACTATGAACGTGTGGAAAACTCCCTTCACATATATTACCAAGTTCGTTTTTCGCCAGTTTTAAAGAGGAAAAGCAGCAATGTAGGTACTATTATTACGTTTGTTAATATAACGGAAAAAGTAGAAATGCAGAAGAAGCTTTATCAGCTTGCAAGTTATGACGGATTAACGCAAATTTACAATAGAACGCACTTTATGGAGCAATCGGTAAATAAATTGGCAGCCATCATGCAACAAGAAGAGCATGCTTCCTTGATCATGTTTGATATCGATCATTTTAAGCATATTAATGACACATACGGACATGAAGCAGGGGATATCGTGCTGACCAATATCGCCAATTTGGCTAAGAACAGTTTAGGCCCGCAAGATATAATTGGGCGGTATGGCGGGGAAGAATTTGTCATTCTTTTACCAGGGAAGGATATGAAGAAAGCCTTTGACATAGCCAATACAATTAGGGATAGAATTTCGAAAAACATGACAAATTTTGATGATAAAACGATTTATGTTACATCCAGCTTTGGAATTTCGCAGATTGAATTTACGCAGCCTAAGCAAAAAGAAGCAATGAAAATGGCAATCAGAGAGGCCGATCATGCCCTTTATGCCGCAAAGAACACGGGAAGAAATAATGTTCAAATATTCAAGGAAAGAGTGCAAACAGTATAGACAGCTTACTAGTGGTCACTAAGGCTCTTTATATTGCAGCTTTTTTAAATATATAAAACCTAAAAAAATTCCGATCTCTCGAGAGATCGGAATTTTTTAGTTAATAATCAGCCATAGCTGTATCTAACATATTTTCATAGTCATCTTCATCATAGACAATATTATAAATTTTCCACGTTCCGCCTTCTGTTTTCTTTAGATAGGCAGTTCCCGATAGATCAATTGTCATTTCAAAATTCATATCTGGTTCACTCATGGCAACTTGAACCTTCAGATTGTCTACTTTCACTTCTGCAAAACGTTTATTTAAAGAAACGATACTGCTTGAATGCTCACCTATTTTTTTCATCGTAATGGATTCATCACTATACTCAGGATCAGTTAATAGACTAAGGTTATCAAGTGAGTAAGCTAGATAGTAACCCATTGTTGTGTCATGGTAAAGGGCTTCTAGCGCTTCAGTGTTTTGCTGCTCAGAGTACAGGAACTCTTCTGTGACGTTACGGTTCACCGTTTGAATGACTGCCGCTTCATCTTCAGCAGTACCAGGCTCTTGATGTAATGCACGGTCAATCATCAATACAGCTTGAGAACGTTTCGCAAAATCATTCGGTTTGAAAGTATCTCCATACCCTTTAATGATGCCAACCCCTGCAGTTTTAACAACAGCTTCATAAGCAAAGTTACGTTGTGTTACATCCTTGAACGTTTTTCCTAGTGCTGAAAAATCTACAGTAGGATTGAATGCACGATAAATCATAACAGCCATTTGAGCACGCGTGATTTTATCATTCGGTTTAAACGTGCCATCTACTTTCCCAGTAATAACCCCTCTGCTGCTGGCAATCTGTACATAATCATAATACCAATGGGAAGGTTTTACATCAGGGAATGATTTTTGGATCTCTCCAGATGTTAAATTCATCGCGTTAACTAAAATTTTTGTAAATTGGGCACGCGTGATACTGTTTTCTGGTTTTAAAAGAACAGATGTATATTCATATTCTTCTCCATCTTCTTCATAAATCGCTGTTTCTTTATAGCCATCTATAATATCAGCATATAAGAAACGTTCTAGCTCTTCATATGCTCCGTGATTATAGCTTACATCATCAATAAAATAATCATCCATTGTTTTTTCTGCTGCTAAAGCAGGTGTTGCTGCCAAAAATCCAAACGTCAAAAGTAAAGCCAATAAAATACGAACTGCCTTCAATCATGTAACCTCTCTTCATCGAAATATCTTGTACAGGAAGATATTACTCTATTTATATCAAAAAGAATATAGTGAAAAATATGGAAATGTTAATAATGTTTTATTGCTAGTATGAAAAGATTGAAAGCTATATCTATTATCCTGTATTGAGGTGGATTTACTTTTCAAAAGTAAGGAATTCATTCAGAAAAGTACTTTTATATTGGCAAGAAATAAGTTTCTTGAGAAGGATATAAATATATTTAATCAATTAAAAGTTCCCATGAAAAAGGAAGACTTTTCTTTGATAGAAATAGGTTATAACAACCGATTCTAGAGAAAATGTCTTCCTTATAGTACAGCTGATAACAAGTATTTATCAGTATAATAAATTGTTTATAGTAAGTATCTCGTAAACTTTAATACTTCATCTTATACATTAAGTACAGTAGATAAGGGGCGCCGATAAGAGAAACGACAAGCCCGCTTGGTACTTCACTCGGCATGATGATTGTTCTGCCTATAAAGTCAGCAAGGACAAGTAAAAAGGCACCTATCATACTTGCTAATAGCCATACTGCTCTTGTTTTATTGCCAACGATGCGTCGGGCAATATGCGGTGCGACAAGGCCAATAAAACCGATGACCCCAACAACTGTAATCGTAAATGTAGTTAAGATTACTACAAATAGTAATGTAATGATTCGAATCTTTGATAAATTCACACCCATACTTTGAGCCGTATCTTCTCCAAATTGCAGCATATCTATATAACGACTAAGCAATATAGAAGGGGCGGCTACCAGGATGACTACAAGAAGTACTAGCTTGAAATCTGACCAATTTGTTGCGTAGGTAGACCCGGATAAAAAAACGAGTGCATTAGTCACGGTAAGCTTAGCTTTAATGGTTAGTACTTGAATAATTGATGAGCCAAATGCAGATAGACCGATACCGATCAATGCCACAAGAACAGGGTTGAACTTGGTTTTTCTTGCCATTAAGTAGATAACACCAAAGGCAAAAATTGTCCCCATTGCGATCCCGATTGGTAAAAGGGCAAGGCTTACAGATGGAAGAACTACAAGAAAAATCATCCCTCCTGCTCCGCCAAGAGAAGTTAAGCCAATTACACTTGTATCTGCTAACGGGTTACGTAATATTCCCTGTAATAATAGACCGCTGATGGCAAGCAACACACCGACCAAAGCGGCTGTTAATACACGAGGCATACGGAATTCAGTGATGACAAAGGAAGACCAGTCCAATATCCATGTATCTCCATTATAAGCAATAGCCATGAATGACAAAGCAATGAAGAGAACACCTACAGCTAATAAGCTAAGGGGAAGTTTGATGGGAGCTGCAGTGTTACCCAGCTTTGATTGTCCATTTGACATGAATTGTGCCTTTTTCCATGCTAAATACAATAAGCATGGAGCACCGACTAAAGCAGTTAATGCGCCGACCGGAATTTCAGAATGAGGACTAATAAAACGTCCTGCAACATCGGCTCCTACAAGTAAAATAGCGCCCCAGACCATGGAAAAGGTGAACAAAAGGCCATGCTTTTTCACGCCTAAAAGCTTTACTAAATGGGGAGCCATTAATCCAATAAAACCAATTGGCCCTACAACACTAACGACAGTACTTGCTAATACAATTGCCACTATCCATGAGACCAATTTCATGAGGGGCACATTTTGACCTAAAGATGTGGCCAAGTCCTCACCTAGCTGGAATAAATCCAACTGTTTTGCTAAAAGCAGCGCAATGACCAAAAATATTGTAATGACTGGCCAAGCAAATTGCACACCAGACCAATCGAGCTGAACAAGTGTACCTGACCCCCATAAAAATAAGCCTCCTGTTTCATTCTCATAGAGAAGCTGAAGGGTGCCGGTTAAGGAAGAAAAGAACAAGGTGATAATCATGCCAGTTAACGCTACGCGAACAGGCTCCATTTGTCTGCCAGCTAATAATAGAATCATCAGAGCGGAAAGAACAGCTCCACATAAGGCGATGCCAAGGCGAAACTCGCTTAATAGAGATGGGAAGAATACAGCAGATAGCACAATAAAGAAAAATGCACCGGCATTGATACCGAGCGTACTTGCCGAGGCAAGAGGATTTCTTGTAAGTGTTTGAAGCATGGCACCTGCAACTGCAAGCGCCATGCCTCCAATAATCCCTATAACGAGACGCGGCAGCCGCAGCGTCAACACCACATCTTGTATACGGCCGGGAGCCCAGATCTCTGTTAGAAGCTGTGAAACGGTGTAATCAGCCTGACCTTGAATAAGGTGAATGACTGATAGTACCAGCAAAATCATTATAGAAAGAATAAAATAACTCGTTTTTTTCATAACCTGAGCCCTTACTTGCTAAAAGAGCCAGCTAAACGATCTAATACTGTTAAAGCTGAAAGGGGACCGCCGAACAACCATGCATCTCCGCCTAAAGAATACAATTGATCAGTTTTTACAAAGCTGAGCCCTTGCCAAACCTGGTTTGTTTCTAATGTTTGCAGGAGAGAATCATCCTCTTGGATGACATAAATGAAATTTGTATCTTCAAGATTTGTTAATCCTTCTATGTTTAGCGTAGAGTAGCCATAAGCCTCAAACTGAGGTGCTTCATAAGCATTTGTTAAGCCCGTTTTCTCTAAAAGCTCTGATGCCATACTGTTTTTTGTAAACACACGGAACTCAGGTGCTTCTGCACCGGTAAATGCTTGAACAAGCGAGAATTCTTTTGTTGCTAGCTCTGCAGTAGAAACAGCTGCTGCTACTTCTTCTATTTTTGCATCAACATCTGCTTTTAATTGTTCAGCTGTTGCCTCAGTTCCCGTTGCCTCTGCAATTACATCAAGTGTTTGGAACATTTCATCATACTGCGAAAGGTTCTGTTCTTCAGTTGGATAAGGGTTAAACAATAGAGTTGGTGCAATTTTTTCTAAATCTGCTAAAATTCCTTCATGACGGAACGAGATGCCAATAATTAGATCAGGTTGTAAAGAGGCAATTTGTTCTAGATTAGGTTCATTACGTGTACCGACATCTACTACATTATTATCAAGCTTTTCATCAATGCTTACCCATTTATTAAAGCCTTCTATATCCGCTACGCCTACCGGCTGCATACCTAAAGCGAGCATGTCCTCAGCATATGTGTACTCTAGCACCACGACTTTTTTAGCAGCTTGAGGTAAAGTGACTTCACCATTCACACCTGAAACAGTAATGGCTTCACTGTCTGTATTTTCTTTTTTATTTTTACTTGTATCATCTTCAGTGTTTCCACACGCCGCTAATACCAATACTACTAAAGCACATAGAAACATATACAATCCTTTTTTCAACTTAAGTCCCTCCAAATAGTGGTTTATAAAAATGATAATGATTCTCATTATCCTTTACAGTTAGTAATATTATAATATAAAATAAGTTCTGTAAATACTTAAAAAATGAGGTAAATTTTATGCGCGATATAAAAGTAGACCATGTCAAAATTCAATATGATGAGCATAAGATTTTTGATGACTTACAGCTATCTATTCCTTTAGGAAAAGTGACTATTTTTCTTGGCCCAAATGGCTGCGGCAAATCAACATTACTAAAAGCGATTGCACGATTATTAAAGCCGACAGCAGGCGGAATTTATATTGACCAAGAAGACGTGCATAAGATTCCAACGAAGGTGTTAGCAAAGCAGCTTGGCATATTACCTCAATCTCCGATTACACCTGAGGGCATTACGGTGTTCGACCTAGTCAAGCAAGGGCGCTTTCCGCATCATTCATTATTTTCTGCATGGACGAAAGAAGATACAGAAATCGTAGAGAATGCTTTGCATTTAGCGAATGTATGGGATCTAAAGGACCGGAATGTTGATTCATTATCAGGGGGACAGCGGCAGCGTGTATGGGTAGCTATGTGCCTGGCTCAAAATACAGATATTATTTTATTGGATGAAGTTACGACATATTTAGATATGACCCACCAGATCGAGGTGCTTGATTTAGTGTATAAATTAAATCAAGAGCAGCAAAAAACATTTATTTTAGTATTACATGATATTAATATGGCGGTGCGTTATGCGGAGCATTTAATTGTATTAAAGGGTGGAGAAGTATATGCCGAAGGAGCACCGGAAGATATTATGACAAAGCAGCTGTTGTCTGATGTGTTTGAGATGGATTGTGAAGTAATCGCTAATCCGTTAGATACTACTCCGCTAATTATTCCAGCGGTCGTTGGCAGAAGACCTATAGGAAAGAAGATCAGCCCATCCATTTTAGTATAAGTAATTATAAAAGGTGCTTCAGTACCAATGTTTAAAGCGGTCTGCTAATCTTTTAAAAAAATAAGCATTGAGTGTGATAACAATAATTTCATTCATTGCATAAAAGAAGGAATATCGATCCGTAAGGTAATCCGCCTTTGTAGTTAGACACTTACCTGCGAATATAAATATTTGAATTTTTATAAAGCATTTCTTTGTAATGAGAAATGCTTTTTTATATTGAGTTAAAACATATTTGCAGAAAAAGTTTTTTATAAAAGAATAAATATTTATTGAAAAACGATAAATTTAATGATACATTCAAACTGATCTTAAATAAGTGAGGTGCCTTTTGTGAAAAGGGAAACATTCTTTTTAAAATTTGTCGTAATTCTTATGGGGCTTCCTGTCCTTGCCTTGTGTATATTTATATTGCCGGAAATCGCTGAATTTTTTGCTGAGCTAAACCCGGATTTTGATTATTTGCAATACCCCTTTTTAATCGGGCTGTATGTAACAGCGATCGTATATTTCGGTGCATTGTATCAGACTTTAAAGCTTTTAAGCTATATTGACAAAAATCAAGCGTTTTCGGAGCTGTCGGTAAAGGCGTTAAAAAATATCAAATACTGTGCCATCACTATCGGTGCTTTATATGTAGTATTTATGCCGCTCATATTTCTTATGGGGGAGAATGATGACGCACCAGGTATTATATTAATTGGCATGATCATTATTTTTGGTTGTATGGTGGTGGCAGTCTTTGCAGCTGTTCTTCAAAAGCTATTGAAAAATGCCATCGATATAAAATCGGAAAATGATTTAACGGTCTGAGGTGAAAATAGTGGCTATTATAATTAACATTGATGTAATGCTGGCTAAAAGGAAAATGAGTGTAACGGAACTTACAGAGAAGGTTGGAATCACAATGGCTAACCTTTCTATATTGAAAAACGGAAAAGCAAAAGCAATCCGTTTTTCAACGTTAGAGGCAATTTGCAAGGCATTAGAATGCCAGCCTGGGGATATTTTAGAGTACAGGGATGGAGAAGAGGATTCATAATAACGCAGGTAAGCGGCAGTTTTATTACGGTGATTTAGTGAAGGATAAATGTCTTCTTCGTAAGATATGGGGGATGTTTTGTATGGAAGTGTATGAAAAAACAGCTGATATAGAGAGCCGTGAAGATTTAAAAAATTTATTTCCCTTTTGAGAAAAGATTTGAATATGAATACGGTCAAATGAGAGAATATTACGCTTGAAGATTATTTAGCAGCTATGGAGTCATGGGTTGATGATATCTTATATGCTTCAGCCAAGTATGAATAAGGTAAAACAGGTTTAAAAGTCTTGCCTAATCCCATTAAACTGAATTTTGAATAGTAGATTTGTTTACAAACAGAACTATTCAGAGTTCAGTTTTTTATTATTAAAAAATCCTTTCATTTAATAAAATGCTATAATAGAATATATAATTTCTGAAAATTTAGTCTAATTTATTTTTTTGTAATAGGGGGGATTTACATGACGTTAAATGTAGGGGAAATGATCACGTTTGCAAGGACGTTTACTAAAGAAGATGTAGAGTTATTTACGAAGATTTCAGGAGATGAGGGAATTCATCACATTGCACCGGATGAGCAAGGAAGGCTTGTCATTCAGGGGCTGTTGACGGCCACCCTGCCTACAAAGATAGGAGGCGATCTGAATGTGCTGGCCCGGACGATGGACTTCGAGTTTTTGCGGCCCGTCTTTACGGGAGATACGATCATCTGTAATGTGGAAATTGAACGATATGAGAAACAGGAAAACGGCAGAACAGCTATAACAGCGGGGTTTATATGCGAAAACCAGCATGGAAAGGGAGTGTTGAAGGGAAGCTTTTCAGGCATTATCCGGTAGAAGGCAGGCGGATGGTCAGCGGTGGTGATATTCTATCATTTTCAGGAGGGAATAGGATATGGGGAAATCAAGCGTTATTTTCTTTGAAAGAAAGTTTCCAAGTGCCAATATGATTTTAGTAAAGGGGCATCAGCCAGTTCTTATCGACACGGGTTTTGGCAGTGATATAAAAAAGACAGAGCAATTGTTAAGGCAGGAGGATGTTTCACCAGAGAAATTGCATCTTATTATAAACACCCATTATCATAGCGACCATGTAGGAGGCAATTCTCATCTCCAGAAAAATTATAATATACCGATTGCCGCGCACAAATGGGAAGCAGATTTAATCAATACGTGCGATGTAGAAGCTTGCAGTGCCGAATGGCTGGATCAGCCCGTAGAACCTTATCGGGTAGATAGAAAGCTATCAGATTTTGAGGAAATTGTTATGGACGGAGGAGTACTGCAGGTCCTTCATACACCTGGTCATACATTGGGGCATATCTCTTTATATGAACCGAATCAAGGAATACTAATTTGCGGTGACCTATTCCACAACAATGATATTGGATGGCTAAACCTCTTTAGAGAAGGAGCAGGTGCCATCCATCGGTCAATTGAGAGTCTGGACAGATTAGCTGAAGTCCCGTTAAAGAAAGCCTATCCAGGACACGGACCACAAATAGATAATCCATTGGCTGCTGTCGATGCAGCTAGGAAGAGGCTAGAAAAATGGCTTCATAACCCGGAGAAAGTTTCCTGGCATGCATGTAAGCGGATTTTTTCTTTTACATTAATTATAAAAAACGGATTAGCGAAAGAAGAAGTAAATGACTATCTGCTGACATGCGGCTGGTTTCAGGACTTTGCGCACCACGCCTTTCAAATTCATCCAGAAGATTTTATCCAGGTTCTGCTTGATGAAATGATTCGTTCTAAAGCGGCTTCCTGGCAGGGAGATCGTCTGATGGCAAGCGTTTTATATGAAGCTCCTGAAAAAGAATGGATGGATAAAAATATCAAACCAAAGGACTGGAAAAAGCAGGATTTATTCATTTGAATAACGGCAATGAATGATAGTGTTATTGCTCGAATAATAGTTTTCTGACTTTAATAAGCTGATCCTATTTTTCAATTTTTACTTTTTTCTATCCTTTCTTTTTTGCTAATCCCTTTTGGCAGAAGGGGTTAGCCGTTCTTGCAGCAGGCAAAATGTAATTTTCTCAAAAAGAACATTACATCTAAAAGTTATATCTATCGACTTATGCACAAAATGGTCATTTTAGCTGTTGTTTTATTTATGTATAATATTTACATTTATATGAGGCAGAAATTATCCCCCTCTACAATTTATATGGAGGAGGATTTTCTAATTAGCAGGTATATAGTGGGGCTTTCAATAATATATCGTAAAGGCTGAGCCGTAAAAGACAAGGCCGCGGCAATTAGTTCCATGAAAAAACAACCTGAGGCTGATCAGACCGAAGAGGCCGTAAGAAGAAAGAAGTTTTTAGGGTAAGAGAAAAATCAATGAAAGAAAAGGGGAAGTTCAATGATAAAGAAGAGAATATATACAGCATCACTTGCTACAGCGATTCTATTTGCATCATTTAGCGGGGCTGCGTCAGCAAAGGAAGAGACATTTACAACGCCGGTAGCAGCTGTAGAAACGGTAGCACAAATGAATCCGGCATCATTTGAGGATCAGTATAAGCTGTTTAATTTATCGGAATTCTTTTATGAGAAGCCAGGCTATGAAGTAACAGCCGTTACGGCAAATCAATTCATCTTAAAGGTGAGTGTAGATGCAATACTTGAAAGCTACAAGAATGGGGATAATCTTTATACAGAAGGAAAAGAGGAATTCCTAGCGAGCGAGAAACAAATTCGCGCTAACTTTGGTGATAGTATTGAAATACGGATTACGAAACAAGGAAATAGTTCAAAAAAGGAAATCAAATACTTAAAGAAGTGGGAGACGTTATCTGCTGAGGATGAAGCAATCTTTTTAGATGTATTTAGCAGAGGGGTAGAACTTGAACGTGACGGAGGATACTTCCATGACACGTTAAACCACTGGGCTGAAGGGCATATCCAATTTCTTTATGAGCTAGGGATCATTAATGGGCAATCAGCGACGAAGTTCAATCCGAACGGAAATATTACACGTGCTCAATTAGCGGTAATGATTTTCCGAGCTGCAGGTCTTACTTTAGACGAATTTGAAGGCTATACTTACTACAATGATATTGAAAAACACTGGGCTGGAAAAGAGATTTCCATTCTAGATGACTACGGATTACTAGATATTTTTGATGATGCTGACTTCAACCCGGGTAAGCCAGCTACTCGTGAAGAAGTAGCAGCTATTACGTATGCGTTAATGCAGGGCTATGGCTATGAGGCAAATACTGCCGGTACGGCCTTTAAAGATAAGAACTCCATCGATCCGATTGCTCTAGAGGGTATTGCAGCCCTTCAAAAGGCAGGAATCGTGAGTGGTTATAAGGATGGCACATTTAAGCCAAAAGCAAATGTAACACGAGCGCAATTTGCGAAGATATTGACAATGGCGATTTTGGAAAGCCCTGAAGAATAACCTGGATATATTTTGACGGCTTATAAAAAAACGGGAGGCAGAATTTCTTGCCTTCCGTTTTGCATTTTATGAATGGTAGAAGGAAAGGAGAATTCGGACAAAAAAGAAGTAGCCTTCATGATTGCTGCTCTTTTTCTTATTAGGGTTTTAAAAGAACCTTAATAAAATCATCCTGTTTTGTATCAAAAATTTCCTAGGCATGCTTGTGGAATTTCCGGGGTATATACTGCTGCTTGAAACAGCAGACACAGTACAGCCGCCTGTTCTATCATTCTGGTGGAGTGTGAAAATAGTAGACGCTGTTTATAAGGGAAACGGAAGATTGTTTAAAACGACTATTTTTATAGAAAAAGAACCCCGAATAATGGACTCATGAAAAAGTACCATTTTCGAGGTTTCTCTTATTTTATAATAATGATTTTAGTTTGCTGAGGCATCGATTTGCTTAATTGCCTGCTTTCTATTTTGAAGCAGGGTGGGCAGCGTCATACCGAAGAGCACGAGAACAATACCGAAAATTTGCAGTCCTGTTAATGCTTCGTGCAATACAATGACAGATGCGAGAATTGCTACCGGCAGCTCTACTGCACTTAAAATGGAGGCTACACCGCCGCCCACTTTTGGTACGGCTACTGTAAACAGGAGAATCGGCAAGATAATCCCGAATAATCCAAGGGCCAAGCCAAAGTATAGCAGCTCTGTGCCGAATAACATTCCATTTGTTACAACTTCCGGTGCTTGGAATAAAAGGACAAGCAACATAGAGAAAAAGGACATGATCGTCATACGGCCGATTGTAGAGATACCCTCCACCTTTTTCGAGTTGAACTGCATAAAACAAGCAAAGCTGAATGCAGCCGCCATACCGAATGCCCAGCCACGCCAGTCCAGTCCGCTTAAATCCACATCTAAAATGCCGGCAGCCAAAATTGTTCCGCTGATTAAAAATACTAGAGAAATCAATTCAGGACGCGTCGGGCGGCGACGATGGATGATGCAATCCAAAAATAGGCCGATCCATGTAAACTGGAACAGCATGACAACAGCGAGTGATGCCGGTAAATAGTGGACTGATTGTCCGTATACAATACCTGTTGTACCAGTTAACAAGCCGGAAATCAGGATAACTAAAAAACCCTTACCAGATATTTTTGGTAAAGAACGTTGGGTCACAATAAAAATGATTAATGCTAATAAAAAACCTATCACATATTGACTCGTTACAGCTTCTTCCGTAGTAAAGCCATGTCCCATGGCCACCTTAATCATAGTTGATAAGATTCCGTAAGAGCTTGAACCAATCACGATGAGTAGGGGATACAATAAATTCTTGCTCATAATTACACCTCTACCTCTCTCATAAAAAATAAGTCACAAACAATTGTTTGGACTTATTACTACTATCATCATAACAATTCCTCCTATAATGAAAAGGACATATGTCCAAAAAAAGGAGATTGTTATATGAAAATAATTGAAAATATATCTCTCCTTCGAGAGAAACTAATGGAATATGAGCTGGATCAAATTTTTGAGGACGTTGAATACCGACCTTTTAAGTTATTTGCATATGAAGAGGGAGAGGTCCTTTTGAGAGAAGGAGAGGAAATGAGTCACCTTCTCTATTTAGTCGAAGGGAGGGCGAAAGCAACTTCAAGCGTGGAAACAGGGAAATCTCTGTTACTGCGGTTCAATCACCCGCTGGCGTTAATCGGTGATTTAGAACTTGTCCGTCGTACTCCCGTCCAGTCACAAATTACGGCCGTGACAAATTGTTTGTGCGTTGGATTGCCGGTTGATTATATTTACAAGCATGAAATGAAGAATACGGCTTTTCTTCAGGATCTTTTAAAACATCTAAGCTATAAGCTGCAGACGCGTACAACAGCTTCCCGCGTAAATTTATTATCATCGGTGGAAAACCGGTTGGCAAGCTATTTATTATCGATTTCGACGCCGGGGAATGAATTTGGGACAGAGCTGCAGACCGGTAATGTGGGAGAAATGGCAGATTTACTTGGTACCACACATCGTCATTTAAACCGCGTGCTGCATGACTTGACAGAAAAAGGTATTATAGAAAAAAAACATAAGCATATCCGCATTATGGATTGGGAAAAGCTGGAGGAGATGTCGCAGGGAATTCGGTATGAGTGAAAAAGGGAAGAAATGCAGTAGGAAAGCGTCGGGCAGAAGACTACAAAGAGGAAAGCAATTCATTCTTCTTAGTAACGAGTTGCACTGTAATTGGAAGTGAATATGATAGTTTTCATGACCAATCGTTAATTGCACATAATCACTGGCAGTGCCCGTTACATTTCCTTTCAGCTGGTCATTTGAAGTGATGGCTTTAATGATTTCCATAACTGCATCGGAAAATGTTCCATGCTCTGTAGGAATGATATAAAAGGGAGCAACTGATGCATCCTGAGGGGGCAAACTACAAGAGTACATATATTTGTAAGATGGCAGGCAGCTCTCTAGGGTTCTGTAGCACTACAATGGAACTTCCTTTACCCTTCCGACGTGTGCCGAGTGATTGGCAGAGGGGAACCTGGACAGAATTTTTTCGAGAAACAGCCGTAACCAAAATCCTGTATGTACGTCCTATTTGAAAATGACATAATTCATAATTGATACTTTACATCTTATAAATGATCTCCTACACAAACCCATTGGTCCAAAAGTATTTTGCTCTGTATAATAAAAAATGACTTATAAGTACTATTTTGATCGTATTCCTATGCCTATTCTCCTTTTGTTTGCATATTTGGGTTGTTTATTCTCCTTTTCATATTACTTTAATTAGTACATAAACCTTCAACAAGAATGGCTAGTGAGTTGTAAGCAGTAGATACTCAATGGATTTTCGGTAGTTTTTCGAAAAAGTCCCTTGAAAAAGAAAATATTTTACTTTCTCCTCAAAAAATGCAGCATATGCACATCTTTAGCCATTCATAAAACCCTAAAATTGTATTATTTTACTATTCTAATCATGGGATTTGGTATTTATACTCTTATTAATTAGGCAAAAGTAGGTTATAATGATAATAATAGAGAACATACGTTCTGTTAAAGGAGGTAGAGTTAAGATGAAGATTAGAGAGATTCAAAATCCGATTTTAAAGGCATTTTTGGCAAATGAGGAGCATCTGGAGCTTTACAAACAATATAGTCAGGCACCACAGGAGCATCTCAAAGTGAAAATTGATCAACACTTTCTGCATTTTTACGCCCAGGTTCGTGCAGTCTCTTATTTTTCTAAAACGATTCACTTTACCGCTCTCCATTATGATAAAAAGAGAAGATTATTTGAACATAGAAATGTGCTGTTTCTTGACCGTCCGGCAAATGAGGGAAATGAAGGTGGGGGATATAGCTCAGTATCATTAAAAGAACTGATCGAGGATGAATCTGCTTCCGCAATGTTTGGGGAGAAAATTGAAAAGAAACTTGGAGATTTTATTCAAAATCCGGCAATTTACAATGCAATCCTTACATTGAATGAGAGGCAAAAGCAGATTTTTTACCTTTCGTTCATTAAAGAAATGTCTGATACAGAAATAGCGAGAAGGCTAAACGTATCCCAGCAAGCCATTACCAAATCTAAAAATAATGCGCTAAAGAAAGTGAGGCGGATGATCGATGGCTGGTTATGAGAACATAGTTGATTTCATTAGTAATATTGGATTTCCGATTGTTGTTTCCTTGTATCTGTTGCACAGGATGGAGCAAAGGGTGGAAGGGTTGGAACGTACGATACAAGAATTGGCAAGTGAATTGGCCGGCGCTAAATCCAATGGTAAGGAGTGAATATATGAACGACTCAATTTCACCTTTAGAGTTGCTGGAATTGCTCAGGCCAAAAATCCAAAAAGAACTGCAGCAGACAGATTTACAGAACAGAGCAGACCTCGAACAGGAAATAATTTTAAAAATCCTCGAAGATCTGAAGCTGAAGAATTTTCAGGAGTTGCCGTCCTTTTTTGAACTATTGGAGAAAGAACGTCCCCCCAAGTAACGGGACGTTCCTCCAAACATTGAATGATTGGATATAACATCGCTGATTAAGGTTGCAAAAAATGTTTAGCTGGCATGAATGGGCAGATATTTATGTGTATAGAAAGCCTTTGTAAATTGATGGTGGTCCAGATAGCTGTACTATCCTCATTACCTCATTTTTGTGTATATACGAGATCTGCAGGAAATGAATTTGTTATTTTATTTCAAGGTGAGATTAGGGAAAATAGAGGGCAGGGGAAGGCTGGACTATTGTCCCTCCTTCCCGCTGTCCAAAAGAAATGCCTTAGCTTGCTGGGTCTTTCCGCACAGCAAGAAAGCGCATATGGATGGGATATATATAAAGCTATCAGTGGCTCCACTTCTCCTTTGGTTTTTATTAACGTTACGGTTATTAAAGGGAGAAGAAGCCTGAAGATAACAACCCCATTTTTAAAAAAGGTCTGAACTTTCGTTATCTGCTTCTAAAAGATTCATTGTTAAAGCCTGGCATTATAGTAAAGGTTATAGAAATATAGGAGGATGAAATAAGGGAAAGGACGGCATATAAAAGCATGCCGCCCTTTCTTTTGATGAAGGAAATTATAAAATAGTATGGCCTGATCTCCGTAATTAGCGGATTGTAGATAAGGCTTTTGTCCAAGGCAGTAATTGATCCAGCATTTGATTTACTGAATCCGCCTGTACAGGCGCTGGTTTGAAGACCGTACCGTTTTCAAAATCTGTAAATAATGACAGTGCTGGATGTACACGAACATCTGCGACTAATAATTCACCTAAGATACCACGCAAGTGTTCTGCTGCACGTGCTCCGCCTACAGAGCCGTAGGAGACAATACCTGCTGCTTTATTGTTCCATTCTGCACGCAGATAGTCCAGGGCGTTTTTCAGCGCTCCTGTAATAGAGTGATTATATTCCTGTACGATAAAGATAAAGCCGTCTTGTTTTGTAATGATTTCCGACCACGCCACTGCGCCTGATGCATCAGTCCCCGGTTCACCTAAAAGCGGTAATTTATAATCCGCAATATCGATGATTGTATAATTTGCATCGCCGCGTTTGTCTGCTAACTCCTTCACCCATGCTGCTACTTGTGGGCTTACACGTCCTTCACGAGTTGATCCAATGATAATACCAATGTTTAATTTATCCATGTTATCTACCTCCTGATTATTTGTTTCTGTACCAAAAATTTTTTTAAGAAAGCTCATCTTTTCACCTCCTTACAAATATTCTTTCTCGAATTCTCTTGTACTTCTCACTGTATCGATTGGCCGCACCATGTTTTCGATTTGCTCTCGTTTTGCTTCAAGGAACGGTGGCAAGGAAAGAATTTCACCCACTGTTTCATATGGTTCATCTCCCATGAAACCTGGACCATCTGTAGCCCATTCAAACAAAATGCCTGGGGCGACACGCGCATAGAGAGACTCAAAGAAGAAACGATCTACATAACCGGATGTGTTGAATCCAAAACCTTGCATACGCTCAATCCACTTATGCAATACATCTGTATCATGTACCCGGAAGGCAGCATGGTGTACCGTACCAAAGCCTTGGCGGCCAGCAGGCAGAACAGTATTGTGCTCAACAATTACTTGAGCCCCGTTTCCTCCTTCACCCATTTCAAATAGGTGGAGAGAACCTTCCTGTGTAATTTCCCGCATATCCATTACTTTTTCTAGAACTTCCTTAAAATAATCAAATTGTGCGATACGAATATGAATTGGTCCTAGTCCTGTAATCGCAAATTCGAGTGGTACAGGTCCTTTTTGCCAAGGTGTGCCGGATGCTACTCCTTTGTTGTGCTCGTCTGAAATGAGCATATATTGCTGCTCGTCAAAATCTACAAATGAGAGCGTGTTTTTGCCGAATAATTCTTTAATACCTGTATGAGTTACATTATATTTATCAAAACGTTTTACCCAATACTCTAGTGCTGTATCTGTCGGTACACGAAAGGCTGTTTTGTAAATTTCATTTGTACCATGAGAGCCTTTTGGAATGCCTGGAAAATCGAAGAACGTCATATCTGTCCCTGCAGAGCCTTTATCGTCTGCGAAAAACAAATGGTAGGTTTGAATATCATCCTGGTTGACTGTTTTCTTCACAAGCCGCATGCCTAGAATATAAGTGAAAAATTCATAATTTTTTTCAGCGCTGCTTGTAATGGCTGTTACATGGTGAATACCTTTTAAATAATCCATATTGATAGCTCCTTTAAATTTATCTCGAATTCGAGATAAATGTGTAAAATTTTTTAGTCCACAAAGAAAGTGTATAAAACGTATTCTCCAAGCGAAATGTTATCTCGAAAAAATATATCTTGAATTCGAGATAATAATAACATGCTCAACGGAAGCTGTCAACTATATGCTTATAAAAAGTTAAAGAAGAAACCATGCCTTTTGTCCAACACAGGGCACCAAAAGAGAGCATGCCCTGTGCAGATAGAAAAAGGAATTGAGTAAGAAAGCCGCTGCAATTGTTCAGACAAAGAATAGCTAATTATTAGCTAGCTAAAGTCTATATCAACACTGCGTGGCTTCTTTTTATTTGTCTTTATCATTCTTACCTCTAGTATGCCATTTTTATACGTCGCTTTTATACCCTCACTTGAAACAGGGCTTGGTAATGCAACTGTCCGTTGAAAAGTACTTGAAGAACGTTCTTGGCGATACATATTTTCCTTCTTCACTTCACGAATGAGGGCAATCGTGCCCCTAATGCTCAGGTATTCATGCTCTACATGAATATGCAAATCTTCCTCGTTTTCTATTCCAGGAATATCACAGATCACGATGACTTCCTTAGCCGTTTCGTGTATATCAATTTTAAGATTGCCAAACATGTTATTCTCCCAATTGAAAGCTGACGGAAATTCAGAAAAGAGACGTTCGACTTCTTTTCTTATATTAGCTAATTGTTTAAACGGATCATCTGGAACTAAAGACATATTGTAAGCCTCCTATTCTTTTCTATACACCTATCGTATGCCTTGTTCCTTGTCCGCTATCTGGATGAATATCACCAGTTTTTAGTTCCTCGGCAGATATGCCCTTGTTTATATGCTTTTTACTAAACACATTCAGACTCTTGACTTCTTTAGAGATAGAAAAGGTCCAAATCCTTATTCTCTTTTAAGCCTTTCGCATATATTATATGTTTTGTGACTATTTTCCCTGAGAGAAGATAAAATACACCTGTTACTAAAGGTTATTTGAATAAGGGGTCCCTCGTTTTTTTGATGATAAAAGAGCTTGAAGGGAAGGGTTACAGAAAATTTAATGGAAGCAGAGGTACTGGAATTTTGTACTCAGAGAATGATTTAGTTTATCGCAGAGAAAATCTTTATTTTGCGCTGCTATTGATCGTCAGCATAATGGTGTATATTGCAATGCTTATATCCATTGTGGGTATTGCGATTTTAGCAGGGATTTTTCTGTTCTATTGGTTTATACACAATTTATCAATGGTCAACATTCGCAAAAATGGTGTAAAGGTAAGTGAGCAGCAGTTCTCAGCTTTTTATGCTCAAGCAAGAGAAGTGGCAGAACGTATGAAGCTGAAGGAAGTACCAGATATTTATGTCATGCAATCTGGTGGAGTTTTGAATGCTTTTGCGGCAAGGTTCGGATTGAAAAATATGGTAGTCCTTTATTCAGATGTTTTTGCATTACTGGAGGAGCAAGGGGAAGAAGAAGTGCTGTATATTCTTGCCCATGAGTTTGCCCATATTAAACGCAAGCATGTAGGCTATGGATGGCTATTGATGCCTGGTCTTATCCTTCCATTCCTAGGTAATGCTTATTCCCGCGCATGTGAATTTACTTGTGATCGGTATGGAGCATATTACAGCCAATCATTTGAAGGGGCGAAAAATGCCTTAGTCATATTGGCAATTGGGCCTCAGCTATATAGAAAAGTCGACCAAACTGTGTTTATGCAGCAAATTTCAGCGGAGGGCGGGATGTTCAGCTGGATGGATGAATTAATGTCTACCCATCCCAACCTGCCAAGGCGTATCCATTCTGTAAGTGCTTTTTTCAACAACGAAGATACACCAGAAATCCAGACTTCTAAGCGTGGTATTGTACTAGGAATTGCAGGCCTAGTTTTGGCATCAGTACTTCTATTTGCGGGAGTATGGTGGGGGTTTAAGCAGTTTGAAGAAAGTTTCCTTCTTAACGGTATCTTTTCAGATGAGGAACTCACTTATACTTATGATACTAGTGGCATGACTGAACTAATGCTGGCAGTTGTAGAAGGGGATATGGAGGCTCTTAAAGAGTATGCGGCCGATACGGCTATGCTGAATGAAGTGAATGATGAAGGCTATACAGCTCTCCATCTGGCAGTCATGGAAAGTAATCATGAAGCTGCAGAATATCTGTTGACGCAAGGGGCAGACCCGAATACGATGGATATTTATGAATTTACTCCACTTATGGAAGCTGTTACCTATGATGACTTGTTAATGACCGAGCTTCTTTTGACTTACGGCGCAGACAAGACAATCACTAATTCCCAAGGGTATGACGCTTATGGGTATGCACTCGATTACGGGTATACTGATATTGCACAATACATTCAAAACTTTTAAAAACAGCAGGCGAAGCTTTTGCTTCGCCTGCTGTTTTGCTAAAAAGAGTGAGTTTGTTAAATAAAATGATGACAGGAATTATAGCGGTTGGATTATAGAGAAGTTTCAATAAATGATTGACAGTCAGTCATTAGATACATAGAATGAAAGACAGGGAGTGATATTCTTGGCCGCACAAGATAAAAAAAAGCTGATTATTGAAGCTGCTGCAAAGGTGTTGTTAGAAAAGGGAATAGAAAAAACAAAGGTTTCTGATATCGTCAAGCAGGCGAGCATAGCCCAAGGAACTTTTTATTTATATTTTCCGAGCAAGCTTTCTGTCATTCCGGAAATTGCTAAAGAAATCGTTGAAGATATGCTGACAGCAATCCAGAGACAAGTGACGGAGAATGCCTCTTTCGAACAGCAAATAGATGAAGTAGTAGATGCATATATGGCCTTTACAAAGGATCATCGTGATACATTGCAGCTGTTATATGCAGGCTTGGCACAAAGTGAGCATTTTTCGCAATGGGAGGAAATTTATAATCCTTTATATGACTGGGTAGGGCAGCTTCTGGAAGAAGCGAAAAAGAAGAGAGAATTAGACGGGACAGTCCCGACGCTATTCACAGCCAAGTTTTTAGTAGGTACGATTGAATCCGCAGCAGAACAACTTTATTTGTATCAACGGAATGAAGATGAAATGGCTCACCAAGCGCATATTGGTGCTTTACTCGGGTTTGTAAAGCGGGCACTAGGTATTCAGTAGAATTGAATACCTTTTGTTTCATTCTAAAAATGACTGATAGTCAGTCATAAAAATAAAAGACTGGAGATATACGCTATGAGAAAAGATTGGATATTTGTTTTACTCACAAGCCTTATTGAAATAGTATGGCTGCTTGGATTCCAGTTTGCTACAGCATGGTGGCATTGGGTTCTGATTATAGGATTGATTGGACTAGACTTTCATTTCTTATCAAAAGCCTGTGAAAACTTACCGACAGGGACAGTATATGCCGTGTTTGCAGGGGCAGGAACGTTAGGGACTGTTTTGTTGGATACATTTTGGTTTGAACGACCATTGGATTTCGCTACTATTGGCTTCATGCTGATTTTGCTAACAGGAATTATTGGATTGAAAATCAGTGACTCCCTGCCAACAGAAAAAACAGAAAAAGTCTAGGAGGTAATGAAGATGGGTTGGATATTTATATTTTTAGCTGCTGCTTTTGAAATAATCGGCGTAATCTTTTTGCGCCTCTACAGCCAACAAAAAACGATTCGCAATTTAATAGGATATATAGCGGGGTTTGCTGCTTCGTTCGCTTTCTTATACTTATCATTGGACTATCTGCAGTTAAGTATTGCCTATGTTGTATGGGTCGGTATAGGGACGGTAGGTGCCGTAGCAGTAAACATTTTATTCTTTGGAGAGAAGAAGAGCCCCCTACGTATAGCTAGCATGGCTGCAGTGATTATTGGTCTCCTCGGCTTAAAGGCAATGAGTTGATGGAGAGATGAACAAGATTCATTGTGAATACTATTATATTGTGATCTGCAAAATGCCGCCCTTCTAAAAGAGCGGCATTTTGCATGTAGCCGGGCTTCTAACAGCAGTTGCTATTCCACAGCAAGCTCACTCTCTGTTACCCATTTATGGTTTGTTACTTTTTCACCGTTTGCTGAAGTATAGTCAACCATATAGACCGTTGTTTCTTCGGCGGATTCTATCACAGCCGTTGCATCGTCCATACCTTCCATATGATCCGCCTGCAGCGTCACTTCAGTACCCGGCTTAAGAGGAGCATCCCCCGGGTTTTCAAGTTCTTCATGAATAACCCATTTGTGATTTTCTACTTTTTCTCCAGAAGTTGTAGAAGTATATGATACAGCGTATACAGTCGTATCATAGGCGCCGACGATTGTCGCTTTTACATCGTCCATACCTTCCATATGGTCTGCATGCATAGTAGCTGTACTGCCTACCGGGTAAGTAGGGTTGCTTGCTTCTGCCAACCCTTCCGGCACTTCCCCTGTGCTCGAATGATTCATGCTTGAATGGTCCATATTAGAATGATCTGTCTGCTGCTGTTCAGCCGATTCATCTTGGTCATTCACTGTCGTTGGCTCTTCTTCTCCGCCGCATGCCGCAAGTGTAAAAGCTAAGGCCATTGTTAAGAATCCTGTTGCTTTTTTCTTCATCGTTTCTCCTCCTTGTTTACGCGTTATACCACTTATATTAGCCATTATGTTTGCAAATACTGTGCAGAAAATACTTTTAGTTGAACAAGTTTTTTATATTCAACCTCCAGCTCTTCAGCTACATTTCCCAATATGTGATAGTATCTAGCATGCCGAACAAAATGATAAATATACCGGCCCCTTTTTGGATGGCTTTTCCGATGGCCATGCTCTTTTTCATAATTCCACTTCTTTTCTTGACTTGCACTAGCAGCCATAATAGCAAGAGAAGCGGGAGAGAGGTAGCAATGGCAAAAATACCCGGCAGGACCAGACCGTAGGGTGAGGAAATGACCAGAGGCATAAGCCAGACAAAATAAAGAACAAACATTGTCGGGCAAAAGGCGATAGCAAAGCAGATCCCAAGTAAAAATGAATGGACTTTACCTTTATTGCTTATTCGTGTTTCAAAAAATGAAAGGCCGCTTAAAAATGGAAGTTTTATAATTCCAAGCATGACAAGACCAGTTATGATAAGAAGCGGACCAATTACTTTACGAAAAAGCGGAAAATATTCAGTGATTTTCGCTTCAAATGCTTGCCCGAATATCCATACAAAAAAACCAATCATGCTGTAAGTAACTATTTTTCCCAGCATAAATGCGAGCACTTCTCCGTTAGTTTCCTTTAGCCGAATCGTTCGACTGCCGTAAAGCGTGATAGTGCTTATATTCCCTGTCAATTGGCAGGGCGCCATAGAGCCAATCAATCCTAGAAGAAAGGCAGATATAATCGGGGAATGGCTGAAAGAGTTTAAATACATGGATAAAGGCGTGCTCACCGTTTGACTGAATTCTGATAGTAAACTATACATAGGCTATTCCTTTCGTATAGGCTAAGAGGTGGCTATATTTCCTATAAGGGATATTGCAAGCAGAGATTCCATCCTGCCGTGTTATAGCCGAATGAACGGTAATATCATTAGGCAGCAGAAGGAATTATGTCCATTTATAGCCGATTCCCCAGACCGTTTTAATGAGTTTGTTCATTGGAAAGCCCGCTTTTCTTAATTTTTCTCGTAAATTCCGTATGTGGGAATCCACTGTACGCATATCAATAAATGCATCAAATTCCCAAGCAATATTCAGAAGCTCTTCTCTTGTAAATGTCTTCTGAGGCCGCGATAGCAAGGCTTCAATTATTAAAAATTCCTTCAATGTCAACTGAACGGCGTAATGATGATAGTGTAGGGAAAATGTTTCTTTGTTTAATTCAAAGTCTTCATATACAAGCTTATTGCTTTGAATTTGTTCGTCTCCGCTGCGTCGTAGAAGAGCATTAACCCTCGCTATCAGCTCTCCTTCATCAAAAGGCTTCGTGATGTAATCATCTGCTCCAGTGTTGAGCCCCTTCACTAAATCCGACTTTTCAGCTCTTGCTGTAAGCATGATAATGGGGACATTTGAAAATTCACGTATTTTCCTGCATGTTTCCCATCCATCCATGTCCGGCATCATTACATCCAAAATAATGAGGTGGATGCCTTCCTTTTGCATGATACTAATCGCATCCTGTCCGTTTGTCTTTTTTAGGCATCTGAATCCTGCAGGTGCTAAAAACAGTTCAATTAAATCCAGCATCCGTTGTTCATCGTCTACTAATAGAATGGTTTTCATCTTTCATATCACCCTCCTTATATCGTAATAGTGAAGGTACTGCCCTGCCCCAATATACTGCTTACTTGTATGTGTCCTCCATGTGCTTCCACCAATTCCTTCACGACAGCTAAACCAATCCCTGAACCACCAAGTGAACGGGCCCTCGATTTCTCGACCCGGTACAGCTTATCAAAGATAAAAGGAATCTCGTTTGGAGGGATGCCTGTTCCTCTGTCTGCAATAGAGATGATGGTATGGTCGCTTTTTTGTAAAACGGTTACAGTTACCTCGGTATGAGCAGAGGAATATTTTTTCGCATTATCCAATAGGTTCAATACAATTTGTTCGAGTCGTAAAGGGTCGGCATAGATTTGAAAGTCGTTTGGGCAGTTTAATGTAATCGTTAAGCCCTTCATTTGGAAGGCGGGAAGCACGAGGTTTAAGATGTTTTGGAAGTATGCATCGGCCCAAAAGAAGCTCTTCGTAATTGTAAACGAGTTTTCATCCATCTTAGCTAAATCAAGTAAATTTTTTACCAGTTCCTTCAATCGTTCTGACTCTTCTGTCAAAATGCTTAGGTAATACCTTCTTTCCTCTTCGCCGATATCACTTCGGGAAGCTACTTTTGTATAGCCGATTAAATAAGTCAAAGGTGTACTCAATTCATGTGCTACGGAAGCAAGAAATTCATTTCGCTCTTTTTTCAGACGAGCTAAATCATTCGCTAACGTTTGGATGGCGGAGGAAAGCTCCCCCAATTCATCCTGCTTGAGCTTTGGCAGCTCCACCTTGAAGTCGCCTTTATTAATTTTCTCTGTTGCTTCTTTCATTCGAATGAGCGGTCTTGTTAAAATTTTCGATAATGCAAGGTAGGCAATGAACAGCACTAATATACTGGTAATACCGGCAATACCAAAATGGAAGTTCAGCTGATCCACTAGCCGTTCAATTGGATACGTGCTTTGAAACATGACGACATAGCCCTCTTGTCCCGTAGACTGTATAGTGAAAGGGTGGGCGCTAATAAGATAAGGTGAGCCCTTCCAATCGCCGTTCAATATCTTATCGCGCTCTAAAAAATCTTCCGGCCATACAGGCGTAAGATCGTGCAGGATCGATGGATCTCTTTGTGAGCTTTTCATTACATTTCCTCGGTCATCCGTAATTATGACTTCCCGGTCCATATCCACCTCCATCAAAACGATATGGTCCATTGTTGCATCCGAATAGTGTTCAACTAGAACATCCCTATGATTGGAACCGTTTGCCAACAATCTTTCGAATTCTTCATTGATTTTAGTAGTAAGGATACTTTGGTGCAGATAGAGCATTAAAAATGCTTCCATAACAAATACCGTAAGGAAAAAGTAGACGGCTAATTTTGTTGACATCCGCTTCATTGGAAAATGACACCTCTTTCAAAAGCTAATTATAAGAATAAATTATGAAAAAAATATGCAGAGGACGGCCGGAAGCAAAAGAAGAAAGTTTAAGCAAGATAATCATTTTCAGCTTAGCTTACCTTGTACCTGCTGCTTAAAAATAATAAAAATCAAAAGTATGTTTAGTTTGCAAATAGATGGTTTTCAGATGAAAAGAGTTGAGTAGCAAATCTATCATACTACATATATTGTGTGGGTTAATTATTCACAGCGGTTTCGGTCTGCTGAGATTTTGTAATGTATAATAAATGTAAAATAGTGGTGTTATGAAAAAGAAGGGGGTTTCTGAATGATTCGTGTACTAAATACGCAGGATGTTGAAGCATATCAGAAGATAAGGCTTGAAGCACTGCGCGCAAACCCGGAGGCTTTTGGATCAACGTATGAGAGGGAGAAAGGTTTTACACTTGAGGAGGTATGCCACCGGATAGCTCCTCAGCCGGGGAAATTTACGTTGGGAGCATTTATAGAAGAAAGGCTGGCAGGGATTGCGACATTTGTCCGGGAGGATGGTCCAAAGACGATGCATAAGGGCAATGTGTACGGTATGTATGTTTCTACAGAAAACAGAGGCCTGGGGATCGGAAGAAAGCTTCTTGAAGAACTTATAAAGAAGGCACAGCAGCTTGATGGTGTCGAACAAATCACGCTTACAGTTGTTCAGGGCAATGAAAAAGCGAAAGCATTATATGCAAATATGGGCTTTACGGTATTTGGTATAGAAAAGAATGCTCTAAAAGTAAACGAGGTATATTACGATGAGGAATGGATGGTGTACTTCTTATAGAATAGTAGGCGGGCAGTCACTCTAAAGGATTAATGAATATGGCGGCGGCAGGTTATAAAAAAATAAACCATACAACCTATTATAGGGAGAGGCAGTTCTCTATAGTAAGTAGTTGCAGGAGGGTATCATGCAGACAGACATTTCTATTTTTCTTTCTTTTGGTGCGGGTGCGCTAACATTTCTCTCACCATGTGTATTTCCGTTATATCCTGCGTTTTTATCATACATAACAGGCTTAAGTATCAATGAAATACAAGCTGGTAAACTGCGGGGAAAATGGCAGGCAATCTTTCATACATTCAGCTTTTTAATAGGGTTCTCCATTATTTACTTAGTACTTGGCTTTAGTACTAGAGAGGGAGCTTCACTTCTTAATACATGGTTTTTCCAATATGGTGACCTGGTCCGTCAGATGGGTGCATTGCTGATGATTGTATTTGGTCTGGTAGCGTTAGGGCTGCTGCAGCCGAAATTTATGATGAAAGAGCACAAGCTTCACATCAAAAACAAACCGGCAGGCTATATTGGTTCGATCTTAATTGGGTTAGCATTTGCCGTAGGGTGGACTCCTTGTACAGGTCCTATTTTGGCAGGCACACTAGCCCTTGTTGGCAGTAACCCGTCACAAGGCTTATGGTACATGGCGGCATATATATTAGGCTTCAGTATTCCATTTTTACTTATGGCTTTTTTTACGGCGAGATTTACATGGTTAAAAAAGTACAGTGGTACAGTGATGAAAATAGGTGGAGGAATTATGGTAGTAATGGGCATTGTTTTGTTCTTCGATAAATTTACGGTCCTCAATTCATTGATTCAGCCATTTTTCGGGGATTTTCAAGGGTTTTAAGTAATTGGTCCTCTTCTTGTACGGTGGGAAACTGACTGCTCTCTATTGTAGCAAAAACAGCAAAATAGGCTTGGCATGGTCATCATCATCTTGCTCATACCGAAAATGCAATTAAGAAATAAAATCACCCCTGTTTATCAAAAAGCTTCTGAGAAACAGGGGTTTTCAGCAACTTGAGGGCAATTCTTTTTTGTCGCCATTTGCTGAGTTAACTAAATTTTAGAATCCCGAAGTTTAACCCATACTTTGAAGAAATAAAATCGGAGACTAAGGGAGCGGATTAGATGGAAAAGGTATTAGAATTAATGAGACTGGGACAGCGGCTGAAGGAGGAACTACGCCATAGCTGGCTTCCTGCAGGACGCCGGGAAAGCGTCGCAGAGCATACATGGAGCGTTGCATTGATGGCAATGGCAATCGAGCCTCATCTTTCAACTGAAGTTAATATGGAACATTTGTTGAAAATGATCATCATCCATGATTTAGTAGAGGCACATGCCAAGGATATTCCACTTTTCTATACGATGGATAATGAAGAGGCAAGAGCGCTGAAGCTTCAAAATGAAATGAAGGCAATTGAACAAATTCGTGATTTGATTGGAGACGAGAGCGGCAAGGCGTTATATAATATATGGCTGGAATTTGAGCGCAAGGAAACATATGAAGCAAAGGTAGCAACTGCACTCGATAAGCTGGAAGCGCAGATTCAACAAAATGAATCAGATATCCGGACATGGCTGCCAATTGAACATCAGATGGTATTTATGCTGGGACAGTATACAGACTTCGATCCGGCGTTAGATGAGCTTCGAAAGCAGGTTGAGGGGGAAGGGGAAAAGAAACTTATAGCAGCCAATATTGATACGGAAGTGCTTAAAAATCCTCAAATGCAGAGAGATTTTGAAGATTAATAGCAAGCAGTTACTGTCTTTTAGCTGTTATTTTATCTTTCATGCAAATAAATTATAGCTGTCTTTCTGCCTTCAGCTGATCTGAATCAAAGGAAAGTAATTCAGGGATAATTAGCCGAAAGGTTGAAGAAGGTGTGAGACGGGAAAAATTATTTGAAGAGGTGATATTATGGCCATGGTCCGCCAAGCAATGTTTCCATATTTTAAAAAATATATCAAGGCGCTGCCAATTACCTATACGGATGAGATACTACTTACTGATCTTTTTTTATTGGAAGAGGATACGGAAAAGGGGCTGCAAGTTTACTATACACCGTTTGAATATGTAAATCCGCAGGCAAAAATTATTATTGCTGGTATTACGCCGGGACTTCATCAAATGAAAAGGGCGTATTCTACAGCCATAACGACTGCAGGAACAGATGAGGAAATTTTAAGAACGGTAAAAAGAGAATCAAGCTTCCACGGTACAATGAGAAAAAATCTGGTAGCTATGCTGGATGAACTGAAATTGGCTGAACAACTTGGTATTGAGACATGCGGTCAGCTTTTTGGGACATGCCATCATTTATTACACAGTACCTCTATTCTGCCTCATGCTGTATTTTATAAAGGACGAAATTACAACGGAAGCACACCGAAAATCCTGAAAACACCGCTGCTTAAGAAATATGCGGAGGAATATTTCCCAGGGAACATTGAAGGGATTAAGGAAACGCTCATTGTCCCTCTAGGTGTAAATGTACAAGCAGTAATCGAGGATTTGCTGCTAGAAGGGCTGATACCTGGTCATCGATTACTACGGGGGTTCCCTCATCCTTCAGGAGGAAATGGACACCGCTTTCGGCAGTTTGCAGAGCACAAGGAACAGATGATGAAGGAGATTGAGGAATTTTTCAGCTCTCCAGAAAACAAAAAGGATAGATGAAACACCGATTTAATTCGTGTTTCATCTATCCTATTTATTTATTGAACGATCCGGTACATGAATGTAGCATAGTGCATACGAGATACTTGTTGATTTGGATTAAATTTACCCATTGAACCAGTGGTAATTTGGTTTGATGATAAAATATTGATATAATCGGTTGCCCAGTGGTGATTTGTATCTGTGAAGCTTAACAAATGAGATGGATCTCGTTCGAGATGGAAGGCATTGACAAGAATCTTTGCCAATTGGGCACGTGTTAACGGATTTTCAGGGTTGAATTTGCCATTAGTACCGTCAACAATGCCTGCCTGATACAAAGCCATAATTTCCGTGTAATAGGTGTGTGATTCTGGTACATCTGTAAAGACTGTTTTTTCACGAATCGGCTCCAGAGAAATACCACTGCGGTAAATCAGAGATGCAACATGTTTTCGTGAAATAGAGGCACCCGGCTTAAATGTTTGGTCGGGATATCCATTAATAATTCCCATTTCCTTCATAATCTGAATTTCCTTGAAGTATGGATGGGCAACTGGTACATCGATAAACGAGTTCATTTTAGCAAGTATCTTTAGATTCCTTGTTTCTGCATAACTGAATCCGAAATGGTCCACCACAGAATAAGCCACCCAATAGTTACCTGGCGAAGTAATTTCCCGGTCGATAGAAGTGCTGATTTCGTCTATCTCCATTCCCATGATATTGTAGGCTTTGGCTGTTCTAGGGAGTTTGATAGTCTCCCCCTCAAATAGGTACATATCCTTTAGTCCTGTAATGCGGGGGGCACTGTATGGAGCAACCGTAACTTGCCGAGAGACTGTTTTTGTTTCATATCCTTCCTTCTCGTAAGAATAAGAAACGGAATATAGACCTGCTTGGGTTAAATTAACTGTGCTTGTTACGTTTAATTCTCCTGTCAAGTCATTATTCAATTCGTCCGTTGCTTTAATACCTTCTAAAGGATCAAATGAACTGCCGATTAATACAAGCTTATCATCAGCACCTTCAATTGTGACTTTGCTCTTCGCAGCGACTGTAATGACGACGAAGCTTGAAATCGTATTTCCGGCTTTATCCGATACCCGGTATGTAATTGGGTACTCCCCCGGCTTCGAAGTGTCAACAAAAGAGAGGATACGAATAGAAGAAGTAATATCGCCATCTACATTATCAATTGCCTTTATTCCCTCGAGGAGATTTACTTTATCGCCGGCATAGATAGTTCTGTTCCGGATATTCTGGAATTTTGGAACTTCTAAATCGGTAAGTATTACTTCCTGACTGAAGCGAGCTATATTGCCAGCTGTATCGGAGGCCTCATAGTGGACCGTATAAGTGCCAGGTATATTTGATGGGATATCATGTTTCACCTTTACTGATGTAGACACGTTCGAATCTACATCGTCGTATATTACCAAATTTTGGGTTAAGTTAAATGGACCGGTTACATTTAATTTCAGCGTGCCCTTCTTTTGAAAAGTAGGGGGAACAATATCGTTTCCATCGAAAATAGTGAAAGAAACAGTTGAAGACCAGTTGTTTAGCGATAGTTCGTTATCTGCTAAATAACTGACATTGCCATGTATGTCACGAGCATTGATATAGGAGACGTACCACTGCTCATTGAAAGCTGCTGCTGGAATGGTATAGGTTCCGATATATGTTTCCGATGCAGCATCGTATTTCAACTGAATGCTTGTGCTGGAAATTGAACGGTATTTTGGCTTTATTTTTACATACACCCATTCCAGCATGGAATCGTCCTTTACTTTTACAGAGACGGTCACTTTCCCGCCAGGAGCTATGACCGCTTTATCAATTTGAATAGAGAGGATCTCAGGAGGTGTACTGTCAGCCGTATTTGCCATTGTATCGGCTGTACCTAAGGCAAAGATAGATAAACATGATAGAACAAAAATAATGAGTAGACGTTGCATAAAAAAAATTCCCTTCATATACTATTATCTTTATTAAATCATAAAAATAATAGGAAGAAAGGAATTGGTAGTATAAAAGAATTGTTTTTTTGATAATTGTAATGGCAAATATGGATATAAAGTGTTATTAACCCATTTTACTCCTCTGGTTTATGAATAAGCGAGTCTGATGAAACAGATTCAGTAGAGGTACGTTCCATTTGATCGCCTTCACGTTTCCGATATTCAATAGATAATACATAAATTACGAAGCAAATAAACAATGTCATGCCCCAGAAGTAGCCTTTTAAATACAGCTCCCACGTTGTATTGTAGACGGATACCATCCCCCAGCCGATTGCCAGCAAGGAAGAAGTCCATCCCCCGATTATATAAGCTGAGCCAGTCTGTTTACCATCTTCGCGGTCAAAAGAAAATTTAATCGCAAAAAAGATAGAAAACCCAGCCCATAGAATAACCATTATATAATACCCTTTCTCCATACGTACCCAGTCAGAGTTGAGTACGCCCACTACGAAAAAGCTTACCGATACAATGAGGGCAAACCAAGAGATAAGATATAAGCGGTTTTGCATGTAAATTCCTCCATTTTATAAAATTCTTCTATTGTTAATTAATATACATAATATCCCAAGTTTTAAGATGAACCTAGACTTTATGCAGCATCTAGACGTTAAATTAGTAAAATCCTACATTTCTTTTGTAGAAGCGGAAAGCCTTTTGCTTCTAACGTGGACAACAACCTTCGCTTATTTACCAATTAGAAGTTAAACATCAAAAAACCTACATATTCAAAACATGCCATTAAATTACACATATCATATCACAAGGTATTTACCCCTCAAAGATATTTATTTTGCGATTATTTTATGAAAAGAAGAGACGGTAATTGAGGATGGGATAAAAGTCCTTTCAATTATTCAAGATAAATCAAAATCAATTTGTAATTCATAAACTCTACGAGGAATTCACATTCTTTTTTCCTAGTTGTTTAGTCCTTTTTTAGAAGATTTCCGTTTATTTTGAAAATCGCTAGGGAACAGAAGTATTGATTCAATAAAACCTTGAGGAGGAATGAATGCATGTTTGAGCACCGTAAAGGATTACAGTTTGAAGTAAAAGTAGAACGACCAGACCCAATGCTGGCTAGACAAATTCAAGAAGTACTAGGCGGACAATTCGGCGAAATGAGTGTAATGATGCAGTACCTGTTTCAAGGATGGAATTGCCGCGGAGAAGAAAAATACAAAGATATGCTGATGGCAATCGGCACAGAAGAAATCGGGCACGTGGAAATGCTTTGTTCCTTAATTTCTCAATTATTAGATGGGGCAACGCCAAGTGCTCAAGAAGAAGCGGCGAAAAATCCAACAATGGCAGCAATCATGGGAGGAGTCAATCCACAACACTTAATCGTAAGTGGTTTGGGCGCCACACCAAAAGACTCTAACGGGGTACCGTGGAATGCCGGCTATATTATTGCGAGCGGGAACTTGCTTGCCGACTTCCGTGCAAACTTAAACGCAGAGTCTCAAGGCCGATTACAAGTGGCGAGACTTTATCATATGACATCAGATGAAGGAGTACGAAAAGTATTCCGAAAAATGTTAGCTCGTGACCGTTATCACCAATATCAATGGATGGCGGCAATAAAAGAGCTGGAAGAGAAAAACGGCGTTGTGGTACCAGCAAGCTTCAAGCCTGAAGATGAACTGGAAGCACAGCCGCATGCATATGAATTTTACAATTTAGAAGAAGGAACGGGAGCGAAAAACGGTCTTTGGGCAGAAGGAATGGCACCGGATGGAACAGGGGAATTTGTATTCCTAGATAATCCGGAACCAATGGGACAAGTACCAAAGCCGGCTGTTCCTCCAACTTCCCTTCACCACGACCTTGATATGCCATAAGCCAAGTGACTGTATGAGGCCTATAAGTAATTGATGCTTATAGGTCTTCCACTCCAAAAAGGATGAGAAAGGATGCGGACATAATGAAACAAAGAATACTATTCATTTCAGACCATGGCGATCCCCTTATGCCGCTCGGAAGCAAGCAGGCAGGCGGTCAAAATAATTATGTAAAACATTTAGCCCTATCTTTAGATAAACTTGGTTATACAGTCGATGTTATTACCCACTGGTGTAATCAAGAGGCGCCAGCAACCGAACCACTAGGCGAACACGGCAAAGTGTACCGCTTCAATGCAGGAAGACCAGGTTTTGTAGAGAAGGATGAGATGTTTAGCATACTACCAGCCTTCTATGCAGAAATAAAAGAGAAGATGGACCTTGAATCTTATGACGTCATCCACACTCATTATTGGTTATCTGGTGTACTCGGTTTAATGATTCAGAAAGATCATGGTATCTACTGGGTTCATACAAACCACTCATTGGCAATCGCCAAGGAGCAGGGTACAGGAAAAATTGATCCAAAACGTAAGCATTATGAAGAGCGCATTATGCAAGATGCAGATGTTATATTAGCTACTACTCCAACAGAGAAGGCGCTGATTGCTAAATTCACAAAAAATGTGAGCGATATATCTGTTGTACCAATTGGGGTTTCACCAACTTATCTGACCCCTCCGCTTACAACTAGTACTATTAAATTCCCTTATTATTTCTATGCTGGACGTCTTGAAGCTTCAAAAGGAATCTTTGACTTATTAGCAGCCTTCCGTCAGCTTCTCACAACACACGACGTTCAAGAAAATGTAAAGCTTCTTATTGCAGGCGGCTGTTCAGAAACTGTTGATCTGCAGAATCTTCGACCAAAAGATCCAAAACTGCTAGCAGCATTAGAAGGCATAGAAGACCGGGTTTATTTCCTAGGACCAAAAAAGGAAAAGGAATTAAAAGTATTGTATGCCAATGCGATCGCGACAATTATGCCTTCCCATTATGAATCATTTGGGATGGTGGCAGCAGAGGCACAAGCTTGTGGCTGTCCGGTCATTGCCAGTGAGGTCGGCGGTTTGAAAGACGTCGTGAAACCTGGTGTGACAGGGTTACACATTCCAAAATCACATGCGAAAAAACTGAGTGAAGGAATGGCATACTTCCTGACAAAACGCAGCCAGCTTGCCAATATGAGAAGACAGGCAAAAGAACATGCTAAAAATGAATTCAACTGGGCGAAGATTGCCTCTAAAGTGAATAAGCTATATAAAGGAGCAGGCTCTTATGTATCAACCCCTTAAACCATATGTCTTGGCGACTGATCTGGATAATACGATCGTCAGTCCAGATGTGCCGCATCAGGATTTATGGGAGTATTTCCAAGATAATACACCTTCATTAATCTATATCACAGGCCGCCACTATCATTCTGCTAAACAGCTGATTGTGGAAGAAGGTCTACCAATGCCGGATGTGCTCGTTTGTGATGTTGGCGCCTCTATCTATGTTGGAGCTGAACTAGAACTGGATCAAGATTGGGCCGGCCAGCTTCAATTGGCTGATTTTGATAAGGTTCAGAAGATGGCAGCAGAACTGGGCTTGGCATCTCAGGATTTGCCGACAAAATGGCGCCTTGCTTATTTTGCAACGGCTGAGCAGGCGGAAAAGCTAAAGAATGCTATTGAAGCAAACAAGCTGAGTATAAACATGATCTACAGCGGCGGCCGGGATTTAGATATTCTCCCAGCAGAAGTAGATAAGGGAAGAGCTTTGCAATATATACTAGATACGTGTAAGCACACCTCTACTGTTATTGTGTCAGGTGATTCAGAGAATGATTTGAGTTTATTCAATTTAGGTTATCCGGCGATTGGTGTAGGGAATGCATGTGAAAGCATTCGTGCTATGCAGCATCTTCCACATGTATATCTTGCAGAGAAGCATGCTGCCCATGGTGTTAAAGAAATGTGGGAACAAATCATGAATGAAAAGAAAAAGGAATCGCACGCTTCCCTCTGACAAGCAATTTGAGAATTGGCTGGAGGGAAATTTTTATCCTTGTTTTTTATTTATATGATCAACGGTCATTGTCTATAAGCCAATGCCTGTTTGTGAAGAATTCCATAAGGGACAGCCCTTAATGGAAGAGCAAACCATAGCATTTTATATCATTGAATAATAAATAGTTTCCATCCAAGCCGATGCTAAAATTTGTTTAGTATCGGTTTTTGTATTGTATATAAAAAACTAATAAATCGCAGCCGGGGAACATGAAAGAAAAGGCAGCATCTTTCGCAGAGACACTCATGCTCGAATATCTTTTACCTAGATAGCTAAAACGCCAGAAAAATATACTGTGTCGTATACGAAAAAGAAGTTTTATTTACAAACTATTTTCAGGAATGTTCATGGGAAATGAAGGCAAGAATAATAAATGAAGGGACTTTATATAATGAAGAAAGATAAATCATAATAGTTATTATGTTCTTGTGCTTCTTTTTACATGACCGGTTGTTTTTTATTAGCAGGAAGAGGACTTTTCATGGTGGAGAATGCCAGCTTAACGAAAGTTAAGCAATATTTCGATAGCAGGGTGATGAGATATCAAACTGATTGGCTTAAGTTGTATAATTGCAGTATTAAATGTCTTTGATGGTTTGGCTACCCACTATGGTTTGAAGAATGCGCTGATTATAGAAGCGAACCCGATAATGGATTTTTTATGGAAGAATAGTCCATCGCTATTTTTATTAGCGAAAATAGGGTTGTCAGCACTTATTCTCTATGTTTCCCTCCATATTTTGAAAAAGAGCGGAGCAGCTTTCAGGAAATTATATACGTTTTTATTAGCCGGTGTATCTGGTCTCTATGCCGGGATATTGTGTCTTCACATCGTATGGATATTTTCATTGTAAAGGTCTGGCTGGGAGCTTTATATGAAATGAAAATTGGCGGCCTTTACAGACCGCCAATTTCTGTTTACTAACGCTCAGACTTCTTTGAGTTATCTGTTTGTTTGTATGCTGAGTTGTTAGTACTACTGTAATTTGGATCTGAGTTGAACGTATCTGCGTTCGAAAAGTCTTCCTCCTCAGCAACCTCTGTCTGATAGCTAGGATTTCTGTATGTGGCATTAGAATTCGTAGCGGCACTAGAAGCTTCGGCTTCCGCTAAAGGTTTCGTTAGCAGAGGAATACAGACGAGCCCGGCAATCCCTACGATTGCATAGATAATACGGGAAAGAACAGAGTCTGTTCCTCCAAATAATGTGGCAACTAAATCAAATTGGAAAAAACCGATAAGTCCCCAGTTGATTGCACCAATAATCGCAATGACTAAAGCCGTTCTATAAAGTGATCCCATTGTTCACACCTCCTTTATTTTTCAGGCAAATAAGCCTTCCTTTTAAATTGCCCATTTTTCCGAAAATCATGGATGAACAAAGATTATTTTTTGTACATAAAATGAACGACTCTGATGCACCTTATCTTTTCAAAGGCTATTTTAAAATTCAAGGTTCCATTACATGAGGTTATAAAATGCAGCAATCACTAGTAAAAGGAGTTTCTCAGCATGTGCTGCTGCTTAATATAAGATAAATGGTTATTTTTGAAAAAATAAAAAGAGAAACCTGTTTTAGGTTTCTCTATTCATTATATTTTTTTAGCGATGGTCAGGTTTAACCAGCCGAATAGGATGGTTAGGATTGGACTCAAGAGACAGAAGAAGGCAAATGGTAAGTAGTCCATAACGGGCACTTCAAGCATCGAAGCGATAAATAGACCGCAGACACTCCATGGAACAAGTGGATTAATAACAGTTCCGGCATCTTCCATAACGCGGCTCAGGCTTTTTGGCTGTAGTCCCATTTCATCGTATTTGGATTTGAAGGCTTCGCCTGTCAACAAAATTGATAAATATTGCTCACCAACAAGGATATTGATACCGATTGCTGTAAAAGCAGTTCCAGTAATTAATGCACCAATCGATGCCAGCAATTCTTCTACTTTTGCTAAAAGCGTCTGGATGATGCCGAGGGCAAATAACAGACCACCCATACTCAGGCTCAATAAGACAAGCATGATGGTAAAGAACATACTGCTAATACCGCCGCGTGTTAATAAGGAATCGATCACTTCTACACCCGTTTTTGCTACATAGCCATCATACAAAATGGAGAAGTAGTCCGGGAGCGTTAGCGATATATGCAGCGTCGAGAGAGCAAGAGCTGCAACCGAACTAATCGCGAGCGTGAGAAAAGCAGGGATTTTAAACAATGTACATACAATCAAAACAATAAGCGGGATGATAGCATACCAATGGACGAAATTTAACTCTACCAAAATTTCCTTATAAGAGCTGATGACGTCTGTCTTCATAGTCTGGATAGATGGAGACAGTACGGTGTATAGAATAGCACTAATTAAAAAGGCAGGAATCGTCGTCCAGCTCATATTTTTTATATGCTCAAACAAATCGATGCCTACAATGCTCGCAGCCAAATTTGTCGTATCTGAAAGAGGCGACATTTTATCACCGAAAAAGGCACCTGAAACAATGGCCCCTGCTGTCAGGGCAAGAGAAGCATCAATTGCTCCGGCAATGCTGATAAATGCTAGACCGAGCGTAGCGACAGTGGTTAGTGAGCTGCCAATGGCCGTACCAATAATTGCCGTAGTGACAAATACGATCGTGTAAAAAAAGCTTGCACTAACAATCGAAAGGCCTATATATAACAGAGTTGGAATCGTACCGCCTACAATCCAGCTGCTAATCAATATACCGATCAGCAGGAAGATATAGATAGCTCCGATTCCTGCCTGGGCGCCGGAAAGCATGCTCTCTTCTAGCTTTTTAAAGGGTACTCGTTTTAGTAACCCATAAAAAAGTAAAAAGAAGATGGAGCACAGAATAGGAATATGCGGGGTAGCTCCAAACTTACCGATAGAAATTGAGATTGAAAGTATAACGAATGCTACAATAAAAAACGCCTCTAAAAAAGAGGGACGTATTTTTGCTTCAATAGAAAACATATGACGGCTCCTAGATGAAAAATAAATTTACTTCATCGCTTCAACTCGCGAAAGTATATAGCTATTGTAACACTCTTAGAGCATAAGTCAATAGTGTGAAAATTGAAGGGAAAACAGAGTAGAGAAAAGACTATTTTTCAACAGGAATGGACGATCAGTAGTATATGTTCAGACGTTCTATCTCTCTTAAGTTTTTATGAAAATCCTATTTCAAATAAATATCGCGTTATTTTATCCGACTAATATATTTTCCTCCATTTTCTCCTCAATCATTTGTAGTAATTCTTCTGAAGTGTCAGCTTTTACGATCTCGCTATTTACAATGGCAAAAAGACAAGAATCACAAGTTTCACAGTGAGATGTACAGCCTGCTTCCTCAATAATGACATCTTCTCTACCGGTCAATTCGTCATAAGCATCGGCACTGCCAAATGAAAGGTTTGAAATACAAAACTCAACATGGTGTTTAAGGGGTTTATCTTTGCGTTTAAATAAGGATTTGAACATTGCATAGACTCCTCGATTTTTCTTTTATTGTACTCATTTTTCAAGAGCTGGTGCAATTGCCCATTTGGCTGATTGACAAATTGCAAAGAAAAAGAACGGAATACTGAAATGATAGGGAAGAGTCAGTGATTAGTCGGAATCAGCCGCATAAGGTAATAGTAAGGGTATTAGAAGATAGAAGAAGTAAGTCGACCGGCAAGAATTATATATTGATTGCAGTTTATATAAAGAGAAAGGACGCGGTTCCCTTATGTAAGGGGATACCGCGCCCTGTTTCTACATGCGGCGTCGCATCACATCTAAATCATCCAGATGACTACGGGCCTCTTGATCTGCCTGCTGTTTTAATTCATATACTGATTGCTGCTCTGTTGGAGTATCTAAGATTAAACCTTCGGGTGTTTCTTTTCGGGCATAAATAACAGTGGCACCTTGTGAGAGCTCATTGCTCAAGTAGGAAATTTCTGCTTCTGTTAAATCAATCTGACGCAATGTTTCTGATTCAGCGTCTTCGCCCGTAAAGAATGCTTTAAACTTATCCATCCAGTTTCCCGCTTCATGGGTGTGAATATCAGAATCCAATTTAATGTTTTCGTAGTTATCTATATCTTTAGAAAAAATGTGAATCTCATGTTCAGAAAAACCTTCTGATTTAAGTGTTTCTAATTTATAGAAGAAATCTTCGTGGCCATTCGTTACTTCAATTCGGTAATGTTTGTCCATCTTTTTCACTCCTTCTAACTTGTATTAGTACTTTCTTTCCCGCTCTTCTTTCTTTAGAAACACGGTTAAGGAGATGTAATGCAACTGTAAAGAAATTGCAGAGGAATAAGGACAAAAAATGCAACAATAGCAGAAATGAGGTGAGAGAATGCACGCATTTTTACTTGAGATGAAGCAGATAGACGTAGCCATTCATCATTTTTTATCAGATTACGGTTATCTGGTTTATATACTTTTATTCCTGTTAATTTATTGCAAGACTGCGTTTATCGTTCTGACATTCCTGCCAGGAGATGCTACCGTCTTTGTTAGTGGAGCACTCGTGGCGATAGGGGAATTGAATGGCTGGTTTTTGCTGGTGCTTCTGTTTACAGCAACAGTTTTGGGGGATGTACAAAACTATTGTATCGGCCGTATTGGTCGTAAAATGACGGGTAGATGGTGGATCCTTTCAAAAAACACGATGCAATCGGCAAATGATTTTTTAAAGCAATATGGAGAAAAGGCGATTTTATTTTCTCGCTTCATTCCGCTGATGAGGACAATGATTCCTTGTGTGACGGGGTATACCCGATACTCCTTTCGTGCATTTTTAACGTTTAATGGCCTTGGCGGGATTGTGTGGGTAACTTTATGGCTCGGTGCAGGGCTGCTTTTAGGACAAATCCCTATCATTGAACAGAACATGGCTATTTCAATTCCTATTATTTCATGCATTCCATTTATTCCACCAATTATTTGGTATATCATAAAATCTGGCCGGAAGAAAAAAGGGCTGGCAGACTGTAGCGCCGCCAACCCTGTTGAGTATGTAACAGTTATACTTGAATAAGAGACTGATTAATTAGTACACCAATTCCCACAGCAATTAAAATCCCTAAGCAAGAGACAATAACGTAAGTTGGTTTTAACATAAAATCGCTCCTTTCATATTACCAACATTATAAAAGCACAGGGGAATTTTGGATGTGAAAAAAATCACACTTTGTTCAAAAATCACGCAAATATTTACTAGTCTGTGGGCAAAATTTAAATAATTCGCTGCAGGTAATAAATAATTAGCCATTTTTGTGTTATATTTATTGAAAATTTTGTCTTTAAAAGGAGCTTACACAAGATGTTAACTTTCTCTGTTCCACCGCTTCATCATGAAAAAATGGCTGAAGCAAGGGAGTATATTGATTCTTTAACAAAACCGCCAGGGAGCTTAGGCAGGCTGGAGGAACTGGCGATTCATCTTGCTGGCATGACAGGAAACGTTCAGCCTGATATTCAGCCAGCTTCACTCGTTTTTTGTGCTGACCATGGAATTGTAGAGGAAAATGTCTCTGCTTCGCCCCAGGAAGTAACTTATGAAATGGCTATAAATATGGCAGAGGGGGGAGCCGGAATCAGTATATTTAGTAAAATGATTGGTGCTCCATTGAGCGTCTATGATTTAGGCATCATGCGTCCTGTGCCGCATAACAAAGTAATCAATAAGAAAATCCGTGAAAAAGGAACGGCTAACTTTTTGAAAGAGCGTGCAATGACAGAAGAAGAGGCATGGCAGGCAATTAAAGTTGGCTACGACGCGGCCAAGCAGGCAATCAAAGAAGGAGCAGGCTGTCTAATTCTCGGAGAACTGGGGATTGGAAATACGACTGCGAGTAGTGCTATTTCAGCAGCTATCCTTGACATCGATCCAGAAGCGGTTGTCGGACGTGGATCGGGCATTGATGATCAGCAATTAATCAGAAAAATTGAAGTTTGCCGTGAGGCACTGGCTTTTCATAAACCTCAAAAAAATGATGCAATCGATTTATTATCAAAAGTCGGTGGCCTTGATATTGCGGGGATGGCTGGCGCAATGGTTGGAGCAGCAGAAATGCGAACTCCTATTTTATTGGATGGATTCATTTGTACAGTCTCAGCCTGTATGGCGGATTTACTTGCCCCAGGAAGTGTAGATTATATGATTTTATCTCATAGCTCTGTAGAGCCTGGACATAAAATTATCGCTGACTATCTGCATAAGCAGCCGCTTGTACAGCTGGATCTACGGCTTGGGGAAGGGACAGGCGCTGCTGTTTCTTACCCAATTATCAAGGCAGCGAATGTGATGGTAAAGGAAATGGCAACATTTAGCGGGGCGAAAGTTTCACAAAAATAAATAGCAGCTATAGAACAAGATGTAAATAATGAGTTTCAAAAGCGCGTATAGGCACCTGAAAAGGTGACTGCTACGTGCTTTTTATTTTTTGTAAATAAATTTCGAGATAAGGAAGTTACCCTGCTTTTGCGATCTGTATTCTTCTGCAACAATGTTTCCGAATTCTTCAACACGAAAAAACCTTTCACATTATTTGTTAAATAACTTTTGCCTTCCACGCTGTTTTATCACGATATCGTCATAATCGAGGTAAAAGGGACACTTTACACCTTTACTCTGACATTAAAAAAATTTCACATAAAAATTACTTGAACTTATGTTTGACACATTCGGGGCGTAAAGTACCGATTATCAGTGAGATATCCATTGGTGTATGACTAGTGAAAAGAAGGATGAAGGAGGAAGGGAAATGCCGATTCATACATCATTTAATCCGAAAGGTAGAAAGGAAATGAAATTTGGCATTACGCATATGGATTATATAATGCTGCGTAATAAATTACGTTATGTGATGAGATCTGATCCACATACAGGGCCAACTGGACATTATTTAATCCGTTCATGTTACTTTGACAATTTCGATAACAAGGTGATGAACGAGAAGAAGGAAGGTTTTTTAAATCGCGATAAATACCGTGTCCGCAGTTATGGAAAAAGCTTCGCAACCATTAATTTGGAGAGAAAGTCAAAACGCAACAATTTGACCTTTAAAACGAAATGCAGGTTGACGGAGCAGGAATTTAAAAGCATGCGAACTGGAGAGATCGACTGGATGGAAAATGACGAAAGGACATTGCTGCAGGATTTATTCCGTGAAATGAAATATAAGGGATTAAAGCCGATGACGGTTGTCGACTACGAGCGTGAAGCTTATATCTATCTTTACGGTAATGTGAGGATTACGTTCGACAGTAGGGTGAAATCAAGCCTAAGGAATACAGATATGTTCAATGCAGCCTTGCCAATGGTCGATGTATTAGAGCCGAGCGAAGTCATTTTGGAAGTGAAATATGATGAATACCTGCCGGACATTATAAAAATGATGCTGCAGGGACTTAATGTAAAGCAAGAAGCATATTCGAAATATCAATTAAGCCGTATGTACGGATAAATTAGGAGGAATAGTCATGTTATCTTTATTAACTGCCACAACTTTTGATGATATTTTCAAATCAAGTTTTCTAGAGAAGACATCATCGTTTTCTTTAACAGATTCATTAATTGGAATGATTGCCGCATTCTTTCTCGGATTATTTATTTATTATGTTTATAAAAAAACATTCAACGGGGTTATTTATTCACATTCATTTAATATCTCCCTTATGGTCATGACGTTGACGACAGCGCTTGTCATTATGGGGATTAGTCAGAATGTACTGTTGTCGCTTGGTATGGTTGGGGCACTATCGATCGTTCGTTTCCGGACACCGATTAAAGATCCAATGGATTTAATTTTCTTATTCTGGTCAGTTGCTGTTGGCATTCTTTGCGGAGCAGGCTTCATTCCGCTTGTTGTTACAGGTTCACTGATTATCGGTATTGTTATTATTCTCTTCCAAAACAAAATTATTGTAGAGAATCCCTATTTGCTTATCGTCAAGTTTGGTGAAGCAGAGACTAATAAGGAAATTGAAAAAATTCTTTCCGACAACAGCCAAAAGTATATGTTGAAGTCTAAAACGATCCTTCATGATGAGGAAACGGAAGTCACTTATGAGGTGCGCATGAGGAACAATGATGCCCAGCTCGTATCGGCAATTTCAAAAGTTGCAGGGGTGTCCTCTTCCGTGATGTTAAGCTACGATGGAAACTTTACTGCATAATCAGGAAGTACGGGAGATCTGACTACAGGTCTCCTTTATTAATAGGAGGATATTTATGAAGAAAGTGAAATTTGCAGCCATGTGTATTTTAAGTGCTGCCGTATTGGCGGCCTGCAATAACAATGAAACAGAAAACAGTGCTGAGATAGGGGGACTGGTGGAAGGCTATGTAACTTATTCGGAAGCAGATTTTTACACCAGTTGGCAGAACAGCAATTTTACGAAGGTAGAACTAAAAGGGAATTCTGCAACGGCTGATGGCCCGGGCGGCGTAGTAATAGAGGAGGGCAAAATTGAAATCCGCACAAGTGGCACTTATGTGCTAGAGGGCTCGCTCGATGAAGGACAAATCGTTATCGATGCTGAGGATAAAGGAACTGTTCGGCTCGTATTGAATGGTGTTTCTATTTCTTCCTCTACCGGTTCAGTGATTCACGTGAAACAATCCGAGCAAACAGTCGTATCAATTGAGCAAGGAACAGAAAATATCTTGGAGGATGCAGATGAATATATATTTGAGGAGGGAGAAGATGAACCATCGGCAGCTATTTTCAGTAAAGATGATTTATCTATAAATGGAACCGGGAAACTTATCATCCAAGCTAATTATAAGGACGGGATTACTGGACGTGATGATGTGATCGTAACGGGCGGTAAAATTGAAATTCACGCAAAAGACGATGGGATTGTAGGAAGAGATTTATTAGCAATACGCGATGCAGAGTTAACGATTGATGCGGGTGGTGATGGAGTGAAATCATCCAATGTTGAGGATGAACAGAAGGGGCATGTTGTGTTGCAAAGCGGTTCAATCAACATTGCAGCGGGCTCAGACGGTATCCAATCAGAGCGTGATGTGCTAGTGCTAGGTGGAGAATATGTAATTACTGCAGGCGGAGGCAGTCCTGAAACGGTTACAGCAAATGAGGAATTCGGCGGGGGTGAGATGCCTGAAGGAGGCCCAGTGAATGGGTTGAACCGATCACAAATTGAGCAATATATATCAGGCGCCATCACAAAAGACGAATTACTTGAGAGTATTGATGAAAGTGTATTGCCTGACGATATGACCCTTGAGGATGTGGAATCCATGCTTGATCGAATAGAACAGGAAGGAATGCCGCAGGAAGAACAAGGGATGAAGCAGCCATCGCCAGGAGAACAAGGAGATTTTGCCTCTTCACAAATGCCTCCAATGGAGGAACAAAATGTGGCCCCTCCCGTTAACGGTAATAACACGGAAGAAAATAGTCAGTCTGAAATCTCTTCAATAGAGGGAAAAACAGAGGATGCAGTAAGTACAAAGGGCATTAAGGCTGCAAATCTTGTGCAGATCGAGGGTGGTACTTTTACGGTTGACGCTAATGAAGATGCTGTACATAGTGATGGCAATGTTGTCATCCATGGCGGAGCTATGACCATTCAGACAGGGGATGATGGTATTCATGCGGATCGTGATGTATTGATTAGTGACGGGATAATAAAAATTGATAAAAGCTATGAAGGAATCGAAGGCGTTAATATTACAGTGAAGGATGGTGATATTTCCGTTGTAGCTGCAGATGATGGAATTAATATCAATGGCGGTTCGTCCGAATTCGGTATGAATGGTGCTGTAAGACAGGATGCGGCAAGGGAAGAAGAAGAAAGAACAGCTGCATTAGGGGAAGAAAGTCTGCTTTTGATTGAAGGCGGTTATTTATATGTAAATGCTGAAGGAGATGGACTGGACTCTAATTCGGATATTCGGATGACTGGTGGAACCGTCGTTGTATACGGGCCGGCAAATGCAGGGAACGGCGCGCTCGACTATGATGGAACTTTTACAGTGGAAGGAGGTATATTGATTGCGGCCGGCAGCAGCGGCATGGCAATGGGCATATCAGATACATCAACACAACCTGCAGTAATGATGAACTTTACAGACACCCAGGCAGCTGGGACAGCCGTAAACTTGTCGTTAGGCGAGGAAAAGATTCTCGCTTCTGTTGCACCGGAAAAAGATTTCCAGACAATCTTGATCAGTACAGCAGAATTAGAGCAAGAGGCTGATTATACATTAAGCTTTGGGGGCAACGTAGAGGGAAAAATAAAGGATGGTCTTTATGCAGAGCCTAGTATGATGAAGGACGAAAAAGGTGCCATCTCTGTTACTTTACCTAATCAAATCATGACTTATCTAGATGCAAATGGTATTACAGAAAATAGCGGCGGTAATGGGATGATGCCTGGCGCAGGTCCCGGTCCCGGAGGACAAGGTTTCCGGGGAGGCAGAAGTATGACGGAAAATCGAGATGGGGAATAAGGAAGACGAGCCCATTATAAAAGAGCTGCTCTATAGGCAATGCGCTTATAGAGCTTTTTCTATAAAATCACCCTATAATTGCTATAGGAGTGATAATATGATTCAAAACATTTTACCACCTGTAGTAGACAGCAATACCCGCGTGCTCATTGTGGGATCAATGCCGGGAGTACAGTCGCTTGAGAAGCAGCAATATTATGGTCATCCGCGCAACCACTTTTGGCGGATAATTGGAAATATAACGAACCATTCTGTACCAGAAAGTTATGAGGGGCGACTGCATCTCGTTAAGCAGCATGGAATTGGACTATGGGATGTTATACAATCTTGTGAGCGGCTTGGTAGTTTGGACAGTAAAATTAAAAATGAAATTCCTAATGATTTTGAGCAGCTTTTTGCACGCTTTCCCTCTATCGAAGCTGTATTTTTTAACGGTACTAAAGCATATGACGTTTTTCAAAAGAAAATTGGCTTTGAATTGCTCGCCGAGAGAGAATATTATAAAATGCCATCAACAAGCCCTGTGCCAGGAAGAAATATTAAAACATTTGAGCAGAAGGTAGAAATCTGGCGGATGCTTGAAAAATATATAAAAAGGAGCATTTAAAATGTATCGTAAAGCAGAGGATTTTTTAGCTGATTGGGACGTGAATGCAAAAGGAACATTACACGTTATGCAAGCAATCACAGAAGACAAAAAAAACTTGGCTATTGTAGAGGGGCATAACTCATTGGAGTGGCTAGCTTGGCATTTAGTTGGAGTTGCAGGTGCTTTTGGTCATTTTGCAGGACTGCAGATTCCAGCTCCGGGTCCAGATATGCCTATCCCAGGGAAAATGGCAGAAATTGTGGAAATGTATGAAGCTGTAGTAAATGCTTATATGAAAGAAGCGGAGAAGCTGACGGATGACCAGATGACAGAAGAGGTGGACAGCTTTGGCGGACAGATGCAGCGAGGAAAGCTGCTTCTTAAGCTTGTTGAACATCAGACGCATCATCGCGGGCAAATGACGGTCTTACTACGTCAGGCAGGGTTAAAAGTGCCGCCAGTGATGGGACCAACAGTGGAAATGCAAAATTAATCAAAATCCGGGAGCCGAATTGACGGCAGCCCGGATTTTTTGGAAAAGAGGAATGAAATGATTTACTGGACGCTATTTACGCATCGGGATTGGGCATTTATTCTTGCAGCTACAGAGAAAGGGCTATGTTTTACCGGTTCTGAAAATCAGGATGAGAAAGAATTATTGAAATGGGTGGAAAAGCGTAGAAAGGGAATGAAGGTGGAGAGAAATGATGAGCGCCTTGCTACATATGCAAAGGAGTTTAGAGCATATTTGGATGGGAGGTCTGAAAGGGTAGATCTTCCAATTGATGTGGAAGGAACGGATTTTCAGCAGCAGGTTTGGCGGGCGCTTCAGGATATTCCTTACGGAGAAGTTAGATGCTATGGAGATATTGCAGAGACCATTCAGAAACCGAAAGCTGTACGAGCTGTAGGAGCAGCAATTGGAGCCAACCCTGTCATGGTGACAATCCCATGTCATCGCGTCATAGGCAAAAATGGCTCGCTCACTGGCTTCCGAGGGGGGCTATCAATGAAACAACGCCTTCTTCAATTAGAACAGCAACAAGAATCCTAGCCTTCTTATCAACAAAGCTGCTGTAAAAGAGTAACGAGAGAAACATTTTATGGGCACTTCGCTAATTCCTTTAGACAAAAATATAAAACTTCATGCCTTCTGGTTCATAGTCAATCTTTACTAAATTTGCTAAAATAGGATGAAGAAAAGATAGACACTTGGTTAGGAGTGGGCGAAATGACGCTTTGGATTGTGCTTATTTTATCAGCACTAGTGATAGCAATCTGCGTTCTTGTGTATAGACATGATAATACGGCCTTTAGCCGGTTGACCGGTTATTCATTTTTTGAGGTTCTTGTAAATACTAGGAAGAAATATTTACATAAAGTAATGAAGCAGTTGGATTACGTCTCTGGTGAGCATCGCATATTGATAGATCTTCAAGTACCTGTAAACAACAAAATGTATACAGTAGATGCAGTCCTTGTTCATGAATCGGGCGTGTATATCATTGATGGGGTCTCGAAAAAAGGATGGATTACTGGCAGTGAATCACATCCCGAGTGGGTGGAAATGAAACATAATAAGGAACAGCAAACATTTCCAAATCCAATCATGGTAAATAAGCGTATTATTTATGCACTGCAAGACTTATTGCCGGATATAGGTGAGGGGATGTGCGGGTCTGTTTCATTATTTTCAGATGCTTGTTCATTTCAAAAAATTGAGATTCAATCATTGGATGTCGAAGTACTGAAGGTAAATGAATTAAAAAATTGGACAAAACAAATTGGCGGCGAAGTCCTTTCAAAAGAAGAAATTGATAAAGTTTATCATGCACTGACTGGCTATACGAGCTTTACCGCGTAAGCTAAGACTGCCTATCGGGAAGGCTTTTGGCACCTGTTGTGAACTCATCCTTTATAATAGGAAAACAATGCGAGAGGGGATATATGTCCTCTCTTTTTTAGATTGTAAGGAAGCAGCTGATACCTGAGTGGAAGAATCCTATCAGCGATTTATTTTCGAATTATTCAGTGAATGAAGGGGGTTTTTCTTGTAAAATAGCTGTACTGGGGGTAGGTTTATGGGGAAAATTCATTATAGCTGGATTGTGTTAGTTGTAACATTTTTGGCGATTATCGTGGCAGGTATCGTAAGGTCGTCTTCGGGTGTATTTATCGAACCTTTTGAAAATGAGTTCGGATGGGGACGTCCATCTATTTCATTCGCCTTTGCCGTTAGTCTATTTTTATATGGATTTTCGGGACCATTCATGGCAGCGTTTGTAGAGAAATTTGGATTGAAGCGGATGATGCTTGGCTCCATGGCTTTGCTCGCAGCAGGCCTTTCTCTTACGTTCATCATGAAAAGTGAATGGCAGCTTATTATAATTTGGGGTGTGGTGATTGGTCTTGGCTCAGGTCTATTTTTGACGGTGCTGAGTACCCAAGTAGCTAATCGCTGGTTTGTAAAAAGAAGAGGCTTGGCGGTCGGTATTTTGACGGCAGCTACAGCTACAGGGCAGCTCGTATTATTGCCAGTTTTAGCGATTCTAATTGACAAATATTCATGGAAAGTGGCTGTACTCCTGATTCTTGTGCTCAGTATATTTATGTTTCTTGTGATTGCGCTGCTTATGCGCAGCTTTCCACGGGATATCGATATGCCGCCTTATGGACAAAAGGAGCTCGACCCCGAAGCAGTGCCGTCTACAGGTAATCCTTTCAAGATAGCAATTGCTGCCCTGGTAGAGGGATTAAAAGCAAAGGAGTTTTGGTTACTTGCAGGCAGCTTTTTTATTTGCGGATTATCGACGAGCGGGCTTATCGGAACACATTTCATTTCTTACTGTATTAGCTTTGGCATTCCTGTCTTGACCGCTGCTTCTATGCTTTCCTTTATGGGAATTTTCGATTTAATTGGTACGACCGTTTCGGGTTGGTTGTCAGACCGTTTTGATAATCGCTGGCTATTATTCTGGTACTACAGTTTACGAGGTTTGTCACTTGTTTGTCTGCCGTTTGCCTTGGAATCGGGTTCCTACATGTGGCTGATGATTTTCGCCATTTTTTACGGACTTGATTGGATTGCCACAGTCCCGCCGACAATTGGGCTGACACGTCAGCGCTTTGGCATTCAAAAAAGCGCGATGATGTACGGTTGGATAGTCGCTGCCCACCAGGTTGGGGCAGGTGTAGCGGCTTATACAGGCGGAGTTATATATACAGTATTCGGTTCTTATACTTGGGCATTCGTATTAGCGGGCGGCTTCTGTGCATTGGCTAGCCTATTCGTCATTCTCATTAAGAAAAATCCAGAAGTTTCTGTCAACTGAGGCAGGGAGAGTTTATGTGTGAGTCGAATAGTTACCCTGTAACAGTAATACACTTTCAAGGAGGTTTTGGTTATGAAACTTCAAGATAAGGTGGCAGTCGTTACAGGAGCTGCTTCGGGAATGGGGAAGGCCATTGCCATTCTGTATGCTAAAGAAGGAGCGAAAGTAGTCGTATCAGATTTGACATTGGAAGGTGCCGGTGCCACGGTAGCTGATATTACAGTATTTGGCGGTACAGCAACAGCAGTGAAAGCGGATGTATCCAAAGAAGGCGACGTCTATAGGTTAATCAAGGCCGCCTTGAATACGTATGGTACGTTAGATATTTTAGTAAATAATGCAGGAATAATGGATAATTTTGCATCAGTTGGTGATGTAACAGATCAATTATGGGAGAAGGTATTCGCCGTTAATGTGACAGGGACAATGCGAACAATGAGGCAGGCAATGCCAATCTTCCTTGACAAAGAAGCAGGGATTATTATTAATATTGCTTCTGTCGGGGGGCTTTACGGGTCACGGGCGGGAGCTGCCTACACAGCATCAAAGCATGCGGTTGTTGGATTGACGAAAAATACGGGTTTTCAATACGCAGAAAAAGGAATTCGTTGTAATGCGATTGCTCCCGGAGGAGTAAATACGAATATTGGGGCATCCTTTAAAAAAGCGAATCAGGAAGGAATGAATAAGGTAATGGCTGGGGCTGCTTTTAATCCAAGGAATGGCGAACCTGAAGATATTGCCCGTATAGCTCTTTTCCTCGCTTCCGACGAATCATCGTTTGTAAATGGTACAGTGATTACAGCAGATGCGGGATGGACTGCTTATTAGTAGGAATCCAGCTGAAATAATCAAGGAAAAGATCAGTTGCTTTATAAAGCATCCGCCAGGTGTGGTTCATCCCATCTTGATCAGAGCTTGTAAAGAGAAGCTGCTTAGGCTCGGTGTGTTATATGAGAACGGATGACTGTACCATCCTCAGTGTACCCAAGCATACAGCCAAACCACGCTGTTTTTTACGGAGACGTATAGATATGTATAAAAACATTCGACATTATTCCCCAGGAAATTAACTAGTATTTTATTTGTAAGATAAAGAGTATGGAGGCGGTTATATGTCAAATAATACGGAACAGAACATTTTACTAGAGGGTGTATTAAACTTCCGGGACATGGGAGGCTATAAAACACATAGCGGCAAGTCAGTGAAACGGCATCTTTTTTTTCGTTCAGCAAATTTGGCGAAGATGACCGCGCAGGACCAGGAGAAGTTCAAACAGCTAGGTATTAAAACAATTTTTGATTATCGGGATGATCATGAAGCAGAAGCCAGCCCGACTCCTGTGATGGAAGGAATTCAAAATATCCGTGTCCCTGCAAAGGGGGCTGCTCCTTTTAAAATGCCAGGGACGGCAAAAATAGAATCACTCAATTTTGACTTCTATCGTCAGATAGATGCTGATCTATTTACGAAATTTTATGCACAGATGCCTTTTAACAACCCCTCATTTCAACGACTGATGCAACTAATAAAAGATGAAGCAAATCTAGGGTTACTTCATCACTGTGCAGTTGGAAAGGATCGTACAGGTGTAGGCGGTGCACTAATTTTACTCACATTGGGCGTGCCACGTGAAACAATTCTCCAAGATTATTTACTGACGAATGGCTTGCTAACACCTATGGTGGCCCAAATGGAGAAAAAATTGAAAGCAGTTTATCCAGAGGCTGATTTGACTGTTTTTCATGAAGTAATGTCTGCTGATGAAAAGTATTTGCAAGCTGTTTTTGATGAGATCAATACTCGTTATGAATCGGAAGGGGATTTCCTTCATGATCAGTTCGGCATTTCAGAAGAGATAAGAACAGATCTACAGGCAAAATATCTGGAATGAATAGGGGGCTCTGTACGTGAAAACATACGGGGCACCCCTTTCATGCTATGATACATAGTAGCATTGGAGGAAAGATCATGTTATCGAAAAGAGCTTTATGTATTCAAAATATGCAAGAGAATGAGCACATTTTTGCTTGCCCTATTTGTTCTCAGCATGTGCGTGTAGGGAACGAGGGCTCGGTCGTCTGTACCAGCAAACATTCATTTGACATTGCTAAACAGGGGTATATTAATTTTATAACAAAGCCTGTGCAATCGATGTACTCCAAGGAGCTATTCGAGGCACGTCATGATATCATTTCGAGTGGACTTTATGATGAGCTGCAGACCCTGCTGGCAAAACTAGCGGTTGGTACTCATTTGTTGGATACAGGTTGTGGGGAAGGATCTCATCTAGCAAGAATTGCAGCAAAAAAGAGCGGTGCAATAGGTGTTGGAATTGATATCGCAAAGGAAGGGATTGTAGCGGCCGCTAAATTTCATCCAGGCTTTATTTGGTGTGTAGGAGATTTGGCAAAAAGCCCTTATAACGAAGAAAGCTTCGATACGATTTTCAACATTTTGTCGCCCGCCAATTATGATGAATTTAGGCGGCTGTTAAAGCCAGAAGGAAAAGTTATCAAGGTAGTGCCGCATGAAGGGTATTTGAAAGAACTGCGTCAACAGGCTTTTGCTAATTCTGAAAAGGAAAGCTACTCGAATGAACAAACAGTCGTACGTTTTCAAGAAAGCTTTAGCAAGGTAGAAGTAGAGCGACTTACGTATACAAAGCAGCTGCCACAGGAGCTTGTACCGAAGCTGCTGGCAATGACTCCGATGGGATGGCATATTGAAAAGAAAAGTGAGATTGTTCTGACTGAAATTACAGTTGATGTCATGATTTTAACCGGAAGAAGTGAATAAAAAGAGATTCTCCTAGTAATTCGTCATGAAAAAAGCAAAGGAGAATTATAATGAAGTCTCTAGTTTTTATAAAACGGTATAGCCTAAAGTATTCAAGCTAACAAGGGGGAATAAGAATGAAAAAGATTTTAGTGCTCGGTGGAACTCGCTTTTTCGGCCGTAAATTAGTAGAGCAGCTTTTAGAGGAAGGACATGAGGTAACAATTGTAACCCGTGGACAGCTGGTTAATCCATTTGGAGAAGGCGTCAAGCATATTACAGTGGATCGTGGCGATCAAAAAGCTTTTGCAAAAGCAGTAGAGGGACAGACATATGATATTGTCTATGATAATATTTGCTACTCACCAAATGATGCAAAGGCATTTTGTGATATTTTCAATGGTAAAATTGGAAAACTTGTTTTCACTTCAACACTTTCCACCTATGATGCTGATGGAAAGGTAAAAACAGAGGCCGATTTTGATCCTCACACATATGGCATCCTAATGGGAGAGACGAAAGAATTCACCTATGGAGAAGGAAAACGCCAGGCAGAAGCAGTATTTTTCAAATACGCCCAGTTCCCTGTTGTAGCAGTACGCTTCCCAATTGTACTAGGGCTGGATGATTATACAGAGCGACTTCATTTTCACGTGGAACGAGTGGCAAAGGAGAAGCCGATTGGGTTTGTGAACATGGATGCTGAAATGTCCTTCATATTAGCAGAAGAAGCGGGGCGCTTCCTGAAGTGGGCAGGGCTTAGTGAAGCGGAAGGACCCTATAACGCAACAGCGAGCGGAAAGATTTCCTTGAAGGAGCTTATGGACCTCATAGAGAAAGCGACAGGGAAGCATGCAAAAATTGCTTTAGTGGGAAATGATGAAATCCGTTCTCCTTATGCTGTTCCAGATTCATGGTATATGACAACAGAAAAAGCTGAAGAAGAAGGCTTTGTTTTCAGTAAGCTGGATGATTGGCTGCCTGAACTAATTGAAGAATTAGCAAAACAATATAGCTGATGAAGGGGTAAATGTTCTAACTTGAAATCAACAGTAGAATATAGCAGAACCTTTTAGTAAAATAAATGCATCACATATATAAGGTAGGAAATAAGCAGTGTATAAATTAGCAGCAAATATTGTCAAAATGTTCTTGTCGATAAATGGATCAAAGGCGAAGGTATATGGGCTTGAAAATGTACCGGCAGAAGGCGGATTTGTTATTGCCTGTACACATAACGGATATGTGGATATCTTAAATTTGGGGGTATCCATTTACCCGCGAGAAATTCACTTCATGGCAAAAAAGCAATTGTTCGATATGAAAGGCCTCGGCTGGCTGATTCCACGGCTAAATGCGTTTCCTGTGGACCGGGATAATCCGGGACCAAGTGTTATCAAAATTCCGCGCCAACTCATTAAAGAGGGCAAGATTGTAGGGATTTTCCCAAGTGGTACACGCAGTGCAGAAAGCAATGACCTAAAGCAAGGCGCAGTAACAATTGCTCAGCTATCAAAGGCTCCAATTGTGCCTGCTGCATATGTTGGACCAAAGGATATTGGCGGTGTATTGAAGCGTCAAAAAGGATACTTGGTTTACGGAAAGCCATTTACAGTAGAAGGCGGCAAGGAAGCACGGGATGAGGCTTCGCAGATTCTGGAGCAGGAGTTCACACGCCTGCTTGCCGAGCTGGAAAACAAAAAATAGTGAAAAAGGAGGCGTCTGAAAAGTTATTTTGAGATGCCTTCTTTGCTATGAGGACAGTGAAATCTTGGTGTAGTCATCATAGAAGTAACTTTTTAGCGGATATTTAAATAAGCAGTAAAAGAGGCAGTCTTAGTTGAATAGCCTCTTTTTCGTATGAATTATGGAGGGCAAGAGATGGTTCGAGTGTTATTTGTTTGCTTAGGGAATATTTGCCGATCCCCGATGGCAGAAGCAGTTATGAGAGACCTTGTAGAAAAACATGGCTTAACGGCGCAGATAAAAATTGATTCAGCTGGGACAGGCTCTTGGCATATCGGCGAGCCGCCGCATAGCGGTACGCTGAAGAAACTAAAAGCAATGAAAGTCTCCACAAGCGGAATGAAGGCACGTCAGCTGAAGAACAGTGATCTGGATGATTTCGACTACATTGTTTGTATGGATGAAAGCAATGTCCGGAACACTCGTGAGATGCTGCAGGCACATACCGATGCGAAAATCTTCCGTTTTCTTGATCTCACACCACACAAAAAAGATGTACCCGATCCTTGGTATACTGGGGACTTTGAAGAGACCTACAGCCTGTGTGCAGAGGGATGCGAAGTCTTGCTGGATAAAATAAAAAAGGATTATGCACTTATATAAAGTGAAGTTTCAACCGTTTTGTTAATATGAGGTAAAAACAGGTCGCCTGAGTTTCATCTCAGACGACCTGTTTTGAATCTTCTTCTTTTTTAGATAGACCTCGTCGCTGAAGTTGCCCCCAATCTTCGCGTTTACGAAGATAATAAATGATCCCCTCAATCCTGAAGAAAATAGTCAGGGGGCGGAACCAAAATGTCTCACTTAGTGAGAACCCAATGAGCTTAAAAATGTCCCGGATACGGGGATATGTGTTGATACTCCATGCTTCCAGTAAAATGGCAAACATAGATAAAAACGAACTGTACACTAAAAATAGTGCAGTTAGTATGATAGCTGAGTCCAGATACAGTTCTCCAATCATAAAGGAAATGATGATATACAGGTAGCCAAGCAGTTCGATGACGGGGCCAAAAAATTCCACTAACCAAAAGTAGGGGAATGAAATAAGGCCGATCTGCTTGTATTTCGGATTAAACGTCATCTTTTTATGAATCATAAGGCTGCCTAGCAGGCCTTGATGCCAGCGTCTGCGCTGGGTACGAAGGTCGCGCATGTTGTCGGGTGCCTCTGTCCAGCACACGGGATCAGGTACAAATTCAATTCTTTTTTTGAGATTTTTCTCCAACATATAACGGTGGAGTTTCACGACAAGCTCCATATCCTCTCCAATCGTATTGACGGAATAGCCGCCTGCCTTAATTACCCACTTTTTCGAGAAGACACTGAAGGCCCCGGAGATAATCAGAACGAGGTTGAACTTACTCAGGGCGATACGCCCCATATAGAAGGCGCGTAAATATTCGATAATCTGCATGATCACAAATGGATTGTTCGGTACAACTGCATCAACAACCGTTCCCATTTGTACATCTGCTCCATTAGCGATCCGTACGCTGCCGCCTGCTGCAATCACCTCGTCATTTGAGGAAATGATAGGCTGCATAACCCGAAGCAAGGATGTATTGGAAAGGATAGAGTCACCATCAATAGAACAGAAATAAGGATAGTGAGAGATATTGATCCCTACATTCAATGCATCCGCCTTTCCTCCGTTAACCTTGTCGACTAGCACAATGTTTGGATGCAGGTCTGATTCATAGATTCCACGGACTTCCTTAGTCGGCAGCTCGCGTTTAACTGTCCGATGTACTTCCTTCATTTCAAAACGCTCAATGACTGTCTGCAGCGTATTATCCTTTGAACCATCATTAACGATGATGATTTCGAACTGAGGGTATTCAAGTGTTAACAAAGAGTGGATTGTATCTACAACTCCCAGCTCTTCGTTATAGGCAGGTACGATAATAGAAACAGGCTTTGAATAAATCATCTTTAGGCTTTTATCATTATCCGTAACTTTATCAAGTCTGAGCCCTTTTTTCATATAGAAATAGGCAAAGATGAGCATCGAAGAATAAATCCCTATAATCAGCACCATATAGAAAATAATAAAGTAGCCAAAAAATTTATGCATCCAAATAAAAAAGGTTGTTAGTTCCATAATGATTACCCCACTTGTAAGATCTCTCTTGCCATTTCTGCTGCATAGCGATCTTCTTTTTGCTCTGCAATACGCTGTAGCACTTCGACCCCGTAGCGCAGGCTATTTAATGTAATGGCTGCCTGTTTACGTACCCACCACGATTCATCTTGCACCAATTTTTCAAGCAGCGGTTTTGCGTCCTTTTCTTCCACGTGGACGAGCAGCTTGGCCAGCATAAGGCGCTCTTCCCAATAAGGAGAATCAACAAATTCCCGATAATAGCGGATAGATGTAATTACGCCGAAATGGCCAATTGCTTTTAATGCACGAATACGTATCTCGCTTTCTATAGTTGAAAGAAGGCTTTCATAGAATTTCAAATAAGAAATATCCATTTTAGGATTAAAGCTCAAATAATCGAGTAATGCGATCTTTAAATAAGATGGCAATGAGTCAAATGAAAGAATAAGCTCCTCAATATAGCTTTCATCTAGATGGGAGAGAAGTGCTTTATATTGGAATTCCTTAAATGGATAGCAAGGATGATAGAAATGCGCCAAAAACAAATTTCGGTTATACATAGATAAAATGCGCAGGATAACGAGATATTCTTCTTCAGATTTATATCTCTTTTTCCTTAAGATCTGCTCCACGTCCGGCAGTAAAAATGATAGCCTGAAGTCGAGCGTTCGATATAGGCCATTCATTCGTACTCCCCAGTTACGATGATATAGCATGGAACGATAGTATTTTTTGAAGTTCAGCGAACAAAAATGTGAAATTCGTTTCACCACATCTGGATTATTGATTGATGATACATAGGTCATTAAAATACGGTCCACTGCTTGTTTAATATAAGGGTCCATTACCCTTGACTCATGCAGTCTTTCTACGTTTTCTCCTAGTACTAGGTAGCGGTACCAGACATCCTGATATTCTTCTAGGTAGTCTTTAATTCGCTGTTCCCGACGAACTTGCTGTGTCCTCATAACAATTAAATAGAAAAGCAGCGAGCCAATAACAACCAAAAAAATCGCGATGACAAACAGTGCGTAAGAAAGCGTTTGGTTTTCGATCATTGTCGCAGCCTTCTTACTATGTTCTTGATTTGTGTTTCTACTAATTTTAGGTTGAAAGGCTTGCTGAAATAGGCATCTGCCCCATTATCGAAAGCATACATAATTGCATCCTCTGAAGCTCGTTTAGACATTAATGCAATAATATATTTCTCGTCATTCGGCAGACTGCGCAGATAATTCATAATTTCAATCCCGTTTTTCCGGGGCAAGATGTCGTTTACCAGCACAATATGAGTATGGCCAGACCGATACCAGTTGGACTGCAAAAATTCATATCCATCGGAAAATGTCTGAACCTGGAGGTCAAAATTCGAAATATGCATGTTACTAAAAAGATTTTTTAAAATAGAAATAGTAATAGTATTCTCTTCAATGATACTTACTTTAAGAAGCTCAGTATCAAACTTCGCAAACTGCTCGATTGGCAGGACGGCATTCGGAGGCTGCGTTTCTAGTTTATCCAGATAGTTTATACTTGTTTCCAGCACCTCTTCTAACGTGCAATGAGCATTAGCAATTTCACTTACTGTTGCGACAAAGGCTGGGGATACATTTCCAATCATATCCTTTAGCATATGATTGGCTGCATTGAAAACACGATGTAGAAAGTGTCTTCCTTCCTGAGTACCGCTGAAGGCCAACATAATAATGATCGTTTTACACTGATCGTCACGAAATACTGTGTCCGAATTTCTTACTTGCTTGGAAATATAGTCATATAAGAGATTATACTGCTCCGATGACGGCATATCGGGGAAACGGCATGTCGGATGCCATCGGAGCAGGACAATGGAAAATGTAATTTTCGTCCGTTCCACATAGGATTGCTGGAGCTGAAACAGCATGGAGAGCTTTTCATAGTCTGTTTTATCAGCGCATTCGTTTTCGTTCCAATGGAAATTATTCAAAGTTACCACCTTCTTTCCGTTACATTTCATTTAGGGATGCTGTTTTTCACTTCATCTAAAATGACTCGCATCAGCGGCACGTAGGTAACCCAAAAGAATTTGGATGTATCCTGTGAAAAAATTGTCATTAAGAAGTCGCTGCGTTCCCACTTCATCAAATTATCCTTTGTATAGTCCGCATAATCGCCAGCAAAATAATATGTCTTACTCTCCGGCTGATGAACGACAGCAGGGAAGGAGGCAGGAATACCAGCCTGTTCTAATATATCTTGTCCTTCTTGTGATAGACGGAGATTATACTTTGCATAGACGACGGCATCATCCCCGACTGTTAAAATATCAAACCAATAAGGATAGTGCGATGATGAGACTTTTGGAAACTTCTCTTTACCTGCATCGGTCAAAGTGAAAGATACCTTTTCCTCTGCAGCACTCTCATCCAAAATGATTACCTGGTCTGTATAATGAACAAATGCCAAGCCCCCACCTTCAAAGGACCATTTTTGTTGATATTGTGCCTCATAGTTGGCAATGAGCCAGGAAGGAATCTCGTCACTCATCAGATCATCGAAATGACGGCCCGACCAACCGCTCCACTCAACACCCAGTGTTTCTTCCATCGATGAACGCGGTCCTTCTTCGGTAGGTGTGGCAAATGAATTGTACTCTGCAATCAATGTGGTGTTTTCCCCTTTAGAGCGCAAAATAGCCTCCCATTCTTTTTCCTCCATGCCACCGTAAATCTTCTGGGAGCGCGCGCCCTCGTTTTCTTCCCCTGCATCATTTGTATATACGCCATATGTATCAGCTATATAGATGAGGTCAACCTCTCTACTGATGTTGTAAGGATTCATTGATACCCCTAACTTTGGGTTATAACCAAAGTAATCTTCTTCAATTGAATAGTATTCGCCGGATGGCTTCGTTACTTTGTCATTTGTTAGTATCCAAAATAGTCCAAGGTGTTCTCGGTAATCGGTTGAAGGAGTTGTTTTATCAATAACAACAAGATCAATCGAGTTTTCTGGTTTCAACTGCCAAAAAATCCTTGGGGAAAAAAACAACAACAGTAGCACGCCTGCAAATATAAATTTTTTCATAGCGAAACCAGTCACTTTCTAAAATTAATAGATAGGTCTTATTGCCCCTTCGTCAAAACATTTAATAAGATGCTGATGGGGAGCTAAATAATAAAGCAGCTTGATTCTTATAGAAGGAAAGACTATTATGTGAATGAGTTTTTGATCCTTTGAACAATTTCTAGTATTGGTGTAAATTGTAAAGGGCTTCACAAAACCCGTTCCCTCTATATCAAATTTTAATCATAGTATAAGAGAAATTTAAAAACAGTTATATATGATAAAAGTAAGTTTGTTATCAAAATTGGAATAAAAATATAAGAATCATATCATAATAGCGGCTAAAAAACAGGACCTCTATGCAGAAGAAATTATATTACAGAAAAAATGGGTAATAACTTATATGGTAATAAGGGATAGGAGGGAGAAAAATGGATGTCAAAGGGAGAAGGAAAAGCAGCAATGTAGAAGACCGGAGAGGAATGAGCGCCGGGAAGATCGGCGGAGGCCTTGGCGGTATTGGAATTATTATAGCTCTTATTTTTACTTTGCTAAATGGCGGCGATGCAGGAGATGTATTAGATACGGTATCTAAAAGCATCACCCAAAATGGCTCTCCAACAGAGGAATATACACCGACTGCCCAAGAAGAGGAACTGGCAGAATTTGTATCAGTCGTGCTGGCAGATACAGAAGATGTATGGCAGCAAGTATTTGAAGAGGAAGAGCTGAACTATCAAAATCCGACCTTGGTTTTATTCACAGATAGCGTTAGTTCGGGATGTGGTTATCAAAATGCGGCAGTAGGCCCCTTTTATTGCCCGGCTGATCATAAGCTCTACATTGATTTAAGCTTTTATGAGGAACTGAAAAATCGATTTCAAGCACCTGGTGATTTTGCAATGGCTTATGTAGTAGCCCATGAGGTAGGCCATCATGTACAGACGTTGCTTGGTTACTCGCAGAAGGTCCATGGATTGAATGGGCAAGTGTCTCAGGCCGAGTATAATGAGCAGGTAAAGCGTCTGGAATTACAAGCGGACTATTTAGCTGGTGTTTGGGCGCATCATGTGCAAAACGAGGGATATTTAGAAGCAGGAGACTTTGAGGAAGCATTGACAGCAGCAAATGCAATTGGGGATGATACGCTGCAGATGGAAGCACAAGGATATATAGTCCCTGAAAGCTTTACGCACGGAACGAGTGAACAGCGGATGAGATGGTTTAAAAAGGGGTATGAAAATGGCACGCTGCAGGGTGGAGATACATTCAGTGCGACTAATCTATAAAATCACCTCAATAACTGAGTAGTCAAAACAGATTGACATGGCCAGGCTATAGAAAAATTATATCTATAGCAGGGCCTCTTAATAAGGAGGCAGCAATGAAAAAATTAATAGGGATAATCTTGATTTTGTTTGTACTGTTGACTCCATGGCTGTGGCAATTGTTCAAGCCTGCTGAAGTAGTAAATGTAGCTATAATAGATACAGGATCGAGCGATGAGCAAATGATGGAACGAGTTGGTATTACAGAAGCGCTGAATATTGCCAAGGTTCAAAATGAAGCGGGTGAAAACTATGACCCGTCGACTGATTATTACGGCGTGACAGTGTCGGATCATAAAGAGGATATAGCCTTTAATGAATTGCCGATGCGCTATGATACATATGACATGATTTATTTGTCCAATACTTATGGACTCAATGAATCAGAACTCGCCTGGGGAGATGAAAAATCGACAAGGACACTCTATGGAGGCTTATCAAATAATGCCTGGCGTAATATAAAAGCGCGGCTTGAACAGTCCTCACCTGTCACATTAATAGTAGAGCATGATAACTTATCCATTCATACAAGTGAAGGTGTAAGAGAGGATTTAGCGGAGACTCTGGGCATTTCCTATAGCGGCTGGAAGGCGAAGTATTTTGAAGATTTGGCTGAATGGAATCAAACTTTAAATGGAAATGGTATCGTTTTCTACCACGAAGCCGACGACAAGTCAATTGTGCTAGATGGCGCTCCTGAAGTGACACTGAAAACGACATCTGCCGGACAAGCGCTGTTTGGATTTAATGAATCAAAATCATACTACGGCTGGATGGATATTTCTGAGGCGACAGAATCTGAAGTGCTTGCCCATTTCAATCTGAACCTAAGCGAGGAGCATCAATCTGTATTGGCCGAAAATAATATTCCCTCTGCCTTCGTAGCAGCCGCATACCGGGCAGAGGAAGGGAATAAGCTGTATTATTTTGCCGGCAATTTCTCTGAGAAAGAGAAAGCCGCCTCTATTCCTTATTTTAAAGGGTATGTAACCCTTCAAAAATGGCTATCTGATGCTGAATTTTATTGGCATAATTACTACGCCATGATGGAGGGGATCCTGGAGGAAACGAAGCATACGGAAAAGGCTGTGGAAGTGCCGGTTTCGGTAGAGCCTGCAAGAGTAGAAGATCTGTCCTATAATGCACGTCTTAATGGTGACAGCTATGAAGTCCTCATAGATGGGAAATGGCAATCTATTACGATTAAAGGAGTAAATATTGGCATGGCCCGTCCTGGGGTATTTCCTGGAGAAGCAGGAATAACGGAGGAAGAGTACGCTCGTTGGTTTGAGTATATCGGAGAGATGGGTGCCAATACCATTCGTGTGTACACACTGCATCCCCCTGGTTTTTATAAAGCATTAAAAGAATATAATGAAACCCATGAAGAGCCAATCTATGTATTTCATGGGGTGTGGATTGATGAAGAGCCTCTAGAAGAAGCACTTGATGTCTACGGGGAGCCAACAGAACAATTTCAATCCGAAATTACTCGTATTGTTGACGTGATTCATGGAAATGCAAAAGTGGAACAGAAGCCGGGTCATGCTTATGGGGCTTATACGGCTGATATCTCTCCTTATGTGATTGGCTGGATGCTCGGTATTGAGTGGTATCCTTATACAGTAGAAAGTACGAATAAAAAGCACGCAGGTAAGCCGCAGCATGACGGACAGTACTTCTCAACAAAAGAGGCAGCCCCATTTGAGATATGGCTGGCGGAACAGTTTGAATTTACCGCTCAATATGAGGCAGAGAATTATGGATGGATCCGCCCGTTCAGCTTTACAAATTGGGTGACGACGGACTTGCTTGAACACCCATATGAACCAAGTGAGCAGGAAGACTATGCATCGGTTAATCCGAATGTTATTTATGTGAAAAACGAAGCAGAATCAGTCGGCCAGTTTGCTGCATATCATGTCTATCCATATTATCCGGATTTTTTAAACTATACGCCGAAGTATATTGAATATGAAGATTTCCGCGGGGAGAAGAACAACTATGCCGGTTATTTAAACGATCTGCATGCGGCGCATCGTTTACCGGTACTGATTTCTGAATTTGGAATTCCAGCATCTCGCGGCTTAACGCATGAAAACCCATTTGGCTGGAACCAGGGCTTCATTGCAGAAGATGAGCAAGGGGAAATTCTTGTACGGCTATATGAAGATATCCTGCATGAAGGAATGCTCGGGGGGCTGGTGTTCACTTGGCAGGATGAATGGTTCAAACGTACATGGAATACGATGGATTTAGATAACCCCGATCAGCGTCCATACTGGTCAAACGCCCAGACAAATGAGCAGCAGTTTGGTATTTTAAGCTTTGATACGTTAAAGAAGAAGGTAGACGGGGATACATCAGACTGGTTTGGGCATGACCCCTTGTATACCGCAGATAGCGAGATAGAGAAAATGTATGTGGATTCAGATGAGCGTTACTTATATCTCCGCTTAGATATGGATCAACCGCAGTTTAATAAAGATTATTATCCAGTCATCTATCTAGATACAGTAGGCGGTCAAGGAAATACAACATATAACGGACAAACATTGCCTATGGAAGCAGACTTTGTCATAGAACTTAAGGGAGAGAAGGAAAGCCGAGTACGGGTTGATGCCTATTATGATATCTATCAATATATGTATGGGCATCAATTAAAGATGATTGACTTCAAAGGTCGGCACGAAAAGGATACAGGCCAATTTAACAATATCTATTTTGCATTAAACAAAGAATTAACAATCCCTATTTTGAATAAACATTATGATTTTGTATCCTATGAAACAGGGAGATTAAAACAAGGGAGTGCGAACCCGGCAAGTGACGAATATGATTCATTGGCAGATTATCAAATCAATGAAACAGACGGGGTTATTGAAATCCGCATACCTTGGCTGATGCTGAATATAACAGATCCCTCAAGACGAGAGGCATGGAGTGACCTCTATGCAAATAGGAAGCCGTCTTATGAAATTTTGGAAGGCATAGGAATCGGTGCGATGTTGATGAAAAACGGAGAGGCAGCCTCTCACATATCTAAAGAAGTATCGCGTTATAAATGGGATACATGGGGATTCCCTGAAAGCAAGGAGCGCTTGAAAGAGTCCTACTATATCTTGAAAGAAAAATTTCAATCTATTAAGTAATAGAGAATTCATTTGCCGCCTGCTTAGAAAAGGTCTTTCTTCGGGGTGGAGTAGATATTTTGATTAAGAACCTTTTATAATTTGCCCCTTTTTAGGTATAATAGTTAAGTTACAAGTGATTTTACAGCTTATTTAAATCGAAAGAGAGTGAAACTATGGGTCGTAAATGGAATAACATTAAGGAAAAAAAGGCTTCTAAAGATGCAAGCACTAGTCGTGTTTATGCAAAATTCGGTCGTGAAATTTATGTAGCAGCTAAATCTGGCGAGCCAAATCCAGAATCGAACCGTGCTTTGAAAACCGTATTAGAACGTGCCAAAACATATTCAGTACCAAAACATATTATTGAAAAAGCAATCGACAAAGCAAAAGGCGGCGGCGACGAGCAATTTGATGAATTGCGTTATGAAGGATTTGGAGTAGGCGGTACAATGGTGATTGTCGATGCGCTGACAAACAATGTAAATCGTACAGCTTCAGAAGTTCGTGCAGCATTCGGGAAAAACGGAGGAAACATGGGCGTAAGCGGATCAGCTGCTCATATGTTTACTTCAACAGCTGTCTTCGGAATGGAAGGGAAAACAGAAGATGAAATTCTGGAAATCCTGATGGAAGCGGACTTAGATGCACGAGACATTATGGATGAAGAAGGAACAATCATTGTCTATACAGAACCTGATCAGTTCCATGCTACGCAAGAAGCTTTAAAAGCAGCAGGCATTGAGGAGTTTGCTGTGGCAGAGCTAACAATGCTTCCTATGACGGAAGTTACACTAGCAGGCGATGACCTGGCGAAATTCGAAAAGATGATCGATGCATTAGAAGACTTAGAAGATGTACAACGTGTCTATCATAATGCAGATTTAGGTGAATAATAATTTTACAGAGGCTTTCTCACTATGTATATGTGAGAAAAGCCTCTTTTGTTTGATAAAGTTGGATGGTATTTTAGTATGAGCAGAAAATTTGTATAATAAGGTTTATTATAGCAAAATATTAGCATGAAATAATGAATAAAGAGGGATCAGAATGAAGAAAAAAAAGCTGGCAAATAGAATACTTGCGAGTGCTATTATAATTTTTATTATAATGCTTGGAATTAATGTATTTTTAATGTTTTATAATTCCAAAGAGTCGGTACAAGCATCAATCGGCGAACGGACAATTTCCGCTGCTGAAAATATGTTGAGTTATATGGATATAGAAAAATATGAGGAATTGACAGAAAACCCGGAGGAAAACGATATTTATTGGGAGCTTCGGGAAGAATTAAATGAGCTTCGCGGAAAAGCGGGTGTACTCTATGCTTATACATACTTTGTACCAAAAGAGGGAGAGAAGGTAACCTTCCTTGTCGATGGCATGCCGGCTGATGATACAGAAAATGCAGCTTCATTAGGCGAAGAATCAGGGGCAACAACATATGAACATTTAAAACAGGCTATGGATGAAGGTGGGTACTATTCAGACGTATTAGCCAGTGACTACGGTGAATTTGTTTCTGGCTTTGTTCCAATGAAAAATAAAGATGGGGAGATTATCGGCTTTTTAGGAGTGGACATTGACGCTTCTTATATGGAAGAAATTACAGGTAATATTGCGAAGGAAGTGCTGCCAAGTATGGTAGGCATTTTTGTGTTGATCATTTTAGTTGCTCTCGCATTACTGTTCTACTATATCAATTCGTCTCTTAAACCGCTTGATTATTTAACAAAATCATCGGAACAGCTGGCAGAAGGAGATTTGAAAGGCGCTAAGGAGACTGTGTCAGAAATTCGAATGAAGTCAGATAATGAAATCATGGCATTTACAAAAGCTTTCTCACATACAATTGACAGTTTAGCTGCTACATTCCAAGTCATTCATGGAAAAGCTGATAATCTAGGGCAAGTAGTCGTTGACATGAATGATGCCTCAGGCAAAGTCGGTGATTCAAGTATGGCAATTGCCGAAAGCATGAACGAGATTGCGGACGGCAGTGAACAGCAAAAAGGCAGCAATGATGAAGTTATGCTTGCGATGAATGAGATGGCTGTGGGCATCCAGCGTCTTGCTGATACGACAAGTGAGATAGCTGAATCATCAAATGATATGACAGCGCTTGTGGAATCAAGCACGAATAGTTCGAGGGAAGTAATCAACCAGATTCAAAACGTGGAAAGTTCCGTTGTTCGTACGTCTGAACACGTTCGTGAAATGGGTGAAAAATTCTCAGCAATTAGCGATATGGTCGGAGTGATTACAAGCATTGCCGATCAGACGAACTTGCTTGCACTAAATGCGGCAATTGAAGCAGCCCGGGCCGGAGAGGCAGGAAAAGGTTTCGCAGTAGTAGCAGATGAAGTACGTAAGCTGGCTGAATTGTCGCGAGGCTCAGCAGATGAAATTCATCAACAGCTTCAGGTCTTCATGCAGATTGCAGATCGTGCGCTGAAGGAAATGGATATGAGTACAACGGAAGTGAAGGACGGCAGTTTAGCTGTAGCCTCTATTGGTGAAAAACTATCACGTATCTTACGTTCGGTAGAACAGGTGAATGAACAGATTCAGGATGATTCAGCAGTCATTGAACAGATGTCTGCAAGTGCACAGCAAATATTAGCTTCTACAGAGCAAATGAATCATTTAGTAACAAATACAATGGAACGAACACAGAATGTAGCGAATTCCACAACTGTTCAAGTGGAGATGGTAGAACGTTTAAATGTAGTGGTGAAGCATTTAGAGGAAACTTCTCGTGAAGTTGTGAAAGAAATAGAAAAGTTTTCGATATAATCGCTTGAAGGAGCTGTCTGGAAAGATGTTTAAAACACGGTTGCTATCACTTTAGAAGAAGCTATTTTAGAAACAAAAAATTATAATAAATAACCAAGGACCATGCTAATGTATTTACTATATTAGTAAGGTCCTTTTTCTTCTTTCGAAAAAGTTATTATTTTTTGCTTTAGGTAAGAAGTTTGTCGAAAAATCTGTTGTGTAATTCTTCTTTTATGTAATAATAGATAAAAGGGATTTGGAAAAATAAAGAAACAGGGGTGGTAAAATGGGGGTACTTAAAACAATTCGAGGGAAATTGTTGATTTTTTCATTCTTGCTATTCTTGCTGCCTAGTTTGATTATTGGCTTCGTCAGTTACATGCAGGCAAAGCAAGGGCTAGATGAACTTGGGGAAAAAGTAATAAAAAACAGTGTAGAGACTTCGCTGCAGCTTATTGAACAAACAAATAAGGAAGTTGAAAGCGGCAGTATTACAATAGAAGAAGCGCAGGAGCGTGTGAAAACAGCCCTGATTGGTGAAATAGATGGAGAAGGAAAGCGTTCTTTATCCTATCCAGGGAATCTCGGGGAAAATGGATATATCTATATAATGGATCAAGATGGAACACTGATTGGTCATCCTACGAGAGAAGGCGATAACTTATGGAATGATCAGGATAGCTCAGGGCAATATTTTATTCGTGAAGTAAAGGAACAGGCGCTGGCAGGCGGTGGGTTTACACATTATGATTTCGAATTGCCTGGACAAACGGTAGTGGCACCAAAGCTGATTTATTCTAAAGTGGATGAAAACTGGAATTGGATTGTTGCCTCTGGAACATATATGCAGGATTTCAATGCACCAGCAGCAGTTTTAGTAAAAGGGATCGTTTTAACACTGATTATTTCTCTTGTATTAGGTGGAATAGCAGCTATTTTGTTCTCGCGTCATTTGGCAGCTCCACTACGGCTCCTATCCAATCGTGTCAGACAAGTGGCACAAGGTAATTTGACTGTAGAGTTAGACAACAGTGAGCGGCAGGATGAGGTAGGCATACTCAATAGAGGCTTCAATGAAATGGTCAGCCAGCTTAAGGTGCTCATTTCTGATGTAGAGCATACCATTGCTGAAATTCAAAATACATCTACAAATTTAACCGCGGTGGCTGAGGAGACGACAGCTTTTGGAGAGGATATTGTGAAATCCGCTACAGAAGTGGCAAAAGGAGCTTCTCAACAAGCGGTAGACGCAGAAGAAACGAGCAAGGTTACAATGCACTTTGCGCAGGAAATTGACCAGCTGCAGGATAAAAATAAATCGATGTTGTATTCTTCAGAGGAAATGCGTATATCAAATAAAGAAGGTCTGAATCATCTGGTTGTGTTAAAAGAACGTTCGACAGAATCCTATGACCTTATTACCTCTATGCAAAATGTGCTCGAAAGCCTCATTAGAAAGGTACGGGAAATCGAAGGAATTGTCGGTACAATCAATGAAATTTCAGATCAGACAAATCTGTTGGCATTAAATGCTTCTATAGAAGCAGCACGAGCAGGTGAACATGGGAAAGGCTTTGCAGTAGTAGCGGAGGAAGTTCGAAAACTAGCGGATCAGACGAGTCAGGCGACCGAATTAGTAAGGAATACATTGCAGGGAATTGAAACGGAGACAAAACTCGTGACTAATGAGATGTCGAAGACTTTTACCATCGTTCAAGGGCAGCATGAAGCAGTGGAAACGACTGAAAAGTCCTTCAATGAAATTGAAAGTGCTGTAGGAAATATTATTGAATCGATTGAAGATGTGTCGAAAAGCATCCTGCAATTGCATGCTTCAAAAAATACGATGCTTGCCTCGATAGAACGGATTGCAACGATTAGTGAAACAAATGCCGGTATGACAGAAGAGGTAACAGCCTCTGTTGATGAGCAGCAGAAGGCCGTTCAGCTTGTGACAGATTCCTCAAATGATTTGTCTGAAGAAATTCAAGGACTTCAGGAGTCGATTAAGAAGTTTACCATTCGTTAAGCAAAAGATGGACAAGAGGATTCATTAGTGCCTCTGTCCATCTTTTTAGCTTTCTGATGGAAAAAATAAGGGTGCAGCAGCATTTGCCTAGAGAGTATTTACGAAAGAAAATGTAAGCATATGCAGATAACTTTATTTCTCTTGCAATCATTCTGAAAATGCTGAATAATTAAATTGCTATGTTCAAAGAGCGAAAAGCTGGGGGGAAAAACATGAAATTTACAGAATACGAGTATAAACGCCCGGATCTTCCGGCCATTAAGGAAGCAATACGTTCATTGATTGAGGAGTTCAAACAGGCACCGACTGTTGAAGCTCAAAGTGAGGTAATCGAGAAAATCAATGCCTGCCGTCGTGATTTCTCGACTCAGTCAAACTTGGTGTATATCCGTGCTTCAATAGATACGGCAGATGAATATTACCAAAATGCTCGTGATGATATTGATGAAATGGCCCCTGAACTGGATGAAGTCATTTCCGAGTACTATAGAGCTTTAGTAAATTCACCATTCCGTACAGAACTAGAGGAAAAGTGGGGGTCACAACTTTTTGACCTAGCTGATAATCAAATCAAAGGGTTTTCTCCAGCAGTCATTGAAAAGATGCAAAAGGAGAATAAGCTAGTTTCTGAGTATAATAAGCTGGTAGCTTCTGCACAAATCGAATTTGATGGGAAGACGCTGACGCTTGCACAATTAGCTCCATATACGGAATCGACAGACAGAACAGTACGTAAAGCGGCACGGGAAGCATCAGCAAACTTTTTTGCAGAACATGTGGAGCAATTTGATGATTTATATGATCAGCTTGTAAAGCTCCGTCATGAAATTGCTACAACGCTTGGCTACAAAAATTATGTGGAGCTTGGTTACGTCCATATGAACCGCATTGACTATGATGCAAAAATGGTCGCCTCATTCCGGGAACAGGTGCGTCAATATATCGTTCCTCTTGTTTCTAAGCTTTATGAAAGACAGGCAAAACGAATTGGCGTAGAGGAATTAAAATTTTATGATGAAGGACTGGAATTCCTTTCAGGCAATGCGAAACCAAAAGGGGATGCTGATTGGATCGTCGCAAACGGCAAGAAAATGTATGAAGAACTGTCTCCGGAAACGGCTGAATTCTTTAATTATATGCTTGACCGGGACCTTATGGATCTTGTCGCTAAAAAAGGGAAGGAATCAGGCGGATATTGTACTTTTATTGAAAACTACGATTCGCCATTTATCTTCTCGAATTTCAATGGTACATCAGGGGATATCGATGTATTAACACATGAAGCAGGGCATGCTTATCAGGTATACGCATCCCGTAATATCGGCATTCCAGAATATTTATGGCCGACATATGAGTCAGCTGAAATCCACTCAATGAGTATGGAGTTCTTTACATGGCCTTGGATGGAATTGTTCTTTGAAGAGGATACAGATAAATATAAATTTGCTCATTTGAGCGGAGGGCTTATCTTCTTACCTTATGGAGTGGCGGTTGATGAATTCCAGCATGTTGTCTACGAAAATCCGGAGATGACACCGGCCGAGCGAAAGCAGGCTTGGAAGGAAATCGAAGCGAAGTATTTACCACAACGTGACTATGACGGTCACCCATACTTAGAGTCTGGCGGCTTATGGCAGCGCCAAGGGCATATTTATGCAAGCCCGTTCTATTATATTGATTATACACTGGCACAAATTTGTGCATTCCAATTCTGGAAGCGTTCACGTGAAGACTTTGAAGGAGCTTGGAAGGATTATATTCATTTGTGCAGCCTTGGAGGCTCTTTACCATTCACAGGCCTGGTCAAAGAGGCGGGTCTTATTTCACCGTTTGAAGAAGGCTGTGTAGAATCGGTAGTTGGAGTAATCGAGGATTATTTAAACAGCATTGACGATACAAAACTATAATAGCAGGATAGCCGTTTAAACGGTTTCAAGTGAAGACAAAGTCATTTTTGACTTTGTCTTCATATTTTTTCGCTGCTTTTATAAAAATAGAGTGTACACACACTTCCTTGAAAACGTTTGTCAGGCAAGTAACACCGGCCGGCATTCTGCATTCTTTTTGTAATGGAACAGTAATGGGCATCACACTAATTTTTCCTGCAGCTTTGACACCTTTTTGTGTAAATAAACGTATATAGTTTTATAATAAAGAAGAGAGGAAAGAAAGTAAGAAAGGATGTGATAGGAATTGACAAAAAAATTATGGTTTCAGACCGGTGTAGGAATTTTAATTGGACTTTTAATTGTAAAGTATTTTATAGAAATTAAAGGGATTTTCAATCCACTGGTCATCATTTTAAAAACTATTTTTATCCCATTATTGTTGGGAGGAGTCTTATATTACGTAACAGAGCCTATTCAGCGTGTGCTGGAAAAACGGGGATTGCCTAGATGGGGCAGTATTACAACGATCCTCATCCTGATGACAGGGGTAGTTACGGGTCTTTTATTAATGATTGGCAATCCGATTGCTACACAGGTAAATAATTTAGTGGAGAATGCACCATCCATTGCAAATAATATTCAGGATACAGCAGATTATGTGATGGATAATAGGGAGAATTTACCTCCACAGCTGGAAGAATTCGTAGATTCTATTTCTAATTCGATCCAGACAATCGCCGTAAAGGGAAGCACTTGGGTCGTCTCCTTCATCAGCGGTGCCGTATCAGCCACCTTTACATTAATATTGGTGCCATTCTTTTTCATCTTCATGCTAAAAGATCACGAAAAGTTTGCGCCGAATATTTATAAAATCTTTACAGGGGATCGACGCACATGGGTTAAAAATACATTGGAAGATATCGACGGGGTTCTTCGCAGTTATGTTCAAGGACAAGTAATTATCAGCTCACTTCTCGCATTAATGATGTTTATTGGCTATTTAATTATTAAGCTTGATTATGCGTTGCTGCTAGCGATTTTCTCCTTCTTTATGAATATGATTCCATTTATCGGTCCATGGGTATCGCTCGTTCCGGCTGTTGTAGTTGCTCTTGTTCAGAAACCTGTGCTAGTTATTTGGGTAGGAGTCGTGACGCTGGTAGCCCAACAGATAGAAAGCAATCTTATTACACCAAATATTATGGGGAAAACGCTGGATATTCATCCGCTGACAGTCATATCGCTCGTATTAGCAGCCGGTAACATTGCAGGCTTTATCGGTATCTTAATTGCTATTCCTACATATGCCGTATTGAAGGCGGTTGTCATCAATATTTATGAAGAGCGGAAGAAAATTAAAGAAGCTGCTACGAAGACAGTGTAAAAGAAGGGAGCATGTAATGAAACACATGCTCCCTTCAGCCTGTTGACAAACGCTTTCATACAGCGTTGTTTGCCTCGCTCGTACCCTCATGAACTTAGGTTCTATTCGCGTCTTCGCTCGTCGGCGCGCCTTGTCTGGGAAGCGTTTTCAAGACAGGCTAGGTAAAATCATCTTTTTATTAAAGTATCTTAAAAGACGTGAAGACAAAGTCATGAAACGACTTTGTCTTCACTCTGAGGGAGTATGTAATGAACATGCTCCCTTTTATTGCTTAGGAAATGATAAACAATTGCTGCTTTCCTTTGATCTATTTATTCAGGCAGGAAGTATCTTATACTGCTGTAGCGCTAAAGTTTTTTGCCTATGTTATACTATTTGCGAAAAGAATTTTAAAGGAGCGTTTTATGCTAACATTTGAACAAAAGCAGGCAATCATTGAAGAATTTCCACAGCTGAAAAAGAAAGAGATTTCACTAAAGCGTGTAAACTACCATTTTGAAGAAAGCTTGTATGAAAAAACAATTGTCGTGGAGAAATTGCACCCAAATGGCAACGGCTTTGTGTTTGTCGGAGACTTATTAAAATATGAGAAAGAAGCAACGGACAAAGGACTCGTGAATATTCGTGATTATTCTGCTGAAGCATTACGGGAAATTATCGAAGATGCTATTGAATACCTATCAGAAGAATTCGATGATGAACCGATTGTTGAAGTATGGAGCGACCGGATGCAGACAAAGCTGGAACTTGTTTATGACAATCGTGTTTGGAATATATACCATAAAGAAAATTTAGAGGAGTCGTTCGGTACACGTGAGGCCGCAGTTGACTACTTGCGTGAAGAAGGCTTCCGACCTGTTAAATAAAAGGGGGAGTGGGAATGGAGAAGAAGAGTGTAAGCGGTAAGAAGATGACAGGAATTATCATTGGTTCGATTATTGCTGCATCACTACTAGCTGTGATCATCATCACTATTTTCTATAACACATACGATCCATCCAAGTATGGACGTAATAATGGGGGCATTGATCAAAACAATAAAGGGGTGCCCGAGACGGAAGAAATCGATGAGCAATCTGCTCCTTTGACGAATGAACAATATGGGTCTATAATTATCTCAAATTCGAGATAATTAGGAGCGTGATAACATGGAACATATTTTTCAAAAAGGCACGAAGGAAATAACATTGTTATTATTGCATGGTACAGGCGGGACGGAGCGTGACCTGATTGGTCTTGCTAAAGAGATTGATCCTGAGGCGAACATTTTAAGTGTCCGTGGACAAGTAGTAGAACAGGGGATGCCGCGTTTCTTCCGCCGTATTGCTGAGGGCGTTTTTGATATGGAGGACCTTCGATTCCGTACAGATGAACTATTGGCATTTATCAAGGAGTCTGCAGCGCAATATGAATTCGATACGGCTAAGGTAGTGGCAATTGGTTACTCAAATGGCGCCAATATTGCGGGAAATTTATTATTCCGCCACCATGGAAGCCTGGCAGGGGCTATCCTTCATCATCCGATGGTCCCTGACCGAGAGGCGTCTATTCCCGACCTTTCAGGTGTACATGTATGGATCGGAGCGGGAACAAATGATTTCATGTGTTCACCTAAGGAATCAGAGGAATTGGAACAGCTTCTTACTAATGCGGGGGCACTTGTCCAAGTTGGTTGGTTTGACTATGGCCATCAATTGACAATGTCTGAGGTTCAGGCAGCTAAAACTTGGTATGATGGGATATTTCATTAAAAAAGCGCACTTTCGTTAACATAGCGAAAGTGCACTTTTTTCTATTTTTGTAATACCTATAAAGACATACATGTCTTTCATTTCTGTAAATTATAGCCGCTTTCGTTTTACAAAAGGCAGCCACCAGTTCCAATCACCGAACAGCTTCATTAGACTTGGAACAAGCATCAAGCGGATGATTGTTGCATCGATTGCAATAGCTATTGCGATACCGACACCAAGCTGTTTCACAGTCGTGACATCAGTGAAGGCGAATGCCCCCGTAATGACGATCATGATGAGGGCAGCAGATGTAATGATTTTTGAAGTAGAAACGAGCCCGTCAATCGTTGCTTTCGTATTTTCAGCGCCTTTATCATATTCCTCTTGAATCCGGGAAATCAAAAAGACCTCATAGTCCATACTTAAGCCAAACACAAGACAAAAGACCAGTACCGGAATAATTAAGGCAAGAGTTGATTCGGTTATACCAAAATGTCCGTATTGGAACAGATAGACGAGGATTCCGAAAGTAGAACCAAGACCAAGAATATTCATAACAATCGCTTTGAGTGGAATCAGAATCGACTTAAAGGCGATCATTAAAATAACGAATGTTGTCACGATGATGATAGTTACAGCAATACCAATCTTATCTGCAATCTCATCAAAGATTTCCTGGTTGAATTTTGCTTGCCCGCCGATTAGGAAGTCAACACCTAAATCCTTGTCCTTCCATTCTCGCACAAAATCCTGAGCCTCACTCGTATCGCTTTCTGTATCCAGATTTACTACCAGATACATTTGTTCATCTTGTATGAAGCTTTCCAATACGGCCTCCAATTGACCTGCAGTCTGTGGATTGGTATTAGCCATTTCCCACATATCGACAGAATCGATGTTAGCGGCTGTGAATAGAGATGTTACACCAGCTACAAGGGGTTCATCAGCTAGCTGCTGCTGGATGTCCATAATTTTCTCGAATCCTTCTCGGTCTGTCCAACCTTCTTCCCGTTCAGCTAATAAAAAGACGGTGGATTGCTTGCCGAGCTCGAATTCTTCAACCAGTACATCGTATGTTTCACGAGCATCATAAGAAGGTGGAAGTACATCCACGGATGGAATTGTTAGTTCGATATCTTTAATTGGAATCATGGCTACAACAAGAAGCAGCACAGCAATCAGAATAATTTTAATAGGATGTTTTACAACAAACCCAGCAAAACTTTGCCAGCGACCGGTAGCCGGCTTTACACGAATTAGTCTCCATTTGTTCAAACGGTCACCAAGTACGACGAGCAGCGCAGGCAGGAGTGTGAGTCCTGTTATGACGGCAAATAGCACAGCGATAAAGCCGCCAAGCGCAATATTCTGGAATATTTCCACCTGGATAATAATCATTGAGCCCAGCCCGATCATTACACAAAGAGCGGAGAAAATAATCGAACGTCCCGCCGTACGTATGGCAGTCTGCACAGCGTCCACAACGGATGTATGCTCTCTTTCTTCCCGGTATCTATTGATAAACAGGAGAGCAAAATCAATGCTTAACGCTAAACCTAGCATTGGTATAATATTCATGACAAAAATAGAGAGGTCAATCGAATCGCCGACTAGAGCAAGAAGCCCAAATGAAATGACGACGGTTACTGCCCCAATAATTACGGGCAGAAGGGCAGAAACGACAGTGCCGAATGCCAGTAAAAGGACGACGAGAGCAATTGGAAGTCCAATAGCTTCTGCCTTCATTAAATCTTTTTGGCTTGCCGTATTTGTATCCTTGGAAATGACAGGTCCTCCGGTAATTGAAACACCGTCTTCATCTGCCAGCTCTTCTCTTAACTCATCGACAATGACGAAGTAGTCCCTGCTTGTATGATCGAGTTCCAGTGTAGCATATGCCAGCCCGCCTTTATTGAGTTTCTCGTCACCGACTGGAGAGATTACATCACTGATTCCCTCTACTTGGCCGAGCTTTTCTAACGTTTGATCAATCTCGGTTTCCGATTTCTGTTCAAACAAAACGAAAATGGTACCGGAAGGGAGTCCGAATGTCTCTGCCAGCTCTTCGTTCACCTGGTTATAGTCACCATCGACAGAAAAACCATCCCCTTGTAACTTAGAGGGGAGCTGGAGAGCAAAAAAGGCCATCGCAATTAGGGCGATGACCCAAAATGCAATGATAGATTTTGCGAATGTAGTGACAAATTTTGCTACAGCTTGCACAACAGCACCGCCTTTCTCTCATCTATAAATTTAATCTATTATTAGAATAGCATACCATGTAAAAAAACCGGACTACAATGAAGTAGTCCGGTTTAAGTATTAGAAGATAAAGTTCAGTAATGTATAGAAAATGGCCCCCATCAATGCAGAAATCGGAATGGTAATGACCCATGTAACGACCATTTTACGAGCCGTACCCCAACGAACGCCTTTGACACGCTGAGCTGAGCCGACCCCCATAATAGCTGAAGAAATAACATGTGTCGTTGATACAGGAAGATGAATGAGCGTTGCCCCAAAAATGACTGCAGCTGAAGATAAATCTGCTGCTACTCCATTCACAGGACGGATCTTCATAATCTTACCACCGACTGTTTTAATGATTTTATAACCACCGACAGAAGTACCTAATCCCATAGCTGTAGCACAGGCTACACGCACCCAGCCTTGTACGTCGTCTCCTGCCTGAAGACCGGCAGCGATCAAAGCCATTGTAATAATCCCCATTGCTTTTTGCGCATCATTTGTACCGTGAGTGAACGATTGAATAGCTGCCGTAACAATTTGAAAAAGACGGAAGCGCTTATTTGCTTTGTAAAGGTTGCGGTCTTTAAAAATCACTTTAAAGATTGACATAACGCAAAAACCGATTGTTAGAGCAATAATAGGCGATAAAATTAAAGCTTGTAAGATTTTTAAAAAGCCAGCGTAGTTCAAAATCCCAAATCCAGCTGCCCCGATAGCAGAACCAGCAAGGGAACCGATTAACGTATGGGAGGAACTTGATGGAATACCGTAATACCAAGTTAAAAGGTTCCATGTAATCGCTGAACAAAGTGCCCCTAAAATGACAATCGAACCTGTTACATCACCATTAAAGGCATTTAATGAAAAAGGATCGACGATATCGCTCGCAATGGCCTTTGCTACACCGACAAATGTCAGCGCCCCAATGAAATTCATTGCAGCTGCCATGAGTACGGCAACACGCGGCTTTAAGGCTCGTGTCGATACGGACGTTGCAATTGCATTTGCCGTATCATGAAAACCATTTATGAAATCAAATGCTAGTGCAAAAATAACGACTAAAATCGTAATTAAAAATATTGTGTCCATTTATGAAGTCTCCCGCTATTACGCGTTACGCATAATGATAGTTTCAATCGTATTTGCGACATTCTGACAGTAGTCAGCAATTTCTTCCAACTGTTCATAGATGTCCTTGAATTTAATCAAGCGAATCGGATCCTTCTCATTTAAAAATAACTGCTTGATAGATGAGCGAAGTACTTCGTCACACTGGCGTTCATAATCCTTTACCAAGATAGCGTGTTGACGCATGCCTACTAAATCTTTTTTATTAAGTAAGTCCATTGCTTTTACAATTTCATCAGTAGATTTTGTAATGTAGCCTAGGAAGTCGCGCATAGATTGATCAATTTCAGTCAGTGAAAACATTTCGTAGTGTGCAATACATCCTTCTGTGCCATCTAAAATGTCATCCATGCGAATTGCCAACGACAGGATATCTTCGCGCTCGATTGGCGTCATGAAGGATTTGTTTAGCATGACAATTAAATCATGGATTAATTTGTCACCGGCAGTTTCGTATTCCTTCATTTTAATGCTGATTTCTTTTAAATCAGCTATCGTTTCAATGCGGAAGTCGTTAGCATAGTGTACCGCTTCTTGCATATTTTCAGCAATTTTATGAAGGGACGAGAAGAAAGGATCTTGTTTTCTAGAATTGAACATGGAATTGCCTCCGTCTATATAAATGTTATTGTGGTAAAAATTAAGCCTCAATTATCATAACAAAAACTTTAAAAAATCTATAGAATTATTCACTTGTTATTTTCAAACTTTACAATTCTGTAACATTAGATGACATCCTCCACTTAGCTAGGAACATACAGAATAGAGAAAAAATGATTTTTTTAGTAGAAAAAACTGTTATTTTATCGTAAATGACATTTATTCGTTTATTTACTTCTGTGTTACATAGTTATTTGCAAAAAGTTCAAATAGCGAAATGTTTATATTATGTTAACTAGAATGTTACAACAGTGTAAATTTTATGGTCTTTTCTATAGAAAAAAGACATGTTTTTACCTATATGAAACCTATAAAAGCTTGGGTATAAAAGCTTTTAATTAGACGTGTTTGCGATAGCTGAGAAGTTATTTTATCGCCTTTATTTTTATAACGTTTAAAATTTAATATAGCGCTATAGTGTTTATTGAAAAAAGACGCTGAAGCGAGCGTCTTTTTCTTTCTTACAGATAATCATGTAATTCATTTTGCAGAAATGGTTTTGCCTGCAATAAGGAAGTAAACGCGTCGTAACGGGCGCGCTGCTCTTTCGAACCTTTTTTTCCAGTGTAATAGGCACGAATGAGTATATTTTTCGGCGTATGTTCCATATCAATGAATTCCAGAAGCTGTGTATCATATCCAACTAGCGATAACAGCTCTGCTCGGATAGAATCAGTTGCCAAGGAGGCGAAGCGTTCCCGAATTAAGCCGTGCTGCAGCATTATCTCTAGTGATGGGGCATTTAGCTGACGATTTAGCTCATGCTGGCAGCAGGGAACGCTCAAAATAACTTTCGCTCCCCATTTTACTGCACGTGCCAGTGCCATATCTGTAGCTACATCACAGGCATGCAGCGTAACAACCATATCAACAGACGTTTCCTCATTATAGTCATTGATATCCCCTACTAAAAATTCCAAGTCTTCATAGCCGAGATCAGCTGCAATGTCGTTGCATTCTTCAATAACCTCTTTTTTCAGGTCGAGTCCTGTGACGCGGATGTTCAGCCCCTTTTCCACCTTTAAATAGTGGTAAAGCGCAAACGTTAAGTAGGATTTCCCTGAGCCGAAATCCAGGATGCGAATAGTGCGGTCCTTTGGCAGGTAATGCAGGGAATCATCAATAAACTCGACAAATCGGTTGATTTGTTTGAATTTATCATACTTTTGCTTTTTTACTTTGCCGTCCTCTGTCTGGACGCCAAGACGGATCAGGAAAGGATAAGGTGTCGTATCATCCAATAAATAGCTTTTTTTTCTATTATGAGATAAACTCACTTCTTTTATTGTTGCCTGTTTTTCCGATTTCCAAAGCACCTTATTTTTCTTAGAAAGCTGTACGTGAACGGAATGCTCAGTAAACTGCGCATGAATTTGCCGAAACTGTTCAAGTAAATGATTAAAATGGTCAGCGAATTGATCTAAAGGAACATTCTCATGCTTCAAAATTCGCTCGTACTGATATTCTAATTGGATAGTGTAAGTACCTTTTAACTCGATGGGCTTTAATTTTACCCGTTTCAGCTCATTTGATTTTAGGCGCGGCTGGCTGATTGTAGCTTGTACAAGGTTTTTTTCCTCTAGCAGCGCTAGGAACTGCTTTTTCATTTGTTCAAAGTCCATAGTCCTCAACCTCTTTATTTAAAGTAATTTCAGTTTATCATACTGAATGAACCAAGGTGTGTTTGAGGATTGGAAGGAAGAAAAACCGAAATTTTAGCTAAAGGATGGGAATTGTTTGGTAAGACGGAGTGGTGATACATAAACTTTTAAAAATGAAAAGGAGGATGTCTATGTCAGATCATGCCTTTCAATTAGCGGCCATCACGATCTACATGGTGGCAATGCTTGCCGTCGGCTGGTATGCATTTGTTCGAACGAAGAGTTTGAATGACTATATGTTGGGCGGGCGTGGCTTGGGACCTGCTGTCACGGCGTTGAGTGCTGGAGCAGCTGATATGTCCGGGTGGCTTTTAATGGGGTTGCCAGGTGCTATTTACCTAAACGGGCTGGTCGACGCCTGGATCGCGATTGGATTGACAGTTGGTGCATACTTGAACTGGCTGCTTGTAGCGCCGAGATTACGCATTTATACCCAAGTTGCAAGCGACTCCATTACTATTCCGAGTTTCTTGGATAACCGGTTACGTGATAAAACAAAGGCAATTCGTATTGCGTCAGGCATCATTATTCTTGTCTTCTTTACCTTTTATGTATCAAGTGGAATGGTCGCAGGAGGGAAGTTTTTTAACAGCTCTTTTGGCTATGACTATCACCTTGGATTATTGATCGTTTCCGGTGTCGTAGTGGCTTACACATTATTTGGAGGCTTCCTGGCGGTAAGCTATACAGATTTCCTGCAAGGGCTCACAATGTTTTTAGCATTGATTGCTGTTCCGGTATTCGGCATCTTTTTAACAGGAGGGGTTGGAGAAACAATTGAGTCTATTAAGGCAGTGGACCCAGAGCATCTCTCTTTATTTGCCTCTACTGCTACAGCAGCTGGGGTTGTTTCCTCTATTGCTTGGGGGCTAGGTTACTTCGGCCAGCCGCATATCATTGTGCGTTTTATGGCAATCAAATCTGTTAAGGAAACAACGTCAGCACGCCGGATTGGGATAGGATGGATGATTTTCAGTCTAGCGGGTGCTGTTGCAACGGCACTTGTTGGTCTTGCTTACTTCCAACAAGGTGGAGAAGAGCTGAAGGACGCCGAAACGGTTTTCATTATATTGGGGCAGATCTTGTTTCATCCTTTTATAGCCGGTATTATGCTCGCAGCTGTTTTAGCGGCAATTATGAGTACCATCAGCTCACAGCTTATTGTGACGTCCTCTACATTAGTGGAGGATATTTACAAATCGATCTTTAATAAAACAGCAACAGATGCACAGTATGTATTTGCCGGACGTTTAGCTGTATTGTTTGTGTCTGTCATAGCAGCATTCCTTGCTTGGAATCCGGGAAATTCGGTGCTTGAACTAGTAGGGTTTGCATGGGCTGGCTTTGGTGCGGCATTCGGTCCTATTCTCCTTTTAGCACTCTACTGGCGCAAACTAACAAACATCGGTGCACTTACGGGAATGGTGAGTGGTGCACTCGTTGCTTTTGTTTGGGGGCAGGTAGACGTTTTGACGTCTGCATTGTATGAAATTGTACCTGGATTTATCGTCTGCTTATTGGTAGCCATCACCGTAAGTGCGTTTACGTATAAGCCAAATAAAGAAATTGAAGCCGAGTTTGATGAAACAATTCGACGCTTGAAACACGAAGAATAAAAAGGGATGCCTCAAATGCTTTTGAGGCGCCCCTTTTGTATGATACGATGTGGTTAATCAGCACGTAGGAGGGGTTTTGTGAACAATTTAAAGGATATTGAAATACTGCAGGAAAAAGGCGTTCTCGTAGGTGTCAATTTGCGGAATGATGAGCACTTCGATTATTCAATGGAAGAGCTCGCAAACTTGGCTGAAGCATTAGATGTAGAAGTGACAGGACAAGTGACGCAAAACCTGGAGCGCGTCAATCCTTCCCATTACGTGGGTACCGGTAAAATTGAGGAGATAAAGGCGTTTGCTGAGGAGGCGGATGCAAACATCATTATCTTCAATGATGAATTGTCGCCATCTCAGATCCGTAACCTAGAGCGGGATCTAGAATGCAAAGTTATTGATCGGACGATGCTCATTTTGGATATTTTCAGCCGCCGAGCGAAAACACGGGAGGCTCAGATGCAAGTAGAGCTGGCGCAGCTCCAATATATGCTCCCTCGTTTAGTTGGTCTGCATGCTTCTCTGTCACGTCAAGGCGGTGGTACAGGAGGAGGATTTAAAAACCGCGGTGCCGGTGAAACAAAGCTGGAGCTGGACCGACGGAAAATCGAAGACCAAATAGCTAAGCTGCGCCGGGAATTAGAGCAGGTGAAAGAGCAGCGTGAAACACAGCGCAAGCAGAGACGTAAAAATGCAGTGCCTGTTGTGTCCCTCGTAGGATATACAAACGCAGGGAAATCCACTATTATGAACCAGCTTCTTGCAAAGATTGGGCAGGAGGATTCCAAGCAAGTGTTTGAGAAGGACATGCTATTTGCCACACTTGAAACATCGGTTCGTAATATTGAACTCCCGGACAATAAAACATTCCTGTTGACGGATACAGTTGGTTTCGTTAGCAAATTGCCTCACCATCTTGTAAAAGCCTTCCGCTCCACATTGGAGGAGGCGCGTGAGGCAGACCTTCTGCTTCATGTAGTGGATGTATCAAATGAAGAGCATGGTTTTATGATCAATGTAACGAATGAGACATTAAAGGATGTAGGAGTCGAGGACATCCCAACTGTCTATGTATATAACAAGTCGGATCTTGCAGGCGTCAAGTACCCTCTTGTTAGCGGAGATAATATTTGGGTTGCGGCAAAGGGAGGAGAAGGGCTTGACGAATTGGTGCACATCATTAAGCAGCATATCTTCTCCAATTATGTTACATGCAAAATGCTCGTTCCTTATGATAAAGGAGGAATCGTCTCTTATTTAAATGAAGCAGCTACTATATTCAGTACGTCCTATGAGGAAGAGGGGACACTTATAGAGCTTGAATTAAAAGAGGCTGATTATCAGAAGTATGAAGAGTATGTAGTAAGTTAAAGGGCTGCCAAAAGCAGCCCTTTTTAAGATAAGAAATTATAAATTTTCAAGGTGAAGAAATGTCGAGGTATTCGTGCTGACATTTCTATTACGACGAGAGCGTCAACGCCAGAAGCAGCTCTAAGCTCTAGGCTGCTTCGCCAATTGCTATGAGGGGTGCTTTCCTTATATTGTTTTTTCTACCGCTTGCTCAAGGTCAAGCAAAGAGTCAGACGGTTCAAAACGAGCGATGACCTTCCCTGATTTATCAACTAAAAACTTTGTAAAGTTCCATCGGATGCTGCGGCCAATTAGATAATCAGGGTATTTCTGCTGAACATGATCCATTAGCATCATCTCCTGCATATTGCCTTTATCTATTTCACGCACGTCTACTTCGTGCTTTATGTAATTAAATAATGGCTCCGTACGTTCACCATTCACTTCAACAAGGTCAAAGATAGGGAACTCTACCCCAAAATTAACCTTACACGCACGTGCGGTAGCTGCCCCATCTTCGGGGTTTTGTTCATCGAATTGATTTGTTGGGAAAGCTAATACGACAAATCCTTGGTCTTTATACTTTTCGTATAGCCTTTGCAAATCTTCATATTGGTAAGTAAACCTGCACTGACTAGCTGAATTAACGATTAGTACTGTCTTTCCCCGGTATGTCTCCATAGAAAGGATTTCTCCGTTTGGTTTTTTTACTAAGTAATTGTAAATACTCATCTTTATCGCCTCCTTAAACAGTAATGAAACATATTCATCATATAGCAATTTGTGTAATTTGTACTACTGATTTGATTGGATGGTTATTTGTTATTTTGAAATAATGAAAGAGCGAGGTGACATCAAAGCATATAAGTAATTACTAAACTGATTAACTCCATCGAAAATAGGGTAAATAAGAAGGGATTGTAGCAAAAATCTCACTAAATGACAGAAAAGACTGAATAAAGGCACATTTCTAACATTTTTTAAAAGACTTGCAAAATTGTTCTGAATCCTTTAATGTAATGAAGTATTAACCTTCTGGCACGGACAACTGTCTATAAATTGAATTGTCAGATAAATGAAATATTATTTTAATATACGGAAGAAGGTATTTTCATGCTTAGCAAAGAAGAGATCGTCAAATCCGTACCACAAAAAGGCTTTATTGGGCATCCAAAAGGATTGTTCTCTCTATTCTTTACTGAATTTTGGGAACGTTTCTCATATTACGGAATGCGAGCCATTCTTATCTTCTACATGTACTATGCTGTAAAAGATGGTGGTTTAGGATTAGATCGTACACAAGCGAACATTATCATGTCGATCTATGGTTCGTTAATTTATATGTCAGGTATTATTGGTGGTTGGATCGCCGACCGAATTTTAGGTACACAGAAATCTGTGTTCTACGGCGGTATTATGATCATGCTTGGGCATATTGCGCTGTCACTTCCTGGAGGAGTAACAGCATTATACGCTTCAATGGTACTGATCATCATCGGTACAGGTTTACTGAAACCGAATGTATCAGCCGTTGTTGGTGACTTATACGCGGATAACGATGCACGCCGCGATTCTGGTTTTACAATCTTCTACATGGGGATTAACATGGGTGCATTCCTATCGCCGCTTCTTGTAGGTTGGACACAAAAAGAATGGGGCTTCCATGCAGGATTCGCTGTAGCAGCTGTCGGTATGTTCGTCGGTTTAGTAGTATTCTGGGTAACAAAGAAAAACCTAGGATTGGCTGGATCACAGCCTACAAACCCGCTGCTTCCAGGTGAGCGTAAAAAGACCTTCACTATTTTCGGTGCAGCAGCTATCGTTATTGCGATTGCCGGTGTCATCACGTACATGACAGGCAATTTCACAATTGAGAACTTCTCATTGTTGATTACGACACTAGGTATTTTAATTCCTACGGTATTCATCGCTTATATGTATCGTAGTCCGAAAACAAATGCAGACGAAAAATCCCGTCTGTTAGCTTATATTCCATTATTCATCTGTGCGGTTATGTTCTGGGCAATCCAAGAGCAATCTTCAACGATTTTGGCAACATTTGTAGATACACGTACAGATTTGATGCTTGGTAACTTTGAAATCAGCCCGGCTTGGTTCCAATCGTTGAACCCGCTATTCATCATTGCGCTGGCACCTTTGTTTGCAGCTATGTGGACAAAGCTTGGAGAACGCGGACCATCAACACCAAGAAAGTTTGCTTACTCTCTATTCTTCGCGGGTGCTTCATTCCTGATTATGGTTGCCGCAATTATTCTGACAGGAACAGGTTTAGTCAATCCATTGTGGGTTGTTCTTTCATTCTTCCTTGTAGTACTTGGTGAACTATTACTTTCACCAGTTGGTTTATCTGCCACAACAAAATTAGCGCCGCAGGCATTTGCAGGTCAGACAATGGCTCTTTGGTTCTTGGCATCTGCAGCTGCACAAGCGATCAATGCGCAATTAGTACGTATTTACGAAATGGTATCTGAAACATCATACTTCGGCGTACTAGGTGCATTATCGATCTTCCTAGGCGTTGTGCTTTTACTGATGAGCCCAATGATTTCACGTGCAATGCGCGGTATTAAATAAAATTTACTTGCGGCTTAATGGCCATGCTATGCCAGGGAAACGATTTTGTTTCCCTGGTTTTTTGTATTTTAGGAAATAGTAAGTAAAGAATATAAAAGTCTGATTATTCCCTTAAGTTGTTATATAATATAAATGGAAGAAAAATGAAGTATAGGAGCGTAGGGCAGCTCTATATAATAACAAGAAAGGGCAAAGAAAGAGTCAAGGTACCTAGCTTTAGTTGCGAGTTGTAAGCAAATGAAATAAAGAGCAATTTGTTAAGACGGCCTTATAAAAAAGCATGGGGGGCAATAAATGATGTTAGAATCAGTGATAGTAAAGCAGTTAAAGACAACTGAAGAACTGGAAATGGTCTTTGCATTAGAACAGGAAATTTGGCAGGATACGTATACGCCAATGCATCAAATGCTCAAAGAAGATGCTGATAAAACTTTATTGGTAGGCGCGTATCTGGAAGATAAGCTGATCGGCTTCAGCTATGGAGACAGGACTACAGAGGGTATTTTATTTTCGCACCTTCTGGGTATTAAGCGTGAATACCGGGAGATAGGTGTTGGAGAGCTGTTAAAGCTGAAGCAAAAAGAACTTGCAGATGACCTGGGCTATACAAAATGCCAATGGATGTTTGAGCCGTTGGAGGCGAGGACAGCCTACTTGTACTTTACTAAATTGCGAGCATACGGGACGGGCTATACTGAAAACCAAAGGCCGGAAATGGGTGAAACATCAGCCATTCCGACAGATCGTCTGGTAGTAGAGTGGAATATCACAGATGAAGACTATCTGCGCTGGGATGCAAAAATTGATGAGTTAAAAGAAGAGGCCACAGAAATTGTCCCTTCCTCTCTCACAATTGTTGGATTGCCCGTTTTGGATATTGAGCACCAGTTTGATCGTGACATTTCCTATTTAAAAGATGCTTACACGCTTGCCATCCCGTCCAACTTTATCAAAGTCAAAATTGAAAGCCCTTCGCTTGCTGAGGATTGGCGCTATAAAACACGTACAGTATTTCAAACATTGTTTGCGCAAGGATATATGATTGTTTGCTTAACACAGACAAATGAACACGTTAGCCATTATTTATTCGTCAAGCGGGCGCTGTTTGCTATGTAAGGAGTCAAAATGAAGGTAACAGAAGTAACGATTTATATATTGAAGATGCGAATGAAAACTTCTTTTGTTACAAGCTTTGGAGCGGTCCAAGATAAAACAGTGCTTGTGATTAAAGCAGAAGATGAATCAGGTATCGTTGGCTGGGGAGAGGGTGTTGCATTTGATGCGCCCTCTTATACAGAAGAAACAGCTAAAACCACACTGCATATGCTCGAGGAATTTCTAATTCCCATGCTGCTGCATAAAAAGCTGAATCATCCTGATGAAGTGAATGAGTTATTTAAACCAATCCGCCGCAATAAAATGGCAAAAGCAGCAATTGAAGGAGCCATTTGGGATCTATATGCTAAATTAAATAACATGTCTCTTGCCCAGGCAATTGGAGGTATAAAAAAGAAAGTCGAGATTGGAATTAGCGTCGGACTGCAGCCGACGAATGAAGGCTTGTTTCAGATCATTGAAGATTATATAGGACAAGGCTATAAGCGAGTAAAGGTAAAAATTAAGCCGGGGCAGGATATAGAGCTGATTCGAGCAATTCGAGCCCGCTTTGGTGATCTTCCATTAATGGCAGATGCCAACTCAGCCTATACAATGGAGGATTTGCCATTGCTTAGAGCATTGGATGAATTTAATTTATTGATGATTGAGCAGCCGCTGGCACATGATGATCTGGTGGAACATGCGCTGCTCCAAAAGGAACTCACGACACCGATCTGTCTGGATGAAAGCATTAACTCCGTTGAAGACATGAAACGTGCTGTTCTACTGGGAAGCTGTCGGGTGGTTAATCTGAAAATAGCACGTGTTGGAGGAATTACAGAAGCGAAGCGCATACACGATTACTGTCTGGAGCACGGTATTGCAGTATGGTGTGGCGGCATGCTCGAAGCAGGTATTGGCCGGGCACAGGCTGTTGCTATTTCCAGCCTTGGCGGATTTAGTCTGCCGGGGGATACAGCAGCATCTAGTCGCTATTGGGAAGAGGATATCATTGAACCAGAAGTAACAGTAGAAAATGGATTTATTCAAACCCCTAAAAAGGCGGGTATTGGTTATACGGTAAAACAGTCGTTTATTGAACAGATTGCCGATCGAAAAATTGTATTGACCTAACGCTTATTTTCAATTAAGAAAAATTACTTCATTATTTAAGTTTAGAATAATGTAATTAATAATCTAAAGGAGAGGTTTATCGTGTTGATAACCCTCTCCTTTTGTATGTTGTAAATGTATTCATAACGCATTGAGCGTTCATAGGAAGGATAGGAGAATACAGATGTTATTGCAGAAAACAAGATATAAAGACGGGAAGGTGAAGGTTTTTATATGTTACACAAATGTCACTTGATAATGAGTATTTATTTATTTGTAATAATTATAAAGCGTTGAAGCCAAAATATAAAAATCTCAAAATTAGAGGAGTTTATTAACTATTAAATGTACATAAATAACTCAAAATTACATTATTATTGATTTGTCAAGATATAATTGATAATGATTATCGACTAGATGTTGATTTTACTATTTTCGTTGTTTATAATGAAAGACGACTCAATAGTGATAATCGTTATCACTAATTTTATTGAGAAAATATTTTTTATGGGGATTACAAATGAGATTATGGATATTAGTAGTAGCAACTGTTATCCTATCCTTTATTTCGCTATTTATAGGTGCCATTGATATTAAACCGAGTGATCTGCTCGATTGGGAATCAGAAAAGACACAGATTTTCTTCATGAGTCGATTGCCGCGTTTAATGGCGATTATTTTGGCTGGGGCAGGAATGGGTATTGCAGGCTTAATTATGCAAAGCTTAAGCCGAAACAAGTTTGTATCGCCGACAACGGCTGGTACACTTGATGCAGCAAAACTAGGAGTCATTGTTTCAATGATTTTCTTTTCAAGTATGTCTTATATGGGACAAATCTTGTTTAGTTTTACATTCGCATTAATTGGTACATTTATTTTTATGCAATTACTTGAGCGTATCAAGTTTAAGGATGTTATTTTCGTACCTCTAATCGGTATTATGTATGGGAATATCATTGGAGCTATTTCAACATTTTTAGGTTATGAGGCAGATGTTTTACAAAATGTTGATTCCTTCTTTTTAGGAAGCTTTACATTAATTGTATCAGGGCGCTATGAGCTGCTGTATGTAGCTGTGCCGGCGATTATTATCGCTTATATTTACGCAAATAAATTCACTGTAGCAGGAATGGGTGAGGATTTTGCGAAAAATTTAGGTTTAAGTTATCGTACAGTGTTAAATATTGGTCTTGTAATCGTAGCGGTTATCTCAACAACGGTTGTGTTAACGGTAGGTATCATCCCGTTTTTAGGGTTAATCGTACCGAACCTTGTTTCCTTATACTTAGGTGATAATTTACGTAAAACGATTCCGCACACAATCTTCATGGGGGCAGCGTTCTTATTAGCTTGTGATATTATTAGCCGGTTAATTGTGCATCCATATGAGATTCCGGTAAATACAACAGTCGCAGTAATTGGCAGTGCGATCTTCTTAATTATGTTATTTAGGGGGAAAGCATATGCGAAAAAATAGCACGAAGCTAATAATTTTGGCTGTTATTGCGTTAATCTTTATGGCGTTATTTGCTTTTTATAATATTCAAGGTGGTTTTAGTTACGCCTTTCCAAAGCGTTTAGAGCGCTTAGCTGCAATGGTGATTACAGGTACGGCCATTGCGTATGCAACAATTATTTTCCAGACAGTCACACATAACCGTTTATTAACACCTTCTGTTATGGGTGTTGACTCCATGTATGAAGTGGTTCAAACAGTTATTTACTTCACACTGGGTTCAGCTTCTATTTTTGTTGTAAGCCGTTATTTGAACTTTGGTGTATCAATCATTGCGATGGTTATTTTCGCCTTCATTTTATACCGCTTCTTGTTCCGAGCAGACAAATATCCAATTTTCCTTCTATTATTAGCAGGGATGATTATTGGAACATTGCTGGGAAGCCTTGTAACATTCATGCAGGTTATTATTGATCCTGTTGAATATGAAAGTTTACAAGCACGTTTATTTGCGAGCTTTATGAACGTGAAGACGGAATTGCTGCTTGTTGCTATTGTCATTTTAGGTGCCGCCTTTATTTATGGCTATCGATTGTTGCGCGACTTAGATGTTGTTTCTTTAGGGCGTGACAATGCGATCAACCTGGGTGTTAACTATGACAAAATCGTACTGCAGGTTTTAATTTTATCTTCTATTTTAATTGCTACTTCGACAGCGCTAGTCGGCCCTGTTACATTTTTAGGCTTAATTGTAGCGAACTTAGCATATCAATATTTAGCAACCTATAAACATTCAGTATTAATTGTCGGAGCAAGCTTAATTAGTATTATTGCGCTAGTCGGCGGTCAATTTTTAGTACAGCATGTATTCCATTTGAATACAACGATTAGTGTTGTTATTAACTTTGTCGGTGGGATTTACTTTATTTACTTATTACTAAAGGAAAGTAGGAAAGCAGGATGATTGAAATTAAAGGGCTTTCTAAAAGCTTTGGGAAAAAACCTGTCGTTGAAAATGTAACATTACAAATCCAGCCGAGGGCAATCACTTCTTTTATCGGGCCAAACGGTGCCGGTAAATCAACATTACTATCGATGGTCAGCCGTCTTTTAGATGCTGATACAGGCGAAGTATTTTTAGATCAAACTGACGTAAAGAAAATGAAGTCAGATTCTTTTGCAAAGCGTGTGGCTATTCTAAAGCAGGCTAACCACTTAAACATACGTTTAACAGTACGAGAGCTTGTTGCGTTTGGCCGTTATCCATATTCAAAAGGACGGTTAAATGCAGAAGATGAAAAATTTGTAGACCAAGCCTTGGAGTATATGAATTTAACAGATATGCAGGATAAGTTTTTGGATGAGCTATCGGGCGGGCAAAAGCAGCGTGCATTTATTTCGATGGTAATCGCACAGGATACAGAGTATATCTTATTGGATGAGCCGTTAAACAACTTAGATATGAAGCACTCTGTGCAAATCATGAAAATTTTACGCAAACTAGTAGATGAGCTAGGAAAGACAGTTGTCATTGTACTACATGATATTAACTTTGCTTCTGTATACTCTGATCGGATTGTAGCATTAAAGGATGGCCGCCTAGTAAAGGATGGCCCGACACATGAGATTATTAATTCCGAAGCATTACGTGAAGTATATGATATGCATATCCCTGTGCAAGAACAGGATGGCTGCCGTATTTGTGTATACTTTAATTCGCATTAAATTCACTTTGTAGAAGCCTGAAGGATGAAGGCACGATTTTACAAAGACCTAATTAGTTCAATAGACGTGCATAAGTTTACCCCTTATGCACGTATTCAAAACAATTTAAACGAGAATGAGAATTCTTTTCAAAAAAGCATTGACAAGTTTTCAAGGAGTCGTTTAGAATGATAACAGTTGAATGGAAATGATAATCATTTTCAATTAAAGGGAACATATTTTAGGAGGAGAACAAAAAATGAAGAAGTGGAAATTTTTAACTGCGGTAGCAGCTTTAACATTAATGTTGGCAGCATGTAACTCTGATGAAGAGTCAAATTCAGGGGAATCTACTAATGATACAACTCAAACAGAAGAAAATGAGTCTGCAGAAAATTCTGCATTCCCAATGACAGTATCTTCTTTAACTGAATCAAGTCAAGATGAAGAGAAGGGCACGACAATTACATTTGAAGATGTAACATTAGAAAAAATGCCTGAGCGTATCGTTACACTTGACTATGGTTTCTTAGATACACTTGACGCATTAGGTGTTGAAGGGATCGTAGGAGTTGCTGCTGGCGGCGGTAAAGGGAACATGCCAGCTCACTTAAAAGAAAAGTATGTAAATGATGATGTTGCTGATGTTGGTACATTAAAGCAAATCGACTTTGAAGCGGTGGCAGCTGCTAACCCAGATGTAATTTTCATTTCTGGTCGTCAATCACCTTTCTATGAAGAATTAAAAGAAATCACACCTAATGTAGTATTCATTGGTTCTGATAACGAAAACTATATCGATGCGGTTTATGAAACAGTAGATTTAGCTGCTGAAATCTTTGATAAAGAAGAGAAAGCAGAAGAATTAAAAGCTTCATTACAAGAAAAAGTAGATGCAGTGAAAGAAAAAGCAGCTGGTTATGAAAATGCATTAGTAGCTATGTACAACGATAAGAAAATCGCTGGTTTCGATAACGGTGCGGATTCTCGTTTCGCATATGTATACAATGATTTTGGTTTTGCCCCTGCAACGACTGATATCGAATCATCATCACATGGTTCTGACTTCTCTTATGAGTCTATTCTTTCTGTAGATCCAGAAGTATTACTAGTTATTGATCGTACAGCTTCTGATGTAGAAACAATTAAAGCAGACATCGAAAACGATATTATCAAACAAACTCGTGCTTACAAAGAAGGCAAGATTGTATATCTAGATGGTGTTAACTGGTACTTCTCTTCTAACGGTGTAACAACTGAAGCTGAGAAATTAGATGAAATCTTAAACGAATTAAAATAATTTTATAACATGGGGCATGTCTCACCAGTGGGGCATGCCTTTTTAAAAGATAGGAAATGGATGCAAATGCATGTTTCTTATAAATAAGGAGCGATTAAAATGTTTGTTCAAATTCGTAAATGGACAGTAACAGAGGGTAATTCAGATAAAATATTGGAGCGCTTTAAAAAGAAACCGGATCAAGGGCCATCGTTGATCGAGCAGCGTGAAGGCTTTATCAGCAGGGAACTGTTAGTGAAAAAAGTGACACGCGGAGAAGAAGAAGTTGTCATGATTATCCGTTGGGAATCAGAAGAAGCATGGAAGGCTTGGGAAAAGAGTCCTGAACATATTGCAGGTCATAAAGCAAAGATTAAGGAGCATGGCGGCAAGCCTCCAAAGCCAGAATATGTAATCAATATGGAGCATGGAAATTACCTTGTAGTTGAATAATGAGAAAAGCGTCCTTGTATGGAAAGGACGTTTTTTTAATTTATAAAATGGCCATACAGTATAATAAAAGAAATGAAACAATACGGTGGGTGACACAATGATGAAAAGATGGGCCGACTTTGGAGCAATCCCGGCATTTGTAGTGTTTTTAATTTTGTGCTTTGCATATGAAAAATTCCATGCTTTAGATGAAAAAATGGCTGCATGGCTATATGGTAATAAATTCATCGAGGGTTTTCACTTCTTTGGGGAAACGAAAGTAATGATTGTCGTAACGATTGTCTTATTGGCATGGTATGTGTTACGTCGTAATTATCACGGTATGTTATTTGTGATTTTTTCAATTGGCGGTGGCGTTGCACTTAATCAGATGATTAAACGGATTGTGGAGAGACCAAGACCCGAACTGCCGGACCAGCTCACTACGTATAGTTTTACGTCGACTCACACAACAATCGCATTGCTCTTATTATTTACCACGGTTTATATCATAACGAAGAGTACGAGTAAATGGAGTGTTAAAATAGCTCTTTGGAGCATAGCCATTGTTCTCACTATTTTAGGTGGTCTTTCACGAATCGCAGAGGGCCGACACTTTGCAACTGATGTATTGGCTGCATGGGCTCTTACGTATGCATGGTTTACATTGTGTCGGTATTTATATGAAAAGAACAAGCATAAAAATATCCGGAGAGACGTTGAATAGACAACGCCTCTTCGGATATTTTTGTAAATAATTCAGAAGAATGAAACTTTTAACTATTTTATCCGTATAAAAGGTAATACATAATCGGGAGGTGATTCAAGTGATGTTTGGCGTGGCGCTTTCCACCATTTATTTAACGATTGTTATAGCCATTGGTCTTTGTACAGTTTTGTATTTATTTTTTGCAGATATAGCGGATGGGGCGGCTGAAGGTATACCTTTTTTTGACCCGGCAGTTATATTGGCCTTTATCACAATTACAGCTGCAGCGGGATACATGTTAGAAATCTTTTCGGACTTATCACATCTTTTTGTTTTCTTGATCAGCATTGTGATTGCGCTTATCTGTACAGCTCTTATTTATTATTTTCTTCTTGTTCCTTTACGGTCAGCAGAAACGTCGCTGGCTTATACAGAAGAATCGTTGGCTGGTCAAACAGGTAAGGTAATTACACCTATACCGGTGGATGGCTTTGGGGAAGTGCTTATTGAAACGGGCAATGGTATTATCCATAAGCGGGCAGCTGGCTATAACCAGCAGGAAATTCCTTATGGCCAAGAAATCCTAGTAATCGAAGTGGTAAACGGAACATTGTATGTGCAAGAGTATGAAAGTTTATTTTCTTAAAAATAAGGAGGCGTTTTTATGCTTGGTGTTATTATTGCAATTGGAGTTGTTGTTTTCTTAATCTTAGCCATTGTAGCCGTATATATAGCAAAATATAAGACAGCAGGACCTGATGAGGCACTGATTGTTACGGGCAGCTATCTAGGAAGTAAAAATGTTCACACCGATGAATCCGGAAATAAGATTAAAATTATACGAGGCGGCGGCGCATTCATATTCCCCGTATTCCAACAATCTGAACCATTATCTTTGTTATCAAGCAAATTAGAAGTAACAACACCGGAAGTGTATACAGAGCAAGGTGTACCTGTCATGGCAGATGGGACGGCCATCATTAAAATCGGCAGCTCCATTAGCGAAATTGCAACAGCAGCTGAACAGTTTTTAGGAAAAGAGAAGAGTGAACGTGAGGCCGAGGCGCGTGAAGTCCTTGAAGGTCACCTGCGTTCCATTCTTGGATCTATGACAGTGGAAGAGATTTATAAAAACCGTGATAAATTTTCACAAGAGGTACAGCGTGTAGCTTCTCAGGATTTGGCAAAAATGGGTCTGATCATTGTATCATTTACGATTAAAGATGTTCGTGATAAAAACGGATATTTGGAATCACTGGGTAAGCCTCGTATTGCACAAGTAAAACGAGATGCAGATATTGCAACAGCTGAAGCGGAAAAGGAAACACGTATTCGCCGGGCACAGGCAGATCAAGAGGCACAAAAAGCTGAGTTGGAGCGCGCTACAGAAGTCGCGGAAGCTGAAAAAGAGAATCAATTAAAGGTGGCGGAATACCGTCGTGAGCAGGATATTGCTAAAGCCCGTGCAGACCAAGCTTACGATTTGGAGCAGGCGCGTGCTAAACAGGAAGTAAAAGAGCAGGAGATGCAAATTCAAATTATCGAGCGCCAAAAGCAAATTGAGCTGGAAGAACGGGAAATTTTACGCCGGGAGCGTCAGTATGATTCAGAAGTAAAGAAGAAGGCGGATGCAGAACGCTATGCGATTGAGCAGCAGGCAGCAGCTGATAAGATGAAGCAGATGGCACAGGCAGAAGCCGAGAAATATCGTATCGAAGCACAGGCTCAGGCAGAGGCGGAGAAAATCCGGCTTGATGGTATGGCTAAAGCAGAAGCAGAAAAAGCTCAAGGGACAACAGAAGCTGAAATTATTCGTCTGCGAGGTTTAGCAGAAGCAGAGGCGAAGGAAAAAATTGCGGAGGCATTTGAACAATACGGTCAGGCTGCTATTTTGGATATGATTATCCGTATGATGCCAGAATATGCGAAACAAATAGCTGCACCGCTGTCAAACATCGATAAGATTACGGTGGTGGATACAGGAAGCGGTACAGGAGGGGGTGCCAATAAGGTTACTTCTTACGCAACAGACTTAATGGCAACTCTTCAGGAGAGCCTGAAAGACTCCTCAGGAATTGATGTAAAACAGTTGATTGAAAGCTATGTAAAAGGGAAATAAAATAATAACTACTGAAAAGATACCATTAGCATAATATATGGTATCTTTTTCATCTTTCCAAGGAACATGGAGGTTTTGAGTATACATGAGAAGTTAAACTGCCGAAAAAAAATTGCACAAAGGAAACAAAGTGTATATAATACAATTAAAAAATGAGAAATTAAAGGAGAATTACTGAATGGATGAAAATGTGCTGTTGGCAATTGGCCTGACTTTGTTCGCTGGGCTGGCGACAGGTGTAGGTAGCTTAATTGCTTTTTTCACCTCACGTACTAATACGAAATTTTTATCCTTGGCATTAGGCTTTTCAGCTGGGGTGATGATTTACGTTTCGCTTGTTGAAATTTTTGTAAAAGCAAAAGATGCATTAACAGCTGCTTTAGGTGATACACAAGGATATTGGATGACACTTGTCGGCTTCTTTGGCGGGATGCTGTTGATTGCGTTAATTGATAAATTTATACCGAATAAGAATAATCCACATGAGGTCCGCATGGTGGAGGATATTAATAAAGTTGAAGCTGAAACAACAATCAGTGATGCAGATAAGCTGCTAAAGATGGGGACTTTTGCTGCCCTTGCAATTGCTATTCATAACTTCCCAGAGGGGATTGCTACGTTCATGTCAACGCTGCAGGATCCCAATCTTGGGATTGCCATTGCTGTTGCCGTAGCCATTCACAACATACCAGAAGGAATTGCCGTGGCAGTTCCAATCTTTTATGCTACAGGGATTCGAATGAAGGCGTTCAAGCTATCTTTTTTATCCGGTCTAGCTGAACCAGTTGGAGCTATTGTTGCTTATTTAATTTTAATGCCATTTTTAACGGATGTTATGTTCGGGGTTATTTTTGCGGGAGTGGCTGGAATTATGGTATTCATCTCTTTGGATGAGTTGCTCCCAGCAGCAAAAAAATATGATGAGACACATTTATCTATTTATGGACTTGTAGGAGGAATGGCAGTAATGGCGGTCAGTCTCGTACTGCTTGCATAGGAAAGGAAACAATAGAGAATTTTAACATCAGCTTTTTGAGTCTATTAACAATAAAATGTAAGTCAATACGTTTATTTAAACATAAAAAGTGTTCGCGCATGTGCGAACACTTTTTTTTAAGATGCTGATGTTACGTTTTCTGAAGCAACAGTAAAGAGCGTATTTACATGATTTGAATTTTCCAATTCATCAACAACAGCAACCGCAAAGTCGGCATAGCTGATATAGCTGTTAAACTGCGAATTGACAACTAAGCGCTGGCTTCCAATAATGTAGTGGCCAGTACGCGGACCTTCAGAGTCAAACATGGCTGAAGGGCTTAAAAATGTCCATTTAATTGATGAATTCTTCAAATCCTGTAAATTTTGAAGCTGATATTTTGCAGACTCGCGCAAGTGTTCAGGATAATCCTTGTGCTCCATTAAACGAATGGAATGATCCCTATCGATATAAAGACAGCCAGAGCTGCCGACAACGAATAATTTCTTATCCGTACCCTCCAAAATTGAAATCAAGTGCCTGCCTGCTTCTACATGCAAATGGGCATCATCATTATCATTAACCGGGGCAAATGCGTTAATCAGCACATCAAAGGGCTCAATATCTTCCTTTGTTAAGTGAAATAAATCTTTTTCCAACGTTTCAACATCGTTTACTTTTAAGTTAGCTTTGTTTATGACAATTGCTGTTACGTCGTGCTCTCTCATGAGTGCTTCACGTAGAATATGGCTTCCTGCTTTCCCAGAAGCAGCAATTAAACCAATCTTCATCTTCCATTTCCCCTTTCTTTCTTGTTATCTAGTAAATATACCCAAAAAAAGTAGAGAATATGCATAAAAGATGGCATGTTCATGGAAAATTCAGTCTTTAGAAGGAGTAATGGATAAAAAATCCGCCTTCGAAGAAGGCGGTCTCATTTTTCGTGTAATGCTTGTACAGTGACCCCAGCTGGAGCTGCTTTTGTCAATAAAATTGTATGATTAGGAAATGCCTCGTTCATTTTGGCTAAAAATTGGGCAGCCGAGTCATTTGAAATAAGCGAAATAAGGGTAGGGCCCGCACCACTTAACGCTGTTCCATAAGCACCAGCCTGTTTTGCTGCGTTACGGATTTCATCGTAAGCAGGAATCAATTTAGCACGGAACGGTTCATGGAATAGATCCTGCTCCATATAACGTCCTAAACGTTCATAATCTTTAACCATTAGAGCCGCAGCCAGCATATTAGCATTAGCGCTTGCTCTCACTGCATAACTACGGTCAAATTGATCTGGGAGAACACTGCGTGCTTCAGCCGTTTTCAGCTCCACGTCGGGGATATAGACAACAAATGAGGCATCCAGCCGGGGGATATGAACAGTATCTACCATACCTTCTTCATCCATAGCTGATACAGTCAGTCCACCAAGTACAGATGCTGTTGCATTATCAGGGTGCCCTTCGATTTGCGAGGAGATATTTAATTTGTCTTGTAAGGATAACCCCAGGCCGCATACTACATTTGCCAGTTCGACGGCTCCAACAATGGCCGCAGCGCTGCTGCCTAGCCCGCGTGCTAATGGTAACTCGCTTGTCATTTCAACACGGCAGGCAGGAAGTGTCTGATTGAATTTTGCTGCTACTTCATTAGCAATTTGATAAATTAAATGATTTTCAACTGTCGTATCCGTAGGTACATGAAGACCTGTATGGATGAATTCCCATTCTTCTGCTAAAGAGACTGTTAAATTCAAATAAAGGGACAAACCTAGTCCGACAGAGTCGAAGCCGGGACCTAAATTAGCAGTGCTTCCCGGGATGGTAATTTTCCATTTACTGCTCATAAAATACCCTCAATGTATTCGCGGATTTCTTTTTCTTCATTTTTCAAAGAGACAAGATCAATCGTGGAGACACTCATTGCTGTATCCGGGTCTTTTAGTCCGTTTCCTGTAAAAACAGTTACTACCTGACTACCTGCTGGAATTTCCCCAGCTTTTACGGATTTAATAACACCAGCAAGCGATGCTGCTGATCCCGGTTCTACAAAAATGCCTTCCTTGCCCGCAATTAATTTGTAGGCTTCAAGAATTTCCTCATCTGTCACCATATCGATGATGCCGCCAGATTCATCCCGTGCTGCTTCCGCAAGCTTCCAACTAGCTGGGTTACCAATTCGGATTGCAGTCGCAACTGTTTCGGGGTTGGCGATTGCTTCGCCTTTTACGATTGCAGCGGCACCTTCTGCCTCAAAACCGAACATTTTCGGAAGGCCTGTTCCTTTTGCGTCATTATATTCTTTAAAGCCTTTCCAGTAGGCTGTAATATTCCCGGCATTACCAACAGGAATGCACAAGAAGTCAGGTGCTTTTCCTAACCCATCCACGATTTCAAATGAAGCTGTTTTTTGTCCTTCGATTCGGTACGGGTTCACAGAATTTACAAGAGCTACTGGTGTCGTCTCAGAAACTTGTCGCACGATATTTAACGCATCATCAAAGTTGCCATCAATTTCAATGATTTTGGCACCATACATGCAGGCTTGGGCCAGTTTACCGAGGGCTACTTTCCCTTTTGGAATGACGACAATGGATTGGATGCCTGCACGGGTAGCATAAGCTGCAGCTGCCGCAGAGGTATTCCCAGTAGAAGCACAGATGACACATTTCGCCCCGTCTTCTATTGCTTTTGCTACAGCAAAGACCATGCCGCGATCCTTAAAGGAGCCTGTAGGGTTTGCGCCTTCTATTTTTCCGTATAGCTCAATACCCAGCTCCTTCGATAGGTTCACAAGGTATACAAGGGGGGTATTTCCTTCGTTTAATGTTAAAGAAGGTGTATTTTCGCTAACTGGTAGATATTCTTTGTATTCTTCAATTAAACCTTTCCACATAACAAGACAAGCTCCTTTGTGCTCACTAGATGAACATTTGTTTTTTTATAAAAGACATTGTACTCCTACAAAAACTCTATTTCAATAGGAAATAGATAAATAGTCGAAACAATTTGATATTTAAAGTTTTCTATTGTCACTTTACCGAAACAAATGTATAGTAACTAAGTAACGTCAAGTGTAAAGACAGGTGGAAAGAATGGAGCAAATAAAAGAGCAGTCATCAGTAAACATACAGCCTCTTTCGCGCAATAAACTATTAGGTGTCGCTGGAATCGGGTGGATGTTTGATGCAATGGATGTTGGAATCTTATCGTTCGTTATTGCAGCATTAAGTGTGGACTGGGGATTAAATTCCACACAAATGGGGTGGATTGGTAGTGTCAATTCTATCGGTATGGCGGTCGGTGCCTTACTTTTCGGTGTATTGGCAGATAAAGTAGGGCGTAAACAAATCTTTATGTGGACGCTGGTCCTCTTCTCTATAGCAAGCGGACTTTCCGCCTTTGCCACAACATTTACGGTATTTCTAATTCTGCGGTTTTTAATTGGAATGGGACTTGGCGGCGAGCTGCCTGTTGCCTCGACGCTTGTTTCGGAAAGCGTGAAAGCAGAAGAACGCGGGCGGGTTGTCGTATTGCTCGAAAGCTTTTGGGCAGGCGGATGGCTCATAGCAGCGATCATTTCTTATTTTGTCATACCGGCAGAATTTTGGCCTATTGAAGGTTGGCGTGTTGCTTTATTATTAACGGCATTACCCGCATTTTATGCAGTATATATCCGATTGAAACTGCCGGACTCCCCGCAGTTCGCCGTTAAAGTAGAGTCAAAAAAGCGCTCGATATTCCAAAACATAGCGACTGTCTGGTCAAAGGAATATGCAAAATCTACGCTTATGATGTGGATTTTATGGTTTGCTGTCGTGTTTTCTTATTATGGCATGTTCCTATGGTTACCAAGCGTAATGGTTGGGAAAGGGTTTGACTTAATTTCCAGCTTTAAATATGTGCTAATAATGACATTAGCTCAGTTGCCTGGGTACTTTACAGCGGCATGGTTCATCGAAAGGTTCGGCCGTAAATTTGTACTTGTTACGTATCTGATAGGTACAGCGGTCAGCGCTGTCGTGTTTGGAAACGCAGAAACGGTATCTGTGCTTCTAATCTCCGGTATGCTGCTATCCTTTTTCAATTTAGGGGCATGGGGAGCATTATATGCTTATACACCTGAACAGTATCCCGCCATTATCCGTGGAACAGGAGCTGGCATGGCAGCAGCGGTTGGCCGGGTGGGAGGGATTTTTGGACCTCTTCTTGTAGGTATGCTGCTAGGCAAAGGATATGAATATGGATCCATCTTCATCATCTTCTGTGTAGCAATTTTAATCGGGGTAACAGCTGTTATCTTTTTAGGGAAAGAGACAAAGCAGACAGAATTACATTAAATCAAAAAGGGAGAAGTTGGTGCTGAAAGGCATAGCAACTTCTCTTTTTTGTATACTTTAGAGCACAGAAATAGGGGGCTCATAAATGCGGTGCTTACAAGAATTTATTAAATCTTTTAGCATATTTTTGCCGAATACACATTTCTGTCAATTTTGTATCTAAAGTAGTTTTGTTATTTAAAGCAATAAAGTTTTTTCTGAAAAATCATTGTATTCACTAATTATTCATGATAATGTATTTTTTATTATATGGGCTATCTTATGGATTAGGTTGACATCACTGAAACCATTCAACTATTGAAAAAAGAAAGGGAATGAGGTATGAGTATTTGCGATAGTATTAAAAAAAAATACATTAGATTATCTAAAGGGCAACGTAAGGTGGCGCAATTTGTAATTGATAATCCAACTACTATTACAACGCAAGTGGCTTCTGAAGTAGGTAGGCAGGCTGGGGTAAGTGAGTCAACAGTTATTCGTTTTTGTTATGCGATGGACTTATCGGGATTCAATGAACTTCAGCAGAAGATAAAAGATTATTTAATTGAAAAAAATGGCGCTGCTCCCGCTCCCTTAAAAAAGCGCGTTTATAAAAAACAGAATATTCTATGTAATGAAGTCATGGCTAAAGATGTGGATGGCATTATAAATATAATGGAAAAGATTAATGAAGCTGACTTTAATAAAGCGATTAACATACTACATAACGCCGAACGTGTTTTTATATTAGGTGTTAGAGGGTCCGCTCCTGCAGCCTTGTTCTTTTATAACAGCTTGGCGTCTTATCGAAATGAAGTATATTTAATGAGTTACAAGTCGGAGAAAATGGCAATTGATCTAACGCAGATGAATGAAAAATCCGTCCTTTTTGTAGTAGAAACTGATGATCATCAAGAAGATGTCAGGTCGGTAGTGGAGTTGGCTAAACGGAAAAGCAGCAAGGTGATAGCTATTACAGAAGATGCACCTTGCCTTCTGCAGGAACAGGCGGATTTATTGTTTACAATGGCCAAACAAAGCCAAAGGGCTGTGCCGTGTGAGATGGCTATGTTTTCACTTTTACATGCGATCGTTGAATGTATGGTAATACAGAATAAAGAGTATTACCAGTCAGAAGGAACAAAAAATACAAAAAATATAATCGATTCATTAATGGAAATGGTCTAAAAAATGGAGTTGTCCAATAAGCAAAGCTTATCGGGCAACTCCATTATCTTTATAGGAATTTACTAAAGTATAATTCGTCTTGAACTTCATTTTCACGCTTGAATGAGCCTTTTCGTACCCCTTCACATGCATAGCCATTTTTTTCGAATAAAGTCTTTGCTCTCTCATTGGCTTCTACAATTTGTGCTTCTAAACGTTCAATTTGATGTTCTTTACACCAAGCTTCAGCTTGAGTGAGTAAAGATGTTCCAATACCAATGTTTTGATATTCTTCGATAACGCCAATGCGTAAAGATGCGACATGTTTCGTACGAGAAGAAACATTTCCTTTAATCAGTGCATAGCCGGCAAACTCACCGTTTACAATACAAAGCAAAATATTGCTTGTTTTTGTTTTTCGCCATTCAGCTAAGATTTTTCTTACCTGCTGTACTGTAAGGTTCTGTTCATTGCAATCGAAATATTCAAAATTGCACTCATTAAAGACAGACTCCTGCAAGTTAATGAACGCTCGTGCATCATCACTTTCAATCGGGCGGATGATATATGTATGGCTGTTACTCCCTTGAGCTTCACCATCATTCTCATTATTTGTAAGTCGAGAGAATGTCACTGATCTTCCTAACTTTACATCAATCACATTGTAATTGGCATTAACCCATGATAAATAATGTGAAAGCGGCGGCTTTGTTTTCTTCCACCAGCTTAAATTTAAATAAGCGGCATTTGGCAATTCCTGGCCCATAATATTTTCGATTGCTTCATAAGTAAGCGTCATTTCAGGTTGAGTGGAATTTTGGAAGAATTCAGCTAATGGAATGTATTTCTTCTCCATTTTCTTCGTCATAAGAATCCTCGTTTCTTTGTCTAGTAAGAGTTTAATTACCCTATAATTTTATCATAAAAGGCATTTTTTTAATAATGATAATAGAAAAAATATATAATAACTTTCATAGTCTGCCACTTTAACGTAATAATATACTATAAAATAGCAATTTCATAGTATTCAGATGATAATTTTTATGAAATGAAGCTGAAAGTAAAGGAATATAAAGTTATATTTTTCTTCCCCTATTGAGGTATGTTAAAATAAGTTCGATAAATACAAGTAGATTTCTTAATATAGGAGGAAATAAGATGAGCAACGTATTAGTGTTCGGCCACAAAAACCCAGATACAGATACTATTACATCTGCAATTGTCTATGCATATTTAAAGCAGCAGTTAGGGGTAGATGCAGAGGCAGTGAGACTGGGAGAAGTAAATAACGAAACGAAATTTGCGTTAGAGAAGTTCGGTTTCGAGGCACCGCGTTTTATTTCAAATGCAAAAGAAGAAGCGGGAAGAGTCATTCTGGTTGACCATAATGAATTCCAACAATCTGCTGATGGAATAGAAGAAGTGCAAATTTTGGAGGTAATCGACCATCACCGTATTGCAAACTTCCAAACAGCTGATCCTCTTTACTTCCGTGCAGAGCCTGTTGGATGTACAGCAACAATTTTAAATAAAATTTTTAAAGAAAATAATATTGAAATCCCGGCAAATATTGCAGGGCTTATGCTGTCCGCTATCGTTTCAGATACATTGCTGTTCAAATCACCAACATGTACAGAACAAGATGTACAAGCTGGTAAGGAATTAGCAGCTATTGCTGGCATAGATGCTGCAGAGTATGGATTAGCTATGTTAAAAGCGGGTGCGGACCTTTCTGACAAGTCATTAGAAGACCTGCTTTCCTTAGATGCAAAAGGCTTTGAATTCGGGGAATATAAAGCTGTTGTTGCACAGGTGAACGCAGTTGATATCGAGGATGTTCTAGGCCGTCAGGAAGAACTGACAAACCTGTTGAATAAAAATGCAGCCGATAATGGATTGGATTTATTCTTCTTCGTTGTAACGGACATTTTAAATAACGATTCGACAGCTGTAGCGGTCGGACAAGTAGCAGAAGCAGCAGCAAAAGCGTTTGGTGCTGAAATCGTAAATGGGCGCATCAGCTTGCCAGGTGTTGTATCACGTAAAAAGCAAATCGTCCCTGTGTTAACAGAGTCGCTTAAATAATCCTATCAAAAAAGGATGCCGTTTTAGGCATCCTTTCAGAATAAAGACAAAGTCATTTTTTGACTTTGTCTTTATATTTTTTTAGGTAATTTTATAACATAATGTTTTACGCATCCTTTTTATCTAACTCCAATGGATAAACAGCAGGACCCTCAATTACCTGTCCTTTTGCGTTAAAGCGGGATCCATGGCAAGGGCAATCCCATGTTTTATCCCCTTCATTCCATCTTGTCTTGCATCCTAGGTGGGTACATGTCGGTGCTTCATTTCGGGCAACATGCCCCTTAACGAACTCAGCTCCCATGAAACCAGTATTCTTTAGGCCTTCCTGTAATCCCTCCAGCCCTTGGTGACGAGTCGGTTTATAAATGGCGCTTGCAGGGTGTTCCTGTTTGTCCATATAACTTGCTAAAATTTCTCCGGCTACCAGGGAGTTAGACAGTCCCCACTGATCATAACCAGTTGCAATGTAAATTTTATCGCTGCTATTCACAAAAGGGCCTGCATAAGGGACGTCATCTGGAGTCTGCATATCCTGATTACTCCATAAATATTCAGGTGCTGGAAGATTAAAAATTGTTTGAAGCTCCTGTGTAAATGTATCATAGTAGTTATCTGTCTCAGTTACAGTTCCAGCTGGATGCTCTCCACCTCCGTAAACGAAATAGAGTTTTCCGGCAACCTCGGCTGTTCTAAGAGTACGGGTTGGATCATCTACGCTGATGTACTGCCCCTTAAGCGGTTCAGACGTTGGAGAAGCCGTTAAATAGGAACGTTTGATAGCAAGCTTAGCTGTGTACATTCTAGGAAGAGATGAAATTGGGTAGTGTGTGCAAAGAATCAGCTTTTGGAAATGAACACGAGCATCATTTGCTAGTTGTACATAATCTTCATTTACCGTTGTCACACGTGAATTCGTATGAATTCTAACACCTTCTTTAATCGCAAGGTTAGCTAAATGTGTCACTAATTCAGTCGGATCAACTTGTACTTCATTTTCAATACCAAGTGCCAGCATGACATCAAACGGCAATTCTGTCTCGTTTGTCGCATGGGAAGGAATGCCAATTTCTTGATAAGCGTCATATTCTTTTTGTAAATCCATCTTCCCTTGTTCTGTTGTTGCATATATATAGGATGTAGAACGATTGTAAAGGGAAGGCGGCAAATGCTCTAGAAGCCTTTCAATTGCCTGATGGTTCGCCTCATAATAGATTTTTGCATCTTCTAATGGGAGCTTGGAATACTTGAGTCCATGCTGAACTGTGAGCTTTCCTGTTGAAAAAGAAGTTGCACCAGCGCCAATTGATTCTTTGCCTTCGAGTAAAAGGACGTCATGGCCATTCTTTGCTAAGAGGTAAGCTGTATAAATTCCTGATAGCCCCCCGCCTGCCACACAAATTTCGCATCTGCTATCCTGCGTTAATTCTGTAGTCGAGACTAGCTTTTTTGCTTCCAGCCAAAGTGATTTTTTCATAATTATCCAACCTACTTTTTTTAGTTTTTATCAAGTATTGGGTAAATGTCCATGCAATATTCACTGAGCGTATTAATTGTAGGAGCGAATAACTCCTCGTTACAATAAAGAAAAAGGAGGCGCACTACATGAAAATAGAAGTATGGTCAGATTATGTATGCCCGTTTTGCTATATTGGTAAACGGCAATTAGAAAAAGCAATTAAGGAATCGGGCTATGAAAAACAAATTGAAGTAGAATATAAAAGCTTTTTATTAGATCCGTCTACACCTATAGATGCGGAAGAATCAATCTACGAGGCACTGTCAAAGAAGTATAATTTATCAATCGAAGAAACAAAAAAAATGACAGCCAATGTTGCCGCAAGAGCTGAGGAGGTCGGCCTAGACTATAATTTTGATGAAATGAAGACAGCTAACACAACGGCGGCACATCGATTAGCCAAACTAGCGAATGAACAAGGAAAAGCCCCTGCTTACAATGAGCGTCTTATGAAAGCTTATTTTCTAGAAGGAGAGGCAATTGGTCGTCCAGAAGTATTAAAACGGCTTGCAGAAGAGGTAGGGCTTGATATAAAGAAGGTAGAGAATGTTCTTTCCAGCCATCAATTTGAAGATGCAGTAGAGGCAGATATTTATGAAGCACAACAAATTGGTGTACGTGGCGTACCTTTTTTCGTGTTTAATAATAAATACGGAATCTCAGGAGCCCAACCGCAGTCTTTATTTACACAGACGATTGAACAGGCGGCAGCAGAAGCAGGCTTGAAAAAGTCTATTCAGCTTGTAGGGGATGAGGGGGCAACATGCTCCGACGGTGAGTGTGAAATATAAATTCAGCCTAAAGTATTATAGTAATTTAGTTGAAAAAAGTAAGCTCCTCTATTATTATATAACTATATCTTGAATTCGAGATAAAAACATTCGTAATAATTAAGGAGACTATACTAAATGACAAATGTATTAGTAGTAAAAGCGAACAATCGCCCAGATGGCGTTTCAACAAAAATGTACGAAGCTTTCATGGCGGAAGCTGCTAAAGTGGAAGGTCTAAATGTAACAACATTTGATGTATTCGAAGAAAACCTGCCTTACTTTGGTCAAGAGTTATTCAACGCTTTCGGTAAAGCACAAGCAGGCGAAGAACTATCAGAAATTCAAGCAGCTTCTTTAGCGGCTTTCAACAAATCTCGTGAAGCGTTAACTCCGGCTGATGTAGTAGTATTTGCCTTCCCGCTTTGGAATTTGACAATTCCAGCTGCATTACAATCATTTATCGATTACACATATGGTGCCGGTTATTCATTTAAATATGATGAGAACGGGAACTTAGTAAGTTTAATGACTGACAAAAAATACATCGTATTATCAGCACGTGGCGGCATCTATTCTACACCGGAAACTGCTCCGATGGAAATGTCAGCAACATACATCAACAATGTTATCGGCGGAGTTTATGGCATGACAAAAGTAGACGAAGTAGTAATTGAAGGCCATAACGCTGATCCAGCAAATGCGGAAGCAATTATTGCAGCAGGTTTAGAAAAAGTACAAGCAGCAGCTCAAAAATTGGCTTCAGTAGCAGCAAAATAAAAAAATTGAGACACTCCGGATGGAGTGTCTTTTTATTTTCCATTTTTTGTCGTACGGTTGGACATTAGACGTCTGAATAGAAGAAGGACAACCTATTGAAGGATTATATAGTATGTCATATTAGCGGGTTGTATGGTGAATAAATGTCTATTTTTCCTTCTTTGATATCATTAATGTGTTATAACTTTGTAGTAATATTGTATCTAAATAGGTAAAGAGAATCAGTTATTTTTTAGAAAAATGATTTACAATTATTTCTGACAAAGGATATCAGGAGGTTGAAAATGCGTAAATCTATTATGACAGGAACACTGGCAGCAGCGTTTTTAGCAACAGGATTTGGACAGGTTCATATTGCTGAGGCAGCAGAAAATCCAAAGGCGCCCGTTACAAGAGGAGAATATGTAGTAGAGCTGATTAAGCATCTAGGAGTAGAAGTTGGTGATGGAAAATCGATTACCTTCAAAGATGTTCCTAAAGAATTGGCTCCATATGTAGAAAAGGCAGTAGAGCTAAAATTAATTACAGGAATTAATAAGGATACGTTTGCACCAGACCAACAACTAACAAGGCTTCATGCTTTCGTTATTGCTGGACGCAGCTTGCAAATGGAGAATGCACCGCTATCTACATTAGACAAATTTAAAGATAATAAAAACATCGATACTATGCATAAGCAGGCAATGGCAAATGCAGCAGCAGCGAATATTTTACAAGGCTTTATGGATGGCACAATCCGTTCTACTAAAATTGTGACAGCAGGGCAAATGGCAAATATATTAGACCGCCTGGTGGAAAAACTGCAACCTACACCAGGAACAGAAGATGAAGAGAAAGTAACATTACGTGTATTAGGTACCTCAGATATCCATACAAACTTGGCAAACTATAACTATTATTCGGATAAAGAAGATAATACGATCGGGTTGGCAAATACAGCGGCCCTTATTAAAGAAGCACGGTCCGAGAATGCAAACAGTATTCTTGTTGACAATGGTGACCTGATCCAAGGGACACCGCTTGGGTCCTACTCCGCTCTTAAAAAACCATTACAACAGGGAGAGGTGCATCCGGCTGTAGCAGCCTTAAATATTTTAGGCTACGATGCAGCGACTCTTGGTAACCATGAATTTAACTACGGACTGGACTTCTTAGATGAAGTAATGGATGATGCAGAGTTCGATTGGGTAAACGCAAATGTGCGAAATGCGGCTACCGGAGAAAATTACTTTAAGCCATATACTATTTTAGAGCAGGAAGTCGTAGATGAAGATGGCGATAAGCATGTGATTAATGTAGGAATTACAGGTATTGTTCCACAACAGATTTTAGGCTGGGATGCTATCCATTTGACAGGCAAAGTAACGGTTGATGATCCAATTGAAGCATTAGAATCGACTATCCCTCAAATGGAAGAGGCTGGCGCTGACGTTATTGTTGTGTTATCTCACTCAGGTATTGGGTCTGACACATATGTAAAAGGAACAGAAAATGTAGGTTACCAAATTACGGCCCTAGAAGGTGTGGATGCAGTCATCACAGGACACTCGCATGCGAAATTCCCAGGTGATTATGCAGATTTGACAAACGTTGATTCTGAAAAGGGCACAATCAATGGAACACCGACAATCATGCCAGGTTCTTATGGGTCTTACCTAGGGGTAATTGATTTAGATCTTGAACTAGTAGATGGTGAATGGGTTGTAAACGATGGTACAGGAGAGATTCGTTCAATCGAAGGCGTACAGGCAGATCAAGAGGTGCTTGCAACAGTAAAAGAAGCGCATGAGGGGACAATTGATTATATCCGCCAACCAGTCGGTGAAACAGCAACACCAATCAATAGCTATTTTGGCTTAGTACAAGACACTGCCTCTATTGAAATCATTACTGCAGCTCAAACTGCCTATATCAAGAAGCAAGTAGCAGGTACGGAGGATGAAAACCTGCCGATTCTATCTGCTGGTGCTCCATTCAAGGCAGGCTCACGTGAAAATGCAGCGGATTTTACAAATATTGCTGCCGGTCCATTAGCAATTAAAAATATGGCAGATATTTACCACTTTGACAATACAGTAGCTACTGTGAAGGTAACAGGTGCAGAAGTTATCGAATGGCTAGAGATGGCAGCAGGCGTATTTGCGACAATTGATCCTGCTTCGACTGAAGAGCAAAATATTATCGATGCAGAGGCCCGTTCTTACAATTTTGACGTATTAGATGGCATCACATATGAAATTGATGTGACTTCTCCGTCAAAATATGACCGTCGGGGTGCTGTAGTAGATGAAAAGGCTAACCGTATTAAAAATGTTCAATATAATGGAAAACCAATTGATCTAACGCAGGAATTTTTAGTTGTAGCGAACAACTACCGAGTAGGTGGATCATACGGGGCTACATTTGTGAAGGAAGATAGCTCAAACTTGACGGTCTATGCATATGAAAACCGAGAGGCAATTGTGGACTATATTATTGAAAAGGGTACGATTAACGTAACAGCGGATAACAACTGGAAATTTACAGCGTTCCCTGCTAATACAAACATTATCTTCCGTACTGCGGATGTAGCCAAAAACTATATTCCGGAAGGCAGCAATATCGAATATGTTGGAGAAGATCAAAATGGATTTGGTAAGTTCCGACTAAAATAAACAAAGCTACCCACCTATCGCAGGTGGGTAGTTTTTTTATAATTGAAATAGCATCAATTTTTGAGTTGAAGAAATATATATGCATATGTCCTGCTCTAAAGCTTGCTGCGTCAGGAAGCAGGATATTAGTGGTAAAGGCATTGCCGATCAGCTTTTATTCTTTTATTAACACGGATAAAAAGTGAGTTGCGTATTTGGTACAGGAAAGAGGGTACAAATACACTTTTCTTACATTAATTATGTATATCGATATAAACCGTGATTTGAATATGTTCATCAATAATTGTACCACCCGCTTCGATGAGCGTACTATAGATTAGGCCGAAATCTTTACGGTTAATTACCGTTGAACATGTAAAGCGATGGGTTTCTGATCCCCAATCATTAGGCTCGTTTCCTATGTATAATACATCAAAAAGTACATTTTTTGTGACATTTTTAATCGTTAGATCACCTGTTAGTTGGAGCAGTCCTTCTTCGCCTTGTGTTAGGCTTGTCTTACTGAAATAAATTTTAGGGAATCGATCAGCATCAAAAAAGTCTGCGGATATTAGGTGCTGATCACGTGCTATATCCATTGTTGAAATGCTTGCTACGTCAATTTCAATGTCGATTACACTCCGATGAAGATCTGCTATAGTTGGCGCCTCAATTTTGGCGTTATACGAGGCAAAAGTGCCTTTTACTTTCGAAATCCTCATATGCCGAACGGTAAAGCAGATTTCTGAACGTGCTTTGTCCACAGTAAAAATGGCCATAAAGAATCCTCCTTCATGTCATTATGTAATAAATGATAAATTAAATGGAAAAAACCATCAATATAATAAAAGTATGTATTTATTACAATATAAAGTATTTTTGTATAAAAACGACTTACTTTTTATAACTAAGTGGAAAAAGGGAAATTAGTATAAGAAAGGTGAAGGAAAATTTACTTTCAATTGAAATATCGTTAAAATAAACGAGGTAGAGGTGACCAAAATGAAAGAGACAGCATTATGTCCTCGGCTAGCCAAGGCGATGGAGCTAATCGGCAAAAGGTGGACGGCTTTGATTATTTATCAGTTATTAAGTGGGCCACAACGTTTTAACGCTATTGAGTCTGCTTTGCCAATCAGTGGGCGATTACTTTCGGAACGTTTAAAGGAATTGGAAAAAGAAGGCGTTGTCGAGCGTAAGGTATATTCAGAGGTGCCGGTCCGTGTCGAATATTCTTTAACACAAAAGGGCCGAGCTTTAGAAGGTGCTGTTCGCGAAATTGAAAAGTGGGCACAAAATTGGACGTAAGGAAAGGGAATGGCTTGCATGACAATAGAGAAATGGGTATCGGATTTAGCTCATATTGTAAATCCACAAAGTATTAAGTGTAATGAGTCATTGAAGCAATATACAATGACTAAATTAGGAGGCAATGCGGACATTTTTGTCATGCCCCAAACGGAAGAGGAAGCGCAAAAGGTCGTTCAGTATGCGCATAAGCATCAAGTGCCGTTACTGATGCTTGGTAATGGATCGAATATGGTTGTACGAGACGGAGGTGTCCGTGGGATCGTTCTGCATTTCGCCAAATTGGATCATATTCTCATTGATGGCGAAATAGTTATTGCACAAGCAGGAGCACTTATTAAAGAAGTGTCCAGACAGGTAGCAGCCGAAAGCTTGACAGGCTTTGAGTTTGCTTGCGGTATTCCTGGATCTATTGGTGGAGCAATGGCGATGAATGCCGGCGCTTACGGCGGCGAAATCAAGGATGTTATCATCGATTGCACAGTACTGACACAAGAGGGAGAGCGCCTTGTATTATCGAAGGAAGAACTGGAGTTAGCTTATCGAAAAAGCATTATTACGAAAAATGGTTATTATGTACTGAGCGCAAAATTCCAGTTAGCTAAAGGTGACCAACAAGAAATTGATGCAAAGATTGCGGACTTGACGTACCAGCGTGAATCCAAACAGCCCCTTGAATACCCATCTGCAGGGAGTGTGTTCAAACGCCCGCCTGGTTACTTTGCGGGCAAACTGATCCAAGACAGCGGTCTGCAGGGAAAAGGTGTTGGTGGAGCGGAAGTCTCTACCAAACATGCTGGTTTTATTGTAAATAAGAATAACGCTACAGCGACCGATTATATTGAGACCATTAAAATGGTGCAATATACAGTAAAGGAAAAGTTCAATATTGATTTGGAAATGGAAGTAAAAATCGTAGGCGAGGATGAAACTTTATAAAGTGAAGGTCCGCCACTTGGTGGCGGGCCTTTTTAAAGTGTATGAATAATTGTTCTTTTAAGGGAACAACTGCAACTTTCTTTATAGTAAAAGGAGAAAAAATGAAATTTATTTCGTGGAATGTGAATGGTATTCGTGCTTGTGTGACAAAGGGCTTTCTGGATTACTTTAAAGCGATGGACGCTGACTTCTTTTGTATACAAGAATCAAAATGTCAGGCCGGACAAGTAGAATTGGCTTTGGAAGGGTATCATCAATATTGGAATTACGCTCAAAAGAAGGGGTATTCAGGTACCGCCATTTTTACAAAACATGAGCCGCTAAGTGTTTGGTATGGCGTGGGAGAAGAGGAAACAGAGGCGGAAGGCCGTATTATTACGCTGGAATATAAAGAGTTTTATTTAGTGAATGTCTATACGCCAAACGCCCAGCGAGACCTTGCGCGGCTGCCGTACCGCCTGCAATGGGAAGACCGGCTCGCGCTTTATTTAAAGCAGCTTGATGCAACAAAGCCGGTCATTTATTGTGGAGACTTAAACGTCGCCTATCAAGACATCGACCTTAAAAATGCAAAAGCAAATCTAGGAAACTCAGGGGTCACAATTGAGGAGAGAGGAAGAATGCAAGCGCTGTTGGAAGCTGGCTTCACAGATTCTTTCCGCCACTTCTATCCGGACCGTACCGATATTTATACTTGGTGGAGCTATATGGCAAAGGTACGTGAGCGAAATATTGGCTGGCGTATTGATTATTTTATCGTGTCCAACCGTCTTGTGCCGCAATTGAAAAAGGCCGATATTCATCCTCATGTACTTGGCAGTGATCATTGCCCGATTGAACTTGAAGTAGAAAATTTATGCATGTAAGCAGTAGAATCCTTCGTATATTAGAGGGATTCTACTTTTTTATGGAGAAATTACCTAGTGAGGGGGGATGGTTTCATGAGAAAAAGTAATAAGCTGATACGTGTGGCTATATGGGTATTTGGCGTCATTGCAGGGCTGATCATAATAGCGCTTATTGCATTTAATTTTTACATAGGAAGCTCAAAGCCGATTATTGAAGGAGAACTCACTGTACCGATTTTAGAGAAAGACGTAGAGGTAGTAAGGGACGGAGACGGAGTGCCCCATATTGAGGCGCAGTCAGATGCAGATCTTTATCGTGCACAAGGCTATGTGCAGGCACAGGATCGTCTGTTTCAAATGGATCTGGCAAGAAGGCAGGCAAGTGGGCGGCTAGCAGAGGTGGTAGGAGCAGCTGCTGTTGAAAACGATAAGTTTTTCCGGACGTTTAGCCTGCGGGATGCGGCTGAAAAGTCGTGGGACGGCTATGATGCAGATTCCAAGCAAGTACTGGAATGGTTTGCGGAAGGGGTAAATGCCTTTATTGAGGAGAAGCGGTTGTCTTATGAATTCAAGCTATTAGGGTATGAACCTGAGCCATGGACACCTATTGATTCTTTGACGATTGGAAAATATATGGCCTATGATCTTGGAGGGAACTGGAGTTTACTTGCCTTCCGCCATTGGGCATTAAATAACCTGCCGGAAGCACAAGCAGCGGAGCTGATTGTCGATTATCCAGAAGAGGCTCGCTCTATCATAGAAGCGAATAGAGAAACAGAACTAAAGGTCGCCGATGCATTCCCTATAGAAGCAATTCCCAATGAATTTAATGGCAGTAATAACTGGGTAGTTTCAGGAGGGAAGTCGGAAACAGGTATGCCGCTGCTTGCTGATGATCCGCATCTAGGACTCAGCACACCATCCATTTGGTACCAGATGCATCTGCAATCACCTGAACAGAATGTGAGCGGTGTCATCTTTGCCGGGGTACCAGGGATTATTTTAGGTCACAATGACAATGTTGCATGGGGGGTAACAAATGTTAACCCGCAGGTACAAGATTTATATATAGAAAAGCAAAATCCTGATAATCCACACGAGTTTTTATACGATGGCGAATATTATAAAGCGGATGTACGAGATGAGCCGATTCGTGTGAAAGGTGGAGAGGTTGTAGATTTTGAAGTTGTGGTGACAAAGCATGGGCCTGTCATCTCTGAACTTGTATTTGAGGAAGAACCGGTAGGGGAAGTATTTTCGATGCAATGGACTGCCCTTGAGCCGACCCGGGAGCTGCAGGCAGTATTAGGCTTTAATAAATCACAAAACTGGGAGGACTTTGACCTGGCATTACGTGATTTTATGGCACCTGCCCAGAACTTCGTTTTTGCCGATACAACGGGCACAATTGCTTACCGGGCAAATGGTAACATTCCAATTCGGAAAATAGGGGAAGGAAAGCTGCCGGTACCGGGCGATTCATCAGATTATGGATGGGAAGGATATATTCCGTATGAAGAACTGCCGACAGTCATTAATCCGGAAGAAGGCTATATTGCAACTGCAAATAATGAAATCGTTGGAGAGGAATATCCCTACTATATTACAGATTTTTGGGCGCAGCCGTACCGCTTCGAACGTATCGTCGATCTGCTGGAGTCCAAAGAGAAGCTATCGGTTCAGGATATGAAAGATATTCAAATGGATACCGTCAATTTATATGCGGCTGAGTTCTTACCTCACCTTCTTAAAACAATTAAAGAAATGGATATGGAAGGCAAATATACTGACATCATTGCTTCTTTAGAGTCATGGGATTATAACGAAGTAATTGATGCACCACAGCCGCTTGTCTTTAACTTCTTACTCGAAGAGTTAAAGGAGGCATTGTTCGCTGAGGCAATGCCGGAAGATGTATATATGATGATGCCTGGAAAATATCAAATCATGGATAATATGCTCCGTTCTGCTTACAAAGGAAATGAAGGTGTATGGGTAGAAGAAGCAGGAGGCCTGGAAACGCTTGTATATGGGGCGTTTGAGCAGTCGATAGAAGATCTGAAAGATGCATATGGAGACAACTACGAAAAGTGGGCATGGGGTGATTTCCATCAACTTACATTCAATCACTCAATCTCTTCAGCAAATGACCTAATTGCTTGGTATTTAAACCCTGAGCCACAGCCTGTTGGCGGTTCAAGGACAACAGTTCAGGCAGCAGGAAACCGCATAAATGGTGAAGTTAATCACGGGGCATCATGGCGCTTTGTAGTAGATGTGGGAGACTTATCGAAAGCAGATCATATTGTAGGGCCGGGACAGAGCGGCCATAAAAAATCGGAATGGTACCACGACCAGGTAGATGACTGGGCGGAAGGAATCTATCATACGACAAGAACGGACGGCACCTATGAAAATGCAAATGAGCTTTTATTAAAAGCAAAAAAATAAAAGGTAGCTATGAATGCTTCTTTCGAGTTAATGGGAAGCTGGTCAATCACTAGAGTATATGTAATAAGAACGGGAAGGTTTCATTGGCTAATGCCTTTGAAACCTTCTTTTTTATGTTCAAATAAATGTTTGAATGTTTAGAAAGTATCGCATATACTAATAACAATCAAATCTGCATTTGAATGAGGGGATGAACTTGACTAAAGAAGTGTGTGCAGTAACAGAAATTCATGCGGAAGTAGTAGGACGCGTACAACGGCAGTTGCCTGATTTGTCGAAAGTAGCAGGCTTTCTAAAAGCGCTCGCAGATGAGACAAGGCTGAAAATTACCTATGCATTAACGCTTGAGCCTGCGCTATGTGTATGTGATGTAGCAGAAATTATCGGATCTTCGGTAGCGACTGCTTCCCATCATTTGCGTTATTTAAAAGAACATGGGCTAGCAAAGTCTCATCGCGAAGGTAAGATGATTTATTATTCGCTTGCAGATGAGCATGTATTTCAAATCGTTACAATAGCTTATGAACATTCAAAGGAAGTGGATGAAGATGGCTGTAATAAAGGCGAAACAACAATATAGACTGCAAAATTTATCATGTGCCAATTGTGCGGCAAAATTTGAGAAAAATGTAAAGGGAATTCCGACAGTAGAGGATTGTCAATTGAATTTTGGAGCTGCAAAGCTAACGGTTGTGGGTGAAGTGACGATTGAACAGCTTGAAGCAGCAGGTGCTTTTGATGGAATCAGAGTAACAAAGGCACAAGAACGAGCGAAAAAAGCCATGCCGTTTTATAAACGGAAAGAAAATATATTAGCAGGAGTCTCGCTCTTATTCATTTTTATTGCATTTTCCTTCAGTATTAGCCGGGGAGAAGGGAATCTCGTATCGAATATTCTTTACTTTATTGCCATCATGGCAGGTGGAGTAAGTATTTTTAAAACAGGCCTGCGTAACCTTATACGATTTGAATTTGATATGAAGACACTGATGACTATTGCCATTATAGGGGCTGCGATCATTGGCGAGTGGCAGGAGGCCGCTATTGTCGTATTTTTATTTGCAGTAAGTGAGGCGCTTGAAGCATACTCCATGAACAAGGCGAGGCAGTCTATTGAGCGGCTGATGGAAATTGCTCCCCCGGTAGCAATGATTAAAAGGGGCCACGGCAGCCATTATCATGAAGTAGAAGTACCGACGGAGGAAATTGTAATCGGAGATCTTTTAATTGTGAAACCAGGGCAGAAGATTGCCATGGATGGAGTAGTTATTGGTGGATCTTCAACAGTCAATCAAGCAGCGATTACAGGAGAATCTATTCCGGTAAAAAAAGAGATTGGAAATGAGGTTTTTGCAGGTACCCTTAATGAGGAAGGCGCTTTAGAAGTAGAAGTGACAAAGCTTGCGGCAGATACGACGATTGCAAAAATTATTCACCTTGTAGAGGAAGCGCAGGCGGAAAAGGCGCCGTCCCAAAAGTTTGTTGATCAATTTGCAAAATATTATACACCTCTTATTATGCTAGTGGCGCTGCTTGTTGCTGTTCTTCCGCCGTTTTTCACTGGCGAATGGCAGCATTGGATCTATCAGGGGCTGGCTGTTCTGGTAGTAGGGTGCCCATGTGCCCTTGTTATTTCCACACCAGTAGCGATTGTAACGGCGATAGGAAATGCGGCAAAACAAGGTGTATTGATTAAAGGCGGAGTTTATCTAGAGGAGCTTGCACGTACACAGGCTATTGCCTTTGATAAGACAGGTACTCTCACTAAAGGAAAGCCCGAGGTAACAGATATTAAGGGAGTAAAAAATAGGACTACAGATCAGTTCTTGCGGATGGTTGGTACAGTGGAAAAAAACTCACAGCATCCCTTGGCTGGCGCGATTTTAGAAAAGGTACAAGAATTACAGATTTCATTGGCAGTACCCGCTGATTTCCAATCTGTAACCGGGAAAGGCGCCTACGCTACAGTCGATGGAGTAAAAGTGAAAGTAGGAAGTATTGAGTGGATCCAATCACAAGTTATCCTAGAAGCAGACGTTCAGCGATATGCCGAACAGCTTGCAAGAGAAGGGAAATCGGTTATTGCAGCAGCGACAGAACATGAGTTTCTTGGCATCATAGCAATTGCTGACCAACTGCGTGCTGATAGCAAAAAGGTAATCAATGAATTAACGCAGAGTGATGTGAAAACAATAATGCTGACAGGTGATGCAGAGCTGACAGCAGCAGCTATTGCCAGACAATTAGACTTGACGGAGGTAAGGGCTGCATTACTGCCGGCTGATAAACTTGGAGCAGTGAAGGAATTTCAGCAAGGGTACGGCTCCGTTGCCATGGTAGGAGACGGAGTAAATGATGCACCAGCATTGGCAGCAGCTTCTATCGGTATTGCTATGGGAGGAGCCGGAACAGATGCAGCCCTTGAAACGGCGGATATTGTATTAATGGGAGATAATCTGGAAAAAATACCGGCCATTATCCGTTTGAGCAAAAAAACATTATCTATTATCAAACAAAATATCGCATTTGCACTAGGCTTAAAGGCAATTGCTCTTCTTCTTGTCATACCTGGTTGGCTAACGCTGTGGATTGCTATCTTTGCCGATATGGGAGCAACATTGCTTGTTGTATTAAATTCATTGCGTCTTATGAAAAAGGAGAGTGGAAAATAGTCTGTATAAGTAAATTTATTATTTATTAAAGCAAAGGTCTTTTGAATCTGCTCATGTCACGCCGTACAGTCAGAGAATGGTGTGAAAAACGTACAGAGTTTAAATTGTTCCCTTGAAATTTTTAAAAAAAGGCATTGTGTGGTTGAGTTCTTGTTTTGATAGTTATATGATGAAGTGAACACACTTTAACATAAAGAAAAATGAGGCGAAGGAAATATATGGAGCAACCGTTACTAGTCAATGTTACCGAGGAAATCGTTCGGGGATTGGTAAATTTTTTGCTATATGGTAATGACTATCAGACGTTTTGTCATTGTGAACAATGTATGCTGGATGTGACAGCAATTGCGTTGAACGCGCTCCCTCCTAGATATGTGACATCTCCTCAGTGGCGGGATGTTGTATTTAATGAGATGAACACACCGGAGCATCTAGAGGAAATTAATAAACAAATAATCCATGCGATTCATATAGTAGGGCGCAAACCTAAACATTCTAAATGAGCCGAATTAAGTGCATTCGGCTCGTTTTTGTTTTCAGTTAACTTTTTGCGGGAGATTGTAGTAAACTTATACTAGCATTAGGAAAGTGAGGAGACAGGGTATGCCGACACCTAGTATGGAGGACCACATCGAACAAATTTACTTATTAATTGAGAATAAAGGGTATGCGCGTGTGTCCGACATTGCAGAAGCATTATCTGTTCTACCTTCCTCAGTTACAAAAATGGTCCAAAAATTAGATAAAGACGGATATTTGGTATACGAAAAGTATAGAGGCTTAACACTAACACCTAAAGGGGTAAAATTAGGCAAGCGGCTTGTTCAGCGTCATGAGCTGCTAGAGCAGTTTTTACGCCTCATCGGTGTTGATGAAGACCGGATTTATCAGGATGTCGAGGGAATTGAACATCACTTAAGCTGGAATTCGATCGACCGGATTGCGGATTTAGTTCAATTGATGGAGGAACAACCGGATTTTATGCAAAAACTTGAAAAGATGAAAACACAGCAAAATGTGTAATGAAGGGAACGAACAAATGAATGAATGAATTAAAATCAGGACAAACTGTATCGTTAACTGTATTAGAAGAGCAGGGATCACGCTATATATTAACAAACGGTGATGTTGAGATACCTTTAAACAGCTCTGATGTTACAGAGCCCTTGTCTATTGGTGATCGTGTAGAGGTTTTCTTATTTGCAGACCGCCGGGGCGAGCTGCAGGCAACAACGGTATTACCTGCTGTCCGGCAAGGAGAGTATGGTTGGGCTCGTGTTCTGAAAGTGACACGTGAAGGTGCATATACAGATATCGGTACATCGCGTGAAGTGTTAGTAAAAGCTGAGGATCTTCCTGTTCTTCAGGAGCTTTGGCCGCAGCCAGGGGACCATTTATACATGACATTGCGTGTAGATAGAAACGGGGACTTGTTCGGGCGCCTAGCGACGGAAGAAAAAGTGAATGAGCTATATGAAGGGGCTCTTGAGGATCTGCACAATAAAAACATTACTGCACGTCCATACCGTCTGCTGCCTGTAGGATCATTCTTACTTGGTGTAGACAACCCTTACCGCATTTTCGTTCACGAATCAGAAATGAAGGGTGAGCCAAGGCTGGGACAGGACGTGACAGTACGAATCATCGATGTTAAAGAGGATGGTTCATTAAATGGCTCTCTTTTACCGCGTAAGCATGAGCGTCTTGGAGAAGATGCAGAGAAAATTTTTGCTTACCTCGAAAGTGTAGGCGGAAAAATGCCATTTGGTGATAAATCTTCACCAGAAGAAATCCAGGAAATGTTCGAGATGAGCAAAGGGGCATTCAAGCGGGCGCTTGGTACATTGATGAAAGCCAAGAAAGTCAAACAGCAGGACGGATGGACTGAAATTTTATAAGCAAGAAAAGCAAAAGGCAGATAGGATAAAATGAATCGCAACCTTTTGCTTTTTTTTACGTATGTATTATCTGAAAGGGGAGGTTTCTTATTATGAAACAAAAATATGTATCGCTTATGCTGGCATTCGTACTGGCGGTATTCGCTGTCATACCGATGCAGGCATTGGCGTCAGTCAGTGAAACAAAGGCTGTTAATGAAAAACTTGGTGTACCGATTGTCGTATATGGAGCAAATCTTTCAGAAACAGAGAGGGAAATGGTAAAAACAGCCCTTCGTATAAATGAGGAACCAGAATTTGATGAAATTACGGTCTCAGGGGAAGACCTCATAAAATATATTAAAGATAGTAATGCAAGCTCTCGTATGTATTCTTCTGCAAAAATAACACGCCAGGATGAGGGAAAAGGGCTTGTTATCAGCATTGTGACACCAGAGAATATTACGCAGGTTACGGCTGAAATGTATGCAAGTGCTATGTTGACAGCCGGTATTGAGGATGCGATTGTCGAGGTAGCTGCGCCAAAGCCAGTAACAGGTCATTCAGCACTCGTAGGAATTTATAAGGCATATGAAGCTAAAACAGGTGAAACATTAGATATTGAACGTACGGATGTAGCTAACGAGGAGCTTTCTGTAGCGACAACTATTGCAGACAGCGGTAATGTTTCAGAAGAGAGAGTGGCCGAGCTATTGACTGAAATCAAGAAGGAAATTGCCGAAAAAGCTCCGGCAACAAAAGAAGAGGTTCAGCAAATCGTAGATGATCAGCTTTCTAGATTTGAAATCAATTTAAGCGAGCAGGATCGACAACTATTAGTAGACTTAATGGATCAAATTCGTAATTTGGATATCGATTTTTCAAAGTGGTCTGATCAATTATCTGATTTAAGTCAAACAATCGAGGAGAAGTTCGGAAGTATTAGTGATTTAGTACAGGACGAAGGTTTCTGGCAAAATGTAAAGAACTTCTTTACAAATTTGATTGATACAGTTTCCTCTTGGTTTAGTTCAGAGAATGATACACAAACAGAATAATAGAGTAATGCTCACTAGTATTTATTAGTAGTGGGCATTTTTTCATTATGATATATTTAAAAAAAGGAGGGATAGGTAATGGAATTCACTTTAAATAAGTCGGGTACTCATAACGCCTTCGAGCATGTGAAGGATGGACAACGGTTGGCAGAAATCACATGGGTGGAAACTGGCGGCATCATGACGATGGATCACACGTATGTGTCTCCTGATTTGCGCGGCCAAGGGGTAGCCAAAAAACTGTTGGACCAAGCCGCTAGTTATGCGCGGGAAAACAATCTTAAAATGAATGCAACTTGTTCATATGTTGTAGTAGCGTTAGAAAATAGTGATGAATACAATGATATAAAAGCATAAGTACGATAGACATAAATAAAGGGCAAAGCGTTTTAACGCTTTGCCCTTTATTTGCTGATCTAGAATATTACTGTATAGATGAACATCGTTAAAATACCTGCAGCACCGACGAAGCTAGTAACTTCCTTCCAATCATATGTGATATCTTTACTTTTAAACATGTTCATCTCTCCTTTTCGTTTCGTATCAAGATATTAATATATGCCCTTTCGATTATTCCTTTAAACAGTCTATAGGCAATTACACCGCAAAAACTTGATAAACAATGAATAAAAGGCAGCGGTATATACAAGTTTTGGACCTAAATAAATGCGTTCCAGAGTATTTCATTATTACTTAGGGTCACGAAATAATGTTTAAAAAAAGGGAGTGAGGGTAAATATTCCACATAATAAAGATGTGGAGGGATTGGCATGGCAAAGTTAAAAGGTAAAGGCGTCGTAATTGCAGGATTAGTAGCGGGTGCTGCTTCATATTTAAGCAAAAAAGAGAATCGTGACAAGGCGATGGATTATTTTAATCAGCTAAAAGGAAAGGCAAACCAATTCCAACAGGATAACGGAGGCATCCAAGGGTTGGTAAGTAAAATGACAAATCCAGCAGATGCAACACATACACAAAACGTGCCAAATAAATCTGTAGAAGAAACAATGGCGACAGACCATACGAATAAAAAGGTTTCACCGTCGGAAATGGCTGCGACAGGTAATGACGGGCATGTGGATGAGTCATTAACAGACATTGCGACAACAGCAGCCGAACCAGTAGACCTTGTACTTGAGGGTAACCATATGGTCGATGAAGGAGCGCAAACAACTGTTCATCATTTTAATGAAGAACAGGATCCTAAAGACTCTAAAAATAAGAAGCATCATTAACAACAAAAAAGAAATGGGTATTCCGATGAGGAATGCCTTTTTTGTGTCTTTAGCAGAATAGGTGATAAAAGTATAGTTAAACAAAAGGAAAGCCCAACAAACTTTAGTTTGTTGGGCTTTAAAAAGAATTACGCTTTTGTAGATTCTTTTTTCATTGTTTTGTTGTTAGCAAGATTTACATGCCAAGAAAGAGCTTCCTCTAGGAGGTGAGGAGTTTGTGCATTACCAGTTGCTTCAACAGCACGGTTATAGTAATCCCATAATTGTTCTTTAAAGTCTGGGTGAGCACAGTTTTCGATGATTAGAGGTACACGCTCTTTTGGAGCAAGACCACGTAAGTCAGCGATTCCTTGTTCAGTTACGATTACATCTACATCATGCTCAGTGTGGTCTACGTGAGAAACCATTGGTACGATTGAAGAAATCGCGCCGCCTTTAGCGTATGATTTCGTTACAAAGATACCAAGACGAGCGTTACGAGCGAAGTCACCAGAACCACCGATACCGTTCATCATTTTTGTACCTGAAACGTGTGTAGAGTTTACGTTGCCATAGATGTCCAACTCAAGTGCAGTATTGATAGAAATTAAGCCTAAACGACGGATTACCTCTGGGTGGTTAGAAATCTCTTGTGGACGTAGGCAAATTTTATCAGCATACTTTTCAAGGTTGCCATATACTTTTTTCTGTAACTCTTCAGTAAGTGTAATAGAAGTAGCAGCAGCAAATTTAACTTTACCAGCATCGATCAGGTTGAATACAGCATCCTGAAGTACTTCAGAAGCGACAACCAGGTTCTCGAATTCTGAATCAGCAAAGCCATCAAGTACAGCATTGGCTACAGAACCTACACCAGATTGCAATGGCATTAATTCATTTGTTAGGCGACCAGCTTTGATTTCATCACGGAAGAAATCAAGAAGGATGTTTGCCATGTCCTGTGTTTCCTCATCTGGAGGAACAATTAATGAAGGCGCATCTGGCTCTTCAGAAATAACGATTGCTTGGATTTTAGCTGGATCTACGCGAATACCGATTTCACCAATACGGTCGATTGCATTCGTCATTGGAATAGGCTCACGTGAACCTTGTTCACCAGGAATATAGATATCATGGATACCAACTAATGATTCTGGATGTGAGATGTTCAATTCAATAATGATATTCTCAGCATATTCAGCGAAAATTGGCGAGTTACCAACAGAGTTTGTTGGAATGATTAAGCCATCTTCAGTAATTGCTACTGCTTCAAGAATTAAATGTTTGATCGGTCCGATAATACCTTGACGAACTAGTTCAGCGTTATGTGAAAGGTGAGCGTCTACATAAGTTACATCACCTTTGTTGATTAAACCACGGATTACAGCATCGCCTTGGAAAGGCCCACGCTTATTAATTGCACCAGCAGCAGCTAGGTAGTTATCTACTTCTGGTCCTAAAGAAGCGCCTGTGTAAACATCGATTTTAACTTGCTCGTTTTTTGCACGTTCTGCCAATGCCATTGGAACTACTTTTGCATCTCCAGCACGAGTAAATCCAGACATCCCTACAACTGTGCCATCTTGGATTAATGCAGCAGCCTCTTCTGCAGAAACGATTTTATCTGCTAATTGTTTTAAACCTAAGCGTTTCTCAACTCTTGGATCCATACTGAAATCCTCCCCTAAATTAAGTTTAATAAAGTTAAATTATTTTCGGAAAATTGTGTAAGAATTTTCTGTTTATTTGATAGATTGATTGTTCAACCGTTCAGCATGATAATATCACTAAATTGTCACATTTTCTTTATGTTGTGCATGAAAGTGCTTAAAAAGCGTTTTAAAGAGAAAAAAAATGAATTTTCGATTTCTGAAGGAATTTGAAGCAGAAAAAAGAAGATAGAGGTATGACAGAAATATACAAAAAGCCTTTTGTACACAGTACAAAAGACTTTTTGTGAGAAAAGTAAAATATTATTAATTAGAAACCAAGTGAACGGCGGAAATAACTAGCATAACGCTGTGAAACTGGGATTCGTGTCCCATCTTTCATAATTAATAAGAAAGTGGAGTGTGAATCCGGCTGAATTTCATCAATGTAATCAATATTCACAATGTAAGATCGGTGGCAACGAATAAATGAATCAGGAGCCAAGAATAATTCGAGGTCACTTAAGTTTAGGCGGTGATAACCTTCACGGCTCATTGTCTTGACGAATGTTTTACGAAGCTGCGTTTCTAGATAAATTACTTGATTATGTTTGATTGGATACCAGCAATCATCAATTTTCACAGTAATGTAGTTTGTTAAGAATGGTGATGGCTTTTGAGGGAAAATGGCTGTAATAGCACCTTTTGCTTCGCCTTCATCAATTAAAGGGATACTCATGCCGAAATATGGTACGCCAAATACATCAGGCTCGATATATGTGCTGATCTTTTGACCATATGTTAAGGCTTTATGGGCAGCTGAGCCTTCCTTTACAGGGTCACCCGGTTTGATTTTTAAGTCTACTTTTTTGCTTGGCTGATAGTATAAATATTCATTTGTATCTGAGATGGCAATAGACGTGTTCTCAGGGAAGAATTCTTTAATGACTTCCATAATTTCTTCAATTTGTTTCGGATCCAATTTATAACACCTCTTTTAAGGATTTTAAATCATTTATCTTTTATTTTACTACATATTCATAGAAATTAAATAGATAAGATTTAGGATTAATGGACACAAATTTATTGTTAATTCATTTCAAATAAAAATGTATGAAAATTTCGGTGAAAAGGAATTTACTTATTTATTTCCTTTTTATTCATTAGTTATTCAATATCTGTAACATACTTTTTAGGTATAAACAGTATTCCAGCAGTCTTACTACCTAGTTGTGAGATTTTTGTACTATATAGCTGGTAAAATAAAGTTGAAAAAAAATCGCAAAATATGGTAATATTCACTGTAGTTAGTAAGAGACATCCTAAATGGGAAATTTTAGTTATACAAAGTATTTAACATCTTATAAGCCAAAAATATCGAAATAATAGTAATTAAGTATTTTCGTATCTTATTTTTCGGTATATATTATTAACATGAGAATGTTATATTTTGTAAAAAAATATGCGGCGAGCATTTATAAGAAAGATGGGGTAATCTATGCAACTACATCAACATTCAATATCTGAAACGATTTCAAAAAGATACTTCCAGGAAATCGATAACATTAACCAATATCAAGGGATTGAAGATTTTTTTAATATTGAATCGAAGCTGTTGTTCGAGATTTATCATTTAGAAGCGGCAAAAGCAAAAAAATCTCTACATGAAATCATCGATATTTTATCCATCCGTTTTGGAAAACAGGTAATTAAAGTCGTACGGCATTATTTTATTATTTTATCTTCTATTGTAGCGCGAAAGCTTTTGGATAACCAAGTTCCCTCCAAAAAAGCATTTGCCTTCAATCTAGCCTGTGCAGATATGATTGAGAATAGAATGAAGGATGCAGAGTTTTTACAATTTGCAGATGATCTAATTGATTTCTACGTATACTTCATTGCGGACAGGAAGCAACCTACATTCCGTCATCAAACAGTAAACAAAGTGATTATGTATATAAATGATGAACTGGAAAACGATCTGACAGTTGAGAGCATTGCTGCAAACTTCCATATCAGTACAAGCCATTTATCAAGGATTTTTCGTGAACATGTAGGGATTACGCTAGTAGAATATTTGAATGTTCGCCGGGTAGAAGAATCTCAGTATTACTTACGTCATACTAATAAGAGCATCACTTCCATTTCTGATCAGTTCCATTTTTGTAACCAAAGCTATTTTACACGTATTTTTAAAAAATATACAGGCGTGACACCTAAACATTTCCGTGACGAATTACATCATGAGTTTTATCGTTTTGAAATTGGTGAACCAGAGTACCAAAAAGTATAAATTACAAAGGTCCTGCTTTAACCGGTAGGGCTTTTTAATTGTTACGGAAACCCGGTATTTCTGGTTTTAAATCATTTCCAGGTTACAGCGTCTGTTCTGGAAGATCCAGCCTGCTCCGTACCGCTTCGTAACAACATGCTTGCCAGAAATCTCTATTGATTGTTTATGCTAAGCAAGGGCTTTGGCGTTTTTGTTCTTTTCAAGTTGGCGTAGAGGGCTCCATTCCTGTATACTTCAACTGTAAAAACAATGAGAAGGTGACAAAATGAAACATCTTAAATTAGGTGGAATGTTAATTGGTGTTCTTTTAGTATTAACGGGCTGCCAATCTGTTGAGAATGAGGAAGGTTTCTTCTATAGCCTATTTGTAAGGCCAATGGACTTCCTGCTAGATTTCCTAGGGAATACGGTATTTAACGGAAGCTATGGACTAGCAATCATCGCCATTACAGTAGTGATACGCCTGATTCTAATGCCGTTTATGCTGAAGAATTATCGTAATCAGGCAATTATGAAATCCAAAATGGATCTTGTGAAGCCAAAGATGGAAGAGATTCAGGCTAAGATGAAGGCTGCGGAAAAGAAAGAAGACCAAATGGCTCTTCAGCAAGAGATGCTTAACTTGTATCGTGACCACGGCATTAATCCATTAAATATGGGATGTTTGCCGATTTTAATTCAGATGCCGATTATTATGGGATTATATTTTGCGATTCTTTACTCAGCAGATGTAAAAACACATGAATTTTTATGGTTTAATTTAGGTTCTCCTGATATTATCATGACGATTGTGGCAGGTATTATTTATATGGTACAGGCACAAGTTTCGCTATGGACAGTGCCGGAAACTCAAAAGCAGCAGATGAAGTGGATGATCTACATTTCACCGATTATGATTGTCATCATTTCATTTACTTCGATGGCGGCATTGCCGCTTTACTGGTCAGTCGGTGGATTTATTCTAATCGTTCAGACATATATTGGCCGCAAATTCTTCTCAGATGCACCTGAAGCGAAGTAAGGAGTTTTAAAATGAATGAAAAAATAATTTCCGTAGTACTAGTAACCATCTCAAGCTTGCTTGCCTTATATTTTGTCATTGTGGGAAACTTTGAGCTGGCTGTTCTATTTTTAACGATTATGTTCATCTTCACAAACTTTTTTCGTTATCGGAGCTTCAAGCAAAAGGGAATGGAAAGAGAAGCAAAATGGATGCGGAACACCTCATTCTTTTTTGCGTTGTTAGCTTTGATAGTGCTTTATACTGTTGTAGCAGGTTAATTAGAAGGAACGTTGTAATACACTAAAGACAAGAGTAGCAACCCGCTTTCTCTGCCGGAGAAGGGGAAAGAGTTTATCTCCGCTTATCTTTATTTATAAAGGAATCTCTTATGGTCTTTAAGAGGTTCCTTTTTTAACGGATAAGTGTATGAAAATAGACATGATCCTGAATTTTTTGTGTAGGGATTTAATTTTTCTAAAGGTAAATGGAACGTAAAGGTGTTAGAATAAGAGTATTGTTTAAGAAAGTAGGCGCAATATGAGAAAATCAAGAACGAATCGACAAAAGAGTAATAAGCCGATTGTAATAGGCAGCATAATAGTAGCGATTTTGATACTAATTTCAGTAGGCGTTTATATATATAGAGATACACTTTTTACAGGGGAAGATAAGAAAGAGACGGAGACATCTGCGGGAGTGGAGCAATCAGATAAACCTAAAAGTAATAATGAGTCTTCCGCTGTCCAAACACCTGATGAAAAGAAAGAGGAAAAACCGACCTTTGAAATTGGAGAGGGAGGTTATCCCGTAGATGTAAAGGAAGCTGAGGAACCTACTTATATTGATGGCGTATTAATTGCAAATAAAAAATATCCGCTTCCGAAGGATTTTGATCCAGGAGAAAACCCGGAAGCTAGAGCAGCGCTAGATCAAATGGCGGCTGATGCTAAAAAGGCTGGTTTTGAGCTTGTTGCCTTTAGTGGTTATCGATCCTATGAATATCAAACGCAGCTCTATACAAACTATGCGAATCGGGACGGTAAGGAAGCGGCAGACCGCTACAGTGCGCGCCCAGGTCATTCTGAACACCAAACGGGACTGGCTTTTGATATTGGAGAAAAAGGACAGGAAGATTTATGGCTGACAGAAGAGTTCGGCGAGACACCTGCTGGCAAATGGCTAGTAGAGAATGCACATAATTATGGCTTCATTTTACGTTTTCCTGAAGGGAAGGAAGACGTGACGGGTTTCATGTATGAATCTTGGCATTTCCGTTATTTAGGGGAAGATGTGGCTGAGAAAGTACATCAGACAGGTTTGACGTTAGAAGAATATCTAGGAATAGAATAATGAAAGGCCGCTTTATAAGCTGAACTGCTTATCAAAGCGGCCTTTTTAATGATCATTACTAAAATAGTACCCTGTAAATTATAAAAATAAGAGCTTTGACATTCAGATAACATCAAAGTTCATTGTGTGCTGAAATCCTCTCCGATAGAGAGTAATTTTTTTGTGCTCAGCAGCGTATAAGATTTTATATAAAGCTGTGTGTGGACCTGCTTTTAATGTTTATCTAGCTCTGCACTTTTATAAAATAGGAGATAAAAGGCGAGAAATTGATTCTTTAAATTTTACGAGAGGTGAGCGATTTTGGTAGGTTTCCATTGTTAGCTCCTTACAGTCCAAAATATCTTTCTCAAAAACTTCCGCTAAGTTATGAGAAATATCAAGGTCATAAATAAATGCGTTCACTTCAAAATTTAAACTAAAGCTTCTTACATCGATATTGGCCGTACCAACTGTGGAAACCTCATCATCTACTACAATCATTTTGGCATGTATAAAGCCTTTATCATAATGATAAATTTTAGCCCCTGCTTCCAGTAACTGTCCTACATAAGAGTATGTCGCCCAGTAGACGAAAGGATGGTCCGGCTTGTTAGGAATCATAATTCGTACATCAATACCCGATAAAGCTGCAATTTGAAGGGCATCTAAAAACGTATAATCTGGGATGAAGTATGGAGATTGAATGTAAATGTACTTTTTAGCATTCATGATCATTTTTACGTAAGCATTTTTAATGCCTGCATACGCAGTATCCGGTCCACTTGATACAATCTGTAGAGCCACATCCCCTTTTTGCGGTATGGCAGGGAAATAGCGTTCTGAATAGCTAATTCGATGACGCAGGCTGGCCTGATTCCAATCTAATAGGAAACGGGTTTGTAACGGATGAACAGCACTGCCCTCAATCCGTAAATGTGTATCTCTCCAGTAACCGAACTTTTTCTTTAACCCTAAATATTCATCACCTACATTAAAGCCTCCCGTATAACCGATACGCCCATCAATAACGGCGATTTTCCGATGGTTGCGGAAATTTAAACGAGGGTTGATTAGAGGAAGGATAGAGGGAAAGAAAATTTCCACTTCGCCACCGACTTCTAGCAGCTCTTTAAAGTGCCGCTTTTTCACACCCCTGGAGCCCATTTCATCATATAAAATCCTTACCTTCACACCCTGTTTTGCCTTTTTTATTAGTGCATGTAAAATGCGCTGTCCTAAATTGTCGAGCTTGAAAATATAATACTGAATGTGAATGTGGTCCTTTGCAGTTAGAATATCCTCGATCAATGCTTCAAATTTCTCATTACCATCATCGTATATAGCAATAGCATTATCCTGTGTAAGTACTGCATAGTTAGTCGTTAAATTCATATAGATAAGATCCTGGAAATTTTCAACATGATGGTCACGAAACTCAAGTTTACCCTCTTTAAGTGCATCAATCTGATAACTAATTAGCTTCTCGATACCGATATCTTTTCTGCCTTCCCACCGGAACAAATGCTTTTTCCTAAGTTTACGCCCAAGAAGTAAGTATAAAACGAATCCGGCCACAGGAAGGAAAAACAGGACGAGAATCCACGCCCAGGTAGATGAGGCGTCTTTTCGTTCTAAAAAAATAATTGTCATGGCAAATAAGATATTTAGTGTAATAATTAATAAGGTAAGTGCACTATTATCAAATGAAAATGTCATTTGATCACCTTCTTTCTTCTATCCTCAATCCTTATCTTATCTTATTTCTTGGGTAAATACATGGATTTCTAATAGAGTCAATAAATAAAACCTTTTGGCGCTGCTCATGTCCTACGCAAAAAGGTTAGAGGGTTAGTAGTCTTCTAAGTAAAATAAAATATCCGTAAAATTACAGGTTTCAAGATGCTTATGGCTGATGAAAAATTTGACTACACCGGAATCTCCCCACATGATTCCCTTTGCATCATCAGACACGATTTGCAGAAGGAGGGTATCATACTTTTGCATGGAGGGTCTTTCGGCTCTAGGGTCTTCTGCTATAAAATAGGGGTAGCCGCCAATTTTATGTTCGGCGCTTGAAAAGTGCTGTAAATAAACCTCATTAAAAGGTTGCTGTTCAATATCGGTAAACTGTTCTGCAAGCTCTATAGAAATAAAATGATGCAGCCTATAATCTGTTGCAGAAATGGGCTCTACTTCCTTAGAAAATTCCAGGGATAATTCATGATCAATCGGACATTGAGGTACAATCGAATAATTTTGAAAAGAAGAGTTTTGTAAATAGGAAAAGTCCGTTATTAAATCATCTGTGGTGATGACAGGGAAGTATCGGACTTTAAAAAAGCTTGGAGGTACACAACCATTCGCTCCCAAGGCTTGTTGATAAATGAAGGGCGATATGAAAATTTGCAGTAGCCCGTCTTTAGGAAAAGGAGCAGGAAAGGCCGCTTCTGAAAAATTGATTTGAGCAAGTAGTATCATATATTTGCCTGTATCGTCTCTAGGGTGACTGGCTCCCCTTGGCAAATAAGGATAGCCGCCGAGTTTACTGTTTGTAATATAAGGAGCTTCCCTCTGGGCATGAACTTTCATGTATTCCACAGCAGATTGTTCTAAAATATGCCGAAAGCCTTCAAACTGCGTGGGTAGCGAAAGTGTTTTTTGTATCATAAAAATTCCTCCAACTGATGGTTATTCATTTGAAAAGACTTTAGCAGGGAAGGTAAAGAGGTGTATGCTCCTATACATTCCACCATTTATTGTAAGTAAACATCCTTAAGTTAGGTACAAAACGCCTTGGCAATCAGCGAGGAGACCTAAAAGTGAAAGTAACTTAGGAGGTAAAGGTCTTATCATGAAAGCTTTTAAAATAATATTTATGTTAGTAAAATAGGCATTTCTAAAAAGATATAAATTAAAAAGGCATGCATCATAAACCGCAATGCTTTTAACCCTTACTATACACTGTTTTGCACTATTTTATACATTTATCTAATGATAGAAGAGAGTATTTAGTAAGGTAGCTGCTCAGCCCCATGAACTGTGGCAAACCTTCGATCAGTAGTAGGTTTTGCCGCACAATGTGTACTGATAATAATGGTGTTATGTGAATATAATCACGTCAGGTCTCATCTCTAGTAAGACGTATCGATTCTTTAATTTCCAGGGAAATCCTGATGTTTAGTAAGCCCGAATAAATAGAGATTAAGAGAGTGTGAGTGACTCAAAATATATAGCTTTTGTTTTAAAGGAGAGAGCTGAAATGATAAATCGTTATGTATCTTTTTGGGTTTTTATGATGGCAGAAGAATCATCATGCTAGTTAATCTCCAATCTCTATGTGTCTTGCTTTAAAAAATGAAATAGTAGAAAAAGGCATGCAATCATGAAAAGTAAACAGAAATAAGCAAGTATTTTACAGAACTTGTTTCCCGTTATAATAGCAATGAACAATTCCTTATAAAAAAGGAAAATAGAGTTTGTTTTCTTAAGAATGGCGGATATAAATTTGATTCCTATCCATTTCTCTAGATGTTGTTTAGACAAAAATTTGGTAAGACATATAGCTATATATAGCTTCTTTTAGCGAAAGGCTTTACTTTAGGGCTTTATCAAAATAAAGTTAGCATATAATATTTTAAAAAGTAAATAAAAATATGTTTGGAAATTATTACATAAGGAAAGAAATAGCACACATGGAGAATTTACTTGACTTTTAGAAGTTGTAACATAATTGAAAAACATTTTTGCATATAATAGTGATATGATAGCGTTAACTGTAAAAGTCAGACTTCTAATGAAGAAATGAAACTTTTTACAAATAGGAACGTTAAAAGTATAGCAGGAAAGGTTGAGGTGGATTAAATGACGAAGGAAATCGAATTGAAAGAAATCGTTAAAAACTTATCTACACTAGGCGTGAAAGCAACGGTGACAAAATCGCGACTAGAAATTTTAAAAGTTTTAGCACCACCAACGCAAACTCCCCAAACACAAAATGTGTAAAAGATAAGCTGCCTAAAACATGCGGAGGCAGCTTGTTTTGTTTTTAAAATGAGAAAATGAAAGTTGGGATCCTGCTCCGAGAGTGTATACCTTCAAATGCTCCTTGAAAGGGAGGTTTACATTATATCCTCAAGCATTTTTTGTTTTTAGGAGAGAAAAATGTAAAGATAAACTAGAAAAACCGGCTGGGATTATTTATAATCCCAGCCGGTTTTCTAATCTTCGTCATCATGTGTAGAAAACATGTAAGTGCGATAATGGAACCGCATACTAAATACAAGCCCAATTGCAAGGGCGTTACCCATTAAGGAGCTTCCCCCGTAACTTAAAAAAGGAAGAGGGATACCGGTAATAGGCAGGAGTTGAATCGTCATTCCAATATTTTCGAAAACGTGGAACGTAATCATCGCAATAATTCCAGCACATACATATGTGCTGAAAGGATCTTTTAATAGTAACGTCGTCTTCGTTAAGTGATAGATTAATAAGAAATAGAGACAAATCACCATACTTGCCCCAACAAAGCCCCATTCTTCCCCAATCACAGTAAAGATGAAGTCAGTGTGATTTTCCGCTACATACACTTCGCGACCAAACATACCTTTTCCGAAAATTTCTCCGGAACCAATCGCATTTAATGAAGTGATCAAATGATAGCCCTCATTTGAAGAGTAAGAGTATGGATCAAGCCAGGAATAAATACGCGCGAATTGGTACGGATTAAATCCGAGCTTTTGCAGGAAATCCTGCATGTATAGAGCCATCCATAAAAGGGAGCCCCCTATGAATACTGTTCCCCCTAATATCGGCAGAATGATTTTCCAGGATATTCCTGCCACAATTACGAGAGCAGCAGTAATAGCCAGGAAGACAAGTGCAGAACCAAGGTCAGGCTGCGTCATAATGAAGCCAAGCGGCACAAATAGCGTAACCGCTATTTTTCCTAGCAAAATGAAATCCGTTTTAATTGTTTTTAGCTGATATTTCTCGTGATGCTTGCTAATTAAATAGGCAAGCGCCAAAATATAGAAGGTTTTCATGAATTCCGAGGGCTGGATACTGCCGACGGGTGTTTCAAACCAGCTTTTTGCGCCGTTTACTTCCTTTGTAAGGCCGGTGCTTTCAGGAATAAGAAATAGCATTATTAATAAAAATATACCGAAACCATAGAGAGGCCAGGCCATTTTCTTATACTGGTCAGGTTCAAAATACATAACAAATGCTACAATGACGGCGCCGATAACATACCAGCGGATTTGCAGCGGTACGAAATTAATACCATATTGCCCGGAAGTCTGTGCCGAAGAGATGGCGAGCAGGCTGACGGCGAGAAACGTAAGAAGTATTAGGGCAAGCGTCCAGTCAAAACGCTTAGCGAACTGTCGATTATTATTGTTCATGCATGCCACCTTATTTATAGATCTTTGCGCTGGAATTAGCGTAAACTGTACTAACGACTTAGTTTAACATATTTTTTATGAAAATACCTGTTTCTGATAGAAGCAAAAGATATGACGATATAAAATTTAAATTGTTTCAAAAAACGTTAAAGCGTCATATAATAATCATATTATTTGTTTAGGGAGTGGACGTGGGATGGCAAGGAAAATGAAAAGTGCAGATGACTTTATTCATCATTTATATGTACATATGAACGATGTGGATCAGTTTGTCATCTATAGTGGACTTTCATATAAGCAATTTTTCTCGTCTGTGGAGCCGATGAAAAATTTGCTGCTGCTAAAACACGCCTACGAGGATGGCTCCTTCAATATGCATACGCAGTTTGATTTTATCTCAGCGGAGGATATGATTCCCTTTATTAAGCACCTTCCTGATATGAAGGGAGATTTATGCTGGGTCGATTTTTCTGGCGAAAAAAGTGTAAACCAATTATCACCGATGGAACAAGCTGAACTATTGTACTTTGGCCATAAACGCGAGCCGCTTGCCTCACCGTTTTTTAGCAAGCTTCAAAACCGTTATGCGTTTTATGGTTCGCCTAGCGATAAGATGACGAAAATATATTTTCGTTTCCTCGGAGATAGCGAGTTATTAGTCGCTAACTTATTTAACAAAATGATTTATGAAAAAGAGGGGACTGGCGGCTTCTGGCGTCGAAAGTCAAAGCAATCCATTCCTGCGATTAATCCCATGACTTTGCGAGCGTGCAGGCAATTTGTAAAAGAAGGGGCATTGCTCTCGCTGTTTCGTATGGAAAAATCCTCTCAATATGGTATTGAGATTAGAACACTATCTGACTATAATTATCCGGATGAAGTATGGGTCGACTTAGATGATATAATAAAGCAAAATTATGATGAACTAATACAAATCAGCTAGGGTTGTCTCGAATTTTTCGCGGCAGCCCTTTTTCAAGGAAACAAGGGAATTAGTTTATTGGAAATTTTATTTCGTGATAAACTAAGGATATTTTAAGGAGGTCAACAAAATGAAAAAAAGAATTGGTTTATTATACGGGGGAAAGTCTGCGGAGCATGAAGTATCGCTTTCGACTGCTAAGGCGGTGACGCAAGCTTTAAATTTTGAAGAATATGAAGTGCATCCGATTTTTATTACATTGGATGGCGAATGGCTAATAGGACCTCAATTAACAGCGCCCGTTGAGACGATTGACCAATTACAATTTGATTCTAATAAAGCACCGAATAATATAATAAATTTCATCAATGCACATAGCGAGAAACAATTCGATGTCATTTTCCCGCTTCTGCATGGTACGAACGGTGAAGATGGCACGGTACAAGGATTGCTAGAAGTAATGAACGTACCGTATGTTGGAAACGGCGTGCTGGCATCTTCAGCAGGAATGGATAAGGTAATTATGAAACAGCTGTTTGAAATGGCTGGTCTTGCACAGACACCTTATACTTATTTTATCCGCGGTGAATGGGAAAAGAATCAGGAGGAGATTTTAGAAAGATGTGAAAAGCTCCAGGCTCCATTGTTCATTAAACCCGCAAATCTCGGCTCAAGTGTAGGTATTAGCAAAGCGGTAACTCGAGATGAAATTATTGCTGCCATCAATTTGGCCCTTCAATACGACCGCAAGATTGTCGTGGAGCAGGGAATCGCAGGTCGAGAAATTGAAATGGGTGTGCTTGGGAATGATGAACCGAAGACATCGGTTCCTGGTGAAATTAAACCTGTGACTGAGTTTTATGATTATGATTCTAAATATAAGGATGGCTCTACTGCATTAATTATTCCCGCTGAAATTCCTGATGCGGTGATGGATAAGATGAGTGAGATGGCGAAGGCTGCATTTAAGGTGCTTGACTGTTCAGGTATCGTAAGAGCTGATTTCTTCGTCACAGTGGATAATCAAGTATTAATCAATGAAGTTAATACGATGCCGGGCTTTACGCCATTTAGTATGTATCCACTTTTATGGCAGCATACGGGCGTGAATTACCCGGAACTGATTGACCAATTAATCGAATTGGCTTTAGAGCGTTATGCGGAAAAGCAAAAGCTCCAATACAACAAGGACTGATGACAAGATGAAAAAAACATTAGCACAACTTGCAGCATGGTTGAAAATCCGCGAACAAAATAATGAAGATACAGTCGTGACAGGTATCTCGATTGATACACGTACAATTAAACCCGGAGATCTGTTTGTACCTTTCAGAGGAGAAGCAGTGAATGGACATCGGTTTGTTGAGCAGGCATTCGAGAAGGGCGCTGCGGCTTCGCTGTGGCTAAAGGATGAACCCAATCCTCCTCAAGGCCGCCCGCTTATCTTTGTAAAGGATGCGGAAGCTGCTCTCCAACAGATGGCGATTGCTTATCGAAGCGAACATAAGGCGACTTTTATAGGAATTACAGGATCAAATGGAAAAACTTCTACAAAGGACATTTTAGCAGGCACCCTATCGCCATATTTCAAGGTACAGAAGACAATCGGCAATTTTAATAATCAATTGGGATTGCCAATTACGATTTTGCAGCTTGATGAAGATACGGAAATTTCGGTACTGGAAATGGGAATGAGCGGGTTTGGAGAAATCGAACTATTGACACGTATTGCTCGCCCGCACTTAGCCATTATCACGAATATCGGTGAGGCGCATATGCAGGAACTTGGTTCTCGTGAAGGTATTGCTCAAGCGAAATATGAGATTACAAAAGGCCTTCTAGAAGAGGGATACTTGTTTTATGATGGTGATGAACCGCTCCTTCGTAAGCTGGTAGCAGAAGATCCGTATACCGAAACGATGTCTTTTGGTTTCGGAAAAGAAAATACCCTCGCTGCTTCACAGATTGAAACAACTGAAATAGGGAGCCGTTTTACTGTAAACGGAATTATTGAGGGAACATTCGATATTTCAGTGCTAGGCGAACATCAGGTAAAAAATACACTAAGTGCGATGCTTGTGGGGAAAGCACTAGGCTTAACAGATGACCAAATTCGCACTTCCTTAAAGCAGGTTGCCTTAACGGATATGCGCATGCAGCTTGTATCGGTAGAAGACGGCCCGTTGTTTATTAATGATGCATATAATGCTGCCCCTACTTCAATGCGCGCAGCTATCCAATTTGTTAAATCCACAACGATGAGATCGAAAAAGTGGCTGGTACTTGGCGACATGCTGGAGCTTGGCCCTGATGAAAAGGATTTCCACGAACAAATGGCTGAAGAAATTGATAAGTCTGTAGAGCGGGTTTGTCTCTATGGCCCACGTATGAAATGGTTGTATGAGCGGTTGCAGCCCGTTTTTGACGGGTCACATCTTGTTTATACAGAAACAGACTATGAACCGATTATTGATGCAATTCGCCGTGATGCAAACGAGGAAACACTGATTTTGTTAAAAGGCTCTCGTGGGATGAAACTCGAAACAATTGTAAATGCTTTTAAATAAACCATTTGAGGGGCGTCTGAAAAGTAATTTTGAGACGCCCCTTTTGCGCCTAAAGTTTTGATAGGTTGATGAAGCCGCCTCAAAACACAAGGTGAGTAGATAGTCAGCAGGCATAAAAGAGGTTTTCTGGTAATTTTGTTTCTCTAAGCAATCTTTTTTACAGAAAGCAAGGAACGTAAGAATTGGTTACTAAAAGTGCAAAATGGCCAAGCTATGTTTTGTGATAGGTGAGGTGTAGGAAATGACGGTGGGCATACTGGTTTTACATGGCTTTTCTGGTGGACCATACGAGGTGCAGCCTTTTGTGGATTGTGTGAAGAAACATACAGGCTGGATTGTGGAAACGCCTACTTTTTCGGGACATGGTGATGCGGAATCTCTGGACATGAAAGGTTATAAAGCGGAACACTGGTTAATGGATGCAGAGCTGGCTTACCGGAGTCTTGCGAAAAAGGTGGATGAGGTCATCATCACAGGCTTTTCAATGGGAGGAGTTATTGCTATGTATTTGGCAAAACGCTACCCCGTGAAAAAATTGCTCCTTTTAAGTGCGGCGGCGAAATATGTAAGTCCGCTGCAGCTTGCTAAGGACATTCGTTCGATGGCGGATGACGCATTTCATCGTAAACTTCGTGAAAACGAGCTCTTTCAGCGCTATCAGCATAAATTACGTAATGTACCTCCTTCTGCAACTGTGCAATTCATGAAAATTGTCCGAAAAACGGAACCGTATATCGGACATATTACTTGCCCGGTGTTCATTGCACAAGGGGCGCTTGACGGAATTGTACCAGTGGCTACAGCTCAGTATCTTTATGATCAAATTCCTGCTACTCAAAAACAGTTGTATATTTCAGAGTGCGGGAAGCATCATATATGTTATAGCGAAGATTGTGATGAATGGTTTTTAAAAGCAGTTACATTTTTAACAGAAGAGTAAAAGTCAGATTATTATGATTCGAGCATAATCGTTGCAACGAGTAGAACGGCATGTTAGACTATGAAAAGCAATGGATACATTTTGTGCGAAGACTCTTCATGATTATTGTTGAAGAGTACTTTTTTTTGAATTTAACGGTTTCATTCTATTTTTACTATCCTTATCAGGAACGAAACAATTGAACTATAGAATTGAACCGCTCGGCAAAGACCGGGCTTTCCTTTTCATATAAGAGAGCTCTGCAGCAAGCGGAGAGAATTTTTTAAGTAACGGAAACGTTCCACATAAAGGCTCGATTTTGCCGACATACTTCATCTGAAAATGTAACCATTTGTCAACTTAAAGGAAAAAAGGAGATTGAAGAGTTTGACAAATTTTTCAGAATTAAACATTAGCGAATCTACATTACGTTCAGTAAAACGTATGGGATTTGAAGAAGCAACACCTATCCAAGAAGGTACAATTACATTTGCGATGGAAGGCCGAGATGTACTAGGTCAAGCGCAAACTGGTACTGGTAAAACTGCCGCTTTTGGTATTCCTCTAATTGAAAAAATTGACCCTAAAAACCCAAATATTCAAGCTTTAGTTATTGCGCCGACTCGTGAGCTGGCGATTCAAGTTTCTGAAGAGCTATATAAAATTGGTTATGATAAACGCGTGAAATTATTATCGGTGTATGGAGGCCAGGAAATCGGGCGTCAAATCCGTGCGCTTAAAAATAGACCGCAAATTATCGTAGGTACACCAGGACGTATTATTGACCATATTAACCGTCGTACATTGAAGCTGGAAGGAGTCCAAACATTAGTATTGGACGAAGCAGATGAAATGTTGAACATGGGCTTCATCGATGATATTAACGCGATTTTAGAAAATGTACCATCTGAACGTCAAACATTATTGTTCTCTGCAACAATGCCTCCAGCAATCCGCAAAATTGCAGAGACATTCATGCGCGATCCTGAAATCGTAAAAATTAAAGCAAAAGAATTAACGATGGAAAATATCGAGCAGTTCTTTGTAAAGGCGCAAGAGCGTGAAAAATTTGATGTACTGACTCGCTTATTGGATGTACAAAAACCGGAGCTTGCTATCATCTTTGGACGTACAAAACGTCGTGTTGATGAATTATCACAAGCCTTAACATTACGTGGCTATCTTGCTGAAGGCATCCACGGAGATTTAAGCCAGGCAAAACGTATTTCAGTGCTTCGCCAGTTCAAAGAAAATAAAATCGACATTTTGATTGCAACTGATGTAGCAGCACGTGGTCTTGATATTTCTGGTGTATCACACGTTTATAACTTTGATATTCCTCAAGATCCAGAATCCTACGTTCACCGTATCGGACGTACAGGACGTGCCGGTAAATCAGGTATCGCTGTGACGTTCGTAACGCCACGTGAAATGGGTTATCTGCGCATCGTAGAAGAAACAACGAAAAAACGTATGACACCTCTTCGTCCGCCAAGCACAGAAGAAGCGCTTGCAGGACAGCAAGAAGTATCGATGCAAACTTTAGTGGAGCTTGTGCAAAACAATGATTTAGGAAGCTACCGTGATATGGCTGCTCAGTTGTTAGAAAACAACGAGGCAATCGACTTAGTAGCGGCAGCGCTTAAATCGATGACAAAAGAGCCAGATGCAACGCCTGTAACGATTACAGAAGAACGTCCATTACCAATGCGCCGTGAACGCTCACAAGGCGGAGGCCGTGGCCGTGGTGGAGACCGTGGCCGCAGCGGCGGAGGAGACCGTGGTCGTGGAGGCCGTGATCGCCGTGACCGTGGTGGAGACCGTGGACGTAGTGGCGGAGGAGATCGCCGTCGTAACGAACGTAATGACCGTGACCGCCGCCCTCGCCGTCGTGACGAAAAATAAAATACTGATAGTAAAGCCGTCCTGTAAAGGGCGGCTTTTTATTTTGGGAGGAATAGTAAAATACCGGTATGCCGGTCCTGAGAAAGTATGATCAAAATTATTTTAGGGATCGAAGTTGTATCCACAGGGAAATACTTGTAAGCAGGATCTAAAAAGTGAAACATTTCCCATCTTGACTCGTATACAATAAGATAGAGAAGAGGTGGCGAAATGAGAGAACAACCGAAACATAAAATTCCTCAAAAAGGAATAACAGTATGGCGTATTTATGGGATATTACAAACTTTCTTTTTAGCTGTAGCAGCTGGAGTAACGTCCTTTTTAACTTATTATTTTGAAGGGCCGTTCTATCTTCATCTGGTTGCCTGGGGAGTTGTGGTGATAGCGTTTGTCCTCCTTATATGGATGTTTCCGAATATACGCTACCGGATTTGGCGCTATGAAGTACGGGAGCAGGAAATTGAAATTCAAAGTGGTCTATTTGTCGTAACACGTACGTTAATACCCATGGTCCGTGTGCAGCACGTCGACACAGAACAAGGCCCGATTTTAAAGCGATACGGACTTTCAAACATTTCTATTTCGTCTGCTGCAACGACACATACAATTCCGTTTCTTGAAACAGATGAAGCAGACCGTCTCCGTGCACGCATTTCAGAATTAGCAAGGGTGGCTGAGGAAGATGTCTAAATATAAACTGCATCCTATATCGGCACTGATCAATTTAGTAAAAGCAATAAAGGACATGGCAGTTCCTATTATTATCATCGTTGTAGCGAATGGATTTAATTTTACGGTTGATTTTCGAGATGAAAACTTTTTCAGCCAAATGATACCGTTACTTATATTGCTTGTGGTAGTGGGATTTACATTTGTAGGCGGTATTTTAAAGTGGTGGACGTTCCGTTATTGGTTTGAGGATAGCGAGCTGCGGGTGGAATATGGCCTGTTTGTGAAGAAAAAACGCTATATTCCTTTTGAACGAATTCAAAGCTTGAATTACCGGGAAGGGATTTTTCATCGTATTTTTGGGCTTGTTCAGGTTCAGGTAGAAACAGCTGGAAGTAAGACGGGAAAGCCAGAAGCAGAGTTAACAGCCATTACCCGAATTGCTGCTGATCAAATTGAACAGGAAATGAATCAAGCAAAACTTGGACAGCAGCCGGTAGAGGAACATAAAGTTCAACTGCCAGCTGGGCGTATCATTCATAAAATGTCTCCAAAAGACCTCATTGTTTTAGCAACAACTTCCAGCGGGATTGGGGTTGTGATTTTTGGGGTATTCGCTGCGTTGTCACAGTTTGCTGAATATATCCCATTTGATTGGATTTATGATGAATTCACTCATTTGATTCAATATGGTATAGCACTTGTTGCATCCCTCATTTTCTTTGCTTTATTAGGTGCCTGGATTATTTCTGTCGCTATTACATTGCTAAATTATTATGATTTTACTGTAACGGAGGAAAACGACCGGTTAATCATTACACGGGGACTTTTGGAGAAAAAGCGTATTACAATTCCGCTTAATCGTATACAGGCCATCAAAATAGTAGAGAATCCTCTGCGGCAGCCTTTTGGCTTGGCAACTGTCCAAGTGGAGAGTGCAGGTGGAGGTTTCACATCGGCAGAAGACAAAAAGATTACCTTATTCCCTCTAATTTCAAAGAAGGAGGCAATGGTAAGGCTTTCCGTGCTTTTCCCGCATTTCCAGTTGAATATGGAAGACGTGGACATGATTAAGCCTCCTAAGCGGGCTCGATCTTATTTTTATCGTATCGACTTTTTATGGTTGCTTCCCCTGATTGCGGTACCGACCTATTTCTTTTTCCCGTACGGTTTACTTACCGCTTTACTTGTCTTTCCTATTATCCTGCTTGGTATATGGCAGCATAAAACAGCACGTTTTTTCTTGTTTGATTCCCAATTGACGATCGTTTACCGGCATATTAGCCGCATTACATTTTTGGTGGAAAAGCGGCGTATTCAGGTAGCGGAGCAACGGCAAAGTTATTTCCAAAAACGCAGACAGCTGGCTACCGGGCGTATAGTCGTCATGTCGGGGATGACAGGAGCAGAGGCTAGGGCTTATCATATGGAACAGGCAGACATTGAAAATATGATGGATTGGTTTGAACATAAAAAAACTTCCGCGGAATAAGTCCGCGGAAGTTTTTTGCTTACCGTCCTCTCCAAGTGGCGGTAGGCTTAGGTTTAAAGAAGAATAAGCCGATGACAAACCCCGTAGCGAGTCCACCTATATGACTTGTGACATTCACACCGGTCTGCAAGAACGTCATGATGACACTGATAACGATAATAGGGAGGATAATTTGACGAAGCTGTGGCAAAGAGTTACGGTAACGGACTAGGATTGCTCCGAATGCGCCGAAGATTCCAAAGATAGCACCACTTGCCCCGACACTTGCATAGACGGCATCCTGAGTTGCAAGGGTTGCAAGACCTCCTCCGATGCCCGATAAGAAGTAGATAGCCAAGAAGCGTATCTTTCCGGCAATTTGCTCGAGCTCAGGTCCAAACAAAAACAGTGAGAACATGTTAAATAAAATATGCATCCAACCGCCATGCAGGAACATTGCTGTGATGATGCGCCACCATTCTCCTTGTGCAATCAATCCATTAACGCTTACGCCGAAATAGAAGATTTCTTCCCCTAGATTTGGGATTAATGTCATAATGAAAATGGCAAGGTTAATCGTAATAAGCGCAGCTACAACAGGATAAGCATTGATATACTGTTTAAAATTTTCATTGCGAATAAACATAATTCCACCTCGATTTACCCGTATTATACATTCATTGATCAATAGAATGAAAGGAAGAGGCCCTACATGATTTTAGGAATTGGATTAGACTTAGTTGAATTAGATAGAATTGAAATGGCGTATAACCGTTCACGGAAATTTGCGGAACGCATTTTAACAGATAGAGAGCTTGCCATTTTCGATACCCTTTCTGCATCCCGGCAAATTGAATTTTTGGCAGGGAGATTTGCAGCAAAGGAGGCATATTCGAAGGCGGTAGGTACTGGAATTGGAAAAGGCTGCGAGCTGCACCAGATAGAAGTCTTAAAAGATGAATCTGGAAAGCCGGTTCTCTACTTCGAAAATGAGGCGGTAAATGGCTTTATTAGCATCACTCATACAAGACAAGTAGCGGCTGCACAAGTTGTCCTGATGAAATAGGACATAAATTGCCGAAACGCGCCATACACTTACGGTAAGGAACAAGGAGAAAGGGTGGAGCAGTGCGATTTCGATTATTCGGTCTGCTGGTGATGCTGGGTTTATTGTTAACAGCTTGTGGAAGTGCATCGCAGGAGAAGGTTGTGAAAAAGCTAGATGAGCAGTGGGGTGACGGAAAAGGGTACGAGCTAACAGCTACGATGGAGATGAAAACTGGAGGAGAACCTCGTACATACGATGTGAATGTGTGGCATACAAAGCCTGATTTCTATCGTGTGACTGTGACAGAGCAAAATGATAATGTAACGCAGATGATTGTGCGCAATGAAGAAGGTGTATTTGTAGTGACACCAGCACTCAGAAAAACATATAAATTCCAAAGTGAGTGGCCGAAACAAAATAGCCAAGCATACTTAATTGGAGCATTAGCAGAAGACCTTGTACAGGATAAAAAAGCTGTAATGAAGGAAGAGGACGGGTCTTATGTATTTGAAACGGCGACTCGTAATGCAGATAAAACCGGACTTCCGATGCAGAAAATTGTAGTTGACAAGGATTCAATGCTTCCAAAAACGGTTACAATTATGGATGAAACACAAGAAGAGAAAATCGTCATTAAGTTTAAAGATATCGATTTGTCAGTGGCACATAAAAAAGAGGAATACGCAGTTGAAAAATTCTCGGAAAATGAGGAAAATGAAGTAGCAGCTGCTGATATTGAAGAGAAAGAGTTCCGTACTCAATATCCGACTGTAGAATGGGATAACACAAAATTTGTTGATGAGAAAGCAGTGGAAGAAGCGGGAGCAGAGCGTGTCATTCTGACATATGAAGGAGACAAGGCCTTCACGCTTATGCAGCAGCCTGCCACAACTGGTAATTCAGTGCTGCCTGTATTTGCGCCGGGGGATTTAGCTGATTTAGGCTTTACGATTGGAGCAATTACAGATACATCAATTAGTTGGGAAAAGGATGGAGTTTCATTTTTCCTTGCCTCTACGAAATTGACACGTGAAGAAATGATGGAAGTGGCGTCCTCTATGACTGCCGGAGGTGTGAAATAGAGGAAGGGCCAAGCTTTGTTGGGCGGCTTTACACGTACAACAATCATCGAGTTTATAAATTATAGAAGAGGGTATAACAGACAATGGAACATACACAACAGTACCGTCCGACAAAGGCGATTATTGATTTACAGGCAATTCGCGACAATGTGCACAATTTGCATAGCTACCTGCAGGAAGGTGTGCAGATAATAGCCGTTGTAAAGGCGAATGCATATGGGCATGGGGATGTAGCGGTGGCAAGGGCCGCATTACAGGCTGGAGCAAATATTTTAGCAGTTGCAACACCTGATGAGGCTGTACGAATGCGGCAGCACTTCCCTGATGTCGAACTTTTAGTTTTAGGTGCTGCACCAGTATCATTTGTGCAATACGCAAGCGATCATCAAATTATGTTAACGGTATTTTCACCCGAATGGGTCGAACAGGCAAAATTAGTACAAGGGCTTTCAAAGCCGCTGCTATTACATATAAAGATCGATTCAGGCATGGGAAGAATCGGCGTAACATCCAGAGAGCAGTTGCTTGAGCTATATAAAGAAATTCAAGCGACAGAGAATTTTGTGGTGGATGGCATTTTCACTCACTTTGCCACGGCTGATGAGGAAGATGCGGAGTATTTTGATAATCAAGTTTCTTTATTTAAGGAACTGTTAAATGCACTGCCAAATAAACCAAGGCTTGTTCATGCAGCTAATACAGCTACGGCATTAGCAAAAGATGCCGCACTTCAGTTTGATGCTGTCCGATATGGTATTTCCTTATACGGATTAGCGCCCTCTGGCTATGTAGCCAATCTACTACCATTCCCAATAAGGCAGGCATTTTCTTTACAGACGGAAATTGTTCATGTGAAAAAATTGAAGGCAGGTCAATCGGTCGGCTATGGAGCTACCTTTACAGCAAAGGAAGATTGCTACATTGGAACTTTGCCGATTGGATACGCAGACGGGATGATCCGGAAGCTTGGTGGCCAGACAGTCCTTGTAGCAGGAGAGCGTTGCCCGATTGTCGGTAGAATTTGCATGGATCAATGTATGATTTTATTGCCTCGTGCATATAATATTGGTGAACTAGTAACATTGCTGGGTGCACAAGGAAACGATTTTATTTCGATCGATGAATGGGCGACAAAATGCGACACGATTAATTATGAAGTACCATGCATTATTACTTCTCGCGTTCCAAGAACATACAATAATGAGTAAACATATAGTATTCCCTAAAAGCCATAAGTTAAATACAAGAATTGTCAAAGTTTTTATATTCTTGTCTTTTCATGCCGGGTTATCGGTGTTAAAATAAACTTGTAATTGAGAAGTGCACGTATGGTTTTTGGTGGAGGTGCTTTTTGTGTACGCGAAAAAATTAGAAATGCAGGACGTAATTGTGAAGCAACCAAATGATTTTATTATTCAGTTCAACCAAACGTTTGAACTTAGTTATTTTGGCGAAAATGAGGTCACGTACATGTCGACTGAAAGGTTTTCGAAGCATAAGCAACCAAATCAAATACGGGAAGCTTTAATGAAAGGCTATGTGGAAATGTCGCACATAAATCTGACTATTTGTAGTGAATGCCTACATGCAGAATATGAAGCGGAGCATATGGTGGAGCGTCTCGTTAGCGGGGGATGACAAGTTGATTGTAAAACGTGGGGACGTTTTTTTCGCAGATCTTTCACCTGTGGTCGGTTCTGAGCAAGGTGGTACAAGACCTGTCTTAATTATCCAAAACGATATCGGTAATCGATTTAGCCCGACGGTAATCATCGCTGCAATTACTGCGCAAATTCAAAAAGCAAAATTACCTACTCATGTAGAAATTGATGCAAAGAAGTATGGTTTCGAACGCGATTCGGTAATTTTGCTTGAGCAATTGCGTACTATTGATAAATCACGGTTGACAGACCGGATTACACAGCTGGATGATGCACTGATGGAAAAAGTTGATGTCGCATTAGCGATTAGCTTAGGGCTAGTTAAATTTTAAATACATAAAATGAAAAGCATCGAGACAGAACCTTGTGTCGATGCTTTTCTTTTTTATTCTGCTCTTTTGGGGAGAATAGAATCTTGTTTATATTTGGCATATAGGTTAATTTAAAGGTAAGAAAGGGAAATCATTATCCCGGTAATTTGCTTTTTGAAAGATTGAACAAAAAGAGCAGAGTTTGCTGTGAAGGATAACAAATAAAAAAGAATATAATTTCTTACAAATAAAATAGATAATTTTGAAAAGGAGTTCCTACCAAATCATCTTAGTCATCTAGGGAAGCTATAAAATGGCAGGTAGCGACAAGGTTGTATTAAAATAATTTGTGCGGGGATCTCCCGATGGAATTGGGGGCTCGGAGATGAATGAAAAATCTACAATCGATATTATAACAGAATGGGATATTGTGGCTGCACGGCAAATTGGTCGCAACATAGCGAAGGAAATTGGTTTTGGTACGGTTGATCAAGCCCGGATTACAACAGCAATCAGTGAATTGGCGAGGAATATTTATTTATATGCTCGGGCCGGAGAAATTGTCATTGAGCAAATAGAAGAGGAAGAGAAAAAAGGGATTTCTATTACAGCTACTGATAAAGGACCAGGAATTGATGATGTCCGGAAGGTAATGGAAGATGGTTACTCTACTTCAGGAGGACTCGGCGCAGGCCTGCCAGGGGTGAAACGCCTGATGGACCATATCGAGATTCAATCTTTAATGGGTAAGGGTACCATAGTAAAAGTTGAAAAATGGTTGTGACAGGATGTGATAAAGAGTGAAGGAGCTACAGGCCCAGTACAAAAGGATTTTAGCTGATTATATAGAAAGTCAGACAGAACGTAATTTATATATCGGACAAAACTTTATCCGACAGCTCATTCAAAAAAATGTGACGCCAGAAGAAGTAATTAGCATCCATAAAGCCTCAATGGAGGAGATTTATCCAGACTTACCGGCAGCTGTTTCGCATGGGTATGATTTTCTTATAGAAATCATGGTACACTTTGGGCTTACACTTCGAGAGCACCAAAGCCTTCTTGAACAACAAGAAGAGCTGCGCATTGAAATGAATGTGGCAACGAAAATTCAAAATATGCTTTTGCGAACAACCGTGCCACAAGCTTCCTCCATCGATATTGGAATGGTATCGATCCCTATTCGCAAAATGAACGGGGATTACGTTCATTTTCTTAATGAAGATGAACAGTATGTAAGCGTCGCTGTGACGGATGTGGTCGGTAAAGGAGTACCAGCTGCACTTTGTATGTCCATGGTAAAATATGGACTAGATACACTTGAGTATGCAAATGGGAATCCATCGTATGTTCTCCAAGTCTTAAACCGTATTATTGAAAGAAGTGTGGATGACAGTATGTTCGTCTCCATGTTTTTCGGAAGGTTAGATGTGAAAAATGGAAGCTTTACCTATGGTTCGGCTGGCCATGAACCAGCACTTTATTATAAAGCTTCAGAAAAAAGATTTTATGATTTGGAATCAAAAGGTCTTTTACTAGGTGTTATGCCGGAAGTCAAATATCCGCAGTTCGATATTACACTGAATGAGGGTGATTTTATCGTGATGATGACGGATGGAGTAACAGAATTTAGAAAACAGGCAGATTTAGATACGCGGGAAATCATAGAAAATCTTCTTTTAAAGTTTATTGACTTGAATGCACAGCAAATGTGTGAAATGCTATATAAAGAATTACAGAAGCTTCAAGATTTTGGCCTGGAGGACGACTTTACCGTCGTGATTTTAAAAAAATAATAAAAATGAGGTTTAAAATTTTTTAGCAAGGGAATTGTAATATAGTCTAATTGGAGGTGTCCGGTATGAATGTTAATGTACAATTTCGGGAAGATGGAAATATAATGCGAGGGTTTGTAGAGGGTGAAATTGATACTTTCACAGCTCCAATTTTACGTGAAGAGCTGGACTCAATTCGCATTAATGAAGGTTTGATTATTGAGTTGGATTTATCGAAAGTAAGCTATATGGATAGTACAGGTTTAGGGATTTTTGTTGCTTTTTATAAAAAGGTAGTGAGAGAAAAAGGGGAATTTAAGCTGGTTGGTTTGACAGACCGTCTCGTTCGCCTTTTTGAAATCACAGGTTTAAGTGAATTAATGAACATCGAAACGGATAAAAAGGTGGAAATCAGTAATGAGAGCATTTGATTATGTGGAAATTCGTGTGCCTGCCAAACCGCAATATGTTAGTGTGATTCGGCTTGCTGTTTCTGGCTTAGCAACCCGTTTAGGATTTACGTATGATGAAATTGAAGACTTAAAGATCGCTACAGGGGAAGCTGTCACAAATGTTGTCCACCATGCCTATGATGGCGAAGAGGGCGAAGTGGTAATGGGATGTGCTTTATTTGAAAGTAAAATTGAAATCATGGTAGCGGACTATGGAAATAGCTTTAATTTCGAGGAAATCAAAACAAAGATTGGTCCATATAAAGAAGATGAAAATGTAGCAATGTTACGAGAAGGTGGCTTAGGGCTGTATTTAATGGATACTTTAATGGACGAGGTGAAATTAAATAACGAAGGCGGCGTCACTGTTTTCATGACAAAATATGTCACGAGAGAGCAGGTGGAAGAAAATGTCGAAAGAATCACTACCTAAAAACTCGTCTAAAGAAGAGGTGCTGATGTGGATAGAAAAATATCAGCAATCCCAAGATGAGGACGCGCAAACGAAGTTAGTGCTGCATTATCAGCAATTAGTAGAATCGATTGCGCGTAAATATTCACATGGGAAATCTTATTACGACGATATTGTTCAAGTAGGGATGCTCGGTTTGTTGGGAGCAATTCGACGTTTCGATCCGTCATTCGGTAGAAGTTTTGAGGCTTTTGCTGTACCAACCATTGTTGGGGAAATAAAACGTTTTTTACGGGACAAGACGTGGGATGTCCATGTACCACGCCGTATTAAAGAACTGGGTCCTCGTATTAAAGCGGCGGTGGAAGCGTTAACGACTGAGTTACAACGCTCCCCGTCTATTAGTGAAATTGCCAACTATTTAGAAGTACAGGACGAGGATGTCCTGGAAGCAATGGAGATGGGACGCAGTTATCAAGCATTATCAATGGATCATTCTATCGAATCTGATTCAGACGGAAGCACAGTGACACTGTTTGATGTAGTCGGTAAGGAAGACGAAGGGTTCGAAATGACCAACCGTCGAATGATTGTAGCGGATGCTATGGGTATCTTAAATGACCGTGAAAAGCAAATTATCCAGCTGACTTATTTAGAACAACTTAGTCAAAAAGAAGCTGGCGAACGGCTTGGCATCTCCCAAATGCATGTATCCCGCATCCAACGAAAAGCTATTAAGAAACTACAAGAAGCTATTGCCGCTAGCGGCAGTGTAACGTTATAAATCTAGGAGTCTACTATTTAAAATAGTAGGCTCTTTTATTGTTATGGAAATATTTAAATGTTTTTTTAAAAATCACGCTTCTTTCAATTTATCAAATAAGCTAGACGACTACCTGCAGTGCCTGCTGCAACTGAATAGGTACGAATGCGCTTTTTTTATGTTAATGATAAAATGGAGTCATGTTAAAGGAAAGGTAGTGGAGTGATGGAACAAAAAGAAATACTACGGATGATTGCAACGGAATCAAAAGTAAAGACCCATCAGGCAGAAGCGGTGATCAAGCTCCTGGAAGAAGGCAATACAGTGCCATTTATTGCACGTTATCGAAAAGAGGCGACAGGTTCGCTTGATGAAGTGCAAATCAAGGAAATAGAAGACCGTTACCATTACATACAACAAGTTGAACAACGTAAAGATGAAGTGCTGCGACTAATTGAAGAGCAAGGTAAGTTAACAGAAGAGCTGGCAGCATCCATCAAGGCGGCAACTGTTTTGCAAAGAGTGGAAGATCTATATCGTCCTTACAAGCAGAAACGCCGTACGAAGGCGACCATTGCAAAAGAACGTGGGTTGGAGCCTTTAGCTGACAAATTAATGAAGTTTCCGAAGGGCAGCTTAGTGGAGACAGCATCTTCCTATTTAGATGTAGAAAAGGGAATAGGGACAATTGAAGCTGTGCTGGCTGGGGCGAGAGATATATTAGCTGAACGTTTTGCTGATGATGCAGGAGTTAGAGAACAATTACGACAGCTGGCCCGCCGTAATGGCAAGGTAGTATCAGTTTTGAAGAATGCGGAGAAAGACGAAAAGCAAGTATTCGAAATGTACTATGAATATGAAGAACCGGTAAATCGTATTGTGCCGCACCGTATATTAGCGATGAATCGCGGTGAGAAAGAGGAAGTTCTCCGAGTAGGTATTTCAGTGCCGGTAGAGCGAGCTGTTCAAATAATGGAAAATAAGTGGATTCCTCGAAATTTTACTGGCGAAGCGGTGGAACAAGTAAAAGAGGCAATTAGTGATAGCTATAAAAGATTGATTGAGCCATCGATTGAAAGAGAGATTCGATCGGAACTTAGTGAAAAAGCAGAAGCCCAGGCGATCCATATTTTTTCCGAGAATTTGCGCAACCTCCTGCTGCAGCCGCCAATCCGTGGAAAGATGGTACTCGGGGTTGATCCAGCCTACCGTACAGGATGTAAGCTGGCTGTAGTGGATGAAACAGGAAAAATGCTGGAGGTAATGGCCATTTATCCTCATAAACCACAGCGGGAAACGGATAAGGCTAAGAAAACGGTTCAGACATTGCTGGAAAAATACCCAATTAGTATTATTGCGATTGGAAATGGTACAGCCTCCAGGGAAACAGAACAATTCATTGCTGATACATTAAAAGACACGGACAACAAGGCAGCTTACGTAATTGTAAATGAAGCAGGTGCCTCCGTTTATTCTGCCTCTGAAGTAGCAAGAGCAGAATTTCCTGACTTACAGGTTGAGCAGAGAAGCGCAGTTTCTATTGCAAGGCGTTTACAAGATCCGTTATCTGAGCTGGTGAAAATTGATCCAAAAGCAGTCGGCGTCGGCCAGTACCAACACGACGTTTCTCAAAAACAGCTGGCTGAATCGCTGACTTTTATCGTAGAAACTGCCGTAAACCAAGTAGGGGTAGATGTGAATACAGCTTCCGCTTCGTTACTTCAATACGTTTCGGGCTTATCTAAAGCAGTAGCAGAAAATATCGTGAAAGCACGAGCAGAGGGCGGGAAGTTCGCTTCTCGTGCCCAATTAAAGAAAATCCCACGACTTGGCGCCAAAACATACGAGCAGGCAGTAGGCTTTTTACGGATTCCAGGAGCAAAAAACCCTCTTGATTCAACAGGCATTCACCCTGAAAGCTATAAACTGGCTGAGCAGGTTCTTGAATTAGCTGATTTGAAAAAGAAAGATGTTGGGACACCGAAAGTCGAGGAGGCACTTGCTGCCTTGTCGATTGAAAGCTTAAGCAGCCAGTTAGGAGTCGGGGAAGTAACAGTTCAGGATATTGTTGATACATTGATGAAGCCGGCGCGAGATCCTCGGGATGAATTTCCACAGCCATTATTAAAAACGGATGTTTTGCAAATGGAGGATTTACAACGAGGGATGGAACTTCAAGGCACAGTTAGAAATGTAGTAGACTTTGGTGCATTTGTTGATATTGGAGTAAAACAAGACGGCCTTGTTCATATTTCAAAGTTGGCAAACCGTAGAGTTAAACATCCGCTTGATGTTGTATCGCTTGGAGATATCGTCACAGTATGGGTAGAAGAAGTGGACGCAAAAAAAGGACGTATTTCTCTTACAATGCTACCACCTGCATCGCAAAATGAGTAAAATACTAAGTGTGCGGTTTTAAACCGTACACTTTTTCTATGGGGGGAGAAAGAATATGACAGACGAACAAGTGCAACGTTTAGTAGAAGAGTTATCACTCGTAAAGTTCGGGTGGCCTTTCTTGCATAAGGCCTATTTTAATAAACGATTGAAAACAACGGGCGGACGTTACCTTTTACGTTCTCATAACATTGAACTAAATAGAAAGTTATATGATCATTTTGGAGAAGAGGAATTGCGAGGTATTATATTACATGAACTATGCCATTATCATCTGCATATAAGAGGGTTAGGTTATAAGCATCGTGACTACGATTTCCGCCAGCTTTTGAAGAAAGTTGGTGCTCCAAGATTTTGCTCTACTATAGAAACGGAAAAAAAGAAGCGTAAACAGATAATTCATACGTATATTTGTGAGGAATGTCACCAATCATATAAACGGAAACGAAAGATGGATATAAGTAAATATTGCTGTGGTAAATGTAAGGGTAAACTTACATATAAGAAAAGTGAAGTAATAGAAGAAATACGGTGAAAAGTATTCTATTTCAGAGGGACAACCGTATTCTAGTTCGTTCGAAACGTTGGTATAACAATGTTTCAAATTAGATTTTATGAAAAATATAAAAAAGCGGTAAAAAAGTGTTGACGTTTCTAGATGACCTGTCTATAATAATAAAAGTCGACAGCGTGATGCACGACAGAAAATGACATTCCGAAGTAGCTCAGTGGTAGAGCAACCGGCTGTTAACCGGTTGGTCGTAGGTTCGAGTCCTACCTTCGGAGCCATGGCCCGTTGGTCAAGTGGTTAAGACACCGCCCTTTCACGGCGGTAACACGGGTTCGAATCCCGTACGGGTCACCACTTTTTTATTACAGATTAAGAACAGAAAAAATTATGGTCCCGTGGTGTAGCGGTTAACATGCCTGCCTGTCACGCAGGAGATCGCCGGTTCGATCCCGGTCGGGACCGCCATTCGTTGGGGTATAGCCAAGCGGTAAGGCAACGGATTTTGATTCCGTCATGCCTAGGTTCGAATCCTAGTACCCCAGCCATTTTTTCGAGCCATTAGCTCAGTTGGTAGAGCATCTGACTTTTAATCAGAGGGTCGAAGGTTCGAGTCCTTCATGGCTCACCATTTTGATCTTGACAAATTGATGAAGCTTATGTATAATAAGCAGAGTCGTAGTCAAGATAGAATGCGGTCGTGGCGGAATGGCAGACGCGCTAGGTTGAGGGCCTAGTGGGGGCAACCCCGTGGAAGTTCGAGTCTTCTCGGCCGCACCAAGCAGCTACAGAATGATAATAAATTAATGCGCCCGTAGCTCAATTGGATAGAGCGTCTGACTACGGATCAGAAGGTTATGGGTTCGACTCCTGTCGGGCGCGCCATATAAAATAATATGCGGGTGTAGTTTAATGGTAAAACCTCAGCCTTCCAAGCTGATGTCGTGAGTTCGATTCTCATCACCCGCTCCATGAACTTTGAAAACTGAACAAGCAAGACGTTAACAATAATTTTCTTTCTTAATTGAAAGAGACAACTTGACTAAAACAATAGTCAGCAACATTTTGAGCTTAACTCAAACTACTTTTATGGAGAGTTTGATCCTGGCTCAGGACGAACGCTGGCGGCGTGCCTAATACATGCAAGTCGAGCGGACGTTTTGTTGGTGCTTGCACCGACTTAACGTTAGCGGCGGACGGGTGAGTAACACGTGGGCAACCTGCCCTGTAGTCTGGGATAACTCCGGGAAACCGGGGCTAATACCGGATGATACTTTCTACCTCATGTTAGAAAGTTGAAAGATGGTTTACGCTATCGCTACAGGATGGGCCCGCGGCGCATTAGCTAGTTGGTGAGGTAACGGCTCACCAAGGCAACGATGCGTAGCCGACCTGAGAGGGTGATCGGCCACACTGGGACTGAGACACGGCCCAGACTCCTACGGGAGGCAGCAGTAGGGAATCTTCCACAATGGACGAAAGTCTGATGGAGCAACGCCGCGTGAGTGAAGAAGGATTTCGGTTCGTAAAACTCTGTTGTAAGGGAAGAACAAGTACAGTAGTAACTGGCTGTACCTTGACGGTACCTTATTAGAAAGCCACGGCTAACTACGTGCCAGCAGCCGCGGTAATACGTAGGTGGCAAGCGTTGTCCGGAATTATTGGGCGTAAAGCGCGCGCAGGCGGTCCTTTAAGTCTGATGTGAAAGCCCACGGCTCAACCGTGGAGGGTCATTGGAAACTGGGGGACTTGAGTGCAGAAGAGGAAAGTGGAATTCCAAGTGTAGCGGTGAAATGCGTAGAGATTTGGAGGAACACCAGTGGCGAAGGCGACTTTCTGGTCTGTAACTGACGCTGAGGCGCGAAAGCGTGGGGAGCAAACAGGATTAGATACCCTGGTAGTCCACGCCGTAAACGATGAGTGCTAAGTGTTAGGGGGTTTCCGCCCCTTAGTGCTGCAGCTAACGCATTAAGCACTCCGCCTGGGGAGTACGGTCGCAAGACTGAAACTCAAAGGAATTGACGGGGGCCCGCACAAGCGGTGGAGCATGTGGTTTAATTCGAAGCAACGCGAAGAACCTTACCAGGTCTTGACATCCCATTGACCACTGTAGAGATACAGTTTTCCCTTCGGGGACAACGGTGACAGGTGGTGCATGGTTGTCGTCAGCTCGTGTCGTGAGATGTTGGGTTAAGTCCCGCAACGAGCGCAACCCTTGTTCTTAGTTGCCATCATTTAGTTGGGCACTCTAAGGAGACTGCCGGTGACAAACCGGAGGAAGGTGGGGATGACGTCAAATCATCATGCCCCTTATGACCTGGGCTACACACGTGCTACAATGGACGGTACAAACGGTTGCCAACCCGCGAGGGGGAGCTAATCCGATAAAACCGTTCTCAGTTCGGATTGTAGGCTGCAACTCGCCTACATGAAGCCGGAATCGCTAGTAATCGCGGATCAGCATGCCGCGGTGAATACGTTCCCGGGCCTTGTACACACCGCCCGTCACACCACGAGAGTTTGTAACACCCGAAGTCGGTGAGGTAACCTTTTGGAGCCAGCCGCCGAAGGTGGGATAGATGATTGGGGTGAAGTCGTAACAAGGTAGCCGTATCGGAAGGTGCGGCTGGATCACCTCCTTTCTAAGGATATTTTTCGGAAGTATATCACACGGTGATATACGTTAACGTTCTTGCTGTTCAGTTTTGAAAGTTCATACTTTCAAAACTTGCTCCTGCGGTTACTCGTCGCAAATGTGCGAAGAAGTAGACACAGGTAGCGCACTTGTTCTTTGAAAACTGGATAAAACGACATTGAAAGCAAACACAAATTTCTATCTTTAAATAGATATGAGTCAAACAAGTCAAGCAATTGACGTGTAAACTGAAGTCTAACTCTTCGAGTTAGCGTTAACTTATTGGTTAAGTTAATAAGGGCGCACGGTGGATGCCTTGGCACTAGGAGTCGATGAAGGACGGCACTAACACCGATATGCCTCGGGGAGCTGTAAGTAAGCTTTGATCCGGGGATTTCCGAATGGGGGAACCCACTGCGTTTAATCGCGCAGTACTTTCGCGTGAATTCATAGCGCGTTAGAGACAGACCCAGGGAACTGAAACATCTAAGTACCTGGAGGAAGAGAAAGAAAATTCGATTCCCTGAGTAGCGGCGAGCGAAACGGGAAGAGCCCAAACCAAGAGGCTTGCCTCTTGGGGTTGTAGGACACTCTATACGGAGTTACAAAGGAATGATTTAGGCGAAGCGACTTGGAAAGGTCCGCCAGAGCAGGTAAAAGCCCTGTAGCCAAAAAGTCATTCCCTCCAGAGTGGATCCTGAGTACGGCGGAACACGTGAAATTCCGTCGGAATCCGGGAGGACCATCTCCCAAGGCTAAATACTACCTAGTGACCGATAGTGAACCAGTACCGTGAGGGAAAGGTGAAAAGCACCCCGGGAGGGGAGTGAAAGAGAACCTGAAACCGTGTGCCTACAAGTAGTTAGAGCCCGTTAATGGGTGATAGCGTGCCTTTTGTAGAATGAACCGGCGAGTTACGATTACGTGCGAGGTTAAGTTGAGAAGACGGAGCCGCAGCGAAAGCGAGTCTGAATAGGGCGAAATAGTACGTGGTCGTAGACCCGAAACCAGGTGATCTACCCATGTCCAGGGTGAAGGTGAGGTAACACTTACTGGAGGCCCGAACCCACGCACGTTGAAAAGTGCGGGGATGAGGTGTGGGTAGCGGAGAAATTCCAATCGAACCTGGAGATAGCTGGTTCTCTCCGAAATAGCTTTAGGGCTAGCCTCGTGATTGAGAATACCGGAGGTAGAGCACTGTTTGGACTAGGGGGGCATCTCGCTTTACCGAATTCAGACAAACTCCGAATGCCGGATATTTATACACGGGAGTCAGACTGCGAGTGATAAGATCCGTAGTCAAAAGGGAAACAGCCCAGACCACCAGCTAAGGTCCCAAAGTAATCGTTAAGTGGAAAAGGATGTGGCGTTGCTTAGACAACCAGGATGTTGGCTTAGAAGCAGCCATCATTTAAAGAGTGCGTAATAGCTCACTGGTCGAGTGACGCTGCGCCGAAAATGTATCGGGGCTAAACGATTCACCGAAGCTGTGGATTGACATCTTTGATGTCAGTGGTAGGAGAGCGTTCTAACTGCGTTGAAGTCAGACCGGAAGGACTGGTGGAGCGGTTAGAAGTGAGAATGCCGGTATGAGTAGCGAAAGACGGGTGAGAATCCCGTCCACCGTATGACTAAGGTTTCCTGAGGAAGGCTCGTCCGCTCAGGGTTAGTCGGGACCTAAGCCGAGGCCGATAGGCGTAGGCGATGGACAACAGGTTGATATTCCTGTACTACCTCCCCACCGTTTGAGAAATGGGGGGACGCAGTAGGGTAGGGTAAGCAGAGCGTTGGTTGTCTCTGTTCAAGCAGTAAGGCGTGTGTGTAGGCAAATCCGCACACTGTAACGTTGAGCTGTGATGACGAGTCCGTATGGACGAAGTTCCTGATCTCACACTGCCAAGAAAAGCCTCTATCGAGGTGGGAGGTACCCGTACCGCAAACCGACACAGGTAGTCGAGGAGAGAATCCTAAGGTGTGCGAGAGAACTCTCGTTAAGGAACTCGGCAAAATGACCCCGTAACTTCGGGAGAAGGGGTGCTCTGGTAGGGTGAAAGCCCGAGAGAGCCGCAGTGAATAGGCCCAGGCGACTGTTTAGCAAAAACACAGGTCTCTGCAAAACCGTAAGGTGACGTATAGGGGCTGACGCCTGCCCGGTGCTGGAAGGTTAAGAGGAGCGGTTAGCGCAAGCGAAGCTGTGAATTGAAGCCCCAGTAAACGGCGGCCGTAACTATAACGGTCCTAAGGTAGCGAAATTCCTTGTCGGGTAAGTTCCGACCCGCACGAAAGGCGTAACGATCTGGGCACTGTCTCAACGAGAGACTCGGTGAAATTATAGTACCTGTGAAGATGCAGGTTACCCGCGACAGGACGGAAAGACCCCGTGGAGCTTTACTGTAGTTTGATATTGAATTTTGGTACAACTTGTACAGGATAGGTAGGAGCCAGAGAGCCCGGAGCGCCAGCTTCGGAGGAGGCGTCGGTGGGATACTACCCTGGTTGTATTGAAATTCTAACCCATGCCCCTTATCGGGGCAGGAGACAGTGTCAGACGGACAGTTTGACTGGGGCGGTCGCCTCCTAAAAGGTAACGGAGGCGCCCAAAGGTTCCCTCAGAATGGTTGGAAATCATTCGTAGAGTGTAAAGGCACAAGGGAGCTTGACTGCGAGACCTACAAGTCGAGCAGGGTCGAAAGACGGGCTTAGTGATCCGGTGGTTCCGCATGGAAGGGCCATCGCTCAACGGATAAAAGCTACCCCGGGGATAACAGGCTTATCTCCCCCAAGAGTCCACATCGACGGGGAGGTTTGGCACCTCGATGTCGGCTCATCGCATCCTGGGGCTGTAGTCGGTCCCAAGGGTTGGGCTGTTCGCCCATTAAAGCGGTACGCGAGCTGGGTTCAGAACGTCGTGAGACAGTTCGGTCCCTATCCGTCGTGGGCGTAGGAAATTTGAGAGGAGCTGTCCTTAGTACGAGAGGACCGGGATGGACATACCGCTGGTGTACCAGTTGTTCTGCCAAGGGCATCGCTGGGTAGCTATGTATGGACGGGATAAGTGCTGAAAGCATCTAAGCATGAAGCCCCCCTCAAGATGAGATTTCCCATTACGCAAGTAAGTAAGACCCCTGAAAGACGATCAGGTAGATAGGTTCGAGGTGGAAGTATGGCGACATATGGAGCTGACGAATACTAATCGGTCGAGGACTTAACCAAATTTTGTGTGCTGCACAATGAAACGTTTATCCAGTTTTGAAAGAACAAACTTCTTTCAGTTATATAAAGGAACTTCTGCTACAAGCGCAACATCGTGTTGCAGCACAGAAGTCAGCACATCCATGTGCAAGTCTAGTGATGATGGCAGAGAGGCCACACCCGTTCCCATACCGAACACGGAAGTTAAGCTCTCTAGCGCCGATGGTAGTTGGGGGCTTCCCCCTGTGAGAGTAGGACATCGCTGGGCAACAAGACTCAACCTGTAGAGGTTGAGTTTTTTTATTGCCAAAAAAGCTCCCAACCACCAAACACCGAAGGTGAGATCGGCGCGCAAACCGAAGGATTCATTTTATGTAAGGAAATCAAAGAATACGATACGAATTTCCCAGAGCAGTGGGAGGACCAAGAAGAACAAGGAAACAAGGGAACGAAAGAAGGAACGTACTCGGTACGTGACTGAAAGAGTAAGCGCAGATGACGCCGTCATTCGCCGGTCATCGCGCTGCGAAGGTAGCGTCGATGGTAGTTGGAGGCGCCCCTGTGAGAGTAGGACATCGCTGGGCAACAAGACTCAACCTGTAGAGGTTGAGTTTTTTTATTGCCAAAAAAGCTCCCAACCACCAAACACCGAAGGTGAGATCGGCGCGCAAACCGAAGGATTCATTTTATGTAAGGAAATCAAAGAATACGATACGAATTCACCTGAGCAGTGGGAGGGCGCTCCTGTGAGAGTAGGACATCGCTGGGCAACAAAAAACAATTTTAGACATAAGCAGAGGGGTTTTTGTTCGAAGGAGATAAATTAATAAAACTATAGTTTTCCTCAATAGTAGAATATTATATGAAAACTATAATAAAGAAGAGATGGATAACCGCTACCATTTAAAACTACTATCTATTATAATAAAAAAGACTACTAGGGGCGCCTTAGAGGCTGAGAAGTACCCTTTGAACCTGATCTAGTTAACACTAGCGTAGGAAAGTAGCTTGACGCATCCTTTTGGGGGTCTTGGGGCTATTTTAGTAGTTCACTACAAAACCAAAGGAGATGAGTCCAATAAAAAAACTAAGAAAGTTAACGTATACAGCTATCATAAGTGCTATTGTTGCTGTAAGCAGTACGATTGTCTACATTCCGGTAGGGTTTGCTAAGATTTTTCCTGTCCAGCATCTAGCCAATATTTTGACTGCAGTATTAGTAGGTCCTTATTATGCGGTTGTTCAAGCATTGGTAGCTTCTACAATTCGTAACATTATGGGAACAGGGAGCTTGTTTGCGTTTCCTGGAAGTATGATAGGTGCTTTATTAGCAGGGATTGTTTACTCAAAAACAAAAAATCTAACATTTACTGCACTCGGTGAAGTTATTGGTACAGGGATTTTTGGCGCTATGGCGGCTTATCCTGTTGCCGTGCTTATTTTAGGGCAGGAGGCTACATTATTTGGTCTTGTACCAGCCTTTATAATGAGCTCATTTGCCGGTGCTGCTTTTGCGTTCTTTTTATTAAAGGTACTAGAACGGAATCATGTATTAAAAAAAGTAATATAATTAAGGGTTAAAATATAGTAAAATATCTATAAAAAAATATTGCGTATTGAAAGCAGGCATGTTAAGATAATTTATGTCTTTAACAAATGGTCCCGTGGTGTAGCGGTTAACATGCCTGCCTGTCACGCAGGAGATCGCCGGTTCGATCCCGGTCGGGACCGCCATTTAGGTTTTTGTAAGAAATAATCTTACAAGAGCTTTTTTTATTTACTAATACTATTTAAGGTTAATGCGTACAATAGGAGAGATCTTATTGTACGCTTTTTATTTTCCCGAAAATCATTTGTTATTCAAATCATCATTACTCTAGTAGTTCATAAATAAAAAGGCATAGAGTTACTTATTTATGAAAAGGGAAAAGCAGGAGAAAGTTTGCTTCTTTTTAATAAACATTAACTAATAATAGCTTAAAATAAGCTTTTATTCTCATAAAATTATTATCTTAATGTGTTAAAATGCTAGAATGATAATAAGTTTGTTTCTATTTTAAAATAATAGGGTAAAACTATATTTGAAAAGATAGTAGGTGGGGGTGCCGGTTATGACATACGGACGAATTGCTCCAATGATTATCGTTCTGTTGTCGGCTATCGTTTTGTTTGGGTGCTCTTCTAATAAAATGATCAATATAGAAGATTCAAATACGTATGCATGGCAGAAATATATGAATGAGGATGAATTTAACCAGTTAAAAGAAGGTATGTCTTATATGGAAGTAGTAGAGGTGGCAAGAGGCCCGGGTGAACAGGTAGATGACAATAAATATATATGGCAAGATGAATTGCTGATTACTCAGGCATATGAAATTGAATTTAAAGAGGATAAGTTGATAGGTAAAAAAATTATTCAAAAACGGGGCGAATCAACTCGGGATTTACCCGCCGAGAAGAAATCAGACGATCAAGAAGAAAATACAAAATAACGCCTATATTGTAAAGGACACTTCACTTGTTAAGGAATTTAACAAGTGAAGTGTTTTCTTTTGCACTTTAACAAAAGTCATCTTCTATCCGATGAGGTACTACCCTTTGAACATTTACCATGCTTACAGTAAACTAGTAGTAATGTACTTTGGAGGATTAAAACATGGTATTTGAAAAATATATAACATCAGTTGAAGAAACACAGGCATTAGCCCATCGTTTAGCAGCACTTCTTGAGCCTCAGACTACTATTACACTTGAAGGTGATTTAGGAGCAGGCAAGACAACCTTTACACAGGCATTGGCAAAAGGTCTGGGAATTACGCGTACAGTAAACAGTCCTACTTTTACTATTATGAAGCAATATAATGGACGTCTGCCGTTGAATCACCTTGATGTCTACCGTTTAGCAGACAGTGATGAGGATCTTGGCTGGGATGAAATTTTTTATGGGGATGCAGTAACGGTTGTAGAGTGGGCTCATTTAATTGAAGATGAGCTGCCCAAAGAGCGCTTAAGTGTGGAAATCAGCCGGATTAGTGAAACAGAGCGGAAATTTATATTTAAACCGGTGGGCGAACAATACGTCCAACTGTGTGAGGAGCTACTAAAATGATTTGGTTAGGAATTGATACAGCAAATGCCCCTCTTTCTGTGGCGATTGTAAAAGAGGGACGAGTATTGGCAGAAACAGTCCAAAATATTAAAATTACGCACTCTGTAGGTGCAATGCCTGCCGTAGAGGAGCTATTTGCCAAGGCAAACATAACGCCTTCCCAAATAGATGCAGTAGCCGTGTCAGAAGGACCCGGTTCATATACAGGAGTACGTATTGGTGTAACAATTGCCAAGACACTTGCTTGGACGCTGAAGAAACCTTTAGTAGGAGTATCGAGCCTGCAGGCATTGGCTGCCAATGCCAAACTTTTTAATGGAGTTATCTGTCCATTATTTGATGCAAGACGCCAGCATGTTTATGCGGCTGCCTATCGTGGCGAATTGTTAAATGAAGTAATTCATGATCATCATGATCATATCGATGGGTTGTTAGAAACGCTGCAGGCATTAAATGAAAACGTGTTATTTATCGGTACAGATGTAGAAGTATTCTGGGACCGTATCAAGGAGAGACTTGGAGATAAGGCTATCCGAGCTTCTTATACACTTGATCTGCCGCGTGCTGCAGAACTTATTGCGCTTGCAGAGGATCGGGAGTTGCCGTCTATAGAAGCGGTTCACCATTTTGTACCGCAGTATCGCCGTATTGCAGAGGCGGAAGCAAATTGGATTAAGGAACAGAAGAAGGTGGCCGAGTGATTACGTATCGTAGAATGACAGCAGCCGATGTAGATGCTGTCTATGCAATTGAGTTGGCAACTTTTCCAACACCGTGGACGCTCGATTCCTTTCATTATGAAATGCGTGAGAATCAGTATGCACATTATATAGTGGCAGAAGATGAAACGGAAATCATCGGATTTTGTGGTATGTGGCTTGTAATCGATGCTGCACAAATTACAAATGTAGCCGTTGTAGAGTCGGCACGAGGTAAGGGAATAGGAGAAGCATTGATGAAGGAAGCTATCCGTGTTGCACGTGAAGCCGAGATGGAGGTTATGAGCTTGGAAGTGCGAGTGACGAATGTGGTAGCACAAAACCTTTATCGAAAATTAGGTTTTCAAAATGGGGGCATTCGGAAAGGGTATTATACGGATAACGGGGAAGATGCTCTTGTAATGTGGGTGAATATAAATGAGTAAATATATACTGGCAATTGAAACAAGCTGTGATGAAACAGCAGCAAGCATTATAAAAGATGGTACAGAGATTATTTCAAATGTTGTATCATCACAAATAGATAGTCATAAGCGTTTTGGAGGAGTAGTGCCGGAAATTGCTTCAAGACATCATGTAGAGCAGATGACAATTGTCATTGAAGAATGTTTGACACAAGCAGGAATGGAACCGGCTGATTTAGCTGCAGTAGCTGTTACAGAAGGTCCGGGGCTTGTAGGGGCGCTGCTGATTGGCATTAATGCAGCGAAGGCATTTGCTTTTGCTCATGGACTGCCGCTTGTACCGGTGCATCATATAGCAGGACATATATATGCAAATGCCCTTGTACAGCCGATGGAATTTCCACTGCTGGCGCTTGTTGTCTCAGGTGGCCATACAGAGCTTGTCTATATGAAGGAGCATGGCAGTTTCGAGTTGATTGGAGAAACAAGAGATGATGCAGCAGGAGAGGCCTATGATAAGGTAGCAAGAGTTTTGAATTTGCCATACCCAGGGGGACCGCATATCGACCGGCTGGCGCATGAAGCTGAAGAGGCTGTACCGTTTCCTCGAGTATGGCTAGAGGAAGATTCCTACGATTTTAGTTTTAGTGGACTAAAATCAGCGGTTATCAATTATAAGCATAATATGGATCAGCGTGGCGAGGAAATCATCCCGGCCCATGTGGCTAAAGGCTTTCAGGATAGTGTAGTAGAAGTACTGACGGCAAAAACAGTTCGAGCGGCTCGAGAATATGGGGTTAAGCAAGTAATTGCTGCTGGTGGTGTTTCAGCTAATAAGGGCTTGCGTAATGCATTAGAATCAGCTTTTACAGAGGAAGATATTCCATTTTTCGTGCCTCCGCTGAAGCTTTGTACAGACAATGCGGCTATGATTGGTGCAGCAGGATTCTTTATGTACGAGGCAGGAGTAAGAGGTGATATGAAAATGAATGGGAAACCGGGAATGGAATTGAAGACTTGGATAGAATAAAGAAAGGTGCTGCAAATAATTTGCAGCACTTTTTATTTTTATAAAAAAACAAATATAGTAGAAAAAAATGATTTTTTGTATAGAACTTGCTTAACGAAGTAAATATTTTTTCGTTTTAGAACTTTTCTGAAAAATTATCCACAGTTTTGAACAACTGTTTTCAAAATGTCAACGAGAACATTCGTACTTATACACAAACTGTGGATAACCTGTGCATAAGATGTGATTTATTAATAAAATTTGTGGTTTTCTTGTTGAAATCGTGTGGAAAAACAAAACAGCACATGTGGACAATGTGGAAAAGTCTGTTGATATGTTGATATGACAACATTTTATCTGTGAATAAAAATGTGGAGTTTTTTTGTTTTTATATGATTTATAAAAACGGAAGTAGGAAGGCAAACTAGCAGACAAATAAAAAGTTAATATTACAGAATAATATTAAAGGAATGATTAATATAAACTTATATAGTTATAAAGAGATTTCTGGCAAAATAAAGCCTCACAAAGTAACAATATTAATCCAAAGATGAGTTTATAGTTATGAGTAAACAACAGGCTTTAAAATGTCGATTTCTCTTTTCTGTTCCAGTGAATTTACCATTCGCCTTCTTTCGGATTGATGGATGAATAGTGAGGATCTATGAATAAATAGTAAAAGATTCAAATAGAAAAACCCCCGCACAATTTACGGGGGTAGGTCGATTTATAATGCTTCAAGCTCTTCATTTAGTTCAAGCCAGTCCATTTCCAGCGTCTCATGTGCTTCTTTTGCTGTATCGAGATTAGTTTGAATTTCAAGGGCTTTTTCATGGTTAGAGAAGATTTCCGGATCACACAATGCCTCTTCGTATCCTTTGATTTCTTCATCAAGGGTGCCCATTTTACTTTCTATCTCCTCAATTAAACGTCTAATCTGGCGCTCGCGCTTTTTGGTTTCTTTATCAATAGTAGAAGTTGTTGCCTTAGCAGGGATGATTGTAGCAGTTGTCTTGGCAGCTTCACTTGCAGCCTTCATAGCAGCCAGTTCTTCGAGCTCCTGCTTTTTCTCTACATAATAATCGTAATCTCCCAAGTATTCAAAAGCTCCATTTTTCGAAAGTTCGACTACTTTTGTTGCGATGCGATTGATGAAGTAGCGGTCATGGGAGACAAATAAAAGCGTACCAGGATAGTCAATTAGGGCGTTCTCCAGCACTTCCTTACTGTCCAGATCCAGATGGTTCGTAGGTTCATCCAGAACGAGGAAATTACATTTTTGCATCATTAATTTTGCAAGAGCAAGGCGGGCTTTCTCTCCACCAGATAAGGAGTTGACGGGCTTTGTAACATCATCGCCGCTAAATAGAAAATTACCAAGTACTGTTCGGATGTCCTTTTCATTCATTAACGGCCATTCATCCCACAGTTCTGCAAGGACAGTTTTATTGCTGTTCAGCTTTGCTTGCTCCTGGTCATAGTAGCCAATCTGCACATTTGTACCGTAACGAATATCCCCATTTAGTGTTGCTAAATCTTGTACAACCGTTTTTAGGAGTGTTGATTTTCCAACACCATTTGGCCCTACAAGAGCAATGCGATCTTCTCGAAAGACGCGCATAGAAATGCCGTGGGAAATCTCATTTCCCGTATAGCCGATTGCCAAATCGTCGATAGACAGTACGTCATTGCCACTTTGACGCTCAATCGTAAATCCGAAGCTTGCAGACTTTTCATCACTGTCTGGGGAATCCATCCATTCGGTACGTTCAAGCATCTTTCGTCGGCTCTGCGCCATCTTCGTTGTCGAGGCACGGGCAATATTTTTTTGAATAAATGCCTCAAGCTTTGCCTTCTCATCTTGCTGACGCTCATACATTTTTATATCACGTTCATAGTTTTTTGCTTTTTCATCTAAATAAGCGCTATAGTTGCCAGTATATTTTGTCACTCGAGTACGTGATACTTCATAGACGATGGATACAACTTGATCCAGGAAGTATCGGTCATGCGAAACAATGAGAATTGCGCCATCGTAACTTTTTAAATATCCTTCAAGCCATGACAATGTTTCAATGTCCAAGTGGTTCGTCGGCTCGTCCAGAATGAGTAATTCAGGTTTAGATAATAAGAGTTTGGCAAGTGCCAGACGCGTTCTCTGGCCTCCGGATAATGAGCGGATGGGCTTTTCATAGTCTTCAGGGAAAAATTGCATACCATGAAGTACAGAGCGTGTATCCGCCTCATATTGGTAGCCGCCAGCTTCCTTGAAATCGTGCTGGAGCTGATCGTAATCCGCCATGATGCGGGCATACGCCTCACTATCCTCATGAACGGAAGGATCGGCCATTTTTTGTTCTAGGTTTCTTAATGCCAGCTCCATCTTATGCAGTCTTTCGAAGATGGTCATCATTTCGTCCCAAATGGAAAGTTCTGAATCGATACCGGCGTGTTGCTCCAGGTATCCAACGTTAACATCCTTAGGAATAATGATTTCACCTGAGTCATAAGACATTTGTCCTGCAATGATTTTCAGAAGCGTTGATTTACCGGCACCGTTTCGTCCGACGAGTGCCACCCGATCGCGATGCTGCACCTCGAGCTTTACACCGCTCAGTATCTCGTCAGTGACGAATGATTTATATAATTGATTTACTTGTAAGACAATCATTTTTTACACCTCAGTTCATCCTTTAGTTTACTGGATGAAACTATTGGGCGCAATGATAGGTGCTTTACTTGTTTCTATATGTTTAGTAAGATTAAAACGATTTCCAATTGATTGTAGGGGGAACGTATGTGAACAAAGAATATAAAATTCCTCAGGCAACTACGAAAAGGCTTCCTCTTTATTACCGTTTTCTTCAAAACTTTGCTCAAGAGGGGAAAAAGCGGATCTCATCCCAAGAACTAAGTGATGCAATGAAGATTGATCCAGCGACGATTCGCCGGGACTTTTCATATTTTGGCGCGTTAGGGAAAAAAGGATATGGCTATGATGTCCAGCATTTATTATCTTTTTTCCGTCAAACTTTAGATCAGGATGAGGCGACGAATGTAGCGTTGATCGGGGTGGGGAATTTGGGGAATGCATTTCTTAAATACAACTTCCAAAAGAACCACAATACTCGTATCGTTGTAGCATTCGATTCGAAGGCGCCGTATGAAGGAACAGAAATCAGCAATATTCCTGTATTTCATCCAGATCGGCTAGAAGAGATGTACGAGGAATATAGAGCAGAGCTGGCTATTTTAACCGTTTCAGCCCGTTCAGCACAAACGATGACCGACCGGCTGGCGAAGATGAACGCAAAGGGAATATTAAACTTCACGCCAATCAGACTGACAGTACCTGACTCGATGAAGCTAATGAATATAGATTTATCAGTAGAGTTACAAGCCCTCATTTACTTAATCCGTAATAGCGAAAGCTGACGTAAATTATTCACATTTAATCTAATAGCAAAAATGCAGGTGTTACGGTAAAATGATACATATAATAGAGGAGGTGGCTGTAATGGTTGTGCATTTAAATGCGATTGGACCAGTAAGCCTAGTTATTATCGGTGTAGTAGCGGTATTAATTTTTGGACCGAAGAAACTGCCTGAGCTAGGAAAAGCGATGGGCTCGACACTTCGCGAATTCAAAAACGCTACTAAAGGTTTAGCTGATGACGATGACGATAATAAAAAGAAAGTTATCGATCATAAAGATAACGATTCAATCAAGTAAGTTAAGGATGTCAATTTTATGAATCCAAGAGAACTAACTGTAGTAGAACATATGGAAGAGTTAAGAAGCCGCCTTGTTGTCACGGCGCTATTCTTTGTACTAGCCCTTGTTGGTAGTTTTTTCTTAACGGAGCCTATTATCAAATATATCCAGTTTAGTGATGAAGCAGCGCAATTTACGCTAAATGCATTTGCGCCCGCCGATACGCTTGCTGTCTTTTTAAAAGTAATGTTTAGCTTGGCTTTGGTTTTCACTGTACCGGTATTGCTATACCAGTTATGGTCGTTTATCACACCAGGCTTGCTTGAGTCGGAGCGAAAAGCAACGCTCAAATATATACCGTATGCCTTTTTCTTATTTTTACTAGGCATTTCTTTTTCCTATTTTGTGTTATTTCCGTATGTGATGAGCTTTATGACGAGCTTATCGGCGGATTTGGATATTCAGCAGACGATCGGAATTAATGAATACTTTTCATTTTTATTTACGCTTGTGCTGCCGTTTGGCTTTGTATTTCAGCTGCCGGTTGTGACATTGTTCTTAGCCCGGATTGGTATATTAAATCCGGCACTGATGGTCAAGTTTCGTAAGTATTCCTATTTTGTTCTCTTTGTACTAGCTGCTTTCCTGGCACCGCCTGACTTTGTATCAAACCTGATTGTAGCTGTACCGCTTTTCATTTTGTATGAAGTAAGCATCCTGATTTCGCGTGCCGGATACCGTAAGTATATAGAGGCTGAAGAGCAGCGTATCCGTGAAGAACAAGAGCGTGAGAGGGAACTTCAAGTAGAAGAACTGCTGGCGGAGCAAAAAAGACAAATAGAAGAAATGCAAAGATAACGTGCCGTCAAAAGAAGATGGCACGTTTTAATTTGTGTAACAATCTATAAAATTCTATACGTTCGATAACGGCTAGGCGGTCATGCCAAGTCTTTTTTGCTTTCTCCGCATGTGCAATTCTAACTGTCTGTGGATAGCGGAGATCGTACCGTCTTGTTTTTATGAGAAAATTTCCCCGAAATAGCGGATTGCTTTTGCTTGTTCACCAAGTGAGCGCAGGTTCCACTCCTCTTCTAAAAACACGGCTGCCAATTGTTCTCCCTGCCCCCGGTGTTTTTTTGCATATTCCACTACATTTACGCTTTCATAGAGCGAGACAAGCTGTTTCATAAAGGTCTTTGCTTCAAAGGTTTGCATTGTTTCATCGAGCGCCGCAAATTGCTGCAGTAACTCCCGTGTCTCTTCTAATTTTGCTTCTGCAATTTCTGTTAAACGGCAAGGTATAAGTAAACTCAGGCGTTGTTCCATTCTTTGAATGAACAGATCATGGACACTGAACTTCCGGACGAGGCGAATGAGCTCCAAGGCTAAAATATTGGCCGTGCCTTCCCATACGGTCAGCACTTGAGCATCACGTAACAGGCGAGGGGTTACAAAATCCTCGATATACCCATTTCCTCCGTGCAGTTCAATCGCTTCATGTGAGAAGTGGATTGCTTGTTCTGCCGTTTCCTTTTTGACAAGCGCTATTAAAAGACGAACAAGAATTTGATCCTCTTTCGTTCCATTTCCTGCTGTCACGTTATCATACAGTTCAATTAAATCAAATAATGAAATAAGCTCTGCATGCTGCTTTGCTTTTAGCTTCATTAAACTATGCTGGATGACTGGGTACTGTGTCAGTTGGGCCCCGAATGAGGAGCGGGCAGACGTATAGGTATAGGCCTCTTGCAAGGCGCGCTGCATAATGCCAAGTGAGGCAGCTGCATTACAAATTCGTGATAAATTTAACGCTTCAAGCATATAGTAAATCCCCTTCGATGCATCTCCTACAATGTATGCCTTTGCATGATCGAAGGCAACTTCTCCAGATGGTACGGCTCGGACACCTAATTTATCTTTTAACCTCCGAACCGTAATCCCATTTAATGAACCATCATCCAAATGCCAAGGTACAGCAAATAAGGTGAGCCCTTTTGAACCAGAGGATGCTCCTTCCATGCGGGCAAGGACCATAGCGACACCACACTGACCGGCGTTAGAAGCAAAATACTTTTCACCATATAAATAGTAAGCGCCATCAATGAATCTTGCTTCGACTACATTAGCTCCGACATCCGAGCCCCCTTGTCTTTCAGTTAGAAAGGTTGCTCCTTCGTACAGCTTAACGCCGCCTGTAGAACAGATGTGAGGCATAAACCGTTTCTTTAGAGCTTCGTCTGCATAGTGCTCAAATAAGTAGGCTGTTGCCATCGTTAACGTAACAGGACAGTAAAAGCCCGGCTCGCTTTGGGAAAGAATATATCCTTGAGCAAAGCTATATAGATAGTTTCCCCTATGGCCAAGCTCGGGGATTTCCTTGTGCACATAGCCGACAATTCCCGTATTGTACGTATCTTTCACCGTTTGTTTATAGCCTTCATTGACCCACACGTGACTCGTTTCTTCTCCAAATTTATCATAGCGGATTAGACGCGGTTCACCTTCACGGTCCGTATGCTTCGCACGTTCATCAATAGGTCCCGCACAAAGAGCTCCAAAAATGGCTAATTCGCGATCGGCATAATTGAAAAAGGGGGATGGCAGTTTGTCTTTTAAAATATTTTGCAGGGTTTCGTCCCGTAAATAGAAATTTTCAATGTAGTCTGGTTGTTTAGCTAATACTTTCATTTAACACGTCACCTTTCAGCTGCTGTTTAAGTATTTTTCCTGATGCATTTCGGGGGAGAGAATTCAGTTGTTCAAAAATTCGAGGAACTTTATAACTTGCTAGATTTTTAGATAAGTAGCCCTTCAACTTTTCAATATCAATATTACTGTGCCCGGAAAACACAGCCTTTATTGTTTCTCCCCACTCTGGATGGGGAATGCCAATGACCGCCGCTTCTGCTATTCCATTAAACTGCAGCAGCATCTCTTCGATTTCCTTTGGATAAATCGTAATACCTCCTGAAATAATGACATCCTTTTTGCGGTCGACAATCCATAGGTAGCCTTCCTCATCCATACGGGCGAGATCTCCTGTTCGGAGCCAGCCATCTATAAACGCAGCAGATGTTGCTTTTTCATTTTTATAATAGCCTTGCATATTGCCTTCACCATACAATACAATTTCGCCGACCTCACCATTTAGGACATCTCGGCCTTCCTCATCTACAATGCGCAGCTCAGTTCCTAAGGGAGCGCGGCGTCCAATACTGCCTGCTTTATGCGGATGCTCGTCAGCAAGGAGAAGAGAACCAGAAGGACCAGCCTCTGTCAGACCGTAAACACTAACAAGTCGATCGGTCTTGAATTTCTCTGCTATCATAAGCACCTCATTTTTTGATAAGGGGGCACCTCCGTATACCCACCATTTCATTGATGAAAGGTCTGCTTCTATCAATCGAGGGTTCTGTGCAGTTACTAAGTAAGCGACAGGTGCACCGAAGAAATGGGTCGTTCTTTCATTTATAACTGATTCAATCAGTAAGTCAGGTGTGAAGGTCGGTGTTAATACGCTTGTACAGCCCACAATAAAAGCGGCCATCAAAAATAGATGAAGGGGAGCCGAATGGCTGAGCGGCATCATGAGCAGCATCCTGCTTTCCGGCTTCACTTCCATTTCAACAGCAATCATATTTGCGACAGTTAAGATATTTCGATAGGAGAAGAGAACACCTTTTGGGTCACCTGTTGTACCGGATGTATATAAAATAGTGGATAAATCATCCTCCGACAGATGACAAGGAATGACTGTATCACCAGCCTTCTCCAAAAGCTCTTCCATGCTTAACCAGCTATTTGCTGCAGAACCAGTTTTTATTTTTATTTCGCCTAAGTGTAAAGAGGACACATTTGGAAATAGCATATCATGGGTGATAATGCACCTTGCCTCACTATGGGTCATAACAAATTCGACCTCTCGAAGTGAAAATTTAGCATTGATCGGGACAACAATAGCACCGATACGTTGTACAGCAAAATAGCTGATAACAAAATCCAATACATTAGGTATAAAAAGAACAATCCGGTCGCCTTTTTGCAAGCCCTGGTTCAGTAAAGCATTTGAAAACTTATTAACGAGTAAATCAAGTTCTCCAAATGACGTTCTTTTTCCCAAACTGACAACCGCTTCTGACATTGGATACTTACGAGCGTTACGCGCGAGCAAGTTTGAACTGTTCAATCAGAAACCCCCTTATTCACTTCTTATTTAAAGATAAATACGACGAAAGGGAGATAAAAACCTCTTTAAGCAGCTATTTATATAAAAATAAGACCCTCCGCGGACGGAAGGTCTTATTTTACTTAGGCATATTATCCATAATCTGCTGAAGCTTATCGGCATTTAAGTTGACGATACTTACAAAGCTGTTAAGCAAAACATGGGCAACGATGGATGCCAGTAAACGTTTTGTCTTGTAATAAAGAAAAGCAAAAATCAATCCGCAGATTGTATACAGCAAAATGTGGGTAAAGTCAAAATGGATTGCCGCAAAAACAATGGAACTAATGATAGCAGAGAGCCAGAAGCCCTGTGTTTGGATAAATGATCCAAACACGACCCGGCGGAAGACAAACTCCTCCAAAATAGGGCCAATGATAGCAATCACGAGTACCATTACAGGAGCCATCTTTGCAACCTCTACTAATGTGGCTGTATTTTCCGAGCCGCCCTCGATGCCAATTGCCATCTCGATAGCCGCACCGATGATCTGCCCGACAAATACCATGAAGAAACCAATGATTCCCCAGCCGATTGCCTCGGTTGTAGATGCTTTTTTTCCTTCATAAATATTAAAGAAGTTTTTGTCGCGTTTAACGAGCAGCGCAATAATGATGAGGGAAATAATTCCAAAGATGAATGACCACCATCCTGCCAAAATGGAACCCTTTTCCTCCGGCGGTGCGTCTATTAAGCCGAGTACGAATTCCTGGGCACCCGGCAGCCGAAGCAGCAGGGCGGATAATTGAAAGACAAAAATGTACGTCAGCAATATAAAGAATGCTGTTTTGTATGACTTCTTCTTTTCAGTAATTGTTGATTCCAAAACGAATAACTCCCTTTGTCATTGACTATGATATATAAGCGTTACTTCTATTCTAGAGGAATATGGGAAGAAAACAAAATTTTTTAGCATTCTGACTTGCAAAAAAAAAAGAAATTCATTAATATAGAAAATGTGTTAGCACTCTAAGGTGTTGAGTGCTAATAAAATAAATATATCACATTAATTTGTAGGAGGTTGTTTCACTTGTTAAGACCATTAGGTGATCGTATCATTATCGAAACAGTTGAGGTAGAGGTTACAACAACTTCAGGATTTGTATTACCTGACTCAGCGAAGGAAAAGCCACAAACAGGTAAAGTCGTAGCTGTTGGGACAGGCCGTGTATTAGATAACGGCGTTCGCGTCGAGCTTGATGTACAAGTTGGCGACGAAGTCATCTTCTCTAAATTCGCAGGTACAGAAGTGAAATACGACGGTAAAGACTACTTAGTTCTACGTGAAAGTGACATTTTAGCAGTACTAGCTTAATTCAGAATTTTTATACGTATCACATCGCATGCGTGCCAGGATATCCGGCGTTTCGATGTGCAGCACATTCAATATAAAAAGCTTGATATTTTAGGAGGGTTTTTTAAATGGCAAAAGACATTAAGTTCTCAGAAGAAGCACGTTCATTAATGGCGGCGGGTGTTGATAAATTAGCAAATGCTGTAAAGGTAACACTTGGACCAAAAGGACGCAACGTTGTATTAGAGAAAAAATTCGGTTCTCCATTAATTACAAATGATGGTGTTTCCATCGCAAAAGAAATCGAGCTTGAAAATCCATATGAAAACATGGGTGCAAAATTAGTAGCAGAAGTTGCTTCTAAGACAAATGAAATTGCAGGGGACGGTACAACAACTGCAACAGTATTAGCACAAGCAATGATCCGCGAAGGTTTAAAAAACGTAACAGCAGGTGCAAACCCTGTAGGTATCCGCCGCGGTATCGATAAAGCGGTTGCTGCTGCTTTAACGGAGCTGCAAACAATCTCACGTCCAGTAGAAAACAAAGAAGCAATCGCACAAGTAGCGGCAATCTCTTCATCGGATGAAGAAATTGGCCAATACATTGCAGATGCTATGGAAAAAGTGGGCAACGATGGTGTTATCACAATTGAGGAATCACGTGGTTTCACAACAGAATTAGATGTTGTAGAAGGTATGGAATTCGACCGTGGATACCTTTCTCACTACATGGTATCAGATACTGACAAAATGGAAGCAGTACTAGAGAATCCATTTATTTTAGTAACAGATCAAAAAATCTCAAATATCCAAGAAATTCTGCCATTATTAGAGTCGGTAAAACAAACAAACCGCCCATTACTAATTATTGCTGAAGATGTAGAAGGTGAAGCATTAGCTACATTAGTATTAAACAAATTACGCGGTATCTTCTATGCGGTAGCTGTAAAAGCACCAGGTTTCGGTGACCGTCGTAAAGCAATGCTTGAAGACATCGCTATTTTAACTGGCGGTCAAGTGATTACACAAGAACTTGGTTTAGACTTAAAATTAGCTGACATTACATCACTTGGACGCGCTTCAAAAGTTGTCGTATCAAAAGATAATACAACAATTATCGAGGGTGAAGGCAATACATCTGACATTGAAGCACGTGTTGCGCAAATCCGTACACAGCTTGAAGATACAGCATCTGAATTTGACAAAGAAAAATTACAAGAACGCCTAGCAAAATTAGCTGGCGGTGTAGCAGTAATCAAAGTTGGTGCTGCAACAGAAACAGAACTAAAAGAACGCAAACTACGTATTGAGGACGCTTTAAACTCTACACGTGCAGCGGTAGAAGAAGGTATCGTATCAGGTGGTGGTACTGCCCTTCTAAATGTATACAGCGCAGTAGAACAAGTTCTTGAAACAGTAGAGGGCGACGTTGCGACAGGTGTAAAAATCATCCTTCGCGCATTAGAAGAACCAGTACGTCAAATTGCTGAAAACGCAGGTCTTGAAGGTTCTATCATCGTTGACCGCCTAAAACGCGAAGAAGTTGGTATCGGCTTCAACGCAGCAACAGGCGAATGGGTAAACATGATCGAAGCAGGTGTTGTAGACCCAGCGAAAGTAACTCGTTCAGCATTACAAAACGCAGCTTCTGTAGCAGCATTATTCTTAACAACAGAAGCAGTCGTAGCAGATATTCCAGAACCAGCTGGCTCAGGTATGCCAGACATGGGCGCTATGGGCGGCATGCCAGGAATGATGTAGGCTCACACGATGTGAGTCAGTCAAGCGTTGTCGCAGGACGCGACGGTATCAGCTTGACTTCCACTGAATATGGAGGCGGTGGCAAAGGCATTGCGACACGATGTCGCGGTCTTCGCCTTTGTTCCTCCTGCACGATGTGAGTCAGTCAAGCGTTGTCGCAGGACGAGACGGTATTAGCTTGACTTCCACTGAATATGGACGCGGACCACTCGGGCGCTGTAACAAAACGTTGCAGCGCCCGAGTTTTTTAGTTTCGATATGCTTTTACAGTAGTTAATTCATATAACTGAAAAAGGGCTCTTTAGCGTAGCTGTGCTGGGGGCTGACCAAATCCGGTCCACTTGTTTGATAGTGAGCGTGAATATATAGGAGTTATAAGGAAATATAGCTGGATAGTATATTTGAGGATAAAAAATGAAGGCTTCTAATCCATGGTTAAGGATTAGAAGCCTTTTTGCTTATGTTTTATACTTAAGCTTTTTAGGGGACAGCACAAGCCTTCATTCATTTTAGCAGATGTGTAGACACCTAAATCGATTAAAAAATTGCATGACAATCGCTGACGCAATCATATCCGACATAGCCAGTGCCTCTGCTTCAATTTCGTCGAAAACTTCAACATCTGCTTTGTAATTTTTTTGAATCATTGTCACAGCTTCTTTTTTCGTTAATTCTAAATGTTTATAAAACATTTTTTGCAAAGCTTCTTTTGATAAGTATGGATTAATTTTGCTTAAAAATAAAACAATGTCATCTGCATTTTTATACCATTCTTTTTCTTTGATATCGACTGTGTTTGTATCACTTTTTACAGCTGCTGTTACGAGTTCGGCAGCAATCACTAGATGTTCTTGAATCAGTTTGGCATAATGATCTGCAATTTGGTCGCCGTAAAAAGGACGTAGACAATTTCCTAAATCGAACGCATTTTGTAAGAGACGTTGCTGTACAAATGATAAGTCAGGCAGTTGAAAGACAATACTAATAATGGTCATCCTAGTCCAGTTGACATGCTCCATCCATAGTAATCGATTCATCGCTAGATAATCGGCCTCTGTCTTACTTATACAACGCTGGTCAATAGGGGTTTGTTGTTGGCTCAAAAAATGCCGAAGCGGTGCCGTATATTGTGAGTATGGCTGCTTATAGGAAGCACTAAGTGGAGACGCGAAAAAACCATTTGTGTAATAAGGATACACTTTTAATCATTCCTTTCTATTCTTCTTTTAATAGCTTGATACAAAAATCAGGCTCTTTTACTAGCGTGCTTAGTGATGTCCATGTTTGTGAGAATAATTGAGCCGGATTAATAATTTGATTAACGAATGAGTAAGTAATATTATATGCTAACAATTTGTCAGCGCGATTAAATGAAATAGGATAAGATTTTTTAAAAGCTAGTACGATGAAGGTTTTTTACAACCTTTGACATACTGACTATAGAGATACATCGTTCAAGTTCCAGTGGGTATAGTCAGTCAACCATTCCAGTGAATTTCATACTAGCTGTCGCTATTTGGGAGCCTTTGGACAGACGTTCCTGTGTTTTTTATAAAGAATAAAGCTATTTGAAGCCGCATACATATGGTAAGAAGTATATAACGAGGAGATGTATACAGCCTGTCCGATTACTTGAAGACTGCCGTTTTTGAACATCAATTTTGGCTTCAGGTGTTAGCTGATCATTCCCGCTTCATTCATGATTCGCTATATCCATCGCAAAAAGAGGATATTGCAAAAGCAAACGAGTTCATTCAGCGTTTTGACCAATTACTCAAGCAGGCAAAAATGCTTGATGACAAAACTGCTGTTTCCTTTTCGGAGACGGTAGAGGGAGCAGTAAAGCAATTAAAATCTTTCAAACTTTCCATTATCAGACGTCACCTGACTAGTGAAATGAAGATTCATCTTACTCCCTCCTTCCTCAATCATATGGTAAATGAATTAGAGGAATATGAACGTGTGCTTGTTTATTTAAAGCAAGGCAAAATACCGCCGATTTTTCATGAGCTGCACCATCATCTGCTGTGGTTACTAGATGCTTCTGGGCATGCGGGAGCAATCAATGACCGAATGGATGCAGTTGAAAAGAGACTGAAGGAAAAAAGCGCAACCTTTACGAAACATTTTGATCAGTTTTACATGAAGGCTCTTGAGCTGACCGGTTTTTTACGTACTAACCTTGATAAATTCCCGGCCCTGAAAAGATTTAACCGGGAGGTCAAAGTAGAAATGGGACTGTTCAAAACCTTCTTGAGAGAATTAGAGGAGATGGAGTTGAGCTCTGAAGTTTTAGACATATTTACTGTCTCCATGGCTGACCATATGCTTAGGGAAGAGCAATATTATTTGATAAAGCTGGCCCAGTCAGCTGAAAGAAGCGGTAATTAATCCGTCTCTATTTCCATGGAACTTTACTTTTTAATAATTTGACCACTCTCAGGTTTTTTCCTGTGAAGTGGTTTTTTTGTTTTAGGAACCAAAAAGCGCTCACTTGAAAGAAGAAAATAAACGGACGTTAATTTTCCTGTGAGAAATGGATAGAATAAACGAAAAAAGCAGGTGGTTGTATGGAGACAATCGTAAAGGTTCAGCGGCTAGTGATTGAAAACATGAAAAATGTTGAATATGGGGAAGTCCGCGTTCAGTCGAATTTCGAAACGCTTACTCAGTCAAACGTCGTCGGACTTTATGGACAGAACGGTTCAGGAAAGACGACGGTCGTCGATGCATTCGAGCTGCTGAAAAGGCTTATTTCGAGTGGTGGAGTAACGAGAAAGCTGCCTCGCAATGAAAAGCATTTAATTCGTTCAGAAAATGAGCGGGCGAAGCTGACCTTTGATTTTCTTGTACGTAATACAACAGGAGAGTATCTTTTGCAGTATCAAGTGGAACTGGCACGTGGTGATGAGCGGCTGTATCCAGTTTTCGAACAGCTTTCTTACCGAGAAAATATTCCTGGTAAACGAATGAAGGTATTGGTGAAGAAAGATGAAATGCATCTGCAAATCCGCACCCGTTCTCTAGAAGGCATGGAGGAAAAAATACGCATTTCCATGATGGTAACGAGCCGCTTAGCAGAAAGGGAAAATTCTTCTTTCATTTTTCATAAGGAACTTAATCCTATTTTAAAGGAGCGGCTCGGTGATTTAGAGTGGCAGCTGATTGAAAATATATCAGTCGATTTCAACCGGGATTTGCTTGTCATTAATAATGCGGAAGTCGGGTTAATTCTTACTAAATATATCATGCCATTCAGTGTCTATTTGGACAAGTCACATGGGGTGATTCCTTATGACCTTTCGGGTCCGGCTTTGCTGCCTAAATCACTTTATGAAACATTAGTGGAGCTGATTAAGCAGACAAATGAATTGTTGTCTGCAATTATTCCAGGTCTTACTATCGATATCCAGGAAATTACAGAGCAGACGATGGATGACGGGAAGCTGGGCGTACGCTTTGAATTTTTATCAAATCGAAAAGGAAAAGTGCTGCCGCTTCGTACGGAATCAGAGGGGATTCTCAAAATCATTTCTATTTTGAGTGCCTTGATTGCTGTCTATAATAAACCGAATGCCTGCATTGTGATCGATGAGCTGGATTCTGGAGTCTTTGAATACCTGCTTGGAGAGCTGCTGCGGATTATTGATGAGACGGGACAGGGGCAGTTGTTCTTTACCTCACATAATCTGCGGCTGCTGGAGGTGCTGCCGGTGAGTAATTTATGGTTTACTACATCAAATGAGCAAAATCGGTATATTCAGCTAAAAGGTGTGAAATCATTACACAATATAAGGGACGTCTATCTCCGAGCAATTCAGCTGGGAGGACAGGACGAGGAAATATACAAGGAAACGAAAACATTCCACATTAAGCGAGCTTTCAGGAAGGCAGGGAAGCGACATGAGTAAAAAAGTAGTGCTGGTCATTGTAGAGGGACAAACGGAGGAGCTGGTCTTTTTTGATTTTTTGCAGGAGCGCTTTGAAAATTTGGAGATTCGGATCGATGTCCAGTGCGGAGATGTCGTGAGTAATTGGAACCGGAAGCACGGTACAGTAGAATCAGCCATCGAACATGTCATAGAGAAGTATCTGAATACGTATCGATTGATGCCGAGCGATTTATTGGCAGTCGTCCAATTTACGGATACAGATGGCTGCTTTATAAATGACAAGTTTATCCGGGTGGACAGAATTAAAGCGACACGTACCAGATATGGAAAGAACGGCATCTATGTCACAACAAAATTCAAGAAACTACAGATGATTGAGCGGAATCAAGTAAAGGCGGAAAATATGAAAACCTTGGCACTGGATCGATATGCTGCCTATAAAAAGCGGAAAATTCCTTATCGTCTTTACTACTTCTCTATCAACCTGGACCATGTATTATGGGGGGAACAAAATGCAAAGGGAAATAGCAAGCTGGAAAAAGCGGAAAGCTTTCTAGATCATCTCGAGATGCCGCTCGATCAATTTTTAAGGCAGTTCACCCCCGTAGAAGAAAGCATACCTTGGGAGGAAAACTGGGAAAAGTCCTGGGAGAGCATTACAAAGGAACTAAATTCTCTCCAGCGCAGCACCAATATGCCGTTTGTTCTTGATTTCATTGATTCATTAACATGAACACCCCATGAATATGAAAAGCGCTTGCTTTTAGTAAAAGGAAGCGAGATAGAAGCGACTTTTATAAATTATAAATAAAATGCGTTAATATTTTTTTGAAAAAATTAAGTTTATGGGAATGCGCGATGTTTGAAAACTCGATAGATGAGTATGCGAGGCTCCATTTAGTAAGAAAATACGCTTTGAATCATGAGACAACTAAAAATCTTCATGTTGAAAGCCTTGCTTGTTTTTAATCGGAATGGATTTAGAAGAGTGGACAATTCTGCGTAGGTGAAAAGAGCTTTTAAATGGTTTATAATAATACGCCTCTCGGGTATGAACATGTATAAAATTTTCTATAAACACTTATATTGTAAGAAGAACATGTGCTCGGGGAGGTTGATCAGAAGATGGCGAAAAATAATCATTCACTTAATTTTTGGTCAGGAATTTTATTTGGGCTAGGCATGATTGCATTTATAGATGAGACTGTATTTCATCAACTGTTACACTGGCATCATTTCTACGATAAATCAACGACAGACGTCGGCCTAGTGTCAGACGGTCTTTTTCATGCATTCAGCTGGTTTGCCACAGTGATCGGACTTTTTATGGTTGCACATTTACGCAAGCAGAAATCTTGGAATAGAAAACGATGGATCGGTGCGGTCTTATTCGGTGCAGGTGTATTCCAGCTCTATGATGGGATTATTCAGCATAAGGTATTCAGACTTCACCAAATCCGTTATAATGTCGAAATTTTTTATTATGATCTCGTTTGGAATATAGGGGCTGTTCTATTCATTATTATCGGCTTATTAATCCTAAGAAGAAAGCGGGTGAATTCAGCTTGATGGGAGATTGGGTTAGTACCCTCCTTGTGTTTATACTCATTGCCGCTCCTTATGTGATGGCAGCAGAGATAACGGGAAAATGGCCAGTCAAAAGAATCCTTTATTGGCTGCTTGGTGCTGTCTGTATTACATTTTCAATAACAGGTTCATTGGCACACGAGGCACACCACAATTTCGTTTCCCATATGACTGTCCATCTGCTGCTCGGTATGGCTGCACCCTTGTTCTTTGTACTAGCGAAACCAATAACATTGTTGTTGCGTATAATACCTGTGAAGCCCGCCCGTGGAATGATGAGGCTGTCTAAGACAAATTATGCACATTTTATAAGCCATCCCATCACAGCCTCGCTGTTGAATATTGGTGGGCTGTGGCTCCTTTATACAACTGATCTATATATGGCAATGCATATGTCCATGGCTGTTCATTATGTTGTTCATTTACATATATTCCTTGCCGGATATTTGTTTACTCATGTTTTGCTTTCAGTGGATTTCAACCCTCACAGAGCGTCATGGTCGCTTCGCTCTGTCGTACTTGTGTTGTCAATTGCTGCGCATAATATTCTAGCGAAATGGCTTTATGCCAATCCACCGCATATGGCTACTGCTGAACAGGCAGAAACCGGTGCCCAGTGGATGTATTATGGAGGCGGCGTGATTGAGTTAATCATCATAACCTTCCTATGCTATGAATGGTACATGGCTATGCAAAAAGAAACAAAACGGAATATACAGGCTAGCTTATAATAAGCTGGCATGAAAGCCAAAGTCGATACGGGACTTTGGCTTTTTTGTTAATGAACCAAGTGAATTGCTTACATTACTTGATTTAGCAATAATTCCTCCTGTGATAATGTATAGGCATTTGGTATGTAAAGAGAATATATCGCATATGGTAGTCGCAGAGGGGGAAATTTATGCAAATTCATGTAGTACAACCCGGACAGACAATTTATGGGTTGGCTCAGGCATATCGTACAACCGTCCAAGCGATTATACAGGCGAATGAATTGCAAAACCCAGATCGGCTAGTAGTGGGGCAGGCATTAGTCATGCCGATATACGGAAGATATTATTGGGTGCAGCCAGGAGATAGCTTTTGGAGCATTGCTCAACGCTACGGTGTAGAGATCAACACGCTGGCACGATTTAATGGTTTAAATATAAATGAGCCTTTAATGGTAGGAACCCAGCTTTACATTCCACCACCAGCAAAGACTACGGCCGAAACTTTGGCTTTTTTGGAGCCTCGAGGTGATACAGTGAGCCCGGCATTGTTAGAGCAAGCAACGAAGGCTAGCCCGGTTCTGACGTATTTAAGTCTCTTCAGCCTGGAAGCAAGAAGGGACGGCAGCTTGCGTCTCCCGCCGAGTAATGGGATAACAGAGATAGCTGAGCAGACAGGTGCATCTATTATGCTGGTAATATCCAATCTTGAAGCAGGTGCTTTCAGTGCAGAGCTGGGACGGGATATTTTACAAAGCAGTGCCGTACAGGATCTTCTACTGGAAAATATCATCTCCTATGCAGAGGAATTAGGCGATGTACGTGCTGTTATGTTCGATTTTGAACATCTGCCGGGAGAACAGCGGGTAGCTTATACTCAATTTTTACAACGAGCAGTTGAGCAGATGCATGAAGTAGGTATAAGTGTTAGTGCGGCCTTGGCTCCAAAGACACGAGCAGATCAGCCGGGAGAATGGTTTGTGGCACATGATTATCGTGCAATTGGTCAAATTGTTGATTTCGTCATGATCATGACATATGAATGGGGATATTCAGCCGGCCCACCGATGGCTGTATCGCCTATTAATGAAGTAGAACGGGTACTGAACTATGCAATTACAGAAATACCGGCTGATAAGATTATGATGGGCCAAAATTTATATGGCTATGATTGGACGCTCCCGTTTGTGCCAGGGGGGGAATACGCCCGAGCAATCAGCCCCCAAGCAGCAATTCAGCTAGCTGTCCGTTATCAAACAACTATTCAATATGATACACAGGCGCAGGCACCATTCTTTACCTATCGGGATGAGGAAGGCAGGGAGCATATTGTTTGGTTTGAAGATGCAAGATCGATTCAAGCAAAGTTCGATCTCTTGAAACAGCTTGGTCTCAGAGGTATAGGATATTGGAAGCTGGGATTATCTTTCCCGCAAAATTGGCTTCTCATCGAAGAGAATTTCAATGTTGTAAAATTAGGAGGCAGCTAATCTAGCTGCCTTTCATTTGCGGATGGGCAGTATCTAGAATACTTCTTCTGAATCTTTGCAGGAGATTGATAGAATCTACTATAATTAATACAGTACAACAGTAAAGGAGGAAGAGTGTTTGAAATTACTTAAGTTTTTAGCCGTAATATTTTTGACATTCCAGCTCGTCAGCCCAGCAGCGGCCATGACAGGCAATAATGGGCAGCCGGCCCACTATCTTGCATTAGGGGATTCACTTGCTGCCGGGATGATAGAAACGGGAGGAATCGGGACAGGCTACGCAGATTTCCTTGCTCAAACATTAGGGGAAGCCGGTTTGTTAGCTTCCTACAACAAAGGTTTTGCAGTGCCGGGTTATACAACCGAGCATGTCTTGAATGAATTGAATAAAGATGTAGAAAAGCCATCGTCTGAAACAGGAGAAACTGTTTCTTTAACAGACGAAGTAAAAAAGGCAGATGTTATCACGATTAGTGTCGGAGCAAATGATGTTTTGCAAAACTTAGAGCGTGATGAGTCGGGGAATATTAGCTTGGACCCTGCTGAAGTGCAGCGGGCAATCGTAAAAATGGTCGGAAATTACACGGCTATTTTGAAGCGGATTTCACAGCTTAATCCAACTGCAGACGTATTTGTTATGGGATACTATAATCCTTTCCCACATGTAACGGAGCTTTCTGTACAATTGAATATGCTGGTAGGAGAGCTCGATAAACTGGTGAAAGGGATGGCAGAAGGGAATGGAGCGTACTTTGTAAAAGTGAACGATATCATTGCCTCCGATACGGCGGCATACCTGCCAAACCCTGAGAATATCCACCCAAGTGAAGAAGGCTACAAGGTGATAGCTGAGCAATTTGCGAAGCCGGTCCTTGAATACATTGGGCTAGTACCTCTTCCTGAAGTAAAGGTCGACTTTACGGACATTCCACAGAACAGTGAATCATATGGCTATGCAGTAAAGGCAGCAGAGTATGGACTTATGAACGGATACAAAGATGGCACATTTAAGCCGTATAATCCGTTGACACGCGTCCAAATGACATCGATTTTAACACGTGCGCTGGAACTGAAGGCAGAAAAACCAGTACAATTTACGGATTTACTCGGCTACCCAGTGAAAACGCAGGAGGAAGTTGCCGCAGCGGCTGAAGCAGGAATTGTCAAGGGGATTGGGCAGTTGTTTATGCCGGGTGACCGTATTACTCGTGCGCAAATGGCATTAATGATTCATCGTGCTTATGAAGAAGAGTCAGGAAAGACATATAAGCCGGTGAAAATAGCGCCGTTCATCGATATCAGCACATACAGCAGCGAATATCAGAACGCTATTACATTCCTATACGATAAACAAATTGCTTCTGGAGTAGGTTCAACAGGGAAGTTCAATCCAACTGGGTATTTAACACGTGCCCAGGCTGCAAAGATCATCTCGAACTTTTACGAGCAGGTGATTGCAGGAAATTAAAATAAGCGGCGAGGAGATGGGGAATCTGCCTCGTCGCTTATTTTTAATATATATAGCAGAAGGGGTGTTCTGCTGGGGATAATGTAGTTAGTATAGACGAATAACAAAATGTTTATTCATTATTCTTTCCATTTTAGTCCCTCAAAGAAGCGGTAAACTTCTTCGAACACTAAATCACGCTCTTGACCTAATGTTAGAATATGGCCAGAGTTGATAAATGTCTTCACTGATTTGATACGTGATTTCACAGAGCTGTAAATTAGATCTGCACTTTCACAATAATATTCATCGTCCTGTAGACCTCGTAGGATGTGGACGGGTGCCTGGATATTTTCAAGTTTACTACTAGTATCATTAATCATCCCTTGCAAATAGTCAAGCGATGGCATCCGAACTAAATCTGCTACACGCTCCGGGCGATCTACATTTGGATCATACGTACCGGATAGTTTTTTATAATTAATAGCATAATCAATAATACGGCTTTGTAAGCTTTCCGGGCTTTTCGCGATGGCAGGCGCTGACATTGTTACGATTGCCTTCGTTGGACGTTCAACGCCAAGCTTTAATGAGAAAATACCGCCAAGAGATACACCGGCAACAGCAATTTCTTCATATCCAAGATTGCGTAAGACATCATAGCCTTCAATTACGCTGTTCCACCATTCAATCGGGTTTGTTTGAATTAATGTCTTCGGATCACTGCCATGTCCTTTATAAAGAGGCGCATGCACAGTGTAATTACGATCTGCTAAATATTTTCCTAAACGTTTTACATCATTTGTGTTTCCGGTAAAGCCGTGTAACAGAAGAACAGCGCGTTTGCCAGCTTCAATTGTAAAAGGCTTTGGTGGAATGATTTTCATTTTTTAACAAACTCCTTTTAAATATGTGATAATGTATGTTCATTTGATGTAAGAAAATTTGACAATCAATCGAAAATTTAAAAAAACTAGTTGTAATTCATTTAAAAATTTGTTATGAATTCGTTTCACTATAGCTATTATAGTGCTATAAATACATAAGTACAATTTATTATTTCTATTATTTCGATATCTTTTAGTTATGAATTAAAAGGAGACATTTTCTCATGGAAATTCAGCAATTACAGTACTTTAAAACTGTCGCACATCTACAGCATATGACCCGTGCAGCAGAAAAACTCAGCATCTCGCAGCCTGCACTCAGCAAGTCAATTGGCAATATCGAACAAGAGCTTGGCGTACCGCTTTTTGACAGGCAAGGACGCTCGATCTATTTGAATCGCTATGGCATTTTATTTCTAGAAAGTGTCGATATTATATTAGCTGAATACGACAAAATTATGCAGGAATTTGGGGATATCACCACTCCAGGACATGGAGAGGTAGCGTTCGGCTTTATTCATACACTTGGTATGGAAGTTGTTCCTGAACTCATGGCTACAGTGCCGCAAAAATACCCTCATATGCAGTTTTCCTTAACACAGGCTACATCCCTTAATCTACTAAAGCGCCTGGAAGAAGGGGCAATCGATCTTTGCCTATCGCAGGACATCGAGTCAAAACTCATCGATATCGAGTGGGTGGACCTTTGGAGTGAAGAATTATTTGTTATTGTCCCTTTAAATCATCATCTGGCAAGTAAAGATACTATTGAGCTCCAGGAGATAAAAGATGAGTCGTTTATTTCAATAAAGCGCGGGAATTCTTTACGTCAAATTGTTGATCAATTTTTGAAAGAGGCAGGTGTCACGGCAAAAACTACTTTTTCGGGAGAAGAGATGCATACAATAGCGGGATTCGTTGGAGCAGGTCTTGGCGTATCCCTTATCCCCCATATTAAGGGGCTTGAACATTTTAATGTAAAGAAAATTTCAGTGAGCTCACCTGCATGCCGGCGGAAAATTGGCGTAGCTTGGGCGAAGGGCCGTTATTTATCGCCGGCTGCAAATGAATTTAAACAGTATTTAATTGATTATTTTAGAGGAGAGTCATAATGGACCAACAATCATTATTTGAACTCATAGGGGAAGAGCTGCACAGCACGGCTGTACAGGCCATAGAGGGAAATGCAGAGGCAATGTTCACTATTGCTATGCGATTAAAAGAGAAAGAACGAGAAAGTGAAGCCGTTAGGTGGCTTCAGGAAGCATCGAAGCAGGAATATGCTCCGGCACAATATGAATTGGCGAATTGCTATTACGCAGGTGACGGAACAGATATTGATGAGAAACGTGCATTCGAGCTGTATGAGCAGGCGGCAAAAAAGGGCCATGCAGATGCAGCAAATAACCTTGCTGATATGTATTTAAATGGTGAATCTGTGGAGGTAGATGAAGCAAGAGCGCTAGAATGGTTTATCTACGCAGCAGAAAAGGGGATAGTGGAGGCAATGTTTACATTGGGCATCATGTATGAACAGGGACTAGGAACCACGCCAGATGAAAAACAGGCCTATGTGTATTATGAACAGGCAGCAATTGGCGGCTATGATGATGCACAATATCGTCTAGGAAGTATTTATTTAGAAGGTCTTCTAGGAAAAAAACAAGATAATGAAAGGGCGCTGGAGTGGTTTGAACGCGCAGCAGCGCAATTTCATATAGATGCTATCTATAATCTGGGCTATCTATATGAAAAGGGAATTGCAGTAGCGCAGAACGGACAAAAGGCTATCACCTATTATAAGCAGGCAGCCCTCCTTGGCGATTATCAGGCAAAGATGAATCTCGCAGATTTATTTGAAGCAGGAGAATGTGTGCCGAGAGACGAAGAAGAATCGAGAAAGTGGCTTCTTGCTGCCGATGCCCAGCTTGAAGAGGCAGCGCAGGAATGGTGAACGCTGAGAGAGAATAGCATTTCTTCATTATGTGAATAATAGAGAAGCGATTATAAAGAAGCAGCAGAATGTTTACAACTATCATCAAACAGGCTAATAGTGTTGTAGTAGAAGATGAATAAGGAGGTTTTATCATGCTATTATTTGCGGTACCTACTGTAACAAAAGAAACGGCTTCATATAATGAAGAACACATTCAGACTCTGCGGGGAATTTTAGCAGAACAGCAAGAGGATCTAACAGAGCTAAGTACTATCGTCGGTTATTTGAAAGGGTTTAAAGAAGCGGGCATCGATCGGGCGGAGAAAGGAAAGTATGCCGGTAAGCTTGAGCGGATGGAGGAAAAGCAAAAGATACGATTTGATAAAATGGATGAAATGATTTATGAAAATCGGAGAGAAATAAAAAAAGAAAAAACACATGATCAGACTGTGCTGACATGGGGTAAAGAAGTACGAAAGCTGGAGGCAGGACTGCGGACGTTACGTTTATTTACATGGGATGTCGTAAAAATGCTAGCGCCTGATAGTACGATACTGAATCGTGCCGATGATCGAATCGGTTATTTAGAAAAACGTTCTGCTTCGTTGGAAGTCGAGATGAAAACTATGATAGAAAAGCTTTCAACTTTGTAACGAAATGTACACTCCTTTGAAATGAGAGGAGTGTACAATTTTTTTGAGGAAAACAGTAGGTTGTTTTCTTATTTTGAATAAAAGTGAATCTAAAGTAATATTGATGAGTTGTTTTATAGTGGTATTATCGACTCACTCAGTTATATTTGTTTATGACTACAGAATAATATAAGACTATTTCCTTAATTTTACACACGGGTGTGAATTTGTCTTGAATTAAGGGAGAAACATAGTAATCTAGTGTAAGTATGTAAATTTATTGAAAGTGGTGTATTGTATGTTCTTTAAAAAGACATCACATCTAGAGCGTATCAACCTAGATTCTATGCAGGTGAAAATTCAAATAGATAATCAGCCAAAGATAAAAAAACAGCTGGCTATGCTCATGCTGACAGAGACAGATCTAAAATACCTTCAGGCGTTTCAGCCGTATATAGAAAAGAATATAGATGAAATTGTAGATAGTTTTTATCGATCTTTGCAGATAGAGCCGCATTTACTTAAAATCATTGATAATCATAGTACAATTGAACGCTTGAAAGTTACGTTGAAAGGGCATATTTATGAAATGTTTGGCGGCATCATTGACGCGCCATTCCTTCACAAGCGAGAGCGCATTGCGAAGGTGCATGTGCATATTGGCTTGCCTACCCAATGGTATATCGCGGCATTTCAAAATTTGAATATATCATTCATGCAGTATGTTAAGATGAACATTTCTCATATAGAAGACCAATTCAGCACGTTAGCAGCTATTTCAAAAATTTTAAACTTGGAGCAACAGCTGGTGTTGGAAGCATTTGAAGCTTATGTAGAGGAGACGAGGCGGGCGGATGAGGAGCAGAAGCAGGATATAGGGCGAGCAATTATTGAATCATCGGAAAATCTAGCTTATATTTCTGAACAAACAAATGCTGCTTATCAACAACTCATTGCACAAATGGATGAGCTTACATCTCATGCAAAGCGTGCAGGTGAGATTTCAAATGGCACAGAACAACAGGCACTTGACGGCCAAAGCCAAATGCAAGCACAATCTCTTAATATGGAGAATATTACTTCCTCGGTAACGGAGATTACTCGTGATATTGACCGTTTGACGGAAATGACGAAGCAAATGGAAAGTGTGATGTCGATTGTGACAAATATTGCTACCCAAACGAACTTATTGGCGCTTAACGCTTCTATTGAAGCAGCACGTGCAGGGGATGCAGGAAAAGGCTTTGCGGTAGTAGCCAATGAAGTAAGAAAACTAGCTGAGCAGACGAAATCATCAACTGATACGGTGGGAGAATTGTTGCACGATACAAATGAGCGTACAGTTAAGTTAGAAGCTTCGCTCAATCATATACAGGAAGCTGTGCAATTTGGTGGAGAAGGAATGCTTCAGACAGAGCGGAAATTTTCTCAGATTCTGCGATCAATGCGTGAGACAAAAATGCAGAACGGCTTGATAGGGCAAGAAATTGAACTCTTGGGGCAGGGAATTGATAAATTGTCTGTCTCATTTGAAAAAGTGGCACATTCAGCAGACGAATTAGCATGTATTTCCCATGAACTAAGTAAATAATAGGCAGCCGAGGAGGGGTGTGGATCTCCATCTATCAAGGCTGTTATGAAAAGCATCCTATATTTTGGAAGGATACTTCAGCCTGTTGACAAAGGCTCTCATCCAGCGTTGCTTGCCTCGCTCGTCCGCGCATGAACTTAGGTTCTATTCGCGTCTTCACTTGTCGGCGCGCCTTGTCTGGCAAGCGTTTTCAAGACAGGCTGAGTAAACCGTTATTTTATAAAGTTACCTAAAAAACGTAAAGACAAAGTCAAAAAACGACGTTGTCTTCACTCTGAAGTATCCTATCTTTTGGAAGGATACTTTTTTCTTTAATTTGTAATAGAACATTCACGTATTCATCCTGAAAAAAGTTTATACTAGAGGCAGGTTATTTCGAACATATAGGAGAGGTATATATGAAAACAGTTGTAGTCGTAGGCGGTGGGATTACAGGTCTTTGTACGATGCACTATGTAAAACGCCAAATGCAGGAAAAAGGCATCGAGGCGGAATTGATTTTAATTGAACGCAATGAATATCTGGGCGGTAAGATTCATTCAGCATATGAAGGCGGCTTTATCATGGAGACAGGGGCAGATTCCATTGTCGCACGTCATCCTGGGGTGCTTGAGCTGGTTAAGGAGCTTGATTTTGAATCAGAGCTTGTTTATAACGAGACAGGGATTTCCTATATCCATACAAATAACGAATTGCATGCAATACCAGCAGGGTCTACATTTGGTATTCCGATGAGCATTGATTCGCTGCAGGCTAGTACACTTATTTCAGAAGAAGGAAAGAAGCGGGCCCTGAAAGATTTAGAAATGCCGAATACAGGATTTACGAAAGAAAGCTCGATTGGGGAATTTCTTGAATATTTCCTAGGGGAGGAAATTGTAAGGAAACAGATTGCCCCTGTACTTGCAGGTGTTTATTCCGGAGATCTTTACCAGCTTTCTCTCGCTTCTACTCTACCGTATCTTGTTGATTATAAAAATGAATACGACAGTATTATCAAAGGGTTCGAAGCAAACCGTGAACAATTTGAGAAGGCTGCCAATAAAAAATTCATTTCCTTCCGGAACGGGCTTTCAGCATTGATTGATCAGCTGGAAGCAAATCTGCCGGAAGTGAACTTCATGAAGAATACAGAGATTCACAGTGTGATGAAAGAAGATGGCTGCTATAAAATAGATATTGGGCATGAAACAGTGCTCGCTGATGTCGTTGTGCTCGCTGTACCTAATACAACGGTGCAGAAAGTACTGGCAGATGAACAGCTAAAAGTAAATCTAAAGCGTTTCACTACAGCTTCGGCTATCACGTTGTATCTTGGCTTCGATGTGCCAGACAGCGTATTACCAGCAGATGGTACGGGCTTTATTGTTTCTCACAATAGTGACTTAGTATGTGATGCCTCTACATGGACGAGCCGAAAATGGAAGCATACATCGCATGATGGAAACCTGCTTGTGCGTCTATTCTATAAAAATGTAAATCCCCGCTATGAGGAACTTGCGGCTATGACGGATCAAGAATTGCTGGAAGTAGCGCGAAATGATGTAAAGGTAAGTCTAGGAATTGATGATGAACCGACAGTCGTAAATGTCGCGAAATGGATTGACCAAATGCCACGGTATGACCTTGCACATAATGAAGCATTGTCTGTATTGTTGAAAGACCTGGAGGAGAACTACCCGAACTTGCTGCTTGCTGGCTGTTCCTATTTTGGTGTAGGGATTGGAGCATGTATCCAAAACGGTAAGAAAACAGCAGAGCGCATCCTAGCTGCTTTGCAATAATAGAGAGCTCGGAAGGATAATGAATCCTTCCTTGAGCTTTTTTGAAAAACTCAGTTATGGTAGAAAAATAGCCCTATATCCAGAAAACCAATAAATTGGCCATGAAAACGTTTACTATTGTAAAACGTCTTGACGTCTCTTTCAGATAACGTTATGATTCTTTTAATTGTTGACAAAATTCAATATATTTCTTATCGAGAGAAGCTGAGGGACTGGCCCGATGAAGCTTCAGCAACCAGCTCTAAAGTCAGGTGCTAAATCCAGCCGGCAGATGCCGAAAGATGAGAAGGGACTACGATTCTTAGCCTTCTTGTTAAAAGAGGGCTTTTTCTTTTAGATAGAAATGACTGAAAAGTTTTGCAATTCGGTTAAAGAAAAGAGGGATACAAATGGGCTTGCTTGAAGCTTTAGAAACGCGGGTATTAACAGCTGACGGTGCAATAGGCACGCTGCTTTATTCTTACGGGCTGGATTACTGTCACGAGGAGATGAATGTGACAAAGCCTGAAATAGTGCAAAAAATCCATGAGCAATATATTACTGCAGGAGCAGATATCATTCAAACGAATACATACGGAGCAAATTCGATAAAATTGGCTCGGTACGGCTACGAAGATCGCGTAAAGGAGTTTAACGAAGCAGCTGTTGGATTAGCGAAAACAGCTGCAGGGGATAACGTATTCGTTTTAGGAACGATTGGAGGCATACGGGGAATTCGTAAAAGCGATGCAACGCTTGAAGAGATTACTTCAGCTATTCGCGAACAGGCACGTGTGCTAATTGACGGAGAGGTGGACGGTCTTTTACTAGAAACCTTCTATGATTTTGAGGAAATACAGGCAGTTGTCAAAGCTGTTCGTGCAATGACAAATAAGCCGATTATCGCACAAGTATCTATGCATGAGCCAGGCATTTTACAGGGAGGTATTTCATTCCGTACAGCCCTTCTTGAACTTGAGGCTTTAGGAGCGGATATTGTGGGCAGTAACTGCCGTCTTGGCCCATTTCATACAATTCAGGCGTTTGAAAAAGTGGAGCTTCCGAAGCATGCTTACTTATCGGCCTATCCAAATGCTTCTCTTCTAGATGTAGAAGATGGGCGCGTGGTATACGAATCCGAAGCTGACTATTTTGCACGCGCTGCTGAGGAGCTGGTCAAGCAGGGGGTCCGTCTAATCGGTGGTTGCTGCGGAACGACACCGAAGCATATTGAAGCAGCAAAAAAGCGGTTATCAAAGCTTACACCGCTAAAGGAAAAAGAGACGATGCCGGCAACGACTGAATTCGTCCGTGTGCCGGAGCCGCCTAAATATGAACCGCTGCATCTAAAGGCGAAACGCGAACGCTCGGTGATTGTGGAACTAGACACACCTCGCCACTTAGAGATTGGTGGGTTTGTAAAAGGAGCCAAGGAATTATATGAAAATGGAGCGGATGTCATCATGATGGCAGATAATTCTCTAGCGTCTCCAAGGATTAGTAACATCGCAATGGCATCTATCCTCATACAGGAAGGAGTGCGCTCCCTGCCGCATATCACATGTCGGGATAGAAACTTGATTGGTCTTCAATCACATTTAATGGGGCTGGACGCTTTAGAACTGCATGACATTTTAGTTGTAACCGGGGATCCGACGAAAGTAGGGGATTTCCCAGGAGCAACAAGTGTATACGACGTTTCTTCTATGGAGTTAATGTCGCTCATTAAACAATTGAATGAAGGTATTTCGTTTTCCGGTAAACCGCTTCGCAAACAGGCTAACTTCTCGGTGGCAGGAGCATTTAATCCGAATGTCAGGGTAGTGGACCGTGCTGTCGCACGCTTAGAGAAAAAATTAGAGCATGGCTGCGATTATTTCATCTCTCAGCCTGTTTACTCAAAGGAAAAAATAATCGAAATTTATGAAGCGACAAAGAATTTAGAAGCACCGATCTACATTGGTATTATGCCGCTGACATCATTCAGAAGTGCGGAGTTCTTACATCATGAAGTACCGGGAATCAAGTTATCAGAAGAAGTGCTGGCTCGAATGAAAGCGTGCGGAGAAGACAAGGAGAAGGCAGCCGCAGAAGGTGTCGCGATTGCGAAGGAACTGCTCGATACAGCATGTGAATACTTCAATGGTATTTATCTGATTACACCATTTTTGCGATACGATATGACCTTGCAGCTGATGGATTACGTAAAAGAACTCGATGCACAGTATAAAGGAGTACAGACAAATGCTTAACCATCCCATTTATGAACAACTTGAAAAGCGAATATTAATCATCGACGGTGCAATGGGCACAATGCTGCAAAACGAACAATTGACACCGGAGGACTTTGGTGGGGAAGAGCTCGATGGCTGTAATGAAAATTTAGTACTCACACGCCCTGATGTTATTAAGAAGGTACACCAGGCCTATTTAGAGGCAGGGGCAGACATCATCTGTACAAATACATTTGGCGGAACACCGATTGTATTAAATGAATACGCGCTTGGCCATAAAGCTGAGGAAATCAATGTACGTGCTGTAGAATTGGCGAAAGTAGCAGCTGAGGAGTTTTCAACTCCAGAATGGCCGCGTTTTGTAGCGGGGGCGATGGGGCCCACAACAAAAACGCTTTCTGTAACAGGGGGCATTACATTTGAGGAACTTGAAGAAAACTTCTACCTGCAGGCGCATGCTCTTGTTAAAGCGGGGGCAGATCTTATCCTATTAGAGACGAGCCAGGATATGCTGAATGTAAAAGCTGCGACAGTTGGTATCAAGCGAGCGTTTGATGAGTTAAGTGTAGAGCTTCCTGTCATGATTTCCGGAACAATTGAACCTATGGGTACGACGCTTGCTGGACAGACAATCGAGGCGTTCTACATTTCCATTGAACATATCAATCCGTTGTCAGTAGGCTTGAACTGTGCGACAGGTCCGGAGTTCATGACAGACCATATCCGTTCATTGTCAGAGCTTGCGACAAGCTATGTCAGCTGCTACCCAAATGCAGGGCTTCCGGATGAAGAAGGATGCTACCACGAAACCCCGGATTCACTTTCGAAAAAATTGCGGGGCTTTGCAGAAAAAGGATGGCTGAATATTGTGGGGGGCTGCTGCGGAACAACACCTGCCCATATCGCCGCTATCCGCGAGGCAGTGGAGGACTACATACCTCGTAAACGTCCAGAGCAGACACATGGTCATGCTGTATCAGGTATTGAACCGCTGCAGTATGACGATTCTATGCGTCCGCTCTTTATTGGAGAACGGACAAATGTAATCGGTTCTCGTAAATTTAAGCAGCTGATTATCGACGGTAAGTTTGAAGAGGCTGCTGAAATAGCTCGTGCACAAGTAAAGAACGGTGCCCATGTTGTTGATATTTGCCTAGCAAACCCAGACCGTGATGAAGTAGAGGATATGCGCCAGTTTATGCCTGAAGTGGTGAAGAAGGTAAAGGTGCCTATTGTCATTGACTCGACGGACGAAAAGGTGATGGAGGAAGCACTGAAATTCTGTCAGGGAAAAGCAATTATCAATTCTATTAACCTAGAGGACGGAGAAGAACGGTTCGACGCTGTTATGCCGCTTGTGAAAAAATACGGGGCAGCAGTTGTGGTGGGGACGATCGATGAAACGGGAATGGCCGTATCCCGTGAACGCAAGCTTGAGGTGGCAGAGCGCTCCTATCAACTATTAACGGAAAAATGGGGGCTGGCTCCGGAAGATATTATTTTTGATCCGCTTATGTTCCCGGTAGGTACAGGGGATGAGCAGTATATCGGTGCAGCAGAAGAAACGATTGAAGGCATACGCCTGATTAAGGAGAAACTGCCACGGACATTGACGGTACTTGGTGTAAGTAATATTTCATTCGGTTTGCCGCCGGTTGGCCGTGAAGTACTGAATGCAGTTTATTTATACCACTGTACACAGGCAGGGCTTGATTACGCAATCGTTAATACGGAAAAGCTGGAGCGTTATGCATCTATTCCAGAAGAAGAAATTAAGCTGGCGAATGATCTCATTTTCCGCACGAATGATCAGACACTGGCGGATTTTACAGAATTCTATCGTGATAAAAAGAAGGAAAAAACAGCAGTATCTTTACCTGAAACAGTAGAGGGGCGTTTGGCTTACTACATACTGGAAGGAACGAAGGAAGGCTTGATCGATGATTTAAATCAAGCATTGGAAATGTTTGATGCCCCGCTTGATATTATTAATGGACCGTTAATGGAAGGCATGGCTGAAGTAGGGCGCCTGTTCAATGATAATCAATTAATCGTTGCAGAAGTACTGCAATCCGCAGGTGTCATGAAGGCGGCGGTAGGGCATCTTGAACAGTTCATGGAAAAATCCGAGAACTCAGCGAGCAAGGGCAAAATGGTGCTGGCCACTGTCAAAGGAGACGTGCATGATATCGGGAAAAATCTAGTCGATATTATCCTGTCGAACAATGGCTTTAAGGTAGTGGATTTAGGCATTAAAGTAACACCGGCAGAATTGATTGAGGCCATCAGAAAGGAAAAGCCTGATTTTGTAGGATTGTCCGGTCTGCTTGTTAAATCTGCTCAGCAGATGGTCCTGACTGCCCAAGACTTTAAGGAAGCAGACATTAATGTTCCGATCATGGTAGGAGGAGCCGCTCTTTCACGCCGCTTTACAGAAACAAAAATTGCGCCAAATTATGAGGGTCCTGTCATTTACTCGAAAGATGCGATGGAAGGATTAGAGATGGCAAACCGTCTTGTGAATCCAACAGAGCGCGGGAAGCTTGAAGAGGAATTAAGGGCTTCCATTGAAAAACGATTAGAGGCAGACAGTAAACGTACGCAGCGCCCGGTTGCTGAGATGCCGAAACCGGTCCGCACTGTAGCGGATGCATCTGTCTTTGAACCCAAAGATCTTATACGCCATGTGAAGCGGGACTATGCGGTCTCACATTTATATCCGTATGTGAATATGCGTACATTAATCGGCCACCATTTAGGTTTTAAGGCCAATGTAGAAAAGGCTATTGCCGAGGGTGATGAGCGCGCTGTACAGCTAAAAGAGCTTGTTGATGGCTACTTGAACGATACGACATTAAAGCCGTCGGGTATGTATCAATTCTTCAAGGCGCAGGCTGAGGGAGATGATGTAGTAGTCTATGCGGAAGATGGTGTCACAGAAATCGAGCGTTTCACTTTCCCTCGTCAGGCAAAAACGCCTCATCTATGCCTTGCGGATTTCCTGAAAACAAAGGAATCCGGTGAGATGGATTATATTGCGCTGATGGTTGTAACAGCTGGGCACGGTGTATCTGAGAAGTCACGTATGTTAAAGGAAGAAGGGAAATTTCTCGAAAGTCATGCTCTGCAAGCGACCGCACTAGAGCTTGCTGAAGGATTTGCAGAGCGTATTCATCAGGAAATACGCGACCAATGGGGTTTCCCGGATGATGTTGATTTTACGATGCGCGACCGCTTTGCAGCAAAATACCAAGGACAGCGCTTTAGCTTTGGCTATCCAGCTTGTCCAAACCTCGAAGATCAAGAAAAACTGTTCAAGCTGTTGAAACCAGAGGATATAGATGTTCACTTGACGGAAGGGTTTATGATGGAGCCGGAAGCAAGTGTATCGGCAATTGTTTTTGCCCATCCTGATGCAAGATACTTTAATGTATAATAAGTTCACTGCTCCTGCTTTAGCAGGAGCTTCTTTCAATTAAAAGGAGGAAGAAGAATGATTAGACAAGCAACACGTGAAGATGTAGCTGATATACTGGAAATTTTTAACTATAACATTTGCCATAGTACAGCTATCTATTTATATGAGGAACAAACATTTGAAGAACGTATGGCATGGTTTGATGGAAAGGTAGAGGCAGGAGAGCCGATACTTATCTATGAGGTAGATGGGAAAGTAGGGGGCTATGCTACATATGGAAAATTCCGTCCGCATATTGCATATCAGTATACAATCGAAAACTCTGTCTATGTACATGAAAATTTTCAAAGACGCGGCATCGCAAAGGCGTTGATGCTCCAGTTGATCGAAGAAGCAAAAGCCCGGCATTATAAAACGATGATTGCTTGTATTGATGCCAGCAATGATGGCAGCAAATATATGCATGAAAAGCTTGGTTTTACCTACAAAGGTACGCTTGAGAATGTAGGTTATAAATTTGAAAAATGGCTTGATTTAGACATGTACCAGTTAGAATTATAAATAACAGGTGCAATATATACTTCTTCCTATATCGAGTATATTAGAAAAATATAATAGCCCGGATTGGCTGCCTGAAAATTGCCCGCTCCTTAGTGAATGAAATTCGTATTTCTGCTAAAGGCGAGACAATTGTCACCGCATTTTTACGAGGATAAAGCACCTGAATGTTGAGGGTCACAGCAGGGGATGGAACAGCTTATATAGTCGAAGAATGCCGGATACTATGTCAGCAAGCCGCTTCCTTTCAATAAACGGGTTGATCAATAGGACAGGCTGTCTACCCTCGTCTATTTTGTTGTGTCATATGACAACTGTCATATAAAAAAAATGATGTTTGCTTCTAGTGGTCCTACCACTTTCTTATTATGCTAGTGATAGCGAATTAACAGTAAGAAAGAAGGGATTATATGACAACCATCCTTACAGATGCGGAGAAAACAAAAAAATTAAGAAAAGAGGTGGCACCATTTGCTAAGTCGGAGAGACGTAAAAGCATTATGCAAATGGTGAACACACTTGGACCTTTATTAGTTGCGTGGATTGCAGGTTTTTATTTATTGCAATTCTCTCCTTGGCTGACTGTTGCTTGTAGTGTTGTGGCGGCTGGCTTTGTAGTACGAACATTCATTATTTTCCATGATTGTACACACGGTTCATTTTTCAAAAGTAAAAAAGCGAACGATTACGTGGGGTTTGTAACAGGTGTATTGACTTCCTTCCCGTATGAAAAATGGAAGCGCGAGCACACAATTCATCATGCAACGAGCTCGAACTTGGACAAGCGCGGTATCGGGGATATCGATATGTTAACGGTTGAGGAATACATGGAAAAATCAAAGCTGGGACGTTTCGGTTACCGTCTTTACCGGAATCCGCTTGTAATGTTTGGACTTGGGCCAATCTATATGGTTCTTGTGCTGAACCGTTTCAACCGCAGTGATGCGAAGAAGAAAGAACGAATCAATACTCATCTAACGACGCTGGCTATGGTAATTGTTTTAGGCTCTCTTGTGTGGCTGACAAGCTGGCAGGCAGTTCTTTTAGTTTATGGTGTTACGCTGTTTATTGCAGGAGCACTTGGTATATGGCTGTTCTATATTCAGCACACGTATGAAGATTCCTATTTCGAATACAACGAAGAATGGGATTATGTGAAGGCAGCTGTTGAAGGCAGTTCGTATTATAAGCTGCCGAAGCTTTTGCAGTGGATCACGGGCAATATCGGCTTCCACCACGTGCATCATTTATCGCCGCGTGTACCTAATTACCATTTAGAGGCAGCACACGAAGCTGTTCCGCCATTGCAGCGGGCAACAACGATTACATTAACGACAAGTTTTGAATCCGTCCGCTATAAGCTGTATGATCCACAGCAAAAGAAATTTGTAACGTTCAAGGAAGCAGAAGAAATTATTGCGCAGCGTTCAAAGCATTCTTCTAAAGCTGCGTAATAGCTAAAGTAAATGATTTAATTATAAGAAGTGTAGGCAAAGTTGATGCCGTCAACTTTGTCTGCACTTTTATTTTCTAAAGTAAAAATAGTTTAGTAACTGAAGAGGCTAACATGAGGAAGGGGGGGCTTGGTGTTTTGGCGACCTCCTTTTGCTATAATAGAAGAAAAAGAAATGAGGATATTATGCAAAGCTGGTACAGTATTATTCCTAAAAGTCCATGGCTGAGTATCTACATATGGGTTATTTTTTGCATTATGCCGTTCTTTTTCATTGTGCGCGAGTTTAGTCCGCTTTATGTCGGTGTTGGCCTTGCAATGATTCTGCTCTATTTTTTATGTCATAAATTTTCTTTCCAGGCGAAGACGGGCCTTGTATATATGTGGATCAGCTTTCAAATGGTGTTGAATATTGCGATGACGCTGATGTTCGGCTATATATATTTATCTTTATTTACAGCATTTTTCATTGGAAATATCAGACAGACGGTAGGCTTTTACATTATGTATGGTCTCCATATCGGGTTTACGGTACTTTCTATCGTAGCGGGCTATTTTATTTTCCTGGATATGTTTCTTACACAGACGCCGTTTATTATCATTGCGGTCATTGGTGTTGTGCTGTTGCCATTCACCCTCTTTACGCGAAATAAACGGGAAAACTTAGAAAGCGAATTAGAAACGGCAAAGGACCGGATTTCAGAATTGATTATCCATGAAGAACGCCAGCGAATTGCGCGGGATCTTCATGATACATTGGGGCAAAAGCTCTCGATGATTGGTTTGAAGAGTGATTTAGCTGCCAGACTAATCGAGAAGAATCCGCAGCAGGCTATTAGTGAGATTAAGGATATACGCCAGACAGCGAGCAGTGCTTTAAAAGAGGTACGTGAGCTCGTGGCAGATATGCGGGCAGTTAGAGTAGAAGAAGAGCTATTGCGGGTAGAGCAGATTTTAAAAGCTGCTGAAATAGAGTTTAAGCTGGTAGGAGACTCGAAGGCCATTCGAATGCCTGCCCTTTACGAAAATGTAGTGAGTATGTGTCTAAAGGAAGCAGTAACCAATGTGGTGAAACATAGTCGCGCAACGCTCTGTACGGTAACCATTCTACAAAATGAAAATGAGTTATCTCTTTCTGTTAAAGATAATGGAGTTGGTATGGAAAAGAAATTCTCTTCGACAGGGAGTGGTCTGAAGGGTATGCGGGAGCGCATCGAATTCATTAACGGCACGGTAGAGCTGAAAAAGGGACAAGGTACAGAATTGATTGTGCATATTCCTGTGGCGATTACACATCAAAAAGGAAGTGAAGAAGCATGATTCGAATTGTGATAGCAGAAGACCAGGGGATGCTGCTTGGCGCAATGAAGTCGCTGCTTAGTTTGGAAGAAGATATGGAAGTTGTAGGTCTTGCGAAAAATGGAGAAGAAGCCATTGAGCAAGTACGCAGCCTGAAGCCGGACATCTGCATTATGGACATAGAGATGCCGGTGAAAACGGGATTGGATGCTGCGGAAGCATTAAAGGATGAAGGTTGTAAAGTTATCATTTTGACAACCTTTGCACGTCCTGGGTATTTCGAGCGGGCACGGAAGGCAGGAGTACGGGGCTATTTGCTGAAAGATAGCCCGATTGAGGAGCTTGTTAACTCCATCCGTATTATTATGGAGGGCCGACGCATCTATGCACCAGAGCTGGTGGACTTTGTGTATGAAGATGATAGCGAAAATCCTCTGACGGACCGGGAAAGCCAGGTGCTTGAGCTGGTAGCCGAAGGGAAAACCACAAAAGAAATAGCTGCTGAATTATATTTATCAGCGGGGACAGTCCGTAATTATATCTCTACTATATTAGATAAATTGGGTGTAGGCAACCGGATCGAAGCGATACAGCGCTTTAAGGAAAAAGGTTGGAATAAGTAAAGCGGCAGGGGAATCCTGCCGCTTTTTAGTTATCCTATATTCAATACTCTGTACTGAAAGAAAAAAGCTTAAACTCAAGGGTGGTAGTAATGCTGTTTACTTTTTCTTTGTTATACGGCCAAGAATAAAGGCACCAGCTGCTACTGCTAAAATGGTGTTCGTCTTCTTGTTAAATACTTGTTTTGTGACGAGGTTAATATTTTGCGGACGTTCTGCTAAACGACGCATGTAATAGCCGTACCAATCTTTTCCGAATGGGACATAGGTGCAGAACTTGTATTCCTTTGCCAGTTCCTTCTGAAGATCAGCACGGAATCCGTATAGCATCTGGAATTCAAACTTCTCGTGAGAAATATTGTGATCTGCAGCAAATCGTTTTATATGGCTGATGATATTATGGTCATGTGTGGCGATGGACGTAAACTTTCCATGCAATAAATGATATTCAATGAGCTCTAAAAAGTTAATATCGATATCTAGCTTATCCTGATAGGCTACCTCTTCAGATTCCTGATAAGCACCTTTCACGATACGAAGGCGGTAATCTGTGAATTTTTCGATATCTTTCTTTGAACGCAGAAGATAGGCTTGTATGACAGTACCGACATTATCGAATACTTTATTCAACTCCTCGAGTATATCGAGTGTTGACTGCAGTCGTGAATAGTCTTCCATATCCAGGTTAACAAAAATGCCATAACGGGAGGCGTACTCGACAATTTCCCGTAAGTTGTCATAACAAAAATCGATGTCAATATCCAACCCTACCTGGGAGGGCTTCACTGAAATATGAGCATTCAATTGCTGTGTATGAATTGCTTCGATGACTTCTAAAATATCTTCCTTTGCCTTAGTGGCAATGGCTTCGTCATATACGAATTCTCCAAGGTGATCAATTGTGGCTTCTATGCCCTCAGCATTCAGCTTTTGTACACTTTCAATCATTTCCTCTACATTAGTACCGGCAATAACATTTTGGGCACCAAGCCTCAAGCCGTATTTTTGTGCTGCCGTATTCATTGTTTCATTTTTCGATAAATTAAGTAATATATCACGTAATGCCATCCATAATCCCTCGCTTTCTTTCCATAAATTATAACATAGACGGGATTTTCCCTTCCTTTTTAGGACACATTATTTTCTTAAAACAGCAATACGCTGCATCCGTTCATTAAACAATGTCGGGTAGACGAGAAAACCTAAAATGACGCTTGCTAAGGTAGCACATGTCAGCAAGGCAAAAATAATGAGGATTTGAAACTGAACAGCTTGAATTGGATCAGCCCCACCGATGATTTGACCGCTCATCATGCCGGGAAGCTGGACAAGCCCAATTGTCTTTTGCGATTCAATTGTAGGAATCATACTTGCTTTAATAGCACTCATTAAATGCCGGTGAACAGCCTGCTTTGGAGTACCTCCAAGCGATAGAATCAACTCGATTTCGTTTTCGTTTGCTTCAAGTTCAGCTCGGAAGCGATTCAGGAAAAGGACAGAGAGTACCATTGCATTTCCGATCATCATTCCGCTGATTGGAATAATATACTGAGCGGTTGCCGGGACGATTCCAAGTCCGAGCAATACGCCTTGTGTGACAAGTTCGACCGTAATTAATGTGACGGCGATTTTCGCGGTTATACCTGGTATTCCTATACCCTTCTTTCGTGCATTTAATGTGGCAACGATGATTATAAATAAAACCATAAGCAATATATACACGAAGCTATCTGTTTCAAATATGAAGTGAAGAACATATCCAATGGCTAAAAGCTGTGCAACAGACCGGATAGTTGCAATGGTAATATCTTTTTCAAGACCAAGCTTTAACGACTTTGACAACACAAAAGGGATAAAGATGAAAATCAAAGTGAGAGAGAGTGTACCGTATGTCATCGGGCACCTCCATTCAAGAACTGCTGAACAGCTGGAATATCAGAACCTTCTAGAAGGGATACATCGCCGGATGCAAGGAGCTCGCCATTGTGTAAAATCCATGTAAAATCGCTCAATATTCTTGCTTGCTGCAAGTTATGTGTAATCCAAATAATTGTCACGCCGTATTTGCGGTTGATTTTTAAAATAAGCTCCTCGATTTCTTTTACGGATGTTGGGTCAAGCGCTGAAGTGATTTCATCAAGCAATAAAATATCTGATTTGTTAATAAGTGTCCGAGCGATAGACAGCCTCTGTCTTTGTCCACCTGATAGCTCTGTTGCTTCGCGATGTAAAAAAGAGGCATCGAGCTGGACATTTTCCAAGGCGGAAACGGCCTCTTCTTCTGTAAGGTGCTCCCCTTGCAGAGTACGCGGTAATGCTAAGTTTTCGTACACAGAACTCCGGAGAATGGGGGCGCTCTGTAAAGCGATGCCTACTTTGCGGCGAAGGGTTGTCGGCTCGAATTCCTGTATCGGCTGGTTACCGATGAAGATGTCTCCGCTTGTAGGAACGAGTAATCCATTGCACATTTTGAGCAATGTCGTCTTCCCGGCACCAGAAGGACCCACAAGGGTTGTAATTTTTCCTTTATAAAAGATCCCATTGAGGTTGTGTAAAATCCTACGTTCTTTCGCTGTAAAGCAAAGGTCGCGTAATTCTATTGCAGGTTCAAGATTCACAATGCATTCTCCTTAATCTATTTTCTTCTCCATACTTTTGGAAGCTGTTTATAAAAATTTACACCTTATTATAACGCAAAAAAGCGCAGACAAAGCTTAGGGGAACTTTGCCTGCGCTTGAAAACTCAAGAGGGGTTGAGTTTTCTTCCATTATGTTTGAAAGATTTGGGCTCCTTACTCAATATATCGTTTGGGGGACGATACTTGAAAAGGAACTAGGGTCTTGCTGGGAGCTACACCTGCTTTTCTTGTACGGAATGGGGTTTCGCACCAAGGGTGGTTAACCGCTGTGCAAATGTATCATTCTTCCCGGCAACGCCTTTGAAGACATCCTGCTGATACTCATAGGCATATGCACCATGCTCTATAAGATCCAGCCCTGTTATCTCCTCTTCTTGGGTTACACGTAAAGGGACGAATATTTTGATGATACTGAGGCTGATGCCCACTGTGATGGACGTCCATCCAATAACTGCCAATACACCTATAGCCTGAACGCCCAGCAGTTCTGCACCGCCTCCGTAAAATAGACCACCGCCGCCGGCTATATCAAATAAGCCGACTGCCAATGTACCCCAGATACCGCATAACCCATGAACTGCTACTGCTCCAACTGGGTCATCAATCTTTAGTTTCCATTCAATGAAACGAACACCCTCTACTAAAAGAGGTCCGGCAATAGCACCTATGGCGATTGCTCCTGTCAATGATACATTTGCAGCACCTGCTGTAATACCAACAAGCCCCGCTAAGGCACCGTTTAGCGTCAAGGAACCATCGATATGGCTGTAGCGGAATTTTGTATAGAAAGCTGTTGCAATAACACCAGCTGAAGCAGATAAAAATGTATTGGCAATAACGGAAGGAACCAATTCAGGGTCAGCTGCCAATGTGGAGGCGCCGTTGAATCCGAACCAGCCCAGCCAAAGAATAAATACGCCTAAAGCGCCGAGTGGGATCGAGTGACCGGGGAGAACATTGACACGCCTATCCTCATATTTACCGATGCGCGGCCCGATTATAGCAGCTGCTACCAATGCACCGATTGCACCTGTTAAATGAACGACTGTCGAACCTGCAAAGTCTACGAATCCCATTGCAGTGATCCAGCCGTCACCTTGCCATATCCAGTGACCGACAACGGGATAGATGAATAATGTCATGACAACAACAATCGCCATATAAGCGTTAATATTGGTACGTTCGGCGACGGCACCGGAAATAATTGTGGCACACGTAGCAGCGAACATCGCCTGGAATACGAAGAAGGCGATATCATCCACTCCCTGCATGGCAAATCCAGTTGTTCCAATGAATCCCCCAGCAGTATCACCAAACATGAGGGCGTATCCTGCTAAAAAATAAACGATGCCGCCAATGGAGATAGTCAATACATTTTTCATTAAGATGTTCACAGTGTTTTTAGAGCGAGTGAACCCAGCCTCTACCATAGCGAATCCTGCGTGCATGAAAAAAACTAATATGGCGCCGAGCATAACCCAAACAAGGTTAATTGAAAGTTCTAATGCTTCGTTTGTCATTTAATTTCCTCCTTCTTAATGAATAGCCGCAGTACCAGCTTCTTTTGTCCGGATGCGGATTGCCTGTTCCACCGGAAAGATGAAAATTTTACCGTCACCTACTTGACCTGTTACAGCCTCCTGTAAAATAAGATTAACGATCGGCTGAACTTTTGAATCGTCTACGACCATTTCAAGCTTTAGCTTTGGGGAAAATTCCATCGAATAGGAGTTGCCGCGGAATAGTCCTGTGCGTCCTTCTTGGCGGCCTGCGCCAGCTATTTCAGAGATGCTTAGTCCATCGATGCCTTCTTTTGCTAATCCTTCACGTACTGCTGGAAAAGTTTCCGGACGGATGATTGCTTCGATTTTCTTCATGCTCAACAACTCCTCGTGTTATATTAATTAACATATTAAAAGAACGGTTGTATAAAATCAATAAAATATGTAAGGAAAACTAACATAAAAAATCGATGAGTTTTATCTCGAAGTGATATAAACAGAAAAAATGTATGGGATGTAATAAAATGAATATATAAAAGAGGGGGATATGTGAATAATCCTGACTAATTAAATTAACTGAGCACCTTGCGTGCCTTGTCACCGACTAAATAGTGTATACTATGACTAATTATGTTTCGGAAGAAGGGACTTTTAATGAGAGCAAAATTTGAAGATGATAGCTTGACACTCCACACAGATCTTTACCAAATTAATATGGCAGAGAGTTATTGGGCAGATGGCATCCATAATCGGAAAGCTGTATTTGAACTGTACTTCCGTAAGCTGCCATTTGGAAATGGATATGCAATATTTGCGGGCCTTGAGCGCATGCTGGATTATTTAAGGAACTTCCGCTTCACAGAATCTGATTTAGCCTATTTGCGTGAAGAACTTGGGTATAAGGAAGACTTTTTAGCATATTTAAAGGATGTTCGCTTTACAGGCTCTATGTATTCAATGGCAGAGGGGGAGCTGGTATTTGCTAATGAGCCGATCGTGCGTATTGAAGCACCGCTTGTAGAAGCTCAATTAGTGGAAACAGCGCTGCTGAATATCGTAAATTTCCAAACATTGATTGCTACAAAGGCAAGCCGTATCAAACAAGTGTTAAAAGACGAAGTGGCAATGGAATTCGGTACACGCCGGGCTCAGGAAATGGATGCCGCGCTTTGGGGAGCGCGTGCTGCTGTAATCGGCGGCTTTGAATCCACTTCAAACGTCCGAGCTGGGAAAATGTTTGGTATTCCTGTATCCGGGACACATGCACACGCACTTGTTCAGGCATATAAAAGTGATTATGAGGCATTCCATTCTTATGCAAAACGCCACCATGACTGTGTGTTCTTAGTAGATACGTACAATACGCTGAAGTCAGGTGTTCCTACTGCGATACAGGTAGCAAAAGAACTGGGGGACAAAATTAACTTTATTGGTATTCGTTTGGACAGTGGAGATATCGCTTTCTTATCGAAGGAAGCCCGTAAGATGCTGGATGAGGCCGGTTTCCCGAATGCAAAGATCATTGTTTCCAATGACCTTGATGAGTATACAATTTTAAATTTAAAGGCTCAGGGCGCACGCGTTGATATGTGGGGAATCGGTACAAAGCTTATAACCGCTTATGACCAGCCGGCTTTAGGGGCAGTCTATAAAATGGTGGCTATTGAGAACGAAAATGGGGTAATGGAAGATACAATCAAAATTTCGGCAAATGCCGAAAAAGTGACAACTCCAGGGTTGAAACGTGTGTACCGCATCATTAATAAGACAAATGGCAAATCAGAGGGTGATTATATTGCAATGGCGGATGAAAATCCTCAGGAAGAAGAGCATTTAAAAATGTTCCATCCTGTGCATACATTTGTTTCGAAGTTTGTTACAAACTTTGAGGCAAAAAACCTTCATATAGAAGCAATTAAAGATGGGGAGATTGTCTATGAAAACCCATCATTATTGGAAATGCGCCAGTATGCATTTGAAAATCTGGAATTGCTGTGGGATGAGTATAAACGTGCGATGAACCCGGAAGAGTATCCTGTAGATTTAAGTCAAAAATGTTGGGATAACAAAATGCGTAATATCCAAGAGGCGCGAGAGATGGTAGAAGCACTCGAAAACCGGTAAGGAGGGTTTCGTTATGTCAGATTTACAAAAGCGAATTATTGAAGAACTGCATGTATCGCCTGAGATTAATGTAGAAGAAGAAATCCGTAAGTCCATCGATTTTATGAAGGAATATGCGAAAAAGCATCGCTTTATTAGAGGCTTTGTTTTGGGAATCAGCGGAGGGCAGGACTCTACATTGGCTGGTAAGCTGGCGCAAATGGCGGTCGATGAGCTAAATGAAGAGGCCGGTGAAAAGAAATATGCATTCATGGCTGTACGTCTTCCATACGGTGTACAGGCAGATGAACAGGATTGTCAGGATGCGCTTGATTTCATTCAGCCGGATAAGGTTTATACAGTAAATATTAAAGGAGCAGTAGATGCCAGCAGACATGCGCTGGAGGAAGCGGGCATTGAACTAAGTGATTTCGCGAAAGGGAACGAAAAGGCACGCGAGCGTATGAAGGTGCAATATTCTATAGCAGCCATGCATAACGCTGTTGTCCTTGGCACGGATCATGCTGCTGAAGCTATCACTGGATTTTTTACAAAGTTCGGAGATGGCGGTGCCGATTTGATGCCCCTTTTCCGCTTGAACAAACGACAAGGCAAGCAAATGCTGGCTCATTTGAACTGTCCAAAGCATTTATATTTAAAGGTACCTACAGCAGACTTGGAGGAAGAACGCCCATCTCTGCCTGATGAGGTAGCGCTTGGTTTAACGTATGAACAAATTGATGATTACTTAGAGGGCAAGGAAATCCCTGAAGAAGCGCAAAAAATACTAGAAGGGCATTATCTTCGCTCCGAGCATAAACGGCAGCTGCCGATTACGATATTCGATGATTTCTGGAAATAAGAAAGGATGCGCAGTCCCTTCAACAGCTTGTGAAGGGGCTGTTCCTTCAGCCGTGCTGCGAGTTTGCAGTGCGGTTTTCTTAAAAAATAAGAAAATATAGGTTTTCGTGCTGTAAAAATAGCACAGTCTTTAGGAGGTGTATGAATGAGGACGACACGTGTGGGCGCCGTAGCAGGCAATATATACAGCAAGTCAAAAAGGAACTTGGAAGCTGGTGAGGCATTTACCCTCATGAATGAAGGTCGTTCGCTTGATGACTTCCATAGACAGCAGCAAAAGCAGGGAAAGAAGAAAAAGCCACCCGTGCAAAAGAAAGTACTTGTTAATAAGGGTCAGCATATTTTAATCAAGGGTATCCAATTTGAAGCCGATACGATGGCTGCTTTACGGAATCAATTGTTAAGACAGTCCCAGCAGGTAAATTACATAAGTAAAATGAAGCGGTGTAATGACACATATCGTACATCTATATAGTCACTTGAACAGGCTCATGTTCAAGTGACTTTTCTATGGGCTATAAATGGATATAAAATATAAGGAAGCTGGAGGGATAACTCATAGTGAAGCCTTGAAAAATCCGATTAGCTGAAAAAGGACTTGATAAGGGTATATAGACCTTGTCTTTTTGCCTGTCTTACTATGGAATAAGTTGTATTCACTCGGTCTTTTCGATATGCTTGTATTAATCTAGAAAATTCAAACAATTGTTGTTTAAAAATTCAAGGAGGCTACATATGCAGGAACATATTCAGGCTGTACTAGAAAATATAGAAAAGGTTATGATTGGCAAGCGTGAAGTTGCTGAACTAAGCATTGTCGCCCTACTTACAGGCGGACATGTACTGCTTGAGGACGTACCGGGTGTCGGGAAAACAATGATGGTGCGCTCGCTTGCAAAATCAGTTGGTGCAAATTTCAAACGGATTCAATTTACGCCGGATTTATTGCCGTCTGATGTAGTTGGGGTATCGATTTACAATCCGAAAACTCTGCAATTTGAATTCCGTCCAGGACCAATAGTCGGAAATATCATCTTGGCCGATGAAATTAACCGGACATCCCCTAAAACACAGGCTGCTCTTTTGGAAGCAATGGAAGAGGCATCGATTACAGTTGATGGAGAAACACTTTCCATCCAGAAGCCTTTCTTTGTTATGGCAACGCAAAATCCGATTGAATACGAAGGTACATATCCACTGCCAGAGGCGCAGCTGGATCGCTTTTTATTGAAAATTAGAATGGGCTACCCTTCTGTTCAGCAGGAAATTGAAGTCCTGCGCCGGGCAGAAAATAAGCAGCCGATTGAAGAAATTACATCTGTAATGACGGTGGAAGAGCTGCTATCCTTGCAGCGGGCTGTCCGGGAAGTCTATATAGAAGATAGTGTGAAAGGTTATATTGTTGATATTGCGAGGGCTACCCGTGAGCATTCACGTGTATATCTCGGTGTCAGCCCCCGTGCTTCCGTTGCTCTGATGAAAGCATCGCAGGCCTATGCATTTATGCAGGGAAGAGATTTTGTAAAACCAGATGATGTAAAGTATTTGGCACCGTTTGTATTTGGGCATCGGTTGATTCTAGCTCCTGAGGCACGGTATGAAGGAGTTACGCCTGAGCAGATTATCAGCCAGGTCATCCAGCAGACATTTGTGCCTGTCAAAAGGTTTGCCGATTCATGAATATGCGAAATATGATGAAAGGGATAAGACAAGGGTCCCGTTTTTTAACAGTGATCGGTCTACTTGCGTTAACATTCTGCTTTGCGATGTTCCAGGGCGGTTTTGTAAGCTGGTTCATTTTCTTTACCCTTTTGCCATTCTTGCTGTATTCTCTGCTGCTTGCCATAATTCCGGTTCGCATAAGCAGGGTGGAAAGAGAGGTTTTCCCTTCTAAGCTTCAGCGTGGCGGAAAGGCGAAGGTAACGGTTCGTTTTCATAATAATACCTTGCTGCCAATCGTATTCCTGCTTGTACGTGAAGTAGATATGGATGAGCGTTTCTACAGGATTGCTGGGGGTCGTTCAAGCAATCTCTTTTTTGCTGGATGGCGCCGTTCTTTTGAATGGACATATGAGCTTGAAGATATGCAGCGGGGGGAACATATTTTATCGGCGCTGGAAGTAACGGCGACGGACTTTTTTGGCTGGGTTACTCGAAAGCAAGTCATTAAACAGCCATATACGTTACTTGTCTACCCGCATACAGTCGATATGAACTATACCTCTCTACAAGTACAATACGATCAGGGAGCCTTGGCGGCAAAGTATTCGATTGCTAAAGATACGACGCTTGTCACAGGTGTCCGTGATTATCAGGCTGGCGACCGCTTTTCATGGATTCACTGGAAGTCATTTGCGAAAAATGGAGAACTGCGGACAAAGGAATTTGAGGATCGCCAGTCTCAAAAGCTTTTTGTCTGCATCGACCGAACGACCTCCAGCCAATTTGAGGAGGTAGTAGAGCTAACGGCATCGATGCTGCAGGCAATTGTTGCGAGAAATGGCGACGTTGCCTTTTTATCCGGCGGAGATAGCCGTGTGTTTTATCCAGCTATAAGGACAGAGGCACAGTTAGAGCAAATTATGCAGTATTTGGCAGTTATTAAGGCAGATTCAGGATTGCCGATGGAACAGCTCCTGCGTAATGAAAGAGAACTAAATAGCTCCATATTAATTTTAGTGACAGGTTCATTGACGGATGACCTCAAAGCATTTTTGATGAATGGCTCGAAATATGCGCGGGCTGTCGTGTGTTTTGTCGTTGTGGCAAAGGACCAATATGCAGATTATAAAGGGGCTTCTGTAAGATTTTCGAATAGCAGGGTAATCTATATTACAAAAGAGATGTTCGGTCAGGCATTCACGGAGGTGAATAAGCCGTGAAAAAAGAGTCAACATACTATATAGAAATGACACTTTACTATATTATTTTATTTTTGATTTTACGAGAATGGTTAGTGCCTGTGGTGGAATTGACATCCACAGGTCACCTGGAGCTGCTTTTGCTGTTTATCGCGATTGCATTTCTATTAAATATTTTTGAAGTATCGTTCCTTATTTCATGGGTTATTAAAATTGTCTATATTTCCTGGTTTATTGTCCGTGTTTATACGGACGGAACAGTATTTAGCGGTGCAGGTATCCAATTTTTGGCCACGGATATTCGTACAAATATCGCTCTTTTACTGGCGGGAGATTGGGAAGTTGTAACGGACCCATTCCGTTCACTCCTCTTTTTCGTCCTTATTTGGATGCTGATTTATTTAATCCATCATTGGTTAACTGTTAGAAAGACGATTTTTTATTTCTTTGTGCTGACAGTATTCTTTATTTCTACATTGGATACATTTACGACGTACGACGGAAAAGCGGCCATTGTAAAGGTTGTATTACTTGGGCTGGTGATGACAGCGCTGCTCTATATGAAGCGTCTGATTACACAAACAGGAACGACATTTGCCTTTTCTAAATATATTCGCTATATCCTGCCAATGACAATAACGATTGTAGTGGTCGGATTCATTGCTGTACTGCTGCCCAAAGCAGCGCCGCAGTGGCCGGATCCGGTTCCATATATTAAAAATCTATCTGGAAAAGGCGGACAAAATTCCATGTCCCAGGTGGGAATAGGGGAAGATGATAGCCGCCTGGGCGGATCTTTCGAAGCTGACGATACGGTTGTCTTTACGATTCATTCTCCGGACAAGCAGTATTGGCGTATTGAAACGAAGGATTTTTATACATCAAAAGGATGGGAATCGATAACTGATGGTATAAACGATGAATATGAAGTACTGCAGGAAGAGGCGTTTACTTCTATTTGGCCTAACATGAATGAGGAGGCGAAGTCGGCGCATGTCTACCCTGAAATAGATAGAGCCTATGTTCTGCAGCCGTATGGCATCATGTCGGTACTGTTTGACGAACCTGATGTCCGTCTATACCAGGAGAGGGGAACTGAGCGCTTCAATACGAAAGCTCCGGATGGCAGCAACCGTCCCCTTACTCAATACGAAGTCGTCTACAGTGCACCGGAATACAGCTATACACAGCTGAAGACACCGGTCACAAATTCGGAACTTATGTATATCGATCAGCGCTATCTGCAGCTGCCTGAAGAACTGCCGGATCGTGTCCGAACATTAGCGGCCGACACAGTAGAAGGGCGTAAAACGGATTATGATAGAGCAAAGGCAATTGAACAATACTTCAAGCGGAGCGGATTTACTTATGAGACTGATGATGTAGCGGTTCCTGCAGAGGATCAAGACTATGTCGATCAGTTCCTATTCGAAACGAAGCGTGGCTATTGTGACAATTTTTCTACATCGATGGTTGTAATGCTCCGCTCAGTCGGTATCCCAGCGCGATGGGTGAAGGGATATGCCAACGGAACAGAGGTCGATAAAACAGACGAAGGGCTCCGCGTATTTGAAGTGGAGAACAATGATGCCCACTCGTGGGTGGAAGCTTATATAGACGGGATAGGCTGGATGCCGTTTGAACCGACAATCGGCTTTGTTAACCAGTCGGATATTAATTTCGATATGGAACTGAACGAAGCGGCCCCTGAAGAGCTTCTGCGAGAGCAGGATCAGGAACGCCAACAGATAGAACAAGAAGTGAAGGAACAGGAAGAAAGCGAGAAGCAGGCAGCACAGCAGAAGCGTTCTTCGAGTGAAGGAAGTGGAACGACTTGGATTGTTCTTATAATCTCAGCACTGCTTATTGTGTTGGCAATTGTTGGTATAAAAACAAGACGCAAGTGGATGCCGAAAGTATATATTCAAGCGCAGCGCCGTAAACCTTCCAGTCCTTCCACGATCCAGTCATCATACAAAGTGCTGATGAGACAGCTGGGCTTCCTTGGCTTAAAACGCAAGCCTGACGAGACCTTGCATGCCTTTGCAGCGCGTGTGGATGGTCACTTCGGAACGAACGATATGTCGAAGGTAACAGCAGTGTATGAAAAGACCATTTATAGTAAAGAAAAGGGTAACATTCAATTCGAGGAAATTAAAGAAAGTTGGGAATATTTAATCAATCGCACTACCGGTTGATTTTACGTATATTAAAGAGTAAAATTTAGAAAAATCAATAATAGGTGTGCCTTCATATAAGTCCGATAATATGGTTCGGATGTCTCTACTAAGTTACCTTAAATAACTTATCTATGACGGTAGGCTGGCGTATATCCTTATGGGTGTACCCTGCCTATCCGTACATATATGTAGATGAACGCGTAGAATTCTTTTCTTCGCGTTTTTTTCTAAATATAGGGCGCCTTTATCATACTAGAAGAGGTGGAAATAGTGTCAACTCCTTTATTAAAAGAGCAAGAAAAAGTGGTCGTTCTTGATTTCGGAAGCCAGTTTAACCAGCTGATTACTCGTCGTATCCGTGAATTCGGTGTGTTTTCTGAACTTCATCCACATACAGTGACAGCAGAAGAAATCAAAGAAATGAACGCAGTGGGGATCATTTTCTCAGGCGGACCGAACTCTGTGTACGATGAGAATGCTTTTGGTGTAGATCCAGCAATCTTTGATCTTGGCCTGCCGATTTTAGGTATTTGCTACGGTATGCAGCTGATGGCATTCAAAAACGGCGGTAAAGTAGAAAGCGCTGCTACACGTGAATACGGAAGAGCCGAACTTACAGTAACGACAGAAAACAAATTATTCGGCGACCTGCCAGCCAGCCAGGTTGTATGGATGAGCCACGGTGACCATGTAACAGAAGTACCAGAAGGCTTCGAAATCATCGCGACAAGTGCATCTTGTGAAATTGCAGCAATGGCAAACCTAGAGCGCAAATTCTATGCCGTACAATTCCACCCGGAAGTACGTCATTCTGTATACGGCAATGACTTACTGAAAAATTTCGTATTCGACGTATGTAATGCGAAGGGCGACTGGTCAATGGCGAACTTCATCGAGATTGAAATGGCAAAAATCCGTGAGCTAGTAGGCGACAAGCAGGTGCTATGTGCATTATCAGGCGGCGTAGACTCTTCGGTAGTAGCTGTGTTAATCCATAAAGCAATCGGCGACCAGCTGACTTGTATGTTCGTGGACCACAACCTGAACCGTAAAGGTGAAGTAGAGCAAGTCATGAAGACGTTCACTGAAGACTTCGACATGAAGGTCATCAAAATTGATGCCCGTGAACGCTTCATGAACAAACTAAAAGGCGTTTCAGACCCTGAACAAAAACGTAAAATCATCGGTAACGAATTTATCTATGTGTTTGATGAAGAATCAAACAAGCTGAAAGACATGGACTTCCTTGCGCAAGGAACGCTTTACACAGATATCATTGAATCAGGTACGGCAACAGCGCAAACAATTAAATCTCACCACAATGTTGGTGGTCTTCCAGAAGACATGAAGTTTAAATTGATCGAGCCGTTAAATACATTATTCAAAGACGAAGTACGTGCGTTAGGTTTAGAGCTTGGACTTCCAGAAGAAATCGTTTGGCGCCAGCCATTCCCAGGCCCGGGTCTTGGTATCCGTGTACTAGGTGAAGTAACAGAGGACAAGCTTGATATCGTTCGCGAGGCAGACTACATCCTTCGCGAGGAAATCAAAAAAGCCGGCCTTGACCGAGACATCTGGCAATACTTCTGTGTACTGCCGGACATCCGTTCAGTAGGCGTTATGGGCGACGGCCGTACGTACGACTACGCAATCGGTATCCGTGCTGTAACATCAATTGACGGCATGACTTCCGACTGGGCACGTATCCCTTGGGATGTACTAGAAAAAATCTCTGTACGCATCGTTAACGAAGTAAAACACGTTAACCGCGTGCTGTATGATGTGACGAGTAAGCCACCTGCAACGATTGAGTGGGAATAGGTTGTTGTAAAGAGTTTTTCTAAAGTGTGCTGAACCTTGGTATATCAAGGGTTGATGAGGTTTTATGAAAAATGATTTATAACACCAGCAACTATTGACTATATAAAATTACTCTCTTTTATTTGCGTTATTTATGCGAATAGAAGGGAGTTTTTTTATGGTGAAAATTATTGAAATGATAGACGATTTTAAGCTCAATCAAGAGATTTTAGGAAGGAAACCTAAGTATGTTGAGTTATGTATGTATCGCTTGAACAGATGGAAAGAATTTATGATTCAAACCGCGCACATTGAAGAAATAGAAGAAGTAAAAGCCATTCATATTAAACATTATATTAAAAGTCGTCAAGAAGCTGGTGTAGAATCCAATAGAACCATTAACAATAATTTAGCGACAATTAAAGTGTTTTTTCAGTATCTTGTAGATGAAGAATTCATTGATGAAAATGATAATCCAATGAAACGTATTAAAAACTTGAAGGAAGAAAAAACGGTTATTGTAACTTTTAATGATGATGAGGTTGCCCACATTATTAATGATGTAAAAGAAGAAACTTATTCTAATGTGAGGGATAAATTAATTTTAATATTCCTCTTTGATACAGGGATACGGGTATCTGAGCTTTGTAGCATAAAGGTTAGTGATATAGCGAGCCGATATATTTTAATTCATGGTAAAGGCTCTAAACAGCGATTGGTATATATCAGTAAGTTAATGCGTAGGTATATGCGGAAGTATGAACAAATGAAGCAAGAGCGGTTTAAGCATAAAGAGCAGACAGAGATAGAGGATTATTATTTTCTAGAACAATATGCGAAAGGTATGCATCGTTCCCGTATTAACAAAATTCTTAAAGAGCATTGTGAAAATGTTGGGGTGAGAAAGGAGATCCGTTGTTCGCCACATGATTGTCGACATTATTTTGCACAGAAACAGTTACGAAATGGGATTGATATTTATAGTTTAAGCAGATTAATGGGACACTTTGATACCCAGATAACAGCTAAGTATCTGAGAGGATTAGAACAGGAAGATATATTGAACATTGGACGTATGCATAGCCCGTTAAATGAAATAAAGCTTATTAAGAAATGATTTATTTAAGGCTACTGAGTAAGATTGTATAATCTCTAAAACATCAATGCACAGGACATTAGAAGAGTCTACGCAAAGGCTCTACAGGATAAGGGAGTGGGTGAGCATAGCTCTTACCATTAAGACTTTATCTTATAAAAGAATATAATTCATGTGATAAGGTGAATAACGGGTTCGCACGATAAAAACCCCTCAATTAACATGATTTTAAAGAGAAAAATGGCTTTCATACGCTATTATATTTAATGCAGAGTGTGGGAGTGGAAGTGCTTATTATTCCCTACAAAAATAATTTAGGGTAAATGGTGGAATGTACCCCGCTTGTAATTTTCTCAAAAAAGATAATGGTTATCATTATTATATGACAGGTATATCAAGATCTGCTGTTTAGGGCGAAGCAAAAAACAAAGATAATAAGACACACGCACATACTTTTGCAAGTGAGTGATTGTATGTGCTTTTTTATTGCTATAAATCCAATATTGAAAGAGTAGAATCTTTTGTGGGAAGAATCTTAAAATGTCCTACTATATCATTGGAGAAGCTATATAACGCAATAAGTAAAGAGTATTTTCTGTTAGGAAAGGAAATATAATTACGTTATAAATATAGGTCTTTTTATTCATTTTAACTAAAATCTTTTGACAAAAGATTTATAGTAGTATATAATTAAATATTTTTTTATTTGTATGATATAATTAATTTAGAAGGGTAGTTATCTAAACCCTTCTAATATTACAAGAGGTGGAAAATAAAATGGCAAGAAGAAAGCATTTTTTAGAAGGGCAAAAATTTAATTACTTTACTGTTTTAGAGTTGAGTGAAAAAAAGGGGAGGGGAGGAAAGAAGATGTGGAGATGTGAGTGCGTTTGTGGAAATATCAGATTTATTCTTACGCCAGATTTGATAGACCAAAGTAAATACAAATCGTGCGGCTGTATGAAAAATCAACTGCTTAAAGAAGCGAACACGACTCATGGGATGACAGGGACAAGAATTCATGATATTTGGTGTGCCATGAGAGCAAGGTGTAATAATAAAAATCATTCAGCGTGGGAACATTATGGTGGTCGAGGAATAAGAATTTGTGATGACTGGGTTTCTTTTGAAGCTTTTTATGAGTGGGCGATGGCTAATGGATATTCCGATGAATTGACTATTGATAGAATTGATTCGGATGGAAATTATGAACCATCTAATTGTCGATGGATTCCACAAGCAGAAAATTCTAAACTTGCGAGTGTTAAACGTCATACAAATGAAAAAGCAAAAAAGAAGTAAATGACATTTAGTAAAAAAACCTAAACACAAGATATTAAAACAAGAGAAAAATACATATATACCAACATCCACAATATAAAATCCTCATTTTATCTATTCTACATAACAGAATATATATTCAAACATAATGGATACGGAAAACATACGTTTAAAACAGTGTTTACATATTAAGAATCAGTTGGATATTGAAATATAAATCAAGCATATTTCTAAGTAAAGAGCTTATAGAAATGATTAGTTGTAATAGAATGGGGTTTGGGGTGAAACCCCAAGTGAGCCAAAGGCGATTGCTCTTGAACTTTCCTAGCGTTAGCGAAAGATAATTGGCTGTTAATGTTTAATCTATAATTCTTTTATTTTTATTTATTTCTATACCCTATGAATTTGGTATAAATATATACCATTTTCGAAATAACTTTTTTTGATTTTGTATAAATATATACATTTTTTGAAAGAGGATTTTCAAATGTAGTATAAATACATACGATTTTTGTGAATAGAAAATCGATAACTGGAACAGGGCGTGTGGTTTGTATTATGTGCAAGACATTAATGATTGAATAATAAGTTTTGATTGTTTCAACCCTCTGATGAATAGCGCAATCATTAGAGAAATATAAAACTAAATAATTTAAGAAAGGAATCTGAATAAATGGATTTTACAAATAAGAAAAGTTATATAATCATCCCAAATGTTGCTTTTGGCTTTGGAACAGAGTACCACATGACAACTAATGAGTTTATGGTGTTTGGCTATTTACAATTAGCGAAATCTATTGGTTTGGAAAATCAAATAGTAACAATGATTGATGTAATCGTTGAAGCATTAGATTGGAATACATCAAATACAAGTCGTGATAGAAGCCGTGTGCAAGAAGTATTAACAGGATTGCACAATAAAGGATATATAACTGTTAAATTTAATGGAACTAAGATGGTATCATCTGTATTAATAATTACAATCAAAAAAGAAATGGAAGCTGCTGAAGCAATATCAAAAGTTGATTGGAGGGATAGACCGTTTATTTTTAGTGGTTGGACTAGGATTGAATACTATGAGTACAACCTAGCAAAGTGTAATGGTGAACACTTAATGATAATTGCTTACACGAAATGGAGAGAACAACTTAAAAAAGCTAAGAATATTACCTATAAAATTGCTTATCAGGAGTGGCAAGCGGTTTTAAGCGTAAGTTATACCAAATCGGTAGATACAATAAAAAAGTGTGCAACGTTTATTGAGAAGATTACTGGAGCTTACTATAAAGATGAGGTTGGACAATGGAAACAGGGTGTAAATGAATATTCAGTTAGACATTCTAAACCTAATGTGAAGGAGATTGAAAAGAAAGAAAAAGTAAGGAACGCACAAGAAAAGTTTGCAGAAAAGGTAACTGATTTAAGGTACAAGTTTGAGGATAACATTTTGAAGCAGATTAATGACTATGGCACTAAATGGGAGTTAGACGGTTATACAGCATGGATAGTAACTGATTGCCCTATTCTTAAAGAAGCAGGTGAGAAGAAATTTGAAATACTTGAAAATAAGGGACAGGGTTGGGTTAAAGAAAAACTTGAAAAAGAATATGAAGAACGTAAATTACGTAGAGAACATCAACAGAAAGCGACAGAAAATCATATAAACGATTATGAACCATTCGTTTCTTCTTATAAGAAACCAAAGAAAAGGGAAGGCGGTATTAAAGATTTTTTAGATGATGCTATATGATTTGAATGTCTTGGAATATTGACATAATTTAATATTATCAAGCCCTCAAGTAAGTGTGAGGGCTTTTATTATATGAATTTTAAAATCTGTGACCTATAGTTCCTTACTATCTGTATTATGGTATAATAATGCAAAATTATGTTGTGTTTTCTAGTAAAGCGGTTAATTTCAGCTAACGGTAAATTGTACAACTATGAGAGCTTTTGTCTTTATTTATGATACTAATCCATATTATATGAGTTATTTTTAAAACGATGGTAAAGAAGGTTGGTATGTCATCGGATGAAATAATAGACGTTAAAAAAATTGATATCATTAGAAAAGTATGAAAATTCTCTATCGGGGAAATATTCTCAATTAAGATTAATAGAACGTGTCGACAGTGAGAGGTTTTCACTTTACGAACTAAAGGAGAACGGTTTGAAAGTAGCGCCACAAAATCCAGAGAAAATAAGGGAGTAACTTGAAGTGTATTAGAGAACAATTTGAATGATTACTATTCAGAAGATGTCTTTTCAGAAAAGATTATTAGTGATTTAGAAGAAGGGCATAGACGCCCAGTCAAGGTTTATAAAAATGAGCGTAGATCTATCGCAAGATAAAAATGCTATTATCATAGAAATATTAAAGGGTAATTTGGAAAAAATGAGATGAATAATAAGCTAGTATTTTAATTTGGATTTTATTTTAAGTTAGGGGAGTAGCGTGATGGTTAAGTTATATTTTGCAAAGTTCAATATAAATTCTAATATCAATGAAATTGATGAAGGTGGAATAAAAGATATACTTCAAAAACTTTATATCGCTATTGATGATAAAGTTGATTATGTGAAAGAGATACCGACAAGATATACCGATGAGGACGGGGAAGTTCAAATTTCGTTTAGAGAAGAGAAATATAATTTTTCCCAGATAGTAAAAGATGATGCTACAAAAATAATTACGGGATGGCTTGTGCGAAGGATGCCGATGCATATAGAAGAATTTGATATTAAAGAGAGGATATCAACACCTGCTGTTCTTGATAATACTTCTGCAAGTACTATGTTTTATATAGATTGCGAAAGAGAGATTATAACATTTACGACTAGATTAAGATTAGGTTATGCACAGATAATGGAGGCTTTTGAACAGTTATTTGGGATTTACATAGGGGATGTAGGATTCAAAATTTTCCTTTTGAAAAACCCTTTCAGCATAGATGAAACGCTGGAGCGAATGAAAAAAGTGCATAAAATAACTACTACTTTAATTCCACCTAATGCTGCAAACCGCGCAGCTTTACAGGCACTTCTTGAAGAGAAATCTGAAGAGTTAAGGGATGCCAATGTGACAACTGAAACTACTATTTGGGAAACTGATAAGAAAAATGAAAATGGAATTAATAAATCATCTAGTCGATTTAAGACTTTTATAAATTTAATTAAGGCTTTTGCTGAAAAAGGATATGGAAAAACAGAGATTGAGGGAGAAGATTCAAATGGAAATATAACAGATTTTGATTCGGATAAAGACGCCCCATTTGTCGAAAATGTCTCAGATGCGAATAAAGAAGATAGGGCAACTATTATTCATGTTTCAAATCAAGGAATACAGAAGCTAGCTATAAAAAGTACACTTGATAATCAAGAATAGAAAAAGGTGGGGAGGTAATGGCTAAAACAGAAATATACGATTTTAAGAAATTGTATGAAACTATTAGGAAAGTAGAGAAAGACCAGAAGGTTTTACCCGCTATAATAAATTATAAAGAGTTTGAGTCATGGTTTTCACTTTTACTTTCCTTGACTTTTGGAATAATATTATGGTTATTTACAAATACAAATGATAATAATATAGCTTTCATTGTTTCGAGCAGTCAGAATATGTTACTATATCTAATCTCAGGATTAATAGCTATGCTAGGTTTTATAGTAGCAGGTTTAGCTATAATGATAAGTACTACATCTAAAGCTATAATGAACAAATTAATTAATGAGGGGAAATTTGAATATTTAATAAGCGTGTTTGCGAGCTTTGTGTTTATTTCTGTTGTTATGGTACTTTTGATAATTTGTTGTATGGCACTTTATTTTGTTTTAGGAATTAATTATCCTTTTATAAATTGGTTATATTCAGTTATTGCGTTTTTCTTATCTTATTTAGTATTTTTTACTTTATTTTACGTAGTGTCTTTATTAGGAACGTGTATAAATATATTTATATTTAACTATGATATGTCTGTTAAAGAAGATTAGTTTCAGTATAGATAGTATAATTTAATAAAGGTCTTTGAACCAAGTTCATAAATGTGTAATATCCTTAATGGAGAAAAACGTTTAATATAGAAGTAGAAGTATGGGAAGGCTAATTCCTTTGTGGTGTAAGTGACATCATAACGCTAAGATAATGTGATTGGAAAGTAGACAAAATATGCACTAACCAGCTACAATAGACTTACAAAATAATGCATGTAATGGCAAAGTAATTTATATAGTATTCAAATATTCAATAGCTCGAAAACATTATTATATCAAGGTCTATCGTTAACGAAGTAAAACACGTTAACCGCGTGCTGTATGATGTGACGAGTAAGCCACCTGCAACGATTGAGTGGGAGTAGGGCTAAACATCTAACATCTTGCAATCCTAGTTGTATCAAAAGTTTAAACGTTGTTCGAGTGAGCGTTTAGTTGTTCAACTGCAATAATTGACTTTCAAAATAGGCCTTTCCTTTATTCATGTAATTCATGAGTGAAGGAGGGTCTTTTTTATGGTTAGAATTTTTGAACTGATAGGTGATTTCAAAATGAATCAGGAAATCATTGGTCGTAAGCAAAAGTTGTCCAGATGTATAGTTGGCGGTGAGCTGATATACCAAGTTTTTACTGATATATGTAAGCTTAGCAGTGAATGTATACGGTTAACTTCAGTAAAATGAGGTATAGTATATTTGTTGGGTAGATTCTCTTTAAAGACAAAAAAGTAGGTGAATAAAATGGGAAAATATCAATTGGATACAAAAGGTAAGGTAGCTGTGGCAAAATATCATGAAAAACACAAGCCGGCCCAATTTGATAAAAAGCAGCAACTTGAAAAAATACGTGCGGAGTATTTGAAAAACAAGCAACAACAAGCAGATAAATAATATGAATTTTTACAGAGGGAGACTAAAATATTCCTCTGTTTTTTATTATCATAAGGAAAATAAATTTTTCTGCATGCTATTATTGGGTACCAGGCATATAGAGACGCCATTCGTATAAATTAACCATGATAGAAAATCAAAGTGACATGTTCATTATTCAAATGATGCCGCTGTAAACAGGTAGTTCACCTAGTGCTATTGAGGACAAGAATTATATGAATTGAGCGGAATCTCCTGCTTTGGCATACTGAGCGGAAATGTTAGGCTATCACCGAAGTAAAGTATGTGAACCATGTGCTGTATAAAATAGTACGGGTAAGTTGTTAAGTTGGAATGCTAAATATTAAGTAATACTATTTAACGCTGGGAAAGGTTTTAAAAATACAAAATGAGGGAAATAAAAGCTGTCTCTTGTATTACATAACTTGCAGGTCTATTTGCCAAAAGTGGCACATTAAAGTTGAATACTGAAATATATCGAACGGGGTGAAATATGAGAAAGCGAGTAACAACAAATATTTACAGCTTCGCATTGATTGTAAGTTTCATAGGGGCAATCGTTTTGCCGGTTCAAGCTACTGCAGCAGTGGAGGGTAAAAATACTGCGGTAGTACAACAGGCAGCAAGTCCATTTCAAGACGTATCCCCAGAAGATGAGGCTTACGCAGCCATTGTATGGGCTAAAGACAGAGGGATCATTAGTGGTTACGCAGACAGTACATTTAAGCCGAACGCTTCTATAACGGAGGCGCAATTTGCGAAAATGCTCGTGCAGTTTTTAGGCTTAAAAGATGATAAAGGCGATATACATAAAAATAAATCCGCGAATCATTGGGCGGATAGTCATTACGATAGCTTGGCCGCATATGGTACACCGTTAAATGCTTATTTTAACAATACGTTAAGAAATCAAACAGTAACACGGGGTGTAGTGGCACAGGCAATTGGCTATTTAACAGGCAATGCAACTTCGTTAAGCGGCTCCATTAACTTTATGCTTTCACAAGGGATAACGATCGGTCAAAACCCACAATTTGAAGGGAAGGATTTAAATAAATTTTTCGGTTCGGAAAATTATTTAACGAGAGCACAAGTAGCGTCATTCTTATATCGTATGCATAATTTGGAACTGGAAAGAGCTGCAGGTATTGCAATAGAGGCATATGAGAATAAAGAAGCTTTAACTTTAGTAGCAATAGCTAATAAAGGTATCAGGATGCTGGATAATTCTTTACGTAGAGGAGAATTAGGAAGTGATGCGCCACCACCTAAGAATGAACCTGTAGTAAATGTTAATAGTGCTTATATTCCGATGAAAAAATTAATGCAAAAACCAGAGCTTCCAAATGGCTGTGAAATTGTTTCTCTTACCGCCGTACTAAATCATTATGGATACAATGTTTCGAAAACCACAATGGCGGATCAGTATCTTCCGAAACAAGCTTTCAGCTGGAAAAATGGCAAACGTTATGGACCGGATCCTTACAAAGCCTATGCAGGGAATCCGAGAAGCACAACGAGTGGCTGGTATAGTTTTGCGCCTCCTATCGTGAAGGCTGCTGATAACTATATGGCAACACAAAAAAACAAAATGAAAGCAAAAGATATAAGCGGCAGCAGCCAAAGAGAAATACTTACATATTTAAATAAGGGTGTCCCTGTTGTGATCTGGGTAACGCTGGATTTAAGCAAGCCGGCACTAAATGGGCAATGGTATTTAAGTGACTCTGGCAAATACTATAAAGCTTATACAAATCTGCATGCAGTTGTTTTGACTGGATATAAAGATGGAATAGTAGGTGTGATGAATCCTTTAAGAGGGCAAGTTACGTATAATCTAAATGCATTTTTTAAAAGTTATGCAGAGCTGGGGAAACATGCGCTTGTTTTAGAAAAGCAATAAACCATTATAAGGCTAGCATACCGTAGGAAATTACTTGGGAGCCAACAGCCATAATTGTTGAAGAGTAGACTTAACAATCAGATCCATGGTGTGAAGGTATGAGAAGAGAATTGCCATATCTTTAATTCAACTCTCCGCTATCGTAAGTGATAGCGGGAATTTTTTTCTGTCCTCAATATATACAAAGAACAGAATATAATGAGCCCGGTTATATTCTAGTGAAGTCGAAAGACTATAAGTTTTATTATCTTATGAATAACTTTAAACCTTCATTTTCTTTCAGTTTCATTACAAGAAAATGAAGGCTTTTTCTTTTATAACAGAGGTTTATTAATTATTGCATTTTACCTATTTACGTTTATTTTTCAGGAGAAAAGGTATTAACAGTAGTATACCCGCATCTATACGACAAATTGGTATACCCAAACTATATAACAAACAGGAGGAATGAAACATGGAAACACGTGATAACAAATTATATGGTATTTATAATAATGAAATGGAATTACAAGAAGAAATGGATCGCCTTCGTGCACAAGGTTATGATGAGGAAGATATGTATATCGTCTCGAATCGTGACCAGCAGCTATCGATGTATCGAGGTTCAACATCTTATGTAAATGAAACAAAAGAGGGATCTTGGTGGGATCGATTTAAAGCGTTTATGATGGGTGAAGATTTAGTCCGTGATCAGTATTTTACGCAAATGGGTCTAACGGATGAAGAAAGAAACCGCTACTATGATGAGTTACAAGCTGGTAAATATTTATTATATGTAGATAAACATTACGGTTCTTATTTTGATGAAGGATCAAAAAATTATGGTGTGAATAATGTTTTTGACCGCGATTATGAAAAAACGGATGAAGAGCGTTTAGCACTTCATGAAGAGCGTCTGCAGGTTGATAAAAACCGTGTACAAACAGGTGAAGTCAATGTAGAAAAACGTATTGTAGAAGAACAGCAAACGGTAGAAGTACCTGTAGAGCATGAAGAGGTATACGTAGAAAGACGCCCTGTAAATGAAGAAGTACGTAATGTAAATATGGGCGTTCGTGATGGTATGGCTCATACGTATGAAGAGGATGGAAAAATTCATATCCCAGTAACGGAAGAGCAAGTAGAAGTAACGAAAAAAGATGTCGTGACAGAAGAAATCGTTGTCGGCAAACGGAAAGTGACAGATACTGAAACGGTATCCGATACGGTTCGTCGCGAAGAAGCAGATATTGAGGATACTACCCACAACATCGATGATCCATTAAAGCGTACAGATCGCCGCTATTAAGAGCATTGTAAACTAAAGAGGGAAGCCTATATTATTATAGGCTTCCTTTTTTATTGGGGGGAAACTACTTCTTTTCCGTATCATATATAAGTATAAGAGCTTTTTACTTATGATAGGTTACGTACACCTTATTTATGGGAAGTAGATAGTTTAGTAATATTTATTTATAATGGAACAAATATCTATATTTTATCCAAAAATAATCAGGAGGTTGACAGCATTGAAAAAATGGTTGATAGGTATGCTGCTGCTAGTGGGTGTGTATATGGTGGCCGAGGAAGCAGAAGCGAAGTCTATTGTGTGGGATGGTGCAGAGGTCGTAGAGGGGCAGACGGGAAAAATGACTTTTTCAAAGGACGTAAAGGTTTACAAGAGACAGCCAAACGGCACATTTGCATCAATGGTCGTAAAAGCGAATAATTTTTTCCGTGTTTATACGATTGAATCCTATAATGGCAATACGTATTACTGGATGAGCGGCGGCTACCGCGTGCAGGCGACAAATCTTGTTATCTTTAAAGAAGTACCCAATCATATATTAAATGAGCTGGGCACGTTTAATAAATTGAATACCATGATTTATGCTAAATCAGCGAGCGGCGTCTCTCTAAAGGCATCGCCAAAGGGGAACTCAGAAACGATAGCAAGCTTCCCGCAAGGAACAGTTTTTAAAATTTTGCGTGTTTCGGGAGACTATGTAAAAGTCCAATATGACCCTTATCAGGGGGCAGATCATGTTGTCATTGGCTACGCGTTGAAAAAAGATTTGGCGAATTTAGTATCGCAGGGAACGCTGTATGTACAGACCTCAGGCGAATTGCTGAGAACATTGACAGGAGAAGAAAATTTCTACAGAGAGCATGTAATACGTAATGATAGTGTTACTGTATTCTTTTATGCAGGAAATCAGGCATATGTAAAGTTGCCTCGTGGACAATATGGTTATATAGCAAAATCAGATTTAGGTAAAGCGAAACATGAACCGAAGCCTGTTGCCCAAATTTCATCTCCTTCTGTCATTTCTTTGGATGAATCGAAGGAACTTAGTTGGAGGAGAGGAGGCGCAAGTCATAGCCTTCCTACAAGTGGTAAACTAATACATCAAGGTGATGGTCTTTGGAAGGGGCGGGGGGTCTTTGAAGAGAATGAAGCTTATGCTGAATATGATCTGATACTAAAGACGGTCACAACGAGCTCCTCCTATACAATTGATGGGAGTGTTACCGAATCGGGCAGGCCTGAATTTTCTTACCCAGTTGATAGCATTTCGCTGACGTTCCCTTTGAAAAACGGAGATTTGGCTAGCGTAAATGGTCAAAAAAAACCTATAAAAATCGAATCTGTTGGAACATTCGATGGAAAAGATTATAGTCCAGTAGTCTATATTGGTGATTCCGTTGTAGTAGGAAAGCATTTATACTTCCACGGAAACAAATCTAATTACAGCATTTATCATTAGTAGCCATCTGTCGAGGAAGCCGGAATTGTAATAGGGTAGGATTTCTTTAAAATATGGTCTGATCATGTTTGTAGAAAAATGGATAAAACATAGGCGTTGATTTCTTCCAATAGAATGGCGGAAATCAACGCTTTTTATATTTTTAATATTTATTCAAGCTGATCAGGGTTATAACAAGTTAAGAATCATTGAGGGCAACTTCTTTTCTCCTGTTTAAATCGCCGAGGTTCCCCTTTTTTTATTACTATCTTAGTTGCTATAGGCGGATAGAATCTGTTTCATCACTTATATATGATATTTTTTTGTTTTATTTGTAATATAATTAAGTATTTTTAATAAAAATGTAACATAAGAAGTGAAGGTATGCTAATATTCAAAAGTAATATAGAAGGGAGCTATTACTTTTGAAACTTAAAAATGTAGGGATTATTTTATTTCTTACCCTGTTATTAGCAGCTTGCGGAGATGAAAAAACAACTGTCTCAAGTGAAGGAAGCAAAGATCAGTCAGGAGAAGAAAATACTGCAGCTGAGGAGAAGGAAGGTACAGCGAAATTGGAGATTTCCCAGCAGACTGCGGGTGCTTGGATTGATTCTATTGATTCGGTATGGGTGCATTCTGCAGCAATATTTGAAAATACAGGAGATACACCAGTAGAAATTGGTGAGACTCAAATGAATTATAAGGCGACGGATGGTAGTATCCTTGGAACATCCTCGATGATCTATGCGGTTCCTCAAATAGTAAATCCTGGAGAAACAGCTTTCATTGGTGAATCGACAATTTTAGATGGAACATTAACAGACGAAAGCTTCAGTGAAACGACATTTAACTTCAACTTTAGCGAAACTGCAGACAAGCCTAATCTAATGGAAACTAGCGGAATTAAAGGAATAGACGGTGAGTATGGATATAAAGTGACGGGGATTGTTAAGAACCCGACAACTGAGCAGCAAGAAGATATCCGGTTGGCTGCAGCTTTGTTCGATAACACTGGCGATTTGTTAGGCGTGCTGCAAGGAAGTGTAGATGTAGGCTTAGCTGCAGGTAGTGAAGCTGGTTTTGAACTTAGTTATCCGGAGCTTCCGGAGGAGGTAGCTGCTAAAGTGGCGACGATCGAAGTGAAAAGCTACGGTTGGACATGGTAAGACAGTTTTTACAGGCAGATCAAAGAGGGCAAATTAGATAAAAAATGAGGAGTAAGAAAAAATGAAAAAATGGTTATTTGCAGCAGGTGCGACTGCCTTATTGTTGGCTGGGTGCGGGGAAGAAAAAAAATCAGAGGCAACAAAACAAGAACAATCATCAGATGAGTCAGTGAATGTTGAAAAAGGTTTGTTGAATGTGGAAGTCACATTACCTGCGAGCTTCTTTGAAGATACCACAGAAGAAGAGATTATGACAGGAGCTAAAGAAGAAGGCTTCACTGAGACAACAGTGAACGAAGATGGTTCTGTCACATATAAAATGTCAAAATCTAAGCATAAGGAAATGATGAAGGAATTAGAGGATGGGATTGTTGAGTCGATTAAGGAGATTGTCGAATCGGGTGATTACCCTTCCATTAAAGAAATTTCATATAATAAAAGCTTTGATGAATTTGATGTGAAGGTCGACCGTGAACTATATGAAAACGGCTTTGACGGCTTCGCGATTTTAGGCATCGTCATGACAGGCGCATACTATAGTGCATTTAATGGAGATGCGGCTGAAGACCTGAAACTAACATTTAATATGATCGATGCAGCGACAGATGAAATTTACGAGACAGCTGTATACCCAGATGACTGGGAAGAAACAGAGGAAGCAGAATAGTCTATTAAAAGAAAATCATAGTACAGATGGCTGATACTGTCCATTCTATGGATGAACTAAAAAAGGAGCCCCCTTCCATACACGTTCATGTGAGTGGGAGGGAGCTTTTATTATTTATCCAGCTATGCTCCATAGTGTACGTTTTTAAAGTGGAAGGTTTGAACATTTTAAAAGCCGGATAGAAATGGGTCATGATAGTATGCGTAGGTGATAAAGAATTCTAGTTAGTACAAACAAATAGGATCTGGAAAGTTAAAGTTACTAAGCATAGGAATTTGTTTGCCGTTAGAAGGGAGCGGCAAACACAGATTCAAGCTCTCATGTTTTTCTATAGGATTGGCAGAATATACTATAGGCTAACTGAGATCCTATAAACGAACGATATAGTTGATCTTGCTGCAACAGATATTAATTAAGTTTCCGTCACGAAGTTGAAGAACTTTTCCATCCGCGATATTTTCAAATATCCCAGTTACAGGGGCAGGGTTATTTGTATAAACTACAATTGTATCACCTTCAGCGATTCCTTGTAGTAAGTCACGACAAGAGCAGCCATCGCTATGATGTTTTTCCTGATCTTTACATTTGTCTTTATCGTGTTTATGGCAATCAAACTCTTTTGTTGAGCGTTGACATTTGTATTGTTTCAATCTCTTCACCTCCTTTTGCAGAACTATAGTATTGTATGTTGATAGAAGAAAAAAGGCTGGGGCGAATTGCTTGGTTAAGAGAAAAAAACAATAACTAAAATTATGAGGAATATAGATTCAACATAAAATATCCATTAATAGAATAATTTTGGAATTCGTATTTCTTTTGCTGATTACAAGAAAATAAGGGGTATTTATACTTGAATAGAAGATATTTTAAAAGCATCTCAAAAGGATAGAGGAGAGTTTATCTTCATTCCCTTTAGAGATGCTTTTATTTTTAAATTAGCAGGGGCTGGCAATGATGTCCTGCTGGGGGGCATTGTTGTGATTACATCCATTTCATTTGAAGGATGGCTTGTAATTGCTTGAAATTTTCCTGACCGATATTTTTTTCGATACTCCGATCAATTTCTTTTTTTATTTCTAGGCTATGATGATAGACTTCTTCGCCTAAAGGAGTCAGCTCTACCCGTCTTTGTGTTTTCGGTGCTTTGACAAGCTCTGTTTGGACTAACTGCTTATCTTCTAATACTTTTACAAATTTATGAACTGCCTGTTTTGAAATCTCGACTCTTTTTAAGATATCAGGAATTGTCGTTGCTCCTCCGCGTATACAATTTAAGATATACCATTCGGAAGTGGTAATTTGAATATTGTTTTGAAGATTCCAGGTAGTAACAACTGCTTCACGCAGCTGCTTATAATGTTTGTGTAATAAATCAATTGTTTCGCTCATAATGCCTCCTTTGCCATCTACTATAAACAACTTAGGTATTTTGGTCAATTAGGTTGACCAAAAAACTTTTATGAGGTAAAATAATATATAGTAAACCAGGTTGACCATAGGGGGGAGAACATGTTTTCAATAGGTGATACAGTTTTCTACAGCGCACAAGGTATTTGTTCCATTGAAGAAATAAAAGAACAGAAGTTTGGGAAAGAAGCTCAGCTTTATTACACGCTACGTTCGCACCACAACCCAAATCTTACTCTATATCATCCTGTCGATACGGTTGATTCGAAGCTAAAAAGGCTGATGACGAAAGAACAGGCTGTGTCAGTATTACATTGTTTTAAAAATGTAGCTGATTCATGGGATGAGAAAACAAATGTAAGATCTCATTCATATCAGGCTACGATTAGCTCAGAAGATCATTTAAAGATTGCGCAGATGGCCAATACTTTGCTTCGTAGAAAATCGGAGCTGGAGGAAATCGATAAGAAGTTACCAGTCCAGGATGCTCAAGTGTTACAACGCGTAACGACAATTTTGTATGAAGAACTGGCAAATGCCTTAAACACAACTGCGGGCGATATATCGAATCAAATCGATGAAATTATACAAAAGAATTAGATTTATATAGTGCATGTACCTTATTGGTGCATGTGCTTTTTTGTGTTGTACATATTGGAACAACTATATGCTTCGACCGTCTAATCGGCAAAAGGGGTGTTTTATAAGGTGAAGAGACTGTTCGTATTAACTATAATAATTTTTTTACTAAGTAGCTGTAAAACAGAGTTTTCAAAAGAGATGGAAGGGAGCAGTTCTGCAGCAGAGGAAATAAAGCCTCCGAAAGTGGCAATTACATCAAAGAATGGAATCTATCCAATGGGGCAGGGGAGCTTTAATTGGACAATAGACGGTAAGAAGAAAGGGGAAACGGTGACAAGTATTGCAGATACAGCTGTTCCTAGTGCTTCTATAAAAGGCGGCAAGTTCACCTCGATTAGCAAAACGGAAGTGCTTACCTTGCTGTTTACAGTCGAACCAGAGCGTTATGAGCTATATGGCTGGTATATAGACGGCACAAAGAACAAAGTAACAAAGCTGGAAGAATTAAAGGGAGACACACCAGTGGCCATCGAAGTACTGGCTTATTATCCCCAAGGGTATGCCTCTTATGTGCTTCCGGTCATTTTTGAATAATAAGCTCTAAAAGCAAAAGACTGTCCTGTTGTAAAAAATACAACAGGACAGCCTTTAATAAGGTTCTATAATAGTTCGTCTTTTACGTAATCAGCCCACTGATAATCGAGGCATTGTAACTTCTTTTTTTGTGAATGGGGGAAACCGTCTTTCTTTGTCTTGATGGCACATAGCAGACAGGAGCAGTGAATCTTTCCTTTTGCAAAACGCCCCTCAAATGAAATGTTCCATCCATATTGCTCGGCGATTCTTACTTTACGTCGAATGACTCTCTTTCGATGGTGCCTATAATAGGCACGGTTTCTATTTGTTTGATGCTGCCTCATTGCTATCTACTCCTTTGGGATAAGGCTCAGCCTGCAAGCCTCCCCCAAAGAAAATCTGGAAGCTTACAGGCTGAGTATGTTAGCAGAAAGCAGGTAGTGAATATGCATAGTCAGCCCCCTTTATTTATATTCTGAAGACCATCCTGCTTTAGAGAAGGTTCTTAAACTCGCACCAATCAACTAGGCGCGGCAGCTCGATTTGCTGATTATAGGATTGATTTTTTACAATTACCTTCGTGCCAAGCTCAGCCAGTGTTTCCAGTACAGCAGGTTTATCATCAACATAGTAGTCGAGCTCAAGTGATTGGATAATCTTGATTTTTTCATGGTCTGCCATACCGCAGAAGAAATTTTCATCCTTTACTGGGAAACCTTGAGCTTTTACCCATTCGCGTGTCTGCCCGCAATACTGCTTTGGTCTCGAGGTAATATAGAATATCTCATGCCCCTCTGCAACAAGTCCGTTCAATGTGTCGATGGCATCTGCAAAAGCGGGGCAGTCAGTGAAATAAATTTCTTCCATACAGTCCATCCACATTTGGCTGCCCTGCTCATTCGTTAATCCGAAAGGAGCATGTATCTCTACAGTGGAAAGCGATAGGAATAAATCAATTCCTAATTCTTTATTTAATTTTTTGTTATATAGGTGAAACGCATGTTCACGTAAATTGATAAGTGTGTCGTCTATGTCAAAGCCAAATTTCATTATATCCTCCTGTATCTAGCCCATTATTGAAAAATGTGAGAAAAATCCCTGCTCTTTTTCAATCTGTAATGCCTGGAGCTTTTCAATCTCTTGTTTGCGCTGCGAGGCACATGTTAGTGAAGCAAGTTGTTCAATTGTTTGTTTTTCTAGAAGCTCAGCGAGGATATCTGCATCCTTCATGGCACTATTCAAACCAAATGCACCGGTGGGGGTCATTGTATGAGCGGCATCACCGATCAGGGCGAGCCCGTTATACCCCCAATGCTCCGCCTGGCTGCTGAATACATCGAGAAAAATAAAATCTTCCCAAGAAGTAATATGCTCATGCACAGCTTCTGATAGGTCCGGAAACGCATTGATCAGCTTTTCGATAAAGGGAACAAAGGGCTGCTTCCGAAGCATTGAATAGCTTCTCGGGGGTATATTCCATCCGATTTGTACATAGTTTTTTGCCTGAGTGAATAGTGAAATCTGCATATCCTCGACGAGTGCCATTTTGATAGAGGGCTGCCAGCCATGGGGAGCTGGTATGCGAGCCCATAGCAGGTCATAACCGTGCTTATGGATCGCTGTCTTGATCTGAGCCTTTTTTCGAACAGTTGAAAACCGTCCGTCTGCTCCGACAATAAGCTTACTATTGATAATAAATTTTTCCCCGTTACGTATGACATGGACCCCTGTATAGCGTCCATCTGCATCTTGAAAAAGATCTGTAACCCGCGAGTTCAGATAATACTCGAACCCCTCGTAGAGTTGGGCAGCATCAAAGATAGCCTGTAAGAGATGGGCTTGTGGAACATGGATGCCTAAATGGCCGACAGCTGGGTCGGGGGAGGTGGTTTTGATTAATTGACCATTGTGCCAGTACTCCAGCTGCTCCATTTTTAATAGCCCGAGCTTTTCTACCGCATTGAAAAGATTGTGCTTTTTCAAAATAGCTTCGCCTTCTTCGTTTATATGCTCTCCGCGAAAGGACTTAGCAATTTGCCCCGAACGCTCCAATAATAGAACGGAGAATCCTTTCTTTGCTAATAAATAGGCAAGTAAAGCACCGCCGGGTCCACCGCCGACAATACAGACATCTACTGTTTGAATCATAAGGCTATCCTTCCTTTGGGTAAGCGGTAATTCGCAAATCCTCGCCAATTTTTTCAATATCGGCAAAATCTAGTAGCATGGCGGCATCAATCGTTTCTACGTCCATTCCCGTAAATGGCGTAATTGAATGGCGTCCACCCAGTACTTTGGGTGCCATGTAAACAAGGAATTTTTGAATGAGTCCGTCACGCAGGAAGGAGGCATTCACTTCTCCGCCGCCTTCAACCAAGACATCGGTAATACCAAGTTTATAAAGCTGATCCAGCATAGAATGCAGATCAAGCTTGCCCTCAACAAGTGGTACATAAATGAATTCTGCCCCTGTATTTTTGAATGTATTGGTTTTTTCCTGCTGTCCTTCAGCTGTCACAATAATTGTTCTCGCGATATTGGTTTGTAAAATTTGTGCATCGAGGGGTGTTTTCAGCTGACGGTCTAATATAATTCGAGTAGGATTTTTACCGGTGCGTCCCTTAAGCCTTGTGGTTAAAGCTGGATTATCTTTTAACACGGTGCCTATTCCAACAAGAATGGCATCTACTTCATTGCGAAGCTCATGCACATCCTGGCGTGCTTCCTCTCCCGTAATCCATTGGGAATGTCCATTATATGTAGCAATCTTTCCATCTAGAGTCATAGCAAATTTCGAAATGACGAATGGGCGGGAGGCCACCATATTATGAATGAACCGTTCATTTAAGCGGCGGGCTTGTTTTTCCAACAGTCCCACTTCTACCTCGATTCCTGCATCGCGCAATAGTTGAATACCTCGTCCTGCAACGGAAGGATTGGGGTCCTCCATTGCTACGACGACACGCTGTACACCTGATTCTTTTACAAGGTTCGCGCATGGAGGGGTTTTACCGAAATGAGAGCAAGGTTCTAGCGTCACATATAATGTTGCACCTTTTGCATGTTCTCCGGCCATATGAAATGCATGTACCTCTGCATGAGGCTCCCCGGATTTTCTATGAAGTCCAGTCCCAACAATAGAACCGTCCTTCACAATCACCGCCCCCACAAGCGGATTTGGATTTGTTTTTCCTTTTGCGCTTGAAGCAAGATCAAGGGCGAGTTGCATGTAATACTGGTCGTTCTTCATCTTCAAGTCCTCCATCTGTCAAGATATGGCCAGCTTTTTCTACTTTTGTTTGCAAATAAAAGCGGTTTGTTTCTGTCATGCCGCCCCAAAGCGGAATATGCTTATCCGCTAATAAGCCATGCTGTTGAAGAGCGGCCAGCTTATTTGGATTATTTGTAATAAGAGTTGAAGGCTTTTGACGAAGTGCTTCTAATAGTAGAATGGCGTCTTCGTATGAACGTATATCATCCTCAAATCCTAACGCATGGTTTGCTTCCACCGTGTCATATCCATTCTCCTGCAGCAGGTAAGCCAGCGTTTTAGAAAATAAGCCTATACCTCGTCCCTCATGATCTGCTAAATAGAAAATGGCGCCGCAGCCATGATCGGCAATCATTTTCATCGATTCATGAAGCTGATAACCGCAGTCACAACGCTGGCTGCCGAAAATGTCCCCAGTATGACAAATCGAATGCATGCGAATTAGCGCCTCATCGGCATTGGCAAAATCTCCATATACTAAGATGGATGATTGTTGTCCTATTGCAAGGTTTGTTTTAGATATATTCTCTATAACCTGTTCGGCTGTAGTACTAGCTTCCACAGACAGCCATGAATACCACTGGAATGTAGCTTCAAAATCGCCTTGCTTAATGGGTAGACGGACAGGGCCTACTAGACATAGGTTTTCTGTCTCGTTGCGTTTAATAAGCTGTATCTTTTTTGATAAAATCTCAAATTCTTTTTTCATTGTCATCACCATTCATCGTTTTAGTTTAAGTCTATGATAAAAGGAGAGGGGAGTATTAGGCATGGAAGAGCTTTTTTGCCCTGCGGCTTTGATGTTGCCTTTTTAACTTCCTTCAGCAAAACTCCCCCGGCCTTATAGGTGTCAAGATGAATCTCGACACATTACCATCCAGGCAAAGTAGTTACTAGTAAACCATGACGGGATAAGCTCTATTAGTCAACTTTTCCGTCTTCCTTCATATAACTTACGTTTCGTAATTAAATATATAAAAGTTAACGTGTGTTGTCTATTTTTTCATTCTCTTTTAATAGGAAAAGTGCTTTCTTCATTATTTCTTTAAATATTTTATTGTATAGAAAAGGAATATAACAGCACCTATCTTTCATACATAAAATGAAGGGGGAGAGGCTGTGTTTAAAGGAGAAAAGGAAATCCAAATGATAGAGTATGTACCAGAGTCGGTGAAAAAGGCAGGGGTAAGACTGGCGGAAGTAGGGGAAGTACAAACTATTTCTTTTACAGCACGAAAGCTCGTCATTGCTCTTGCCCGGACAATTTTAGCGATGAACCCGAAAGATAAGGATGTAGTGCATCAGGCAATCAGCTCTTATAGTGCGCTGTATCCGCTTATCAGTGAGGATAAGGAGTTCCGGTTTGCAGCGGATGTAGATGCAAAAATACGGGATTATATTTTGTCGACACGTACAGGAGAGCTTGCTCCAGCAATTGGCTATTTATTTGCTCAGGAGCAGTTAAACAAACCGTTTATTGTTGACTTTTCAGGGCAGATGGAAGATGAAGCAGCAAAGGCGGCAGTTCCTGACATGATTGCTGCATCATCTACCGGAGAAATTACTTTTATCGAATCCAAGGGATCAAAAGATACCCGCAACAAAGGGAAGCTGCGGGATGCCCTTATCCAAAGTGAAAGTGCCGCAACCTTAGTTGAAGGAGCAGTAGATGACTTTTATGGCCTTTTCATTTCCATTCCTAAAGCCGATGCCGACTATCCTGCATCGATCCACTATACCTCTACAATCAATGAGGGACAACGTAAAGCTCATGATCTTCGGCGTCTTATGTTTAAACATTATGCCAGCTGGTTTATGCTTCTTGGGTTCCAAGAAGAGGCCGAAAGATTGGCTGATGGAGAGAACATCATGATCAAGAGGCCAAAAAAAGAGGTAATGGTGAAAAAGAAGAAGTATTATCTGCTGGACACTTCAGATTCGCTTTTCTTCAATGCTATCAACATATGGGATAAGCAATTTAAGCGGGCAAAGTTCGCTATTGCAGCAGATGTTTTTACTTTTTTAACAGGACGTATAGATGGTGCGGTCGATTTCTCTTCATATGGTCAGCTTCTGAAGCAAGGGAAGAAATATGATTTTTTTGCAGATGGGACGGCTGTTTTTTATAAATAAGAAAGAGATACGCAAATGAATTATTTGCGTATTTTTTATTTGCATATTTTTCCTGGTATGATCAATTTATAATATAGAGAAAAAGGGGTGTAGAAATGTTCAAAATAGAAACGGGGAATCTAGCACAAGATACAATTGTTTTTTTACATGGGGGAGGACTTGATCATACCCAATGGAATGAAGTGATGCAGCACCTCTCTGGAGATTTCCGTTGTGTTGCAGTTGATTTGCCAGGGCATGGGAGAAGCAGGGATATCGAGCTATCGATGGACAAAGTAATGGAAGAACTGGAGGTACTCGTCGCATCATATGGGAAAGTGCATCTTGTAGGGCTATCACTTGGGGGCGTCATAACTTTAACAGCACTCAATCGATTCCCGTCCTTTATAAAGAGTGCGATAGTCAGCGGGACAGTATTTTCTTTCGATTTAAAAAATGCAAAGCTGATCAACAAATATGCGGCACCTATTTACAGTATGCTAAAACCGGAATGGATTACGTCTATTCTAATGAAAACCTCCAATATCCCAATGCGTTTCAAAGAAGATATTAGCGAGGCTGTCAAGTTTACTAGTGTGGAACAGGTACGCAACATGTATATAACGTTAGCTTCAGGGGAATTTCCGGAAGGTAATCAATGCCCGCTGCTTGCCGTAGTTGGAGAAAAAGAAAACAAAATCGTCAAGGACTCACAGGCTAGTATTGTAACTTCTATTACACAAAGCGAAGGAGCAATAGTGCCCAAGGCAGGGCATGCTTGGAGCTATGAAAATCCTGTTCTCTTTGCGGAAATGGTAAGGGAATGGTGTTCTCGTACAAAAATCCATTATGTGCTAAGAAGCTTAGAAAAATGAAAAGCATCGAAATTTTTACGAACTTTAGTTATTTTTTTTAGATTAATGTTCGGAAATAGGTTGAAATCTAAAAAGTGTGGTGATATAGTACTAACATAAATTAAATACGTCGTCGTATAATAACGGGAATAAGGCCCGTAAGTTTCTACCAAGTTACCGTAAATGACTTGACTACGATAATGAAAATATTTTGTACCTCTATCTATGGAGGTATAGTGTTTTCTTATATTCAGTGAAACAAAGCATACGACATCCTGCTCGTATGCTTTTTTTATTGGAGACAAAGTGCCGTTACTGTAAGACGACAAACGGAGGAACAGTTCAATATGAAAAAGTATTTCCAATTTAATGAGCTTGGCACAAATTACAAGCGAGAAATATTAGGTGGTTTAACTACTTTCCTAGCAATGGCTTATATTTTAGTAGTGAACCCATTAACACTTACATTATCAGATGTGCCCGATCTGCCATCCGCATTGCGTATGGATTATGGAGCGGTATTTGTAGCTACAGCTGTTTCTGCAGCAATTGGCTGTTTTATTATGGGGATTTTAGCAAAATACCCATTAGCATTAGCACCAGGACTTGGTTTAAACGCTTTCTTTGCCTATACAGTTGTTTTAACGAATGGAAGCCCTTGGCAACACGCATTAGCAGCTGTTTTTGTATCTAGTATGTTCTTCTTGATTTTAACGTTGACAGGCTTACGTGAAAAATTAATCAACGCTATCCCTATGGAATTGAAATTAGCAGTTGGAGCGGGGATTGGTTTGTTCGTAGCATTTATCGGTTTGAAAAATGCTGGAATTGTCGTTTCCAATGAAGCAACAATGGTTGGTCTCGGAAATTTGAAAGATCCAGAAGTGTTACTGGCAATCTTCGGTATAATCGTTACGGTTATATTCCTAGTACGCGGCATGAAAGCTGGAGTATTTATCGGTATGGTGATTACAGCTGTTGCTGGTATGATCTTTGGTTTAGTAGATTTACCTAAAGCCGTTATGGATATGCCGCCAAGTGTAGAGCCGACATTTGGTGCGTTGTTCTCAGCATTTGGTGATCCAAACTTCTATACATTGACAATGCTATCTGTTATCTTATCGTTCTTGTTTGTTGATTTCTTTGATAATGCAGGGACGTTAATGGCGGTAGCAAACCAAGCAGGTTTTGTGAAAGACAATCGTCTGCCGCGTGCTGGCAAAGCGTTAATTTCTGATTCATTAGCATCTGTTATCGGTTCTATTTTCGGTACATCAACTGTAACGTCTTATGTTGAATCTTCAGCAGGAGTTGGTGCAGGGGCCCGTTCAGGATTTGCATCTATCGTAACAGGAGTATGTTTCTTACTATCTTTATTCTTCTTGCCGTTACTAGTAGTTGTTACGAATGCAGTAACAGCACCAGCTTTAATCATTGTCGGGATCTTAATGGTCTCTTCGCTTGGTCAAATTGAGTGGAATAAGTTCGAAGTTGCTGTACCGGCGTTCTTTACAATGCTGATGATGCCATTAACTTCATCCATTGCTACAGGTATTGCAGTTGGTTTCATTTTCTATCCACTTACAATGATTTTAAAAGGGAAAGCAAAAGAAGTAAGCCCGATTATGTATGTCTTTGGTATTGTCTTCTTACTATATTTAGCTACGTTATAGATAATAATGAGAGTACTGCGCTATGGCATATGCTATAGCGCAGTTTTTTGTATAAATAGAGTCTGAATAGAAGTGACAAGGTAAATAGCTTTACAAATGATTTTGTATATATAATAGGAAGAAACTCAATAAGGGAAAATCAATTTAATGTCTGAATAATTTTTCTTTTAATAAAGGGTTGCCAAATAAAAGAGACGAGTGTATAGTTAAGAACGTTGCTGCGACACAAACGAAAGCAACGAAAAAACTTCAATAAAGTTGTTGACAAATAGAAACAACGGTGTTAAAGTTATAAACATCGCTTCGCAAAATAGTTTGAAGCGACATGAACTTTGAAAACTGAACAAGCAAGACGTTAACAATAATTTTCTTTCTTAATTGAAAGAGACAATTTGACTAAAACAATAGTCAGCAACATTTTGAGCTTAACTCAAACTACTTTTATGGAGAGTTTGATCCTGGCTCAGGACGAACGCTGGCGGCGTGCCTAATACATGCAAGTCGAGCGGACGTTTTGTTGGTGCTTGCACCGACTTAACGTTAGCGGCGGACGGGTGAGTAACACGTGGGCAACCTGCCCTGTAGTCTGGGATAACTCCGGGAAACCGGGGCTAATACCGGATGATACTTTCTATCTCATGTTAGAAAGTTGAAAGATGGTTTACGCTATCGCTACAGGATGGGCCCGCGGCGCATTAGCTAGTTGGTGAGGTAACGGCTCACCAAGGCAACGATGCGTAGCCGACCTGAGAGGGTGATCGGCCACACTGGGACTGAGACACGGCCCAGACTCCTACGGGAGGCAGCAGTAGGGAATCTTCCACAATGGACGAAAGTCTGATGGAGCAACGCCGCGTGAGTGAAGAAGGATTTCGGTTCGTAAAACTCTGTTGTAAGGGAAGAACAAGTACAGTAGTAACTGGCTGTACCTTGACGGTACCTTATTAGAAAGCCACGGCTAACTACGTGCCAGCAGCCGCGGTAATACGTAGGTGGCAAGCGTTGTCCGGAATTATTGGGCGTAAAGCGCGCGCAGGCGGTCCTTTAAGTCTGATGTGAAAGCCCACGGCTCAACCGTGGAGGGTCATTGGAAACTGGGGGACTTGAGTGCAGAAGAGGAAAGTGGAATTCCAAGTGTAGCGGTGAAATGCGTAGAGATTTGGAGGAACACCAGTGGCGAAGGCGACTTTCTGGTCTGTAACTGACGCTGAGGCGCGAAAGCGTGGGGAGCAAACAGGATTAGATACCCTGGTAGTCCACGCCGTAAACGATGAGTGCTAAGTGTTAGGGGGTTTCCGCCCCTTAGTGCTGCAGCTAACGCATTAAGCACTCCGCCTGGGGAGTACGGTCGCAAGACTGAAACTCAAAGGAATTGACGGGGGCCCGCACAAGCGGTGGAGCATGTGGTTTAATTCGAAGCAACGCGAAGAACCTTACCAGGTCTTGACATCCCATTGACCACTGTAGAGATACAGTTTTCCCTTCGGGGACAACGGTGACAGGTGGTGCATGGTTGTCGTCAGCTCGTGTCGTGAGATGTTGGGTTAAGTCCCGCAACGAGCGCAACCCTTGTTCTTAGTTGCCATCATTTAGTTGGGCACTCTAAGGAGACTGCCGGTGACAAACCGGAGGAAGGTGGGGATGACGTCAAATCATCATGCCCCTTATGACCTGGGCTACACACGTGCTACAATGGACGGTACAAACGGTTGCCAACCCGCGAGGGGGAGCTAATCCGATAAAACCGTTCTCAGTTCGGATTGTAGGCTGCAACTCGCCTACATGAAGCCGGAATCGCTAGTAATCGCGGATCAGCATGCCGCGGTGAATACGTTCCCGGGCCTTGTACACACCGCCCGTCACACCACGAGAGTTTGTAACACCCGAAGTCGGTGAGGTAACCTTTTGGAGCCAGCCGCCGAAGGTGGGATAGATGATTGGGGTGAAGTCGTAACAAGGTAGCCGTATCGGAAGGTGCGGCTGGATCACCTCCTTTCTAAGGATATTTTTCGGAAGTATATCACACGGTGATATACGTTAACGTTCTTGCTGTTCAGTTTTGAAAGTTCATACTTTCAAAACTTGTTCTTTGAAAACTGGATAAAACGACATTGAAAGCAAACACAAATTTCTATCTTTAAATAGATATGAGTCAAACAAGTCAAGCAATTGACGTGTAAACTGAAGTCTAACTCTTCGAGTTAGCGTTAACTTATTGGTTAAGTTAATAAGGGCGCACGGTGGATGCCTTGGCACTAGGAGTCGATGAAGGACGGCACTAACACCGATATGCCTCGGGGAGCTGTAAGTAAGCTTTGATCCGGGGATTTCCGAATGGGGGAACCCACTGCGTTTAATCGCGCAGTACTTTCGCGTGAATTCATAGCGCGTTAGAGACAGACCCAGGGAACTGAAACATCTAAGTACCTGGAGGAAGAGAAAGAAAATTCGATTCCCTGAGTAGCGGCGAGCGAAACGGGAAGAGCCCAAACCAAGAGGCTTGCCTCTTGGGGTTGTAGGACACTCTATACGGAGTTACAAAGGAATGATTTAGGCGAAGCGACTTGGAAAGGTCCGCCAGAGCAGGTAAAAGCCCTGTAGCCAAAAAGTCATTCCCTCCAGAGTGGATCCTGAGTACGGCGGAACACGTGAAATTCCGTCGGAATCCGGGAGGACCATCTCCCAAGGCTAAATACTACCTAGTGACCGATAGTGAACCAGTACCGTGAGGGAAAGGTGAAAAGCACCCCGGGAGGGGAGTGAAAGAGAACCTGAAACCGTGTGCCTACAAGTAGTTAGAGCCCGTTAATGGGTGATAGCGTGCCTTTTGTAGAATGAACCGGCGAGTTACGATTACGTGCGAGGTTAAGTTGAAAAGACGGAGCCGCAGCGAAAGCGAGTCTGAATAGGGCGAAATAGTACGTGGTCGTAGACCCGAAACCAGGTGATCTACCCATGTCCAGGGTGAAGGTGAGGTAACACTTACTGGAGGCCCGAACCCACGCACGTTGAAAAGTGCGGGGATGAGGTGTGGGTAGCGGAGAAATTCCAATCGAACTTGGAGATAGCTGGTTCTCTCCGAAATAGCTTTAGGGCTAGCCTCGTGATTGAGAATACCGGAGGTAGAGCACTGTTTGGACTAGGGGGGCATCTCGCTTTACCGAATTCAGACAAACTCCGAATGCCGGATATTTATACACGGGAGTCAGACTGCGAGTGATAAGATCCGTAGTCAAAAGGGAAACAGCCCAGACCACCAGCTAAGGTCCCAAAGTAATCGTTAAGTGGAAAAGGATGTGGCGTTGCTTAGACAACCAGGATGTTGGCTTAGAAGCAGCCATCATTTAAAGAGTGCGTAATAGCTCACTGGTCGAGTGACGCTGCGCCGAAAATGTATCGGGGCTAAACGATTCACCGAAGCTGTGGATTGACATCTTTGATGTCAGTGGTAGGAGAGCGTTCTAACTGCGTTGAAGTCAGACCGGAAGGACTGGTGGAGCGGTTAGAAGTGAGAATGCCGGTATGAGTAGCGAAAGACGGGTGAGAATCCCGTCCACCGTATGACTAAGGTTTCCTGAGGAAGGCTCGTCCGCTCAGGGTTAGTCGGGACCTAAGCCGAGGCCGACAGGCGTAGGCGATGGACAACAGGTTGATATTCCTGTACTACCTCCCCACCGTTTGAGAAATGGGGGGACGCAGTAGGGTAGGGTAAGCAGAGCGTTGGTTGTCTCTGTTCAAGCAGTAAGGCGTGTGTGTAGGCAAATCCGCACACTGTAACGTTGAGCTGTGATGACGAGTCCGTATGGACGAAGTTCCTGATCTCACACTGCCAAGAAAAGCCTCTATCGAGGTGGGAGGTACCCGTACCGCAAACCGACACAGGTAGTCGAGGAGAGAATCCTAAGGTGTGCGAGAGAACTCTCGTTAAGGAACTCGGCAAAATGACCCCGTAACTTCGGGAGAAGGGGTGCTCTGGTAGGGTGAAAGCCCGAGAGAGCCGCAGTGAATAGGCCCAGGCGACTGTTTAGCAAAAACACAGGTCTCTGCAAAACCGTAAGGTGACGTATAGGGGCTGACGCCTGCCCGGTGCTGGAAGGTTAAGAGGAGCGGTTAGCGCAAGCGAAGCTGTGAATTGAAGCCCCAGTAAACGGCGGCCGTAACTATAACGGTCCTAAGGTAGCGAAATTCCTTGTCGGGTAAGTTCCGACCCGCACGAAAGGCGTAACGATCTGGGCACTGTCTCAACGAGAGACTCGGTGAAATTATAGTACCTGTGAAGATGCAGGTTACCCGCGACAGGACGGAAAGACCCCGTGGAGCTTTACTGTAGTTTGATATTGAATTTTGGTACAACTTGTACAGGATAGGTAGGAGCCAGAGAGCCCGGAGCGCCAGCTTCGGAGGAGGCGTCGGTGGGATACTACCCTGGTTGTATTGAAATTCTAACCCATGCCCCTCATCGGGGCAGGAGACAGTGTCAGACGGACAGTTTGACTGGGGCGGTCGCCTCCTAAAAGGTAACGGAGGCGCCCAAAGGTTCCCTCAGAATGGTTGGAAATCATTCGTAGAGTGTAAAGGCACAAGGGAGCTTGACTGCGAGACCTACAAGTCGAGCAGGGTCGAAAGACGGGCTTAGTGATCCGGTGGTTCCGCATGGAAGGGCCATCGCTCAACGGATAAAAGCTACCCCGGGGATAACAGGCTTATCTCCCCCAAGAGTCCACATCGACGGGGAGGTTTGGCACCTCGATGTCGGCTCATCGCATCCTGGGGCTGTAGTCGGTCCCAAGGGTTGGGCTGTTCGCCCATTAAAGCGGTACGCGAGCTGGGTTCAGAACGTCGTGAGACAGTTCGGTCCCTATCCGTCGTGGGCGTAGGAAATTTGAGAGGAGCTGTCCTTAGTACGAGAGGACCGGGATGGACATACCGCTGGTGTACCAGTTGTTCTGCCAAGGGCATCGCTGGGTAGCTATGTATGGACGGGATAAGTGCTGAAAGCATCTAAGCATGAAGCCCCCCTCAAGATGAGATTTCCCATTACGCAAGTAAGTAAGACCCCTGAAAGACGATCAGGTAGATAGGTTCGAGGTGGAAGTATGGCGACATATGGAGCTGACGAATACTAATCGGTCGAGGACTTAACCAAATTTTGTGTGCTGCACAATGAAACGTTTATCCAGTTTTGAAAGAACAAACTTCTTTCAGTTATATAAAGGAACTTCTGCTACAAGCGCAACATCGTGTTGCAGCACAGAAGTCAGCACATCCATGTGCAAGTCTAGTGATGATGGCAGAGAGGCCACACCCGTTCCCATACCGAACACGGAAGTTAAGCTCTCTAGCGCCGATGGTAGTTGGGGGCTTCCCCCTGTGAGAGTAGGACATCGCTGGGCAACAAGACTCAACCTGTAGAGGTTGAGTTTTTTTATTGCCAAAAAAGCTCCCAACCACCAAACACCGAAGGTGAGATCGGCGCGCAAACCGAAGGATTCATTTTATGTAAGGAAATCAAAGAATACGATACGAATTTCCCAGAGCAGTGGGAGGACCAAGAAGGACAAGGAAACAAGGGAGCAAAAGAAGGAACGTACTCGGTACGTGACTGAAAGAGTAAGCGCAGATGACGCCATCATTCGCCGGTCATCGCGCTGCGAAGGTAGCGTCGATGGTAGTTGGAGGCGCCCCTGTGAGAGTAGGACATCGCTGGGCAACAAGACTCAACCTGTAGAGGTTGAGTTTTTTTATTGTCAAAAAAGCTCCCAACCACCAAACACCGAAGGTGAGATCGGCGCGCAAACCGAAGGATTCATTTTATGTAAGGAAATCAAAGAATACGATACGAATTTCCCAGAGCAGTGGGAGGACCAAGAAGAACAAGGAAACAAGGGAGCAAAAGAAGGAACGTACTCGGTACGTGACTGAAAGAGTAAGCGCAGATGACGCCATCATTCGCCGGTCATCGCGCTGCGAAGGTAGCGTCGATGGTAGTTGGAGGCGCCCCTGTGAGAGTAGGACATCGCTGGGCAACAAGACTCAACCTGTAGAGGTTGAGTTTTTTTATTGTCAAAAAAGCTCCCAACCACCAAACACCGAAGGTGAGATCGGCGCGCAAACCGAAGGATTCATTTTATGTAAGGAAATCAAAGAATACGATACGAATTTCCCAGAGCAGTGGGAGGACCAAGAAGAACAAGGAAACAAGGGAGCAAAAGAAGGAACGTACTCGGTACGTGACTGAAAGAGTAAGCGCAGATGACGCCATCATTCGCCGGTCATCGCGCTGCGAAGGTAGCGTCGATGGTAGTTGGAGGCGCCCCTGTGAGAGTAGGACATCGCTGGGCAACAAGACTCAACCTGTAGAGGTTGAGTTTTTTTATTGTCAAAAAAGCTCCCAACCACCAAACACCGAAGGTGAGATCGGCGCGCAAACCGAAGGATTCATTTTATGTAAGGAAATCAAAGAATACGATACGAATTTCCCAGAGCAGTGGGAGGACCAAGAAGAACAAGGAAACAAGGGAACGAAAGAAGGAACGTACTCGGTACGTGACTGAAAGAGTAAGCGCAGATGACGCCGTCATTCGCCGGTCATCGCGCTGCGAGGATAGCATCAATGGTAGTTGGAGGCGCCCCTGTGAGAGTAGGACATCGCTGGGCAATCAGACTCAACCTGTAAGAGGTTGAGTTTGTTATTGCTTAAAAACCCCCAACTATCAAACACCGAAGGCAACATCACTAGGGGTTAAATCTCTTTAAGACATTCTTTTTAAAATGGACTAATTCTAACTCCCTATCAGAGGTTATAAAAAATTTATAGGCTATATACAATTTCTTTTGCTATAAAAAAATAAAAGCATGTACGGTCTATATTTTTCAGAAATAATGTTATATCTAAACAGATGCTATCACTTTTAAATGCGTCTGTTTTTCTTTTCTTTCACTGATTTTCAATATGCATTATGCTTAAAAATAAAGAATTTATAAAGTTTACAAGAAGCAGCAATTATCGTTGTTATAGTGTATTTAGGAGGACAGCAAAATGGCGCATAACATTCTGTTAGTTGAGGATGATCGAGAAATCGCTCGCATAATGAGGGATACTCTCGTCAAGGAAAATTACAAAGTTACCTGGGCCACAACAGGGATAGAAGGATTGGAGGATTTTAGTAAAGGAAGTTTTGACTTGGTTCTGGTGGATTGGATGATGCCTGAAATGGGCGGCTTGGAAATGATAGAACACATCCGTCTTCAAAGTGATGTTCCCATTATTATGATTAGTGCTAAGAGTAAGGATACCGATAAAGTAGAGGGACTGCAGGAAGCTGATGACTACTTAGCGAAGCCATTCTCCTTAGAGGAGTTAAAGGCTAGAGTAGCATCTCATTTGCGACGTTGGCAACGTTATAACAAAATTTATCCGGATAAGGAAATCGTACAGTTTACCAATGGTTTATGTATCGATTACAAGAACGAGCAAGTTTTTCATGAGAATACAGAAATAGTTCTCACACAAAAAGAATATGCGCTTCTTAAGCTATTTACTCAGAATCCTCATCAATTGTTTACGAAGGAAGCACTGTATACTCATGTGTGGCAACAAACAGGTCTTGAGGCTAACCATACTGTGACCGTCCATATTAAAGGGCTGCGTGAAAAGCTGAAGGACCCTGTAAAACACCCTCACTTTATTCAAACAGTATGGGGAAAGGGTTATCGATTTGTGGGTGACGAACTTTGAAAATCAAAACATGGCTGCTTCTTACTTACCTGCTGGTTATGCTGCTGCCCTTGGTGGGGGCATATGGACTCTATTTATCCATTAATGCGTATTATCAGGATAGGAATATAGGTGAATTTGTAGAAAAGCGAATAGAGTTAAATGAGATGAAAAAGGTACTGCAGGATTCCTCTCTGTATCAAGTGGATGCATCATTCGAAAAAGTTGAAAGTTTGACGTCTGATCAGGTACAAGTCAAGTTGTATTCAACGAAGGGATATCTTTATTATTCTTCTAATCCTTTTGGGCAAACAGGCAACAGTTTTGAAACGAAAGAAAGGCTGTTGAAAAATCTTTATGAGTTTAAACAAACTTATCAAAGCTTTGTCTATAAAGAACCGGTCTATAACCGTAATGAAATGGCCGGTATCTATGAAGTGACTTTCCTTCGTACAGAATGGATAGAGCAGGTGAATAATCGTTCCTATATAGCTGGAATAGGCATCATAGGCTTATTAGTAATTATTTATGGAATCGCCGTATATTTCTTGAATAGAAGATTTAATAAACCAGTGAAAGAGCTGATTTCTCAAATGAAAGCCTATGCCAAAGGAGAAATGGTTGAATCAAACTTGCATCAGAAAAGGGATGAGTTAGGAGAACTTGCTTGGAGCTTTAAAACGATGCAAATAGAGATTGAGCGCACTAAGGGGCAGTTGGAAGAGGAGCAGAGACAGAAAGAATTCATGATTGCAAGTTTATCACATGATTTGAAAACACCTCTTACCTCTATTCAGGCTTACGCAGAAAGTTTATGCAGTAGTGACATAAGCGGCACAGAGCAGGCGGAATATTTACAAGTCATATCCTCAAAAGCAGATTATATGAAACACATGCTGGAAGATTTAATGATGTACACATTATTGCAGTCTCCTACCTATGAATTAAAGCGGGTAACAGTTGATGGTGCTGAGTTTTTTGATATGCTCCTGGCTGACTATAATCAGGTGTGCAAGGAAAAAGGATTTAGAGCAGAAACTTTCCTGCATGTAGAAGGGAAATATGATGTGCATCCAAAACAATTGATGAGAGTTATGGATAATCTTATCTCTAACGCATGGACTTATACGGAACAGGGTGGCTTTATAGGAATAGCAGCTTTTGAGCCTTCTCATATTCCATTATGGTGCAAGGATTTTGTCAAGTCCTCCTTCAAAGAGGCAGAAGGAGTATACCTTGTTGTTCAAAACAGCGGGGAAGGCATCTCACTTGAAGAATGCAATAAACTTTTTGAACCGCTTTATCAAGTGGATCAATCAAGAAGCAAGGCGGGACAGCGCGGAGCAGGGTTAGGTTTGAGCATAGCTAAACAAATTATTGAAAAGCATGAAGGGCACATCACTGTATGTTCAGATATAAAAAAAGGCACAGCAATTATTTGCTGGCTGCCACAAAGGAGAGAAAGTAAATGAAAAGATTAATTTATTCGGCTACATTAGCCTTAACATTAGTATTGACAGGTTGCAGCACAGGCGGGACATTTACTCCACAAGAGGTTGTTGCTCAAACTTTACAGGAAATTGCAGAAGTGAAAAGCTACTACGGAGAATACAAAATGGATCTGGGAGATGAGGGCCTCACTTATATAAAAGAATGGGTTAAAGACGGAAAAAGACGAATTGAGATGACAGGCCCGAATGACGAGCAGTACATCACGATAAATGATGGAAAGCAACTGACGAGCTTGGACGTATCGGCCAATAGTATCCAAATCTTCGAGTATGCAGATGAGAGCGAAGCCGCCCTTACTCAGCAGTCGCCGAAAGAACAAGCGGAAATGCTTTTGAAAATGGTAGAAGATACACATAAAATTACTTTAGGAAAAGAAGAGAAAGTTGCAGGGCGTGAAACGTATCAGCTTATTGCAGAAGCGAAGGAGAAAAATAATCTCATAGGTGATATGGAATTATGGATCGATAAAGAAAACTGGATGGTGCTAAAAACTGTTTCTACTAGCGGAGGACTGACAATGACGACCGAATATACAAAGTTGGAACTCGATCCTAAGCTTGAGGATTCTCTATTTGTACTCGACGTGCCAAAAGGGGCAGTAGTGGAAAGAATGGATGCAGGCAGCTATGGTCCAGAAGAATCATCTATAGAAGAAGCAAAAACAGTTTTAGGATCCTTCCTTGTATTCAAAGAAGAAGGAATTGAATTAAGGTCGGTAGAGGATATGAAAGTCGAAGATCGTCCTGAGTTTGCTTTTAACTATAATATGAATGACGAACCTGCTTTTACTTTATCGGTACTCAAACCAGCAGCGAATGTAGCAGACATAGGACCAGATGTTGGAGCGACAAAAATAAAAGTTCGCGGAGTAGATGGCGAGCAGATGGATATGAATAATTTCCGTTATATTCAATGGACAGAGGGCGGCTATCAATATGGTGTTATTATAGAGAATCCGGAACTATCCTTTGAAGAAGTTTATCAGTACATCGAAAGTATGGAAATCGTTCAATAATGAAAAGGCAGTGCTATGAGATCATCTTATAGCACTGCTTTTTTGCATTACCCTTCATTTTATAGATATAATGTGTCGAATCGTTCACAATTTTTTACGGACGCATTTAGTATGAATAATTGTTCCATGCTATAGTAATAGAAATATTTTAAAAAAGGAGGAACAAAATTTTTGGCTAAAAAACAAGTATGGTATGAGGTAAAAGAAAATGAAACAATCGAGCAATGTCTAGAAAGAATGAAGAAGGATGGCTATATGCCCTTCGGCCGAAAAGAAGAACCTGTCTTTGAGATGGTTGAAGGTGAACCAACATATTTGCGTCAAAAAATCCAATTTAAAGGCGTTCCTATAGAATAAATGCCGGAAAATACCTTAAAACCGAACAATATCATTTTCTGAAAATTTATCGTTCGCATTTTACCATTGATTTTCTCTTGATCCCTTGTTAAAATGTGAACAGGAAAAGAAATTCGATCCCTACATATATGCTGGAGAATATGGCTCCAGTGTTTCTACCCGGTACCGTAAAAACCGGACTATGCAGGGAAAGCAACTTTTGGAATGATTGAAGAAAAGGATGTGACCTTAGATGCTTTCATCTGCATACTCCTTCAAATTTAGTCCTCAAGTAAATTGCTTTCTCATGCGTAGAGAGTAGTTTATTTGGGGACTTTTATAGTTGTTCTTGAGAATAAGGAATAGTTGTTGAAAAGGAGAGCGAATTCATGGATCCAAAAATTGGTGTTATTATGGGCAGTTCCAGTGACTGGGAAACAATGAAGCATGCATGTGATATTTTAGATGAACTAGAAGTGGCATATGAAAAAAAAGTTGTCTCCGCACATCGGACACCGGATTTAATGTTTGAGTATGCAGAACAGGCACGTGGCCGTGGTTTGCAGGTTATCATCGCAGGCGCAGGCGGAGCAGCGCATCTGCCTGGAATGGTAGCAGCAAAAACAACATTGCCGGTAATTGGTGTACCTGTACAGTCTCGGGCACTAAATGGGTTGGACTCTCTTCTTTCCATCGTACAGATGCCAGGAGGTGTCCCTGTAGCTACAGTAGCGATCGGTAAGGCTGGTGCAACGAATGCAGGTCTGCTTGCAGCCCAAATATTATCAACAACCGATGTACAGTTAGCAGAAAAGCTTGAGGCGCGCCGTGAAGCGACAAAGCAGCAAGTTTTAGAAAGTACAGGTGACTTGGTGTGACAAAAATGATTTATCCAGGTCAAACAATCGGAATTATTGGCGGCGGACAGCTTGGACGAATGATGGCAGTCGCTGCAAAGGAAGCAGGCTTTAAAATTGCTGTATTAGAACCATCTATGGATTCCCCATGCGGCCAAGTAGCAGATATCCGGATTGTCGCCCCTTATGACGATGAATCGGCTTTAGAAGAGCTAGCAGAAGTAAGTGATGTTATCACATATGAATTTGAAAATATTGACTACGAAGGGCTAAAGCGTTTGACGGAAATTGCTTATGTACCCCAAGGAGCAGAGCTTGTCCGTATTACGCAAAACCGTGTAACGGAGAAAGCTGCCATTGTAGAAGCAGGCTGTCCAGTTGCCCCTTATATCGTAGCGCATACATATGAGGAGCTTATTCAAAAGGTTGATGAGATCGGCTTTCCATGTATTGTGAAGACGGCGCGTGGCGGCTATGACGGAAAAGGACAGCAGCTATTGAAAAAGAAAGAGGATCTTCCAATGGCGAAAGAGCTTTTGGAGCATTCCGTTTGTATCGCTGAGGGCTTTGTTCCATTTACAAAAGAAATTTCTGTAATTGTTCAGCGGAATGGCAATGGCGATACGTGCTGTCTACCGGTAGGCGAGAATATTCATGTGCATCATATCCTTCATGAAACAATCGTGCCGGCTCGTGTTGATAGCAAAACAACAGCGCAGGCAGAGAATGAGGCAGCTAAAATTGCTGATTACCTCAATTTGGTTGGAACACTAGCTGTTGAAATGTTTGTGTTAGAGGACGGGAGTATCGTCATTAACGAGCTCGCTCCAAGACCACACAACTCTGGTCATTATTCGATTGAAGCATGCAATATTTCTCAGTTTACGCAGCATATCCGAGCTGTATGCGGCTGGCCATTACGCAAGCCAAAACTATGGGCATCTACGATTATGGTAAATGTACTGGGACAGCATGTAATGCCGTTGACAAATTCTATTTCTAAATATCCTGATTGGTCTATTCACTTATATGGAAAAGCAGAGGCGAAAGTGAATCGTAAAATGGGTCATGTTACAATTATGACGGAAGATGTGAATGCAACTTTACAACAAATCGAGGATTCTGGCATTTGGTCAGAGCAGAAGGAGAAATAATAGATGATTGAACGTTACACAAGACCCGAAATGGGCGCAATTTGGACGGAGCAAAATAAATACCAGGCATGGCTGGAAGTAGAGATTCTTGCATGTGAAGCCTGGGCGGAAATCGGTGACATTCCAAAAGAGGATGTAAAGAAAATCCGTGATAATGCGTCATTTGATGTTGACCGCATTTATGAAATTGAGCAAGAAACACGTCATGATGTAGTAGCTTTTACACGTGCTGTATCTGAAACACTTGGTGAAGAGCGTAAATGGGTACATTATGGATTGACTTCTACAGATGTAGTAGATACAGCCCTTTCTTACTTAATTAAACAAGCAAATGAGATTTTGCGTAAGGACTTGCATAATTTCATTGATATTATTCGTGAAAAGGCACTAGAGCATAAATACACAGTGATGATGGGACGTACTCATGGTGTACATGCAGAGCCAACAACATTTGGTTTGAAGCTTGCTCTTTGGTATCAGGAGATGCAGCGTAATCTAGAGCGTTTCGAAGCTGCAGCCAAGACAATCGAAACAGGAAAAATGAGCGGCGCAGTCGGCACATATGCCAATATTGATCCAAAAGTTGAGGCATACGTTTGTGAAAAATTAGGTTTAGCCGCAGCACCAATTTCAACGCAAACATTACAGCGTGACCGTCATGCTCAATATCTGAGTACGCTAGCATTAATTGCGACATCTATTGAGAAATTCGCTACAGAAATCCGTGGTCTTCAAAAATCAGAAACACGTGAGGTGGAGGAGGCATTTGGTAAGGGACAAAAAGGTTCTTCTGCCATGCCGCATAAACGTAACCCAATTGGTTCTGAGAACATGACAGGGATGGCCCGCTTGATGCGCGGTTACATGACGACGGCATTTGAAAACGTGGCATTATGGCACGAGCGTGATATCTCTCATTCTTCTGCAGAGCGCGTCATCCTTCCAGATGCAACAATTACACTGAACTATATGCTGAACCGATTCGGTAATATTGTGAAAAATTTAACGGTGTTCCCAGAGAACATGAAACGCAATATGGATCGTACTTTTGGTTTGATTTATTCACAACGTATCCTTCTTGCTTTGATCGATAAAGGGTTAGTACGTGAAGAAGCATATGATACTGTGCAGCCGTTGACAGCACGTGCATGGGACGAGCAAACACAGTTCCGTCCATTAGTAGAAGCGAATGAAAAAATCGCTTCGTACTTAACAAAGGAAGAACTGGACGATTGCTTTGACTATAACTACCATATCCAAAACGTCGACCTTATTTTCGAACGTTGCGGTTTAAAATAATCTAGGGGGAACATGTCATGAAGAAAGGTCAGCTTTTGTATGAAGGCAAGGCAAAGCGTTTATACGCAACGGAGGATCCAACTATTCTGTTTGTTGAGTATAAAGACAGTGCTACTGCATTCAATGGTGAGAAGAAAGAAGAAATAGCCGGAAAAGGTATTTTGAATAACCGCATCACAACATTGTTATTTGAAAAATTACAAGCGAAAGGAATCGCTTCGCATTTTGTGAAGCGCCTTTCTGACCATGAACAGCTTGTACGTAAAGTTGACATTATTCCGATTGAACTTGTTGTCAGAAACATTGTAGCTGGTTCACTCGCACAGCGCTTGGGGCTTGAAGAGGGTACACCTCTCAAGCGTCCAATCGTGGAATTCTATTATAAAAATGATGACTTGGGAGATCCGCATATTTCAGCAGAGCATATCGATGTACTAAATCTTGCGACGCCTGAAGAAGTACAGGCATTATATGAAGGCGGCTTGAAGGTCAACGAAGTATTACGCCCTATTTTCAAAGAGATAGGCGTGGAGCTGATTGATTTTAAACTGGAATTCGGCCGCGATCAGGATGGTAATGTCCTGCTTGCAGATGAGATTTCTCCAGACACTTGCCGGCTTTGGGATGCTAAGACAAAACAAAAGCTTGATAAAGACGTGTTCCGCCGCAATCTTGGCAGTTTAACGGAAAGTTACGAAATCATACTTACTAGACTTGGAGGACAATAGAGAATGAAAAAGGTTAAAATTTACGTTACATTACGCGAAAGTATCCTAGATCCACAAGGTTCGGCAGTAAAGGGCTCGTTAGTGAAAATGGGCTACGATGAAGTAGAAGACCTGCGGATTGGTAAGTATTTAGAGCTGACGATCGGTGATACGGAAAAGGACATTGATACGATTGTAAAAGAAATGTGTGAAAAAGTATTAACGAACGTAGTCATCGAAGACTACCGCTATGAAGTCGAGGAGGCTAACTAATCATGAAATTCGCAGTACTTGTTTTCCCTGGGTCAAACTGTGACATCGATATGTACCATGCAATCAAGGATGAACTAGGTGAAGAAGTAGAGTTCGTTTGGCATTCAGAAACAGACCTCAGCGGCTTTGACGGCATTTTGGTACCAGGAGGCTTCTCCTATGGGGACTACTTACGATGTGGAGCGATGGCCAATCAATCCAACATTATGTCAGAAGTAAAAAAAGCTGCCGAAGCAGGCAAACCGGTATTAGGCGTATGTAATGGGTTTCAAATTTTAACCGAAGCAGGGCTGTTGCCGGGCGCACTCCTCCGTAACAAAAACTTAAAATTCATGTGCCGCCCAGTACAACTAAAGGTGGAAAATAATCAAACGTTCTTCACAAGTCAGTATGAACAAGGGGAAATCATTACTGTTCCAATCGCTCACGGTGAGGGGAACTATTATTGTGACGAAGAGACGTTACAAAAATTAAAAGAAAACAATCAAATTGTGTTCACATACTCAGGGGAGAATCCAAATGGCTCTCTTGAAGATATCGCCGGCATTATCAATGAACGTGGAAATGTGCTTGGTATGATGCCTCACCCGGAACGTGCAGTCGATGCATTGGTAGGCGGAGCAGATGGGTTAAGATTATTTAAATCAATTGTAAAGCAGTGGAGGGAAAGTCATGTCAACAACTAAGTTTGAGCCAACAGCGGAGCAAGTTAAAGAGGAAAAGCTATATGCTCAGATGGGTATGTCAGATGAAGAATTCACAATGGTAGAAGGTATTTTAGGTCGCCTTCCTAACTGGACAGAGACTGGCCTTTTCTCCGTTATGTGGTCTGAACACTGCTCTTATAAAAATTCAAAACCAGTGCTGCGTAAGTTCCCGACAAAAGGGCCCCAAGTACTTCAAGGTCCTGGTGAAGGTGCAGGGATTGTAGATATTGGGGACGAGCAGGCGGTTGTATTCAAAATGGAATCGCATAACCATCCCTCTGCGATCGAACCTTACCAAGGCGCTGCAACAGGTGTAGGCGGTATAATCCGCGACGTCTTCTCTATGGGAGCACGTCCGATTGCTATGCTGAATTCATTGCGTTTTGGCGAGCTGAAGTCAGCACGTGGAAAATACTTATTTGAGGAAGTCGTTGCAGGGATTGCAGGATATGGCAACTGTATCGGTATTCCTACGGTAGGCGGAGAAATCCAATTTGATCCTTGCTATGAAGGAAACCCGTTAGTAAACGCTATGTGTGTAGGGCTGATTGATCATAAGGATATCCAGCGCGGTATTGCAGCAGGTGTCGGTAACACAGTCATGTATGTAGGAGCGAAAACAGGACGCGATGGTATTCATGGTGCAACATTCGCATCCGAGGAATTAACGGAAGATTCAGAAGACAAACGCCCGGCTGTGCAAGTAGGAGACCCGTTTATGGAGAAGCTTTTACTTGAAGCATGTTTAGAAGTCGTGAAGTCAGATGCATTAGTTGGTATTCAGGATATGGGTGCAGCAGGGCTTACTTCCTCTTCAGCAGAAATGGCTTCTAAAGCAGGCTCTGGTGTGGAAATGAACCTGGACCTTGTTCCGCAGCGTGAAACAGGAATGACAGCTTACGAGATGATGTTATCTGAGTCACAGGAGCGTATGCTTCTTGTAGTAAAAAAAGGGCGCGAAGATGAAATCAAGGCTATTTTTGAGAAATACGACTTGGATGCTGTAGCAATTGGCCGTGTAACGGATGATAAAATGCTGCGTCTTCTACACAACGGAGAAGTAGTGGCAGAAGTGCCTGCTGACGCGCTTGCTGAAGATGCGCCAGTTTATCATAAACCGTCCGCAGAGCCAGCTTACTATGCTGAGTTCCAAGCGATGGAAAACATAGAGCCACAAGTAGCAGATTACAAAGAGGCCTTAACTGCTCTTCTTTCAGCCCCAACTGTTGCTTCTAAAGAATGGGTGTACGGCCAGTATGACTATCAGGTACGTACAAATACAGTAGTAGCACCTGGTTCTGATGCTGCAGTATTACGTGTACGCGGAACAAATAAAGGACTGGCTATGACAGCCGACTGTAACTCCCGCTACATTTACCTCGATCCAGAAGTTGGCGGTAAAATTGCCGTGGCAGAAGCAGCACGTAATATCGTATGTTCTGGAGGAGAGCCGCTTGCTATTACAGACTGCCTAAATTTCGGTAATCCAGAAAAGCCGGAAATCTTCTGGCAGATCGAAAAGTCAGCTGACGGTATTGCTGCAGCATGTACAGCATTGAACGCGCCAGTCATCGGCGGGAATGTATCACTTTATAATGAACGTTCTGGTGTAGCGGTTTACCCAACACCGACAATTGGAATGGTTGGGTTAGTAAAAGAGTTAGAACATGTAACAACTCAACATGTAAAACAAGCTGGAGATATTGTGTACTTGATTGGTGAAACGAAAACAGAATTCGGTGGTTCGGAGCTTCAGAAATTAATGGCAGGTGAAATTTCGGGTAAAGCCCCAGCAATCGATCTAGAGGTAGAGGCAGCCACGCAGGCCGCTATATTGGCAGCCATTCGTGCAGGCTTAGTGCAGTCAGCACATGACATTTCAGAAGGCGGTACAGCCGTAGCGCTTGCTGAAAAAACATTTGCTTCGGATTCGCTAGGTGTAAACGTTACGTTAACAGGTTCTGCAACTACAGCATTATTCTCTGAATCTCAATCGCGTTTTATTTTAACAGTTAAAGAAGAAAATACGGCAGCATTTGAAGAAATCATAAAGGATGCACAAAAAATCGGTGTCGTAACAGAAGATGCAAAACTAACGATCAGCGGTGACAACGGTGTGCTTATAGATGGTACAGTAGAGGAATTCCGTTCGGCTTGGAAAGGAGCAATCCCATGCTTGCTGAAATCAGAGGCTTAAATGAAGAATGTGGCGTTTTTGGGATATGGGGACATAAAGAAGCAGCACAATTAAGTTATTACGGTTTACATGCGCTGCAACACCGTGGACAAGAAGGGGCTGGTATCGTCACAACAGACGGCCAGCAGCTTCGTGCGGTAAAAGGCGAGGGACTTGTAAATGACGTGTTTAACGAGGAAAAACTGCGTACGGCAACTGGCCATGCAGCAATTGCACATGCCAGGTATGCAACAGCAGGCGGTAATGGTATTGAAAATGTACAGCCGCTGCTTTTCCGTTCATCTACAGGATCATTAGCGATCGCTCATAACGGGAATCTAGTAAATGCTACTCACCTAAAGCAATACTTAGAGCGCTCTGGCAGTATTTTTAATTCAACTTCAGATACAGAGGTTGTCGTTCATTTAATCAAAAAAAGCTCACATTCTCCTTTCCGGGCAAAGGTGAAAAATGCTCTTTCTTTGTTGAAAGGGGCTTTCTCTATTCTGCTATTAACAAATGATTCAATGATTGTAGCTCGTGACCGTAATGGGCTGCGTCCTTTATCTCTTGGGAAACTGGGAGATGCATGGGTTGTGGCATCTGAAACATGTGCATTTGACCTAATCGGTGCTGAATATGTCCGTGAAGTGGAGCCAGGTGAATTACTGATTATTTCAAATGATGGTTTAGAAGTAGACAGCTATGTTGAAAAAGAGCAGCGTACGATGTGTGCAATGGAATATGTATATTTTGCCCGTCCTGATTCTAATATCGATGGTATTAATGTCCATATGGCACGTAAACGTATGGGAAAAGAGCTTGCTCGTGAATGTAAGCATATCGATGCAGATGTAGTAACAGGTGTACCGGATTCCAGTATTTCTGCAGCTATTGGATTTGCAGAGGAGAGCGGTATTCCTTATGAATTAGGATTGATTAAAAATCGCTATGTAGGCCGTACATTTATCCAGCCTACGCAGGAGCTGCGCGAACGCGGAGTGAAAATGAAGCTTTCCCCAGTCGTTCAGGTGGTAAAAGGAAAACGCGTTATCATGGTAGATGATTCGATTGTAAGAGGAACAACATCCCGTCGCATCGTTCGTATGTTGAAGGAAGCGGGAGCAAAAGAGGTACATGTTGTTATTTCGTCACCGCCAATGACAGACCCATGCTTCTATGGTATTGATACATCAACGCACGAAGAGCTGATCGCTTCTAGTCACAATGTAGAGGAAATTCGTCAGGCTATTGGAGCAGATTCACTGACATTCCTATCGGTTGAAGGGCTGGTAAAAGCGACTGATCGTCCATTTGAAGATGAAAATGGGGGACTTTGTATGGCGTGCTTTACAGGAAAATACCCTACTGAGATTTTCCCGGATACAATCTTACCGCATGAAAAAGAACTGTTATGTTAATGGAGGAGAAATAAGATGTCGAAAGCCTATGAACAAGCAGGCGTGAATATTGAAGCAGGATATGAAGCAGTAAAGCGTATGAAATCGCATGTAGAACGTACAAACCGTCTTGGCGTGATGGGCACGTTTGGTGGATTTGGCGGCATGTTTGACCTATCTGCACTAAACCTGAAAGAACCAGTTCTGATTTCAGGTACAGACGGAGTAGGGACGAAGCTGAAGCTTGCCTTCATGGTGGATAAACACGATACAATCGGGATCGACTGTGTAGCCATGTGTGTCAATGACATCGTAGCGCAAGGTGCAGAACCTCTGTACTTCCTCGATTATGTAGCAGTAGGGAAAGCAGAACCTTCAAAGATTGAACAAATTGTAAAAGGCGTAGCAGACGGTTGTGTACAGTCTGGTGCTGCGCTAATCGGCGGCGAAACAGCCGAAATGCCTGGTCTATATGAGGAAGATGAATATGACCTTGCAGGATTTGCAGTAGGCGCCTGTGAAAAATCAGCTATCATTACGGGAGAAAAAATTGCAGAGGGCGATGTGCTGATCGGACTTGCATCAAGCGGAGTTCATTCAAACGGCTATTCATTAGTACGGAAAATCGTCTTTGCGGACAATAATTTTGCAGTAGATACAGTAGTGGATGGTTACGAAGATTTAGGACCGATCGGAGAAGCATTGCTTGTACCGACAAAGCTGTACGCAAAGCCAGTCCTCTCTATGCTGAAGGCCGGCGATGTGCATGGGTGTGCCCATGTAACAGGCGGTGGATTTTATGAGAACCTGCCTCGTATGATGCCTCAAGGACTAGCAACGGAGATTGAGCTCGGTTCTTGGCCTATGCTGCGAATTTTTGAATTCTTAAAAGAAAAAGGACAGCTGGCTGATAAGGACTTATACAATGTGTTTAATATGGGCATCGGCTTCGTTGTCGCTGTTCCAGAAGCAGATGCGGAGAAAGTCATTACTGCAGCAGAAACGAATGGTGAAAAAGCTTATCGTATTGGCCGTGTTGTAAAAGGCGAGGGCGTACTTTTTAATGGCTCTCATGACGGGAGCTTAGGACAATGACAACGAAAATAGCTGTATTCGCTTCAGGGAGCGGCAGTAACTTTCAGGCAATTCAAGAGGCAGTTATAAGTGGTGACCTGCATGCTCAAGTAGAGCTTGTCGTAACGGATAAGCCCGGAGCATTTGTTGCAACACGTGCAAAGCAGTTTGATATTCCAGTACTCGAGCTTTCACCAAAACAGTTTGATTCAAAGGCGGCTTATGAAGAAGCATTGGTCTCAGAGCTGCGGGCTCTTAATGTGGAATGGATTGTCCTTGCAGGATATATGCGTTTGGTAGGTGATGTACTGCTTTCTGCTTATCCTAATCGTATTGTTAATATCCACCCTTCTCTTTTACCATCCTTCCCAGGCAAGGATGCTATTGGACAGGCAATGGAGCACGGGGTGAAGGTAACGGGTGTCACAGTGCATTTTGTAGATGCGGGGATGGATACAGGGCCGATCATTTCGCAGCAAGCAGTAGATGTTGTAGTTGGTGACCGTGAAGCAACAGAGGAACGCATTCATACAGTTGAACATGACCTTTACCCAAAGACGCTGCAATCATTATTCAACTAAAACTTTCGCGCTAGTCTGGATTTTAGAGACAAACGCGTACATAAATTGGAGGACTTTATTGTGACTAAACGTGCACTAATCAGTGTTTCGAACAAAGATGGTATTTTAGAATTTGCAAAGGAGCTTGTAGCATTAGGCTATGAGGTGCTTTCCACTGGAGGAACGAAAAAATTGCTTCAGGACAACAATGTAGCTGTAACAGCTGTTGATGAAGTAACAAAGTTTCCGGAAATCTTAGATGGCCGTGTGAAAACATTGAACCCAATGATTCACGGTGGCTTACTTGGCAAATTCGACGAGCCCGGCCATGTTGCACAAATGCAGGAACATGGTATCGAGCCGATAGAAATCGTCTGTGTGAACCTTTACCCATTCGTAGAAACAATCTCTAAGCCGAATGTGTCATGGGATGATGCCATTGAAAACATCGATATTGGCGGACCAACTATGCTTCGTTCAGCGGCAAAAAACCATGATTATGTCACAGTGATTGTAGATTCAAATGATTATGCACAGGTACTGGAAGAATTAAAAGCGGATGGGAAAACGACAATCGAAACACGCCGTCGTTTAGCGGCAAAAGTATTCCGCCATACGGCAGCGTACGATTCCTATATCTCTAACCATTTAACAGAAGCAATTGGTGAAGAGTTCCCTGAGAATCTGACATTGACGTATGAATTGAAACAAAGCTTGCGTTACGGTGAAAACCCCCATCAAAAAGCAGCGTTTTATCAAAAACGCCTTGGTTCGGATTTCTCGATCGCCTATGCACAGCAGCTGCATGGGAAGGAGCTTTCTTATAACAATATTCAGGATGCCAATGCGGCGCTTCAAATTGTGAAGGAATTTGATATGCCGGCAGCGGTAGCTGTAAAACATATGAATCCATGTGGTGTTGGTACAGGTTCTTCGATTGAAGAAGCGTTCAATAAAGCGTATGAAGCAGATCCAACATCTATTTTTGGCGGTATCATTGCCCTTAACGAAGAAGTTGATCAGGCGACTGCTGAAAAACTTTCCGGCATCTTCCTGGAAATTATTATTGCTCCTTCATTTACTAATCAGGCACTTGAAATTCTGACACAGAAAAAGAACATTCGTCTTATGACGATAGATTTTTCTCAAGCAAAGCAAGATAAATTTAATGTTGTATCAGTGGAGGGCGGTTTGTTAGTTCAAGAGCCGGATCGTTTCGGCTTTAAGGAAGCAGATATCAAGGTTGTGACAGACCGTGAGCCGACTGAAGCAGAATGGGATGCAATGAAGCTTGGCTGGGCAGTAGTGAAGCATGTAAAATCTAATGCCATCGTTGTAACAGACAGCCAAATGACATTAGGCGTCGGTGCGGGTCAGATGAACCGTGTTGGTGCTGCTAAAATTGCCTTTGAACAAGCAGGGGATAAAGCGAAAGGGGCGGTGCTTGCATCGGACGCATTTTTCCCAATGAGTGATACAGTGGAAGCAGCAGCGGCTGCAGGTATTACAGCCATTATTCAGCCTGGTGGATCAATTAAGGATCAGGATTCCATTGATATGGCGAATAAGCATGGTATCGCAATGGTGTTTACTGGTGTGCGTCACTTTAAGCATTAAAGAGAATATTTTCCGCAGGGAAACTGTCAATTCCTGCGGTTAATTCATTAAATTGCTCATCTTCTTTGGCATTTTGATAAAAAAGGGTAGTGTCTTTGTATCTTGCAAGATATAATAGAATAATGTTTCGCCGTTATTCTGGCCGGATAATGGCAGAAGCGTTTGAAAAAAGCTGTTCTCTTCTTTCTGGCCGGAAGAAGAAAGCAGCAGGGCACATGGCCTTGGCCGGACATGTTGCCAATAAAAATGTACAGCCCAGTATGTCTTCACTTTGGTCGGGGGAGATAGAAAGGCGGCATCTGTACAATAGCGCATTTAATATGACTATTCTGGTCGGGTACGATTATGGGATGGTTATTGTAGGATGCAAAACGCTCGCTTAATTCTAGATAAGGCGGGCGTTTTTTTTATACAAAAAATTAGAGTTTCAGGAGGGTTTGTTCATGAAAGTTCTTGTAATAGGAAGCGGTGGCCGTGAGCATGCCATCGCAAAGCAGTTCAGCGATGCGCCATCAGTGGAGAAGGTATTCGCAGCACCGGGGAATGACGGTATGAAAAGTGATGCAGAAATTATCGGAATCGATGCGATGAATTTTAAAGAATTAGCGGCATTTGCAAAGGAACAGGCAATTGATCTGACATTTGTTGGACCTGAACAACCGCTTGCAGCAGGGATTGTGGACTATTTCCAAGCAGAAGGATTGTCAATTTTTGGCCCGACGAAAGCCGCGGCCCAAATTGAAGGTTCAAAATCATATGCAAAGGAAATGATGAAAAAATACAATATCCCGACAGCTGCTTATGACACATTCACGGAAGCGGAGCCTGCTATTGCTTACATTAAGGAGCAGGGAGCACCAATCGTCGTAAAAGCAGACGGACTGGCTGCAGGTAAGGGCGTTATCGTAGCGATGACAGAAGAGGAAGCAATTGAAGCTGTTAATGATATGATTGGCAATCAACGCTTCGGTGACTCTTCATCACGTGTTGTCATTGAAGAGTTTCTAGAAGGGGAAGAATTTTCATTTATGTCCTTTGTACATAAAGGACAAATCTATCCGATGGTTATCGCTCAAGACCATAAACGTGCTTATGATGGTGATGAAGGTCCAAATACAGGAGGTATGGGTGCTTATTCACCAGTACCGCAAATACCGCAGGAAATGATATCCCGAGCTTATATTGAAGTCGTTGAGCCTACAGTGAAGGCGATGGAGGAGGAAGGTGCATCATTTACGGGCATCCTTTATGCAGGACTAATTTTGACTTCAAAAGGACCAAAAGTTATTGAATTTAACGCTCGTTTTGGTGATCCTGAAACACAGGTGGTACTGCCGCGCATGTCCTCTGACTTTGGTTTATTCATGAAAGCCTTGATGGAAGAGACGTACTTTGATCTACAGTGGCATAATGAAGCAATGCTAGGTGTAGTTGTAGCTGCTGAGGGTTATCCGGGTGATGTAGAAAAGGGGAACCCTCTGCCCGAGCTAGCGGATATCGAGCTGCCTATATACCATGCAGGAACAAAGCAAATGAATGGCCGATTTGTAGGGAACGGTGGCCGTGTACTGCTTGTTGCAGCCAAAGCTGATTCCTTAAAGGAAGCACAGGAAAAAGTATACGCGGAACTTGGTAAGAAAGAATGGGACAAATTCTTCTTCCGTAAAGATATTGGCTGGCGTACCTTCCAGTAACATTAAAGACTTTACACAATGGATGAATGACCAAGAGATAAAACAAAGCTGCATGGGTTCCCCATGCAGCAAAGAGTGAAAACAAAGTCTTTTTTTGATTTGTTTTTACGTTTTTCAGCTAGGCTCTACCCAGCCTGTCTTGAAAACGCTTGCCAGACAAGGCGCGACGACGAGCGAAGACACGAATAGAACCTAAGTTCATGAGTGGACGAGCGAGGCAAGCAACGCTGGATGAAAGCGATTGTCAACAGGCTGAGCTGCATGGGGTCCCCATGCAGCATTTGATATGATCAATAATATAGAAGAAAGATTCCCTGCAAATCATGCTCTTCTTTTAACTGTTTCTTAATTCATCATATCATCCTCATAGCCATAATCCTCATCATCGACTACCATAGCTGTTACTGGGCAATACTGATAATAGCCTTCTGCAACTTTCATGGCTCCGCCGATAATCATCAATTTTCCGATCAGGCAGTTGGGGTTACGTGAAATACGCGCCGTGCCAAATGATACAAGGGTTATACCGCATATCATACGAATAAATCCATTTTGTTCAGAAATGTTTTCCGATAGCATAAAATCACCTCCTTCAAAAAAGTAAAATAATCCCTTCGAAGTACTTTGCTTTATGAAAGTGCTATGTTACGATAAAATCGTCTATCCAGCTAAAAAGCACTTGTAGTATGTGCTGACTGGAAGGCGCTATACTGGAAGAGAATTTGAAAGGGGTGTACGATATGCCTGAAATTAAGTGGAAGATAAAAAACATTCGCGAACAGGTAGCAGCGATTGATGGAAAATCAGCGCCTAGCCTGGTTTTGAAAAATGCACGTTATTTGCATAGTATGTTTAAGCAATGGATGACAGGAAATATATGGATTGTTAAAGATCGTATTGTCTATGTAGGAGAGGAAATGCCGGCAAATATAGAAGGCGCAGAAATCCTGGACGTGGCAGGTAAGACCATTGTGCCCGGCTATATTGAACCGCATGTACATCCTTATCAGTTGTACAATCCTAGTTCTTTTGCCGAGTATGCGGCACAAAGAGGAACAACAGCATTTTTATCAGACAACATGACTCTTGTTTTATTATCTAAAAATAAGAAAGCGTTTTCACTTATAGATCAATTAAATCAGCTGCCATTTGCATTTTATTGGTGGGCTCGGTTTGATTCCCAGACAGAAATTGAACATGAGGAAGAGTTTTTCTCTACTGAATCTGTACTTGAATGGCTGGACAGACCAGATGTACTGCTTGGCGGAGAGTTAACGGGATGGCCTCGTCTTCTGCGTGGAGATGACCAAATGCTGTATTGGATTCAGGCTGCTAAGCATAAAGGCAAGAAAATAGAAGGGCATTTCCCGGGAGCTTCAGAAAGAACGCTGGTGAAAATGCGCTTACTTGGAGCGGATGGCGACCATGAGGCAATGACAGCTGATGAAGTGGTAAAACGGATTCAGCACGGTATTAAAGTAACGCTTCGTCATTCTTCTATCCGTCCTGACTTACCAAATCTTTTAAAGGGAATTTTAGAAAAGAAATTAAATATTTTTGATCATTTAATGATGACGACAGACGGAGCAACACCTGCCTTTTATCAAGATGGAGTAATGGACAAGTGCATTCAGGTAGCGCTGGATGCAGGGGTAGAACCAATTGATGCTTACCAGATGGTAAGCTATAATGTAGCGCGTTACTATAACATGGCAAGCCTGCATGGCATGGTGGCAACCGGAAGATATGCCACGCTAAATATCTTAAAGGATGAATTTACACCACAGCCGGAATCGGTACTGTCAAAAGGGATTTGGCTGAAAAAAGATGGAGAGCAGGTTTACGATTTCCCAGCAATCGATTGGTCTGGATTAGGAGAGCTGGACCTTCAATTTGATCTGCGAGAAGACGATTTCCAATTCTCAATGCCAATCGGGATGGAACTTGTCAATGATGTAATCACTAAACCGTTCAGTGCTAAAATACCAGCGCATAAAAGAGAGCTGCCATTAGGGAAAGATGAGAGCTACCTAATGCTTGTCGACCGTAATGGGAAATGGCGTGTCAATACAATGATTAAAGGCTTTGACACACATGTCAAAGGTTTTGCCTCCTCCTACTCTAATACAGGCGATATCATTTTAATCGGCAAAAGCATCCGTGACATGAAATGTGCTTTCCGAGAATTAAAGAGCATGCGCGGCGGTATTGTGCTAGTGGAGGACGGGGAAATTGCAGCAAGTTTGCCACTTCCAATCGCAGGAGGAATGTACGATGGGAAAGTCGAGCATTTAATAGAAAAAGAGATTGCCTTAAAAGAGGCGCTGCGTGAACGAGGCTACCATCATACAGATGCTATTTACACGCTTTTATTCTTACAGTCTACACATCTACCATATATTCGTGTTACACCGCGGGGAATTTTTGATGTCATGAAGAATACTGTGATGCTGCCTTCTGTGATGCGCTAGAAAAGGGGATAAAGAAAATGGTTAAAAAGAGAGTGTTGTTTGTCATGTGTTCAGCGTTACTGTTAGCAGCCTGCAACAAGGATACAGCAAATGAAGTGAAGCCGGTATCAGCCGAGCCCGAAGCTGAGGAGGCGGTAGAGGAGTTACCATATACAACTCCTTTTACAGGCGAAAAGGTTGCGGAGGAGCCGCAGCGACGTCCAATTTTAGTAACGATTAATAACCACCCGGATGCCCGCCCGCAATCTGGCATTGCTTATGCGGATGTCGTATATGAAATGCTTGCAGAGGGAGATGTAACGCGCTTTTTAGCATTATATCAGTCAGAAATTCCAACGAATCTCGGACCAATTCGAAGTGCGCGCTCCTATTTTGTAGACATGGCAAAGGGTCTGGATGCATTCTATATTGCTCATGGCTACAGCCCGGAAGCAAAAAGCATGCTGACAAGCGGAGTGGCTGACAATATTAATGGGATGAATTATGATGGAACACTTTTCCAAAGATCGAGTGAAAGAAAGGCACCACATAATTCCTATATGTCAGGTGAAAATGTAACTGCTGCGGCTGAAAAGGTAGGAGCTTCGTTACTTTACCAGAAAAAAGTGTTATATTCGTTTTATGAGGACCTAGATAGTGTTAAAATAGGAACAAAGGCGAATGAAGTGTCTATGAACTATAGTAATAGTGCCTTTAATAGTAACTACACATATAATGCAAAAGATAATCTCTATACACGAGCTTCAGCTGGTGAGCTGACGGTGGATCATCTGACAGGTGAGCCGGTACAGCTATCAAATGTGCTGTTTTTTGAGATGGCACATCGTATCATCGATAATGAAGGCAGAAGAGATATTGATATTACATCAGGCGGCGTAGCTTATATTGCACAGCAAGGCATGCTCCGTGAAGTGAAATGGGAAAATAGAGACGGCTTGCTTGTAGCAATTGAGAGCGACGGTAGTGATGTGTTGCTTGTCCCAGGGCAAACATGGATTCATTTTGTTCCAGCATCGCCGGGAATTGCTGCAAGTGTAACGTATTCCGAATGATTTAAGGAAGGGTGAGAGTATGCAAATCGAAAAAATTCGTGGGCATCAAACAGACCAATTATTTAAAGCAGTGTTGGAGCTGAAAGACATGGAGGAGTGCTATAAGTTTTTTGATGACTTATGTACAATCAGTGAAATCCAATCTTTGGCACAACGTTTTGAAGTGGCGCATTTATTACGCCTGAAGAAAACATATGAAACAATCAAAAAAGAAACGGGTGCCTCCACTGCAACAATTTCTCGCGTACGCCGTTGCTTCGATTATGGAAATGACACGTATGATGAAATGCTTGGACGTTTATATCCGGATGAAAAACCGTTTCAAGATCGTACGAAGTAATTTTGCCATCCAGCAAAATCTGCTGATTCGATAAAAATAAGTTATATGCAGCTGGTATGGAACTGACGCTTCGGCTGCATCTCAAAGCTGGGCGGCTTGCTGCTCAGTTTTTTACTTTTTCTTTGCTATACTAGAGACAAAAATATTTTAAAAATAGGTGGGAAATAGATGGACTACTTACAATGGAGGCATGTGTTTAAAATTGACCCGGCTAAGGAAATCTCAGATGAGGATCTGGAGCTGGTATGTGAATCGGGGACAGATGTTATTTTAGTCGGGGGGACGGACGGCGTAACGCTTGATAATGTACTTGATATTCTAGTGCGCGTACGCCGTTTTTCCGTGCCGATTGCGCTGGAGATTTCCAATTTGGAGTCTGTAACACCGGGCTATGATTATTATTTTATTCCCTCGGTGCTGAATAGCCATGATACAAAATGGGTGAAGGACCTGCATCATCAGGCAATCAAGGAATTTGGCGATATTATGGTATGGGAAGAGTTAGTGGCGGAAGGATATTGTGTGCTGAATCCAGACTGCAAGGTAGCGCAGGTAACAGGAGCAAACACAAATTTATCAGAGGACGATGTGATTGCCTATGCACGAATGGCGGAAAAATACTTTAAACTTCCTATTTTTTATATGGAATATAGCGGCACATACGGAGATGCAGCACTAGTGGGCTCGGTGAAGGAAGTTCTTGAGGAAACGAAGCTATTCTACGGAGGCGGTATTACCTCTGTGGAGCAGGCTGCTGAAATGGCCGGTGCAGCAGATACGGTTGTTGTCGGTAATATTATTTATGACGATTTACAGGCAGCCCTGAAAACAGTTGAAGCTGTAAAGTCGGTTATGTTATAAAAAGAATAGGAACAAATGTTTGTGAAAGGGCGGTGCAGTATGGAACAACTATCAAAGAATTTACTAGCAGGGATGAACCCACAGCAAAAAGAAGCGGTGCAGACGACAGAAGGACCGTTATTAATCATGGCAGGCGCAGGCTCAGGAAAGACACGTGTACTAACGCACCGCATTGCTTATCTAGTAGTAGAAAAAGAAGTATATCCTTCGAAAATTCTAGCTATTACATTTACGAATAAAGCAGCACGTGAAATGCGGGACCGTATTGACGGTATTCTAGGAAACGGAACTTGTGAAAGTATGTGGGTATCTACCTTTCACTCGATGTGCGTCCGTATCCTTCGTCGTAATATCGACCGCTTGGGCTACTCAAAGAGCTTTTCCATTTTGGATTCGAGTGACCAGCTGACGGTCGTGAAAAATCTGATGAAGGAATATAATATTGACCCTAAGCGTTATGAGCCGCGGGCGATTTTAAACGCTATCAGTTCTGCAAAAAATGAAGGTATTACAGTCGAAGGCTTTAAGACTAACATGAATGAACGTAATCCATTCGAAAAAATAGTTGCCCAGGTATACGAGGGTTATACGAAACGGCTGAAGCTGAACTCCTCGCTGGACTTTGACGACCTAATCATGATGACAATCCGCTTGTTTGAAGAGGCGCCGGATGTATTAGAATACTACCAGCATAAATTTCAGTACATCCATGTGGATGAATATCAGGATACAAACAAGACCCAGTATCTGCTTGTGAAATTGTTAGCACGCAAATTCCGTAATATTTGCGTTGTAGGGGATTCGGATCAGTCAATTTATCGTTGGCGCGGTGCAGATATCACGAATATTTTATCTTTCGAAAAAGATTACCGGGATGCAAAAGTAATCATGCTGGAGCAGAATTACCGCTCCACACAACGTATTCTGCATGCTGCGAACAGTATTATTGAAAACAATGAAAGCCGCTATCCAAAGGTGCTTCGGACGGACAACCCCGAGGGCGAAAAAATTGTCCATTACAAGGCATATAACGAGCAGGAAGAGGCACAGTTCGTGGCTCAGACAATCCAGCAGCTGATGCAAAAAGAAGGACGCAAGCCTGGAGACTTTGCTATTCTGTACCGGACAAACGCCCAGTCTCGTGTAATGGAGGAAGTCCTTGTCAAATCGAATATGAGCTATCAAATCGTCGGAGGTACGAAGTTCTATGACCGTAAGGAAATTAAGGATCTCCTCGCCTATCTTCGCTTGATTGCGAACAATGACGATGATCTATCTTTAGCACGTATTATTAATGAACCGAAACGAAGTATTGGTGCAACTTCTTTTGAAAAAATTGCGCGTTATGCTATTGAGCGGGATCGTTCTATTTTCGATGCCATGCAAGAGCTTCTATTCATTGGTCTGTCTGGAAAGGCGGCTTCTTCCGCGGAACAGTTTTATGCGATGATTTCAGATTTGTCAGCTCGTCAAGAAGAATTGACAGTGACGGAGCTGGTGGAAGAAGTAATCGAACGCTCTGGCTATCGGGCAATGCTACAAAATGAAAAATCGATTGAAGCGGAAAGCCGACTAGAAAATATTGAAGAGTTTCTAACCGTTACACAAGCATTCGAGGAGCGGAGCGAAGACCAATCGCTTATCGCCTTCCTAACGGATTTAGCACTCATCGCGGATATTGATTCGATGAATAATGGATCGTCAGAAGAAGAAGGCTCTATCGTTTTAATGACCATGCACTCTGCAAAGGGGCTAGAATTCCCGGTTGTATTTATCATCGGAATGGAGGAGAACATTTTCCCGCATTCACGTTCTTTGGAAAGCCCAGAGGAAATGGAAGAAGAACGCCGGTTAGCATATGTAGGAACAACGCGCGCAGAAGAACGATTGTATTTAACATGTGCACAATCACGAACGATTTTCGGACGGTCGAGCTATAATACTCCTTCACGCTTCATTAATGAAATCTCGCCAGAAATTTTAGAGCACGTTTCAAAGGCTGGAAATCGCTCACAATCTCTGCCATTCGGCGCGAGTCGCAATAGCTATGATCGAGCTCCGTATGCACGTACACAAGGGGCCGTCCAAAAAACACCACCTGTCACAAGACCAAAACCAACAGGTGCGGCTGCACTTGATTGGAAAATCGGCGATAAGGTAGAACATAAAGCATTTGGTACAGGAATGGTTGTAAATGTTAGTGGAGAAGGCAATGAGCTTGAATTAAAGGTCGCGTTTCCGAATGCAGGTATTAAAAAGCTGCTTGCAAACTTGGCACCGATTACGAAGGTGTAATGGAGGTACTGTATGAACGAAATTGAACAACGCATTGCTGAATTAAATGAATTGTTACATGGATACGGCTATGCCTATTATGTTTTGGATAAACCGATTGTACCGGATTCAACATATGACCGGTTAATGGAGGAACTTATTGCCCTAGAGGAGGCGAATCCTTCCTTGATCTATCCCGATTCACCTACACAGCGTGTAGGCGGTATGGCACTTGAAGGCTTCCAAAAGGTTACACATGAATACCCGATGCTCAGCCTTTCAAATGCTTTTAATGAAGAAGATTTACGGGATTTTGACCGGAAAATCCGCCAGTCAATTGGCAACAATTTTTCCTATGTATGCGAGCTGAAAATTGACGGGCTGGCAATTTCCTTACGGTATGAAGAGGGCAGGTTCGCACAGGGAGCTACACGCGGTGATGGGACTGTTGGAGAAGACATTACGGCAAACTTAAGAACGATACGTTCAATTCCTCTACGCCTAAAGGAACCTGTAACAATCGAAGTACGAGGCGAAGCATATATGCCGAAAAAGTCCTTTGCCAGTCTTAATGAGGCGCGCGCCGAAGAGGGTAAGGAGCTATTTGCCAACCCGCGTAATGCAGCGGCAGGTTCTTTGCGGCAGCTGGATCCCCGTATTGCGGCAAGCCGGAATTTAGCCGTATTCATCTATGGAATTGGCGGCGACGGCGAAGCATACGGTGTAGATTCACATGGAGAGATGCTGGATTATTTGGAGAGCCTCGGGTTCGTCTCAAACCGTGAGCGCCAAACGTGTGGAACAATTGAAGAGGTACTGGCGTTCATTACTAAGTGGACGGAAGCAAGACCAAATTTATCATATGAAATCGATGGCATTGTCATTAAGGTGAACCGCTATGCGCAGCAGGATGAACTGGGATATACAGCAAAGAGTCCTCGCTGGGCGATTGCTTATAAGTTCCCTGCTGAAGAGGTGACAACAAAGCTCCTTGATATCGAGCTGACGGTTGGCCGTACAGGGGTTATTACTCCAACTGCCATTTTAGCGCCGGTTCAGGTAGCAGGTACGACAGTAAGTCGCGCATCTCTTCATAATGAAGATCTTATCCGTGAAAAGGATATCCGCATCCATGATACAGTCATTGTCCGTAAGGCAGGAGATATCATCCCGGAAGTAGTAGGGGTAATTGCAGCGGAGCGTCCGGAAGAGGCGGTTCCGTTTGAGATGCCGAAGCATTGTATTGCCTGTGAGAGTGAATTAATTCGAATCGAAGGCGAGGTAGCACTGCGCTGTGTAAATCCAGCGTGTCCTGCTCAAATCGCAGAGGGAATCAAGCACTTTGTTTCCCGTAACGCGATGAATGTAGATGGTCTAGGGGAAAAAGTGGTGGAGCAGCTGTTGCGTGAGCAGTATATCGCAAACGTGGCAGACCTTTATCTTCTGACGGTAGAACAGCTTGTGCAGCTCGAACGCATGGGAGTAAAATCAGCTACCAACCTAGTGGAAGCACTCGAAAAGTCGAAAAGCAACTCTCTAGAGCGCCTATTATTTGGCCTGGGTATCCGCCATGTAGGGGAGAAGGCGGCGAAAATCCTGGCGGCGGAATATGAAACAATGGATGCCTTAATGGAGGCAAAAGTCGAGGAGCTGACAAACATTCATGAAATCGGTGAAAAAATGGCTGACTCAATTGTCTCTTATTTTGCAACTGAAGAAGTGCAGACACTGATTGCCCGCTTAAAGGACGTCGGTGTTAATATGACATATAAAGGCAAGAAGGTCATCGTCGAAGCAGGGGCAAACCCGTTTGCCGGCAAGACAATCGTTCTGACAGGAAAACTTGCCCAATTGACACGTAATGAAGCTAAGGCGAAAATAGAAGAGTTGGGCGGATCTGTAGCAGGCTCTGTCAGCAAGAAGACAGATCTTGTCGTCGCAGGTGAGGATGCCGGCTCTAAGCTTGAAAAAGCACAAAGTCTGGGCATAGAAATTTGGGATGAAAACCGTCTAATCGAAAATTTACCACAGTAAAGGGGTTTACCTATCATGAAGCGATTTCGCTGGCTTTCAGCAATCGTAGCGGCTGCAGTACTAGCAGGCTGTACACCATCCATCAGCCCTGAAGAGGAAGTCGTACAGGAATCTGACCAAGAAGAAGCTGAGATGACGATTATTCCTAATCTTGCATTAAGCGATAACTATTATAAAACGTTAATTCCATATAAAGAAAGTTCCAGTCGAGGCCTAGTCGTTTCAAATATCCATACAAAGTATGATATGAAGGAAGTGGAGACGGGTTTGATGCGTCTTTCCCAGCAGGAATTCAATACGGATGATTACTATTTCCAGGAGGGGCAGTATCTCTCCGAAGATATGGTGCGTTATTGGCTGGCTCGAGAAAATCAAACAACTGATAAAGGGCCTGAATATAAAGGCCTGAACCCGTCTAGTCTGGACGCAAGCGGTAAAGAGCTGGATCCGACGACAAAGGCAAAAGAGGCGCCCGTCTATTTAGCACATTTAGTAGAGCAAAACTATTTAACGAAGTCCGGGGAAGATAAAGTTAAACTTGGCGGTATTTCCATCGGTTTAGCATTAAATTCAATTTACTATTATCAAAAAGAGCAATACGGTGAATACTATGAGGAAAAGATTGACGATGCTAAGCTTGAAAAGATAGGAAAAGAGATGGCCCAGGAAATAGTGAATCGGCTGCGCCAACGCTCGGAACTAGCAGATGTACCGATTGTTATCGGGCTGTTCAAGCAAAAAGCGAGAAACGCTATTGTTCCTGGAACATATTTTGCCTATAGCGTTGCTGAAGCAAATTCCTCTAATTTAGGAGACTGGACAAAAATCAATGAAGAGTATGTTACATTGCCGATGTCCTCGCCGGAGGATATTTACCGTGAGTTAAACACCGATTTCCAAAAATTTAAGCAGGATATCGATGAATACTTCTCAAACTTCACAAGTGTAATCGGGGAAGGTTTCTATCAGGATAACCGGTTATCAAGTCTTGAAATCGAGGTGCCGATCCAATTCTATGGAACTGCTGAAATCATTGGTTTCACACAGTATCTGACAGGCGTCATGCTGAAGAATCTGCCAAGTGATGTACAAATCACAGTAAGTATCACGTCCTCAAATGGAGCTGAAGCTCTCATTAAAAAAGAGGCAAATGAGGAAGAGCCGTTTGTCCACATTTATGAGTAATTGCTGATTTGATTGCAAGGAGCTGTCTCATGGCCGTTGAGCAGCTCCTTTCCTACATGAAACCGCGAAACAGCAACTGTTAGACCAACAATTGGAGTAGTTTCGGTAATTTTAAACAAAGTTGTGATTTTTAAAATCAAAAATGGTATCATTATGGGCATGGTTACCTTTATTAAGCCCGATATACTCGAAAAAAGGTAGGAAATTTTCTTGATCCGGAGGTGTAAAAATGGCGAAACTAACAAAAGAAGAAGTAAAGCACGTGGCACACTTAGCACGCCTTGCAATTACAGAGGAAGAAGCGGAAAAATTTGCTGACCAGCTAGGGAAGATTACGGAATTTGCTGAACAGCTAAATGAGCTTGATACAACGAATGTAGAACCGACATCACATGTATTACCTCTTGTGAATGTTATGCGCGAGGATGTAGCTGGACAAGGCTTACCGCGCGAAAAAATGATGTTGAACGTAAAAGAACAAGAAGATGGACAAGTGAAAGTACCATCTATTTTAGACTAATCATATAAAGGAGGCGCCCCGCATGACATTATTTGAGCGTTCAGCGAAAGAACTGCAAGAAAGCCTACATAACGGCGAATTGACAATCGCTGATTTGACAAAAGAAGCATTTGACCGTGTAGAAAATCTAGACGGCGATGTACAAGCGTTTTTAGCGCTAAATAAAGAGCAAGCAACAGCAGAAGCTGCTGAATTGGATAAAGTACCATTCGAAGAGCGTGGACCACTATTTGGTCTTCCGATTGGTGTAAAAGACAACATTGTAACTGAAGGATTGGAAACAACATGTGCTTCTAAAATTCTAGAAGGCTTCATGCCGATCTATGATGCAACGGTTGTAAAAAAGCTGCGTGAAGCAGGCATGGTAACAATCGGGAAATTAAATATGGATGAATTTGCAATGGGTTCTTCAAATGAAAACTCAGCATATAAAACAACAAAAAATCCTTGGGATCTTAACCGTGTACCAGGCGGTTCCTCAGGTGCATCTGCAGCAGCAGTAGCAGCAGGGGAAGTACCATTCTCTCTTGGTTCGGATACAGGCGGATCTATCCGCCAGCCGGCAGCATACTGCGGAGTTGTTGGTATGAAGCCGACATATGGCCGTGTATCACGTTTTGGTCTTGTAGCATTTGCATCTTCACTTGACCAAATCGGTCCAATTACACGTAATGTACGCGACAATGCATTGCTGCTAGAAGCAATTGCCGGTGTAGATGCTAACGATTCTACTTCTGCAGATGTTCCTGTACCGAACTATGCAGCAGCGTTAAACGGCGATATTAAAGGTCTTAAAATTGCTGTGCCAAAAGAATTCCTAGCAGAGGGTGTACAAGAAGCAGCACGTCAATCTGTTCTTGATGCGCTGGAAGTATTGAAAGGATTAGGCGCTACAGTAGAAGAAGTGTCACTTCCTCATTCGAAATACGCGCTTGCTGCTTACTATATTCTTTCATCTTCTGAAGCTTCTTCAAATCTTTCCCGCTTTGACGGCATCCGCTACGGGTTCCGCGCAGAAGGTGTAAAAAACTTGATGGAGCTTTATAAAGAGACACGTGCACAGGGCTTCGGTGATGAAGTAAAACGCCGTATTATGCTTGGTACTTATTCATTAAGTGCTGGTACATACGACGCTTACTATAAAAAAGCACAGCAGGCTCGTACATTGATTAAACAAGACTACGATAAAATCTTCGAAGAGTACGATGTCATTGTTGGACCGACTGCACCGACTGCAGCGTTCCAAATCGGACAAAATATCGATGACCCGATGACGATGTATGTAAATGATATTTTAACGATTCCTATCAACTTGGCAGGCGTTCCGGCTATTTCTATTCCTTGTGGATTTGATGGTGATCTGCCGCTTGGACTGCAAATTATCGGTAAACACTTTGACGAGGAAACAATTTACCGTACTGCCTATGCATATGAAAAGGCGACGGATTTCCATACAAAAACTCCTCAAATTTGGGAGGGTAAATAATTATGAACTTTGAAACGGTTATTGGTTTAGAAGTCCACGTAGAGCTGAAAACAGACTCTAAAATTTTCTCAAGCTCACCTAACCACTTCGGTGCAGAGCCAAACACGAACACTTCTGTTATTGACTTAGGTTATCCAGGCGTTCTGCCGGTTCTTAATAAAAATGTCGTTGATTTCGCAATGAAAGCAGCACTTGCTTTGAATATGGAAATCGAACAGGAAACAAAATTTGACCGTAAAAACTACTTCTACCCGGACAATCCGAAAGCTTATCAAATTTCACAATTTGATAAACCAATCGGTAAAAACGGCTGGATTGAAATCGAAGTAGACGGCTATAAAAAACGTATCGGCATTACACGCCTTCACATGGAAGAAGATGCGGGCAAATTAACACATGCTGACGGCTACTCATTAGTAGACTTCAACCGTCAAGGTACTCCTCTAGTAGAAATCGTATCGGAGCCGGACATCCGTACACCGAACGAAGCATATGCCTACCTTGAAAAGTTAAAATCAATCATCCAATATACAGGTGTTTCTGATTGTAAAATGGAAGAAGGTTCTCTTCGCTGTGATGCGAATATCTCGATCCGTCCATACGGTAGAGAAGAATTCGGTACAAAAACAGAGCTGAAAAACCTTAACTCCTTTAACTATGTACGTAAAGGCCTTGAGCATGAAGAAGTACGCCAGGCAGAAGTTTTACGTGCAGGCGGTGTTATCGAACAGGAAACTCGCCGCTTCGACGAGAAGACAGGTAAAACAATCCTGATGCGTGTAAAAGAGGGAACAGACGACTACCGCTACTTCCCAGAGCCGGATTTAGTCCGCCTTTCTATCAGTGATGAATGGGTAGAAGGCGTTCGCCAATCAATTCCTGAGCTGCCAGACGCGCGTAAAGCACGTTACGAAACAGAGCTTGGTATGACAGCTTACGATGCTGCAGTACTTGTTGTAAACAAAGAGATTTCGGATTTCTTTGATGCGATGGTAAAAGAGGGAGCAGACGCGAAGCTTTCAGCAAACTGGCTGATGGGTGATGTTTCTGCTTATCTGAATGCAGAGCAAAAAGACATCGGCGAGACAGCGCTGACTCCTGAAAACCTTGCAGGTATGGTGAAATTAATTTCTGATGGCACAATCTCTTCTAAGATTGCCAAAAAAGTATTCACTGAACTTGTAACAAATGGCGGAGACGCTGCGAAAATCGTCAAAGAAAAAGGATTAGTTCAAATCTCTGATCCAGAAGTTGTCCGTGGATTTGTAACAACGGTATTAGACAATGATCCGAAATCAGTAGAAGACTTCAAAGGCGGAAAAGACCGTGCGCTTAAAGCACTTCTTGGACAAATCATGAAGGCTTCTAAAGGACAAGCTAACCCGCAGTTAACAAATGAAATTCTTTTAGAAGAAATCAACAAACGATAATATACAGGAAGACAGTGGCGAGAGATTCGCTGCTGTCTTTTTTACATTCTTTTGGTATACAATAAGAGTATATAAATCTTGTGAAAAGAAGGGGCGATTATAGTTGAAAACAGAACAACAATATTTTGAAGATGCTATTTTAATCGAGCAGTATATGGATGATATGACGCAGCTGAAGGAAGAAAGCTTTGCAATTTATCATGCTTTTGAAGTACCGAATGATGAATTTATATCTAAATTAAGAGAAAGCGGACTTCATATTCTTGTGATTACGGAAGATTGGTGCGGAGATGCAATGCTTAATAACCCAATTATCCGTAAAACAGCAGAAGCTGCTGGACTGGACATGCGTGCTGTCTTACGTGATGCGGATACAGATTTAATTGACCGCCATTTAACGAATGGAGGCCGTGGTATTCCGATTTACTTGTTATTGAATGAGTCGGGGGACCTTATAGCGAAATGGGGACCGCGTGCACCTGAGCTGCAGGAGTTCGTGATGAATAGCCGTGCACAGCTGCCAGACAAGGAATCTGCTGATTTTGAACAAGCGCAGCGAGACATGTATACAAACATGCGCAAGCAATATGTGGAGGATCCAACATTCTGGACATATGTGTATAATAGCTTCAAACAAACAGTAGAAAAGGCAATCTAACAAAAACACATACGCACAGTGTAAATACCTGGATACTTCGACAACTCTCAAAGCGATAGTTATTTACATTAAAAAAGAGGGCGAGCTCATCATTCGATGAGCCCGTCCTCTTTCAATTTATGAAGACATCCAGCGTTTTACTTGGTCGTCTGATCCGTATACAAAGTGACCAGGCTTTGCTTCAATTACTTTTGCATCTTCCTTATTCTCTTCATGCTTATAAGGAATACGCACACGTTTGCGTTCATACGCCGGGTTTGGCTGTGGAACAGCTGAAAGAAGTGATTTTGTGTATGGGTGGATTGGATTATTATAAATTTCATCCGCTTCACCAAGCTCTACAATCTTCCCACGGTACATAACAGCGATGCGATCACTGATATATTTAACCATTGATAAGTCATGGGCGATAAATAGATATGTCAGTCCACGTTCTTTTTGTAGTTCCTTCAATAGGTTAACTACCTGTGCCTGAATCGATACGTCAAGTGCTGAAATCGGTTCATCAGCAATAATGAAGCTCGGATCAAGACTAAGTGCACGGGCAATACCGATCCGCTGACGCTGACCACCTGAGAACTCATGGGCATAACGGTTTGCGTGCTCACGATTTAAACCAACGGATTCCAATAAGGAACCGATCTTTTCCTGGCGTTCTTTTTTGTTTTTATAAAGGCCATGAATATCGAAGGCTTCTGCAATGACTTCACCAGCTGTCATACGAGGATTCAACGAAGCGTATGGATCCTGGAAAATCATTTGCATCTCCCGGTTAAATTGAAGAAGGTCTTTACGTGATTTATATTCCGTAATATTTTTCCCATTGAAGAAAATTTGGCCTTCCGTAATATCGTAGAGACGGATGATGGAACGTCCAGTTGTGGATTTACCACAGCCCGATTCTCCTACAAGTCCTAGTGTTTCGCCCTCGTATACATCAAAGCTGATACCGTCGATCGCTTTAATCGGTGCTTTTTTTGTACCGAAATATTGTTTAAGTCCTTTTACTTCTAAAATTTTATTCGCCACTGTCATTCGCCTCCTTGTTGATAGCCTTCGATGCGACGGGCAACCGCTTCAGGGAGCGGAATCTTTGGCGCATCCGGATGCAGTAGCCATGTTTTTGCGTAATGCGTATCAGAAATCTGGAACATTGGCGGCTCTTTTTCATAGTCAATTGCCAGTGCATATTCATTACGAGGTGCAAATGCATCTCCGATAGGAGGGTCAATTAAGTTTGGCGGTGACCCTGGGATAGCACGTAACAGCTCATTGGAGTTATTATCCAAGTCAGGCATAGAACCGAGCAGACCCCATGTATACGGATGCTTTGGATTATAGAAGATATCATTCACTGTACCATACTCGACAATTTGTCCAGCATACATAACGGCTACTCGATCTGCTATATTCGCTACAACACCCAGATCGTGGGTAATGAAAATAATCGATGTATTTGATTTCTTTTGAATCTCTTTCATTAGCTCCAAAATTTGCGCTTGGATTGTTACGTCAAGCGCCGTTGTTGGCTCATCGGCAATTAATAGTTTTGGATTAGCTGCCAGAGCAATGGCAATCACGACACGTTGACGCATACCGCCTGATAATTCATGCGGATAAGCACGGAAACGCTTTTCCGGGAATGGAATCCCTACTTGATCTAATAGCTGGATGGCACGTTCTTTTGCCTCAGAACGTGAGCCAGTCTTTTTATGTTTCAGCAATACCTCTGTAATTTGGTAGCCAATTCGCATTGTCGGGTTAAGCGCTGTCATTGGATCTTGGAAAATCATCGCGATATCGTTACCACGAACAGACATCATTTCCTTTTCAGTCAATTGCACAAGATCACGACCGCCAAATAGAATTTCTCCACCAGCATAAATGCCCGGCGGCTGTGGAATTAACTTCATCAGCGCATTACTTGTGACAGACTTACCTGAACCAGATTCACCTACGATGGCTAATGTTTCGCCTTCATAAAGCTCAAAGTTTACACCGCGAACGGCTTTTACTTCCCCGGCGTACGTTTTGAAATTGATACGCAGGTCTTTTACTTCTAAAACTTTCTTTTTCATATCGTACACCCTCTTTTATTTACGTAGTTTCGGATCCAGTGCATCACGAAGGCCATCCCCAACTGCATTGAACGCGAAAATCGTTAATGAGATAAACAGGGCAGGGAAGAATAGACGCCAAGGAGCGGAAAGCATAGCTTTAAATCCTTCAGAAGCCATCGTTCCCCAACTTGCCATTGGGGCTTGTACGCCAAGACCTAAATAACTTAAAAATGATTCTGTAAAGATAGCACTTGGAATTGTCAATGTCATTGTTACTAAAATAGCACCTAGTGCATTTGGGATTAAGTGGCGTTTAATTAAGTGCCATTTGTTTGCCCCTAATGTACGAGCAGCTAGTACGTACTCTTGGTTTTTAATAGATAATACTTCTCCTCGAACAATACGAGCCATATTGACCCAGCCTGTAATGGACAAGGCAATGATCATAGGGAATAAACCAGGCTCCATAACAACTAGAAGAATGATTACTACCAATAAATACGGAATGGCAGTAAGAACGTCTGCGATACGCATCATAATATTGTCGACACGTCCGCCTGCAAGGCCAGCAATAGAACCCCAAAGTACACCGATGATTAAATCGATGACAGCAGCAGTCAAACCGATAAATAGGGAGATGCGGGCACCTTCCCAAACACGGACGAAGACATCACGGGCAAGGTCATCGGTACCAAACCAATGGGTAGCAGATGGAGCCGAATTATATAATCCTACGTTTTGTTCATAGCTATATTGCGAAACCATTGGTGCGAAAATCGCCATTCCACCAATCAGAATAAGCAAAACCATACCGACTAACGCCAATTTATTGTGAGAGAAGCGATAAAATACTTCTTTCCAGAAGGACACTTGCTTTTTAGCAAGCTTGTCTGATTCATCAAAACGGCCACCGACAACGTTGAACATGTCTGGTGATAAATTCTCTGTCTTCTGTTCTGTTTGCATCATTATTTTTTCGCTCCTTTCAATTTAATACGTGGATCAATAACACCATATAAAATATCAACGATCAACACCGCAAATAATAGAATGATAGAATAGAACACAGTTGTTCCCATGATGACTGTATAATCACGGTTTGTGATGGACGTAACGAAATGGCGTCCCAGTCCTGGGATAGCAAAGATTTGTTCAATGATAAAGCTACCAGTGATAACCCCGGCAGATAAAGGTCCTAAATATGTGATAACCGGCAAGAGCGCATTACGCAGACTGTGTTTCACTACAACCGTCCATTTGCCGATTCCTTTCGCACGGGCAAGCTTAACGTAATCGCTATTTGTTTGTTCCAGCATGCTCGAACGAGTAAGCTTTGCGATAAAGCCGGCATGTGTAAGGGCTATTGCAACTGAAGGCAAGAGTGTATAGGAGAACCCTTTCCATCCACTTACAGGGAACCATCCAGCCTTAAAGGATAAATAGTACTGGAACAGTCCGGCAAGAATGAACGATGGTACAGAAATCCCTAATATTGCAACTACAGTCGACACATAGTCAGGAAATTTATTATGGTAAAGCGCTGAAATAACTCCCAAGAAAATACCTATTCCAATTGCTAGGATCATGGCTTGAACACCGAGTGCCACGGAAACTGGGAAGCTTTCTGCAATAATGTCGTTTGTAGAACGACCTTTATATTTCATAGATTCACCAAAATCAAAGCTCAACGTTGAGACTAAATAATCTTTATACTGTATATACCATGGATTATCCAATCCATATTTAGCATTTAATTGTTCCTCGATTGCCGGTGGAAAGTTTTTTTCACTTGCAAAAGGGCTACCAGGGGCTAATTGCATTAAGAAGAATGTAGCAGTGATAATTAAGTACATTGCAATGACGATGTAAACAAGACGTTTAAAAATATAACCAAGCAATGGACCGGCCTCCTTTTCTAACTATTTTGAATATTTCTTTATACTATGAAAGGCTGCTTGAAACCGAGAACCGATTTAAGCAGCCTTTTCATTAAATTACAAGGTATTATTTTTCAACTTTAACGTATTTCAATTGAATATTACCTAGTGAATCTGATTCCATACCTGATACGTAGTCTTTCTTCACGAATTGGTCAGTATAGAAGTAAATTGGTGCGATTGGCATTTCATCCATTAAGATTGCCTCTGCTTGTAATAATAAATCTAGACGAGCTGCAGAATCTGTTTCAGCATTTGATTGTGTTAACAGCTCCGCATATTTAGGATTTTCCCATCCAGTATCATTGTTACCATTTGATGCAGTATCGTATTGCTCTAAGAATGTATATGCATCGTTGTAGTCAGCGATCCAACCCATACGAGCTGCTTGGAAATCAAGGCTTGTTAATTTGTCTAAATAAACTTGCCATTCTGAGTTATCAAGCTTTACATTGATACCTAATTCTTTTGTCCAGCCTTGTTGAACGAATTGAGCAACCGCTGCATGGGCTTCACTTGTATTATAAGAAAGAGATACAGTCAGTTCAGATGGATCTGACATACCAAGCTCTTTTAAGCCTGCTGCTAATAGTTCTTTTGCTGTTTCATAATCAGCATCTTTATAGTAGCCTTCATCATCACCGAAACCTTCTACAGTGTTAGGAACAAGGCCTAATGCAGGCTTTTGCTCACCTTTTGTAATGTTTTCTACTAAAGCATTACGATCGATTGCATAAGTAAGCGCTTTACGAATATTAGCGTTTGACATTACTTCATCTGTTGTATTGAATTTGTAAACGTAAACACCAGTTTTATCAACGATGTTTAGTGAACCGTCTGCTTTCAGGCGGTCGATTGCATCAAGTGAGATACTTCCGTATGGAGGTCCCAAGTAGTCAACTTCGTCATTATCAAACATTGTAATTTGTGTTGCTTCAGATTCAACCATTGCGATGTTTACTGTATCAACAGATACGTTATCAGCATCCCAATAGTTTTCAGATTTCTCAAGAACCATGTTGCCGCTGTGTACCCACTCAGTCAATTTGTAAGGACCGTTAGATACGATAGTGTCAGCTTCGCTGTACCATGTTGGGTTAGCTTCTTGAGTAGCTTTGTGAATAGGAGACATTGTTTTGAAAGCCGTTAGCTCTAAGAAGTATTCTGTCGGCATTTCTAATGTAACCTCGATTGTTTTTTCGTCAGGTGTGCTGATGCCCACCTCTTCAGCAGAACCTTCTCCTGAATTGTAAGCCTTTGCACCTTTAATTGGGTAAAGGATTGAAGCATACTCAGAAGCGTTTTCTGGGTTTAATGTCCATAACCATGAGTATTTGAAATCTTCAGATGTTACTGGATCACCATTTGACCATTTTGCATCACGTAGTGTAAACGTATAAGTCAAGAAGTCATCACTTATTTTGTATTCTTGAGCAGCACCTTCGATTAGCTCTCCGTCTTTACGGCTCATTAATCCTTCGAAAATATTTTGAAGGATCGCACTTGATGTTGTATCAGTAGCAAGTCCTGGGTGTAAAGATGGTGGCTCAGAAGTAACCAATAGGTTTAATTCGCCGCCTCCTGCTGATTCTCCAGAATCATTTGATGAATCAGAATCTTTGTCTGTTGAGTCGTCGCTATTACATGCTGCAAGTACAGCGGCTAACGCCAGCACCATGAATAACATAAGAAATTTATTCAATTTCATTCTAAAAACCCCCTTTTTTTGTCTTTAATCAATTTTCTGATAAATGTGATGCATTACAAATATATCAGAAAATTTATAATTAATAAATACGAAATTTTGAATTCGAGTATAATAATTTACATAGATGTTTTGGTTTTATGCAGAAAAAAACCCTTTTATGTAAAAACCTGTGATATTGATCGGGTGATAATCGGTATAATGTATTTAGTAAATAAGTGAAATTTTATAAGGCTTTAGGTTATAATGAATGGATGTAAGAGGAAAGAAACCTTAAGAAGAATTAAAGCGTTTACTTTATAACAAAAAAATTCATGTGGGATGAGTAAAAAATGAAAAGAGCTAGAATTATATATAACCCAACATCGGGTCGAGAACTATTTAAAAAACATTTGCCGGAAGTATTGGAGAAGCTTGAAATTGCGGGATATGAAGCTTCTTGCCATGCGACTACCGGAGCAGGAGACGCCACGCAGGCAGCAATCACAGCAGTAGAGCGCGGCTATGATATCGTCATTGCGGTTGGCGGGGACGGTACTTTGAATGAAGTAGTGGCTGGTATCAGCCAGTGCGACAATCGTCCGAAACTTGGGTTAATACCAATGGGAACAACGAACGACTTTGCGCGGGCTGTACACATTCCCCGAAAAATTGATGAAGCAATTGATATCATCATCAAGGGCGATACAATACCAGTGGACGTTGGATTAATGAATAATGAAAAGTATTTCATTAATATTGCTGCTGGCGGCCGTTTAACGGAACTGACATATGAAGTTACAAGTAAGATGAAAACGATTCTTGGACCGGTTGCCTATTATATTAAAGGAATTGAAATGATTCCTTCGATCAAGGCGACACATATGCGTCTGGAAGTGGATGATGAGGTATTTGACGGTAATAAAATGATGTTCCTGTGCGCGCTGACAAATTCAGTCGGCGGTTTTGAGCGGATTGCACCGGATGCATCGATTAATGATGGTTATTTTACTGTGATGGCTTTAGAGGAATGCTCCTTACCGGAATTTGCTAGAGTGATTTCACTTGCAGCACGTGGTGAGCATTTAAAGGATCCGCGAATCATCTACCGCAAGGCGAAACGTGTAAAGGTGATGACGAGTGGAGAGGTTCATTTAAATCTGGACGGGGAATATGGCGGAGATGCGCCTGCTGAATTTATTAACTTAATGCGTCATATTGAAGTATTTGTACCGATTGATGAAATACGGGATATTGACCGGGTTTAATTAAGCGGCTTGGGGGGCATAAATGCTCCTCAAGCTTTTTGTGTGCCTAAAAGTTGTTTTAGAATGCAATTTGTTATGTGCATGCTACAATAGAAGAATTGAAATAAGGGGGCGAATGTTTATGAGCGCACCGGTGAAGAAGAATGACCGTGTAACAGTAATAGTAGAGGATCTGACACATGACGGAAATGGCGTCGCAAAGGTAGACGGCTATCCATTGTTCATTCAGGGAGCCCTTCCTGAGGAAACGGTGGAAATCCATGTGTTAAAGACATTAAAGAATTACGGCTTTGCAAAAGTCGTTGATATTATACAGCCTTCCCCTGATCGAGTGAAGGCACCATGCATCTATTTTGACCAGTGCGGCGGATGCCAGCTTCAGCATCTATCTTACGAGGGCCAGCTAAAATGGAAGCGCAAGATGGTTGAGAATGTAATGAAGCGTCTTGGTAAAATTGATGCGCCTGTCCACCCTGTAAAAGGAATGGAGAATCCTTGGACATACCGAAACAAGGCCCAAATTCCATTTGCGCAAGGAGAGGAAGCGGCAATCGCCGGCTTCTATAAAACAAAATCCCACACAATTGTGGATATGGAGCGTTGTCTTATTCAGACAGGTGAAGCGGATGCCATTTTAGGCGGATTGAAGCGAGAACTTACTAAGCTCGGCATTGAACCTTACCACGAGACGACACATAACGGACAATTACGCCATGTTGTTGTGCGTAAAGGACGTGCGACGAATGAAGTGATGGTTGTGCTTGTGACAAAATCACGTAAGCTTCCTCAAAAGGAGGCAGCCATCGATGTGATTAAACGACTTGTACCAAATGTGACGTCCATCGTTCAAAATGTCAACGGGGAGAAGACGAATGTCATCTTCGGTGAAACGACACTGACACTATGGGGTAAGGATAATATAGAAGACAGAATTGGAAATGTCCGATTTGAAATTTCTGCACGCTCCTTTTATCAGGTAAACCCGGAGCAGACAGAAATACTGTACAAGCAGGCACTCGATTACGCACAGTTAGAAGGAAATGAACGTGTTATTGACGCATACTGCGGTATTGGCTCTATTTCATTGTTTCTGGCCCAAAAGGCAGGCTTTGTGATGGGAGTGGAAATCGTTCCGCAGGCGATCGAGGATGCGAAACGAAACGCCGAGCTGAACGGCTTTACAAATACGTATTTCGAAGCAGGAGCAGCCGAGGATGTCATCCCGCGCTGGTATAAGGAAGGCAAGGAAGCAGACGTTCTTGTTGTCGACCCGCCGCGAAAAGGCTGTGACGAGGCGCTGCTAAACACAATCATCGAGCAAAAGCCGAAGCGTGTTGTCTACGTTTCATGTAACCCGGCAACACTTGCTCGTGACCTCCGTATCTTGGAGGACGGCGGCTACAAGACGAAGGAAATCCAGCCAGTCGATATGTTCCCACATACGACGCATTGTGAAGCGGTGGCGTGGCTTGAACTAACTGACTAATCCTAAGGCAAACGTGTTTTTCACGTATGCTTTATTAGAGGATGTCTTTGCTATATCTAATTTAATATTTGTTGAAACATAAAAAGCAGACGGTTTAGAAGTGCGTTAATGCACCTCTAATTGGCCGTCTGCTTTTACAATGATTTTAAAAATGAACTGTGCTAAGAATGCTGGCGTTAATTTTGTTATTGGTTCATTTAAGTTTAAATGATTTAGTACATACTTTTTTAAGTCCTCGATATTACCGTTTGTTGCCTTTGATTCCTTTTGTACTTCATCGAGGTCTTTTCTTAATTGTTCAATTTTCGGATTTAAATTGGCAATTAAATCGTCGTAAGCATCTTGATCGATTTTATCATCCAAAAGTTTCTCAACCGCTTTTTGTTTACGCTTCTTTAATTCTTCTATTCCTTTAATGATAGTTTCTTCTTTTGATAATTTTTTATTTTTAGTGGAATTCAATTTCGAATCAAGTAATTTCTCTACATAATTCTTTTGAACGTTAGAAAAATATAATGAATTAATATCCTTTAACAGGCATTTAATTAGTTCCTTTTCGATAGGACGATAATTGTCCGAACAAGCGATTTTACCATGTTTATTTTGATGTCCACATACATAACGGTCGCGTTTGAATTGCATTCCTGCCCCGCATGTGCCGCAAATTAAAAAGCCGGTAAATACATGCTTACCTTGTTGAGAGCGAATACGTTTTCGTGAAGCGATAAGCTGCTGAACTAATTCAAATTCATCTCTTGAAATGATTGGATCATGTGTATTTTCAACGATAATCCATTCATCTTCCGCGTTAATTCGACGCTTATTGTTACGAGGGGAGAGTGTAGTGGTTTTACCAGCAACTAGTCTTCCCATATAATTGTGCCGTTCTAAGATTTGCCGTACAGTAGAGCCGTGCCAATATCGTCCTGCATTTTTATGGTCTTTTCGTGCGGCAGGTGTTGGCACTTTTTCACTTGATAAAGATCGGGCTATACCATCAAAGCTTCGTCCTTCAATGTACTCTTGGAAAATACGTTGAACAATTTCAGCACTTCCATCAGTAGCCACATATAATTTCCCGTCTTTTAAATCATATCCGTAAGGTGCTTCGTCAAACTTTCCTGCTTTTGCACGTACTTGAGCGGATGTTTTAACTCGTTTACTTGTTCGGTAAGCTTCATTTTCAGATAACCATGCGAATAAACCAAAATTAGTTAGACTATCGTCCAAAGTATTAATTGCCCCATCTAATGTAATTAAATGAATTTGATTAGAAATTAGCACGTCTTTAAATTCGTATGAAAATCCTCCATTTCGAGAAATACGTGATAACTCTTTAGCAAGGACAATATCAAATTTATTAGCCTTTGCATCTTTAATAAGACGTTGAATACCAGCCCGGTTGGATTTTGAACCTGATTGCTCGTCCGTATAAATATCGTATAGTTCCCAGCCTTTTTCCTTAATGAAATTTTCAAAGAGCTGAATTTGTGCGGGGATAGATGTCTTTTGACTATCAAATCCCGTTGAAACACGGGCATATACTGCACATCGCATTTTATACATCCTCCTCAGAAGATGTAGTAGAATTCACCTTGTTTTCAGAATAATACTGAGAGATTAGCTCGTCAAATAAGAGTTCGTAAGTTAATCGTAAAATTGGAGTAGGTTCTGTTGTTTCAAAAACATGAATAATTTTCATAAAATGTTTTTCTCCTGTAAAAGTTAATAAATAAGGCTTTTAGCTAAAAGTGAAAACATTATACTATCCAATTTTCGATATTTTAATAGAGGGTTTGGAATTTCTAAAAAAATATTTAATAATATTTTTAACGGAGATTTTGTTATGATAACGAATTGTATATTACCGAATCCTCTAGTCGTTTTCCAGAATGAAAATATCATTCACTTAATGGTGAAAAGCGGTTGTCATAAAGCATTAGGAGATATTGGGTAAAAGAATAGTCTGATTCCCAATAACTAATTTAGGCATTTAAGGGAAAACAGCCTACTTAAAATAAAAAACGTATATGTGTTTAATGACAAAATTCACTTATTCTCATAGTATTTCCGTAAAAATTCTTTCTCTAATTGGATATTGTATTGTAAATTAAATTCGACTTCAAAAATCCAGATTTTTCTCTTTGGTACATAGTCTATTTTACGGAAAGTATAAGGGTATAATTTCGGAAGCTCATTTTCCTTAAGATAATCTAGTACTTTTTCAATTGGTAAGTCCCCAGGTAACTCAATTTCAAATATCTTATAATGCATTCCTGTATTGGCATTATAACCTTCACGCAAAGAATCACGTCTTACTCCTCTCCCCTCAGCTTTTCTTTTCCAAGAGGCAATTAATTCAATTAGCCGATTCTTTTCCTGTTTAAAACTAAACGTTACTTTTTCTAATTCATTTTCGAGCTCTTCTATGCGTTTTTGAGTTTGTTTACTATTATTCAATGTACCTCCTCGCTTTCTGTAGTACATTTTAGCAGCGAACTTTAATATTCCTAGATGTATTAAAATTTAATCTGCTAAATAAATATCTGTCACGTCAGCGCGGTTATGGCCGATTAGCTTTGATACGGCTTTCTTAGCACTAATAGAATCGATCCCCTGTAAAATTAAACGGTTATATTGTTCTTTTGCATAAGCGTGTCTGAAACTATGCATCGTGATTTCAATGCCTTCTGGACGACCATGAAGCGGGTCTATTACTTGATCACGATTATTTCGAACAAAGTCTTGGACTTGTTGTATTACTTGATGTGCTTTTAAATGCTGCGGGACAAAAAGTTTCTCACCACGGCTTACATGTTCCATTGTTGTTTTTACTATCGACGTACTGATAGGAGAAAGAGGTACATCGCGTCTCAAGCCTCCTTTACCCTTTACCGATAGATAACTATTTCTAATGGCTTTCTCGGCGTCAGCGCGATCCATTCTCACAGCTTCGTGTACACGTAAGCCCAGCTCGCGAGCTAACTGTATAATGCTTGCTAAGGCAGGGTAGTTGGAGTTGGCCGCAAGCATAACTAAGGCTTGATATTCACGATCAGTCGCACGCCGATTAATCCCGCCAAACTTTCTTTTTTCAAGAATAAACTCGGGGTATTTTTGAGCTAACTTTTGATTGGGACTTAATCGATAGCGTGCCTTTGGAATTTGGTCGTGAAAATATCGAATGGCGGCTAAATCATTTTTAATCGTAGAAGCAGATTTTCCTTCATCTTGTCTTTCGATCACATATTGAACTAAATGTTTATCTCGTATATTTGCTAACGTTTTTAAATTAAAGTTGTCAGCGAGAAACAAACAAAATAAATGCATGTGATGATAGTATTGCGGTAAAGATTTATGCACACTAACCCCTTTGGCATGACGTGCAAGTTTATTTAATTGCGTCATCAAATTAATGTACGCGCCTGTATTACTTAGTTCGGTATCATTAGAAGCGTATTCTCGTATTGCGTCATCTGATTTAATCCAACCTCGTTTGTTTTTCATATACTAAATTCCTTTCAAAAATAAAAAAAGTCAGACTTCACCTAGTTAAAAAAGTCTGATCTTTATCAGTTTTATAGCTAGCACTTCCTGAAAAAGTTTTAAGAAAGGCTTTGCCTTTATTTACTTTAGACTGTCTATATGGTGCAGAAGAAAAAGATAGACTTGTAACTAATCTGTTAAGTTCTTGGTTGCACACTACAAGCTCATTACTTGTCACCATGTGGTGGGTGCTTCTCACTTAAGCCTGCATTCCGCAAGTTTCATCATTTCTTTAGATGAAAAGTGAGGTCATTGTCTGTCGACAAAATTTCCGTGGCAAAAATATAATAAACCTGTAATTGTACAGTCGCATAGGCACTTGACGAGTTGCTTCTATCGCCCAAAGAATTGGCTTCTTGCATTTTTAGATGTGTTAGCATCATTAGGGTATCTCCAAGCCAAAATTGAGATAAAGGTGTTCTATAAAGTTGCTAGCAACGGCTATATGCAACTTACCAATGTGAAGTTTGGCAACGGCACGATTCACATCTGGATTTCCAATCTATATAAACCGCTAATTATTGGGCAGAACGAATAGAGTAGCGGACTATTCTGTTCTGTAAAACGCTATTAATATATAAACCAGATACATGGGATTGTTTTCATTTGTTTCGTAGATTTTTAAAAGGAGTATCTTGCAAAGTGGATTGATAGGTTGACGAAATCTTGCATCAAAATGCTTTGATTCCTCATACCAGATGGATTGATAAAGTTAAATAACGGTGATTTTTAATGAAATTAATTTGTTCAGAAAGAACAGACAAAATTATTAAATGGAAATACAAAAGTAAATAAAATAGTTGTTCTATTAATAGACTAACATCTACTCTGATTAATTCGAACAGGGAGCGCCAATATTTTTTTATGGTAATTCAAAACCGATGCTAACCTTCAAATAATGAAAGTTGGCTTTAATTTATTTTTTTTGGAGTTGCATTAAGACATGCAGGATTTTTCCTATTCCACAAACGGGCCAGATTGTTGAATAACTTATATAAGAGAACTGGATATTTATGCTAAAATGTAAAAAGTAATATAAATACTATTTACTTAAATTAAGTGGCAGCATTAGACAAATAATCAGGAGGTGTAAATTTGTTATATTTAACTTTATTAATAGGTTTGACTTTAATTGTAATTACAACTAGGCTTACTCAAAATCTTAAATTATCAAGTATTTGGTTGTTAGTTGGTCAAATTAGTGCATCATTTATCATTATAATGTTTGGAAACCTTAAGGTTAGTCATATTAGTCAAATTGAATTAGGATATTTATCGATTCCATTTTCTTTATTGTTCCTTGTAGGTTTTACAAATGTAATGAATGTAGAGAAAGAGCAAAAACCTTTAATCTTGCTGTTACCATGTATTTCTTTAGTTTGCCTTTCTATATTGGGTCTTGTTACAGGTCATTCATTTGTTTCAATGATAGGAATATTTGCTGTTTTAACAATTACATTGGTGCTACTATATGGTTGTATTTCAGGTAAAGGAAATATAGGAAGAACATTTACTACATCCATAGGTTTTATAATAGCGGTACTATCACTATCTTTGCTTGAACTTTCTTTTGTCATGATTTATATTCCGATATTTACTTTAATTTTACCATTGGTTTTGTATCTTTTATTACAAAATAAAATAACAAGTGTACAATCAATTATAATCAGCTCTTTAATAGCTCTTTTATTTAGCTTAATAATATTTGTGATTCCTTTTAATATAGTATGGTATTTGGTTATTGGATTCACAGTTATTTTGGCACTCTCTCAATTATCCAATAAACACCGCTTTATCTAGTAATATCCTATTGTCTTTTAAATTTTCTTGTAATCGAGTCTACTGTTAAATGGCGCTTTCCTTGAAAAAGGAGAGGGTCTTTCTTCATGAATAGGGCCAGATTGTTGAATAACACTCAATAAGAAAATTGAATATTTATGTTAGTATTTAATTGAGATTGTGAGGAAATATACTTAAAATATCGGGACAGTTTAGTTATATGGAAGGAGTTGAAAATTAGAGTGAACAAAGAAGAAAGACAGAAGAGATTAAATGAAATTGTAGAGGAACGGAAACAAAAAGAAATAATTCAACAAGCGATTCAAAAAGAGAATGAAGTAAAGATTCTGCTTCAAGAAGTGTTCGGCGAAACGGAATTATTTGAAATTCTAGATTCTAATAACAGTAATTCAATTGTAGAAGATTTCTCTGAAAATTTCCCGATTGCTTTTTGGAACAGAATTGACTGGGAAAATGCTATTGTTAACCGAGTTGAATTAAATGACCAAGGAATTAAAAGCATTCCTTCCCTTCTAATTTCTAAAGGATTTGATACTTCATTTCCTATATATATCTTTTGGGGACACGATAATTATCCATGTGTAAAAACTAAATTGACTGAAGAATTATTAAGTAATATTGAAGATATTGTCTGGTTAGGAAATGATTTATATCTTTATTGTCTTACCCAGAAATATGTTATAGAATTCTTTCATGATGATACTGTTAATATTGGGTGGATTTAGGTCAACAAAGACTTTGTTTTATTCAACTAACGGGGGTTTTAGTTAAATAACGATCTTCCACAATCGGGCGCGATTCTTCAATAAGAAGATCGCTTTTTTCCGTTATAGGGCCATATTGTTGAATAAATAAAATCGCTTATTTCCGTTATAAGGTCAAATAAGATCGGTTTAGTGGAAGAACGATACAGTAATGGGACAACGATTTCCTATGACTACGCCCCGGCTGGGAACCGCACGAACAAAACGGTGACAAAATACGGCCTCACAACAACGACAGCCTATGAGTACGACGCTGCCAATCGAATGAAGAAGGCTGGTTCCCAAGTGTACGAGGTAGACGACAACGGCAATCTTAAAAACGACGGACGCTATCAATATGTATGGAATGCATTCGATCAGCTGACGGAAGTCAAGACTATATCTGGTGCAGCAGTTGCATCATACCGCTATGACGACCAGGGCCGCCGTGTATACAGTAAAAACCAAAACGGGGAAACCTACTACCGCTACAATGGGACGTCAAATCAAGTATTATTTGAAGAAAATGCGAACGGGACCATTACGAAAGCCTATACGTACGATGACAACGGCCATCCGCTCACTATGACATACGAGGGGAAAACGTACTACTACCTGACGAACTACCGCGGCGATATACTCACAATGACAGATATATACGGAGCAGTAGTAGCGGAATACGCTTATGATGCATGGGGAAATATCTTAACACAAAGCGGAATAATGGCAGCAACGAACCCATACCGTTACGCAGGCTACCGTTATGATGAACAGACAAAGCTGTATTACCTGATGGCGCGCTACTACAACCCGGATACAGGTGTGTTCCTATCCCTTGATCCAGTGCGTGGCGATATGAAAAATCCCCTTACGATGAACGGGTACAATTATGCGAACAACAATCCCGTGATGAATGTGGATCCGGATGGAGAAGCGGCAATATCTACAGCGGTAAAAAGAGTGAAAAATGCAGTATTATATGCACTTGGAATATGGTTGGGAATGTATATAAATCCCTCCTCTCTCGCGTTATTACTAACATCCGCTAGTTTATTTGGTGAAAAAATAGTAAATGGTGTTTGGGGGAGTATAAAGAAGTACGTGAATAATAAAATTAGTACTACTTCACTTATTAATCAAACAAAACAAGTTATAAAAGACTCCCGAAAAGAACAACAACAGCTAATAAAAAATATAAAAAATACAGTTAGAAAGCATAATGCAAAATTGGCAGCAAAGATTTTTATAAAAGGTTTCTTTACTCCTGTAGATCGTACGATTGTCTTAGGTGCTTTTGGATGGGGATTATATAAAAATTATGGATGGAAAAATGCATTTTAATAATGGGGGGACATAATGGACAATAGGTCAAAAAAAGAAATAAGAAATAAATTTCTTAACATATATAGCATTTCATTATTAATAGCATTGGTTTTAATGCCAAATATAAACAATACTGGAGCCAATCCGCTTGAAGGGGTTTCTATGGCTCAAATTTTAATTGCCTTAATACTAGTTTCGCCTTGTATTGCTGCATTTAGTATTAATCTGGGCAAAATTCAAGAAGAGTTGCCGTTTATAGTGTTCTTTTTGGCTGGAATATCAGGGTTTGCATCTGGTGCATATATAGGAAGTCTTATATAAATTGCTGTTAAAGGTTCTCTCGATTTTAGGGAGTTAAAATTGTAGATAGTAAAGCAGGGCAAAGTATGAAAAAGACTCTTTTATTTTTTCTCTATCTTCTTTTTATTATCAATTTAACCAAATTTGATCCCAGTTTATCTTTTACTAGAACAGGAGGAAAAGATTTTGACAGTATGACCCCTCCGGTCAGCTGTCCAATGGAGAAAGAGTAATGAGAATAAACACGCTTCTTTTGCAGCGTGTTTATTTTATTTGAATCATATATTGTCTCGCGTATGTCTGAGGAATGCAGGAGGATACAGTAAAATTACGAAAGCCTATACGTATGATGACAATGACCACCCGCTAACCATGATATACGAGGGGAAAATATACTTAAATTACCGAGGATTTAGATGAAGCGATCTTCAACAATCGGTCGCGATTCTTCAATAAAATGAAGATCACTTTTTCAGTTATAGGGCCATATTGTTGAATAAGAAAAGGTGCTGATTATTAATGATAAGAAATTTGCTATACAAGTTTTTATACAAATTAAAGAACAAGCACAGCAAGTATAAACACCGTTCCATCAACGGTTTGCATCATCTGTATAAAATGCTGCATAACCCAATGTTCATACAAAAGGCACGAAACGTTGATTTAACATCGTTCCTGCCTTTTTGTTGTATTCCCAAACTTTTTTGGGGAACGTTTTTTGTATAGAGATGAATAGAGGATATATTAACAATTAAGACAATAAACTTTTCTTAACTGCTGAATTGAACATTCCCTAAGTGTCGTTTGAGGATGTTTTGAAACGCTTATTGCACTAAGAAATCCGTTAGTTGAAGATACTTAAAATAAGACCTAAGAATAACGTTATGATAATTCCACCGAACATAAAATAGCCTATTATCTTAATTGGTAAAGGAAGTTTTCCACCTTTCCTAATAGGATAGCCCTCTATTTTGTTTAAATGGTCCATTGCATCATTAAATGGTTTATCCTTTTCATCATTAAGTTTAGACATTTTCAGGAACTCTCCCTTCTTTAAGTAAACTTCTATGTTATTTAAAGTATAACCTTCCCCAAAGCGTCGTTTGGTAACATTTCATAATACACCTGTCCCAAAATCGTATTTGGGAACGGCCCTTTGCTTAACATTTTAAAATATAGAACTGATGTAACCCTTATTCCACAATCGGGCGCGATTGTTGAGTAAACCAGGAAGATAATGAACAAACTTTTTTATAAAAATTGCGCAGTGTTTCACAAAGAATTAACCCGTTTTGAACAAACTTTATTCTAAAGCTACACAAAAGTCTCTCGTAATACTATTTATAAGATTAAAGCCAATTTAGAAGAAAGAGCGTTAAATAAGTAATAATTGAGGAAGAATATGAAACATATATTTGATTAGAAACAATCTATTTATCAATTAATTATTTATAGGGAAAGATATATGTAAATATTTAGTAGTATAAATGTTCTAATTTACAGAATATTCTTGAAAAGATTGAATGGTTTGTTACAATGAAGAGGCATTAAAAATATTACTATAAAGGAGTGTTTCAAAATGCATAAGAAAAATTTCTTCATCATGTCTCTCTTGTCAGTATTTTTAATATCTTCATTTATGTACCTTGCCCCAACAGCCCATGCAGCATCCGGAGTAATAGTTTCGACAACTGCTGAAGCTGCAAAAATAGGAAGTAGTTTTGAAACAACCTCAACACTTTCTAGAAGCGAAGTAAATCAACTTTTAAAAGAAGTGAAAAGATTAGAAGAGGATGCTAATCTTATGAATTCGATTCGTTTTGGGGCAATTGGCTCACTAGTCACTGCACCATTAAAACGAATCGGTCTAAATGTAGGTGCAGGAGCAGCTTCTGGTGTAATAAGCTACTTTGTAATTAACAAAGATTTCGGTTCTACATCTATCCAAAATGTCCTAAACAAAAGCACAGCTTCTAATTTTAAAGTTAAAATTAAATATGTTAAAAAAACACGTGGACGAGATGTATGGTATCAAGCCAGCACTATAAGTATAACTGCTGCTTAACAAGTTTAATAAATTAATTTAATTATTGAAGTAACTTAATAATGTAAACTAGTTATAGTGCCTGTCTATAAAGCTATTAATCAGCTTTTTAAGACAGGCTTTTTATGTTTAATTGTGACTCTAAAATAAAGTTCGATAATTTATAATAAAGTCTGATCGTCTATAAAAAAGTTTGATCAAATTTCTGTGTAGATAGACAAGATATTTTCTTGTTCCACAAATAGGCCATATTATTGAATAACATTTTTTATGAAAGATTATCAAAGGACGCGTTATGAAGGTTTTAAAAAGGTATTTAGAATTAAATAACAAATACCATAAACAGAAATATTTAAAAGAATGCATAGAGATAAAATGATGGAGAAAGTTCTAGCAGTTTTATTAATTCTAATAGCAGTTGGTCTTTGGGTCGTTTCAAATAATGATTTTAAGGAGACACTTTTAAACGATGTTTTAGTTTTTTGGCTTCTTATTCTCATGTTTATAGTGTTACTCTTAAACAAGAAAAAATGATTTGTATATAATACATATTGAACTAAATAACGTTCTAAAATGAAAAAAAATATAAAAAACCTCTATTATTAGAAAATAACTCTAATAATAGAGGTGTCTTAAAAAATAAATGGGTATTTGAGTCATCCTTCATTATTTGACTTCTTATTATAAAAATAAGAAGCTAAACTACTTTTTATTAAATATAAATAATTCAAAAACTAATATATTTAAAAAAACAATCACTCCTAATATTATAAAAACGTTTAATGTAGCAATATCTAGAATAAAGAACAATGCTATTAGAAGAATTACAACAATTAATAATTCTAAATACCCTTTTTTTCTTTTACTCATAATTCAGCTCCTAAACTAATTATAGTTATATAAATTGCGACATCGCATTCCTACGAATCTTAACATATTTAAAGTTATCTAAATAAAATATATTAATCTTAAATTATTATTTTCCTATTGGAAGTAAGATAAAAAAGTTATTGGTATAAACAGTTATCTATATATTTTAAATTATAACATAAGTTAGTTTTATGCTCACTTATTATCCAATAACTCTCTATTTTTTTAACAAACTCGGATAGCTGGGACTTCAGATTTTAACTCATTAGCAGTAAATGACTGCATCACTATATAGTATTTGAACATGATCCTTCTCCCCTCTTTTTAGAATAGCTTCCACTCAATTATAAAAACATACTTAATTAATAACCCTTATACTATGTAGGTTATCAGGCCCCAATAAAATACTACAGGAATAGCCTGAATAGTGATTAAACCATTGAAAACATTCAACTATAGATACTATTACACCGTTTCTATAATGCTGGTGTAACCGATTATATTCACCTGGCAAAATGTAGCTTTGAAATAAAGTTCGATCATTTATAAAAAAGATGAATCAAATTCCTGTGTAGATAGGCAAGATAGTTTCTTATTCCAAAAATGGGCCAGATTGTTGAACAACCTTACAGAGAATTGGATATTTATGCTAGAGTATCAATAAGATGCTAAAAGAATACAGTGGAACTAAGCAGGAAGATGAAAATATGCTTGGGGTGATTTAGATGAAATATACTTGTCCTTGTTGTGGCTATAAAACACTAGATGAAGAACCTCCAGGAACATATGAAATATGCAGTATTTGTTATTGGGAAGACGATGGAGTTCAATTTGATGACCCAGATTATGAGGGTGGCGCAAATCTACCATCTTTAAGAAAAGCACGGAAAAATTATGTCTTATTTGGGGCTTGTGAAGAAAGTTGTATTGAGTCTGTTCGAGATCCAAATGAAAAAGATGTAAAAGATACTAATTGGAAAACATTATAGGTACAACCAAAAAACTAATAATTGGATGATTGTTATTCAATTAAAGGGCGCGTTTGTTTAACAACATGGGTAGAAAATAACCTGAGTATTTATAAAAAATCAAACATAGATTTCTCGAAGAATCCATTCTAATTAGTCCTTTTTAAAATGGCTACTTTTTATTCAATTAAATAAGAGTTAGCCAAGTATTTTTAATTAAGCTTTATTTCAAATTAATAAAAGACGTTTGTTCAGATATATGCTTATGATGTTTAGGCATCTGTTTTAGAAAGCAACATATAGAGCAATAAGAACGGTGGATTTTCACCGTTCTTATTTTTTTATATAGGGCATTAATAAGACATATAAACCCTTCTGTTGTTCAGGTGACAGGGTTTTAACCATGTTGACTAACTCAGTTTCAAGATCTTTCATATCATTAAAATTTGGGTCGTCAATTGGACCTAAATCAAGGTTAACATCATCATGAAGCATTTTAAAAAAATCAACCATCGTTAGTTTGCATGTTAGACAAATATTCTCGAGTATTGTAAGTGATACTTCACGAGAACCATTTTCGATTTTAGAGAGGGATGGTTGAGAGATATTAATTTTTGTTGCAAACTCAGTCATACTCAAATTCCGCTCTTTTCTAAGCCGTCGAATTAGCCTGCCTATTTGTATGTGTTTCATGTAATACCGACCATCCTTTAAACGCTATTTATCTTTATAAGTATCGTACAATTTATCAATTTTACAAGCAATAAGTAATATGTTAATATCTAAAAAGAATATATACTAAATAGGAATAGTTGGCGGTGAGAATATGACTGATGATTTTAAACTTGCGTATGAAGAGTTAATTGAGCGTAGGATTGAGACAGTGTATAAAAGTCAAAAAAATATCGAAGCTGCTAGGGATTTGGAAAATGAATTGTTGGTGATTTTGAAAAAGGCAGAAAACAATATAAAACAAAACGATGTTGAACATATTTTGGAACAGGTAGTAACCATTGTAGGACAACATATATATGAACTTAATAAAGCAACATATCGATTGGCGTTAAGTGATGGTTTTACATTGTGTAATGATTTGTCCAAAAAAGAACAGGGGAGATTCTAATGGAATTATTTCGAGGCCATGTAAAATTTACACTAAGAACCGTAGTAGAAACACAAAATGATTTAAAAGAGATGGAGCGTGCCGCTCATGAAGGGCTATCAACAGAACTATTTGATGAATTAACTGGCTTCATTGAATCAAAAGGATACTATGTGACAGAAATTGCTGCAGATCTGAAACATGTTGAGGAAGCAAAGCCATATCACATCGATTGGGTGGAAGAGAGCAAAGAAACAGGAATACGAAAAGTAAAGGAAATTAAAGGGGAAATTATAACTACAAGAATTGAATTTTAAAAAGGTGATTAATTATGAGTAAGGAAAAGCATTATTTCATGCTTTATAATGAACAAAGTATCTTTTCAGGTTTGATTTATCAGACAAGACAGCTTGCAAAATACATCGATAATGAAAAATCTGTAAAAGAGGTAATCTCACATGATTATACGCGGTACACTCCAGAGGAGCTTGACTTTGAGGTTGATTTATTAACATTAGAATATCCTGGGGGATGGGTCGTTATAGAATTAACTGATCAGGAATTAAATCCCCTCTTAAACAGACAAGTAGGGCTTATTGATATTAATCCATTTCTATTAGAAAATAATCCGTTCAAAGAGTTATGAGGATAAATTATAAAATAAAATGCTGTAGTAAAATAAACAGGTAAATCTTTCACATTAAAAATAGAGTACAGGATTCCAGAAAAATTAAATTATTGAGGACTATGAGGCTGGTTTTGACGTTCTTATTCGATTTAGTATGTAAGTTTTGTATTCATACCATAAATAATAATATTCAAACGTGTACAGAATTACTTTACACGTTTTTTTGTGCGCCTGATATGTGCTGGTACTATCAGGTTGATGGGTTAGAACTTGAAGGAGGAAAGTAGAAGTGAATCAAGAGATGTTGAATTAACCACCATCAAAGTGACCGCCATTACTTAGAAGTGAGTTAAAAATTAAAAGAAAAATACTTACATCTAAACGATAGCAAGTATAATGCTAAATTTTAAGAACAAATACTATTTAATTAGATCTCTTCAATGATTATAAACTGTAGTAATACTAAAATACCTAGAAAGCATTTAAAGTATTTATCTTTTGAAACGATAAATAGGGTAATGGATTATTTATATCATTATGTTAATTTATTGAAAAAATATATGGTGAATTAGTGCATATTCATATAAATTAATTTTAATTTATGTACTTATTGGGCATAATAATGCTGGGAAATCCAATTTATTAAGGGCAATATCTTTAATTTTTAGTCCATCTGCAAAAAAAAATTTATCAATCGATGATTTTAACAAAACACTTTTGCTAGAAGAACTACAGTTACAGCCTCCTAGCGTTAATATTTCAATAACCCTTAGTCAAGAGGACAAAAAAATCTTATGGGTGACGACTTAGTTGTTGTTAATCAGTGTATTCGAAAAATAGATATCAATTTAAGCCAGTGATTAATTTAAATTATGAATAATAACCTGTTCAACTATAGATATATTTGAACAAAATATTAGAAGGGAGCATTATGTGTGAATATTGAAGTTAAATTTAACAATAATGATTTTAAATTCTTCATTAATGAAAAAGCGCTAACAAATAATGTTAAAGTAGTGATTCAAAATACACCCTTATTTGAGGTGAAAAAAATAACTATAACTTTTACTACTCAAATGTTAGAAGATATTGAAAACTTTCAACGCTTAAATGGATGGAGGAGAATTGGTATGAGTAAAGGTGCAATAGGAAAAGCATTTACTATTGCAGATGGAGAACATCATGTTTTTTTAAAATTTGATAATTTTAGAAGGTTAGCAGAGTATGATTACATCGAAGATGAAAGAGTATTAACTGAATTACATTATTTACATCATGAAATAGCGCATCTATATGATGGTTCTGTTACGATAGAAATTTTACCCGAAACATTTTACGGAATGGAAAATCTTACGTATAAAGAAAGGTTTCTTTATGAGATTGCAATGATTACATGGTGTGAATATAAGGCGAATTTTATTTCTGTTACCACATTAAACACTGTTAATTTCGAAAATTATTGTACCGGACTAATAAATTGTTTTGGGAATATGGAAGAAAGAGTGAAAATGGCTAAAGTAGAAATTGAAGTAGATAGCTCTAATTGTTTAGAAATTCAATATTTAATAAAAGATTTATTTTACTCCTTAGGGCAGATTATAGGTTTGATGCAGGGATCTGAGAGTGATAAATTTCGAGAAGAATTGAAGTTGTTATTATTAAAAACAGAAGAAGAATACGGTAATTTAGATATTGTTCAAGCATTAATTAATAGTATTAAAATAATAGACTCGAATTACCGTAGCTGGGAAAACTACGAAGTATTAAAACCTATTAATAAAGTAATAGAAAAATTTTTAAAAAGTAAAAATATCGAAGTTACCAATGATTTATTGTTTAATTCGATAAATTAGTATTTTATGATACTTAACATTATTCATTATCATTATTAAATAGCATTATGGATTTAAATATTTTAATAAATAAAGATACACCGAATTTCTTAAAAGGAGTTTGGTGTTTCTATATAGAAATATAATTAGATTAAAAATTTTTCTATGAAATATTTGGAGGTTTACATAATGAAAAAAATTATATATTTCGATGAATCTTCAGCGTTAGATCTAATTGATATAAAGAACGAGGGACGTTCAAATAAGTTGATAGATACGATTGTTAGTAAAGCCGGGAAGTTTGGCGTAGAGGGAGCTATAGGAACAGGTTGGCTAGACAATTTAACAACAGGGTTTACTGGTGGTATTAAAGCAGGTTTTTCAAGAAAAAAAACTAGTATAATTCAGACTAATATTACTAACACGATACTTACAAGTTTCTTAGAAATAATTAAAAATCCTGAAGGAAAAGAAAAAGAAATACAATTAAAGAAAATTAAAACTAAGAATATCTATATATTTAAAGAATCTGCTGCTTATATAAAGTCTATTGCTCCTTTTATTAAAATATTAAAAGAAGATAAGATAGATAATAAAGACTTAGAAAGTATTCATTTTCATGAAATGGATGCAATTTTAGAACTAGCTAAAGGATATTACGAATTATTATCTATTGATAATGAAGATAAAAAAACGATAGTAAGATTCAATCTGGAAGGGTTCAGAAATAATTATAGATTACAAGATTTACAAAAGATGGAGTTAGTTTTATATGGCGTAGTTGTAGGTAAAGCAAGAGAAGCCTCTTTAAGTTTTATAAATGAAATTGAACCTGAGGAAAAACAGAAAAAAAATGATAAAGGATTCGATGCATTCGCTGATACGAAAGAATCGGATGAAGACGATTTATTAGAAATAATAGATATTATACTAGCGGGTGTGGAATAATGAATAGTATTTATTTATATAATGGACCCGATGAAGACTTTGAAAACTTTATTAAAGAGAATTATTTGGAAGAAAATAGTATTGCCAGGAGGTTATATTTCAGGGACGTAATTCAATCTATTGATCAAATTAACTTAGAAACAATTATGGAAGAAATGAAGAAAGAAAATAAAGAATATGAAGTAATTTTAGTTATTAAAACAGAAGATTTTTTTTCAATTAAGGACCATTTCACAGAAAAGTTGATGGATAGAATTAATTCCTGGATAGAGAAAAATTATATAATAACTGCTGTAATACAAAATCCGCCTAAAGTTTTTTTAAATAAATTAAATAAACTTGAAAGCGAAAATAAAATTGAATTAATTAAAGATAAGTTTGAGTTGAAAAGTATCACCAAAGAAAACTTGAAAGAAATTGTAATAAAAATAAAGCAAAGAATTATAGGGCAAGACCAAATAATCAAGCAAATAGTTGCTTCTTTATATCTCTCCGCAAATTCTAAGAAGAATAAGCCTGTTGTTTTAATGTTTTATGGACCACCTGGAGTTGGTAAAACTGAAACTGTAAATATCATAAGTGAAGTAATTAATAATACAAAAGCATTTAGGCAGCAACTTTCTATGTTTAAAACGAAAGAGTTTTCAGATTATATGTTTGGTTCTGAAATTCATTCGAAGGCTTTATCAAAAGATTTAATTCGAAATAATAGTAATGTTATTCTCTTAGACGAATTTAATCAATGTCCAGAGTATATATATTCTTCTTTTTTTCAAATGTTCGATGAAGGATATTTTGAAGACTTTAATTATAAAGTGGATTTGACTAATTCTATTATTATCTGTACAGCAAACTTTGATTCCCTTCAAGAAATTCAAGATAGAATAGGTCCTGCTCTTTATTCGAGATTTAACCATTTTATTCAGTTTAATGATCTTAATATTAAAGACAAAGAAACATTGATTTATTTAAAATATAACGAAATTATTCAAGATTTTTCGGAGCAAGAAAAGGAATTTATTGAGAAACAAAATTTATTAAGTAATTTAATTTTAATGGCCGACAAGTTTAGTGATGTACGTAATATTCATAACGGTTTAAGAATGTTTCTATCAAAGGTGTTAGCAGAAGAACTTATAATTGAAACATTAGGTTTAAATAAAGATGAAAAAGAGGCAAATTGAGATGTGTAATAATACCAATGAAAAAGTTAACTCTATAGAGACGTTTTTAAATAAACTTCCTCATGTAGACGAAAAGTCTAAAGGAAATATATTCTATCGTGGACAAAGTAAATCGACGTATGATCTTAAACCGTCTATTTTTAGAGAAAATTACATCGAAGAAGAGCATAATATCTATACGGAAGTTATGACAGAGTGTGGCCATGAGTTTGAAAACTGTACATTACATAATGAAAAATTATCAAAAATGCAACACTATGGTGTTCCTACTAGATTACTAGATGTTACTACTAATGCGTTAGTAGCATTATATTTTGCTTGTGAAAGTAATAGTAGAGAAGATGGTGCTGTATTTTTAATACGCGCGAATTCATCACAAATTAAACAATTCGATAGCGATACTATTTCGATATTAGCATCTCTGCCAAGATTTACGGAAAGTGAGAAACAAGAAATATATACCCTAGCCATAGAACACAGTGGAAATTTAAGTGAAGATAGTGGAGGGGATTTTCAATGTTTTAACAATAAGCCGATTATCAAGAGAATATTACATGAAATAAAAAAAGAAAAACCGGCATTTGAAAATGCAATCAACCCTAAACATTTATTGGGTAATTATATTTTTATTCCAAGAAAAAACAATACTCGTATAATAAGACAGAGTGGAGCATTTATAATTTTTGGTCTAACTAACCATGAAGAATATAAATTTGAAAAAGATTTTGAATATAAAAAGATTATAATTAATGGTGATTCCAAGGAAGTAATAATTAAACAGCTTGCTAGCTTTGGTATAACAAAAGCTTCAATTTACCCAGAATTATACAAAGTAGCTGAATTTATTAAAGAAAGGCTTAAAGATAGATCAAACATTTATTTATGATTATTTATTCTATTTATTAAATCATTTTTTTATAAAGAGAGGGTAGGAATAATAAATGTTTAAACAAATACGAAAGTTAATTAATAAATTGAAAGATGAAGAAATATTTTGTTCGGCTAAAGATGAGCAAGATATTTTAATGTATCTTGAAACAAAGTATGGATATAAACCCTTTAGTTTCAATGAAACAGGTGAAAAAGGTATTAAGTTATTAGAATACGTACTTGAATTAACTAGGCTAATGTTAATAAATTTTAATAAGTTAATTCCTAAAAAAACAAAAAAGAAATTATATTTTTTCTTTGTTGATGATAAAACAATTAATGCATTTACAACTAGGATTAATAATATAGATGTAATTGGTATAAATATTGGGGTCTTAACAGTATTGTATGATTTTTATTACAAGGTTGTAGAGGAAGAAATTTTTCCAGAAATACAGTCTGATTTAGAAGGGAAAAAGGACTTAGTTTTTAGACTTCAGATAATGTCTATATTATATATAATTTGTCATGAGGTTGGTCATCTATATAACGGTCATATAGGTTATAACAAAATGGACTTTATGCAAGAAATTAATAAACTAAGTGAAAAAAAGAGGAATGAAATAATATTTAGAAAAACAATTGAGCTTGATGCAGATGCTTTTGCGATGAATAGAATGCTAGAATATAATGAAAGCCTTATTAAAGTAAAGAGTGAAACAAAAAATCAATTAAGCCAATACGAAAGTATTGAGTATTCCTATAAAATACTGTTATTTTCGATGTATTCTTTTTATTTGTTTTTAGGTGAAACATTTAAAAAGGAAATGATAAAAAAAAGCACTTACTTTAGTCCAGCAATTCGCCAACTTTTAAATTTAACAATAGCTCGGGAATTTGTCGCTAAGAAGCGGCCTGAATTTATAAATGAAATAGATGGAATTATCGATTATCTATTATTGCATGGAGATTTTATGATGGATAGGTTTAAATTATATAAAAGAAATGACAAGGATGAACAAAAATATATTTTAAATAAACTTATTTATTTCGAAAGTATGGAATTGCAGGAAGAAATGCTATTAGTGAGGAAACATTGGAATTTGGTTAGAAGTGATTTACAAAAAAATGCTCGAGTTATTTTGTCGCCGGAATATCAATTGGATTAAATTTAAAGGGATTCTACTACATCTTTTATATTTTTTCTCCACGCTCAGCACACATGGCATTGTGAAGCGGTGGCGTGGCTTGAACTAACTGACTAATCCTAAGGCAAACGTGTTTTTCACGTATGCTTTATTAGAGGATGTCTTTGCTATATCTAATTTAATATTTGTTGAAACATAAAAAGCAGACGGTTTAGAATTGCGGTAATGCACCTCTAATTGGCCGTCTGCTTTTACTTTTATTACTTTGATGAAGCGGGCTAAAATTGATGGTGTAATTTTAGTAATAGGTTCGTTTATTTTAAGTTGCCTTAGTTCATATTCTTTTAATTCAGCAATACTACCGTAAGTAGTTGATGCTTCAAGTTCTAAATCGTTTAGCTGCTGTGTTAGGGCATCGAGGAATGGAGAAATCCATACCCGCTTATACAAAAGTAACGATAAAATTGTTGGACTTCTTCGGGCATTAGTAAATATACCAGGTGATTTTTTCTTATGCTTTTTATTCTGGATTCCCCAGTTATCCATGTAATTTTAATGATTCGTGATAATAAGGCAGACAAAAGAATGAAACATCAGATTAAATTGATGAAGAGATAATAAATAATATTAGCTAATGTTAATTTGAAGGTACTCGACGGAGTACCCTTTCAGCCTGTTGATAAACGCTTTCATCCAGCGTTGCTTGCCTCGCTCGTCCACTCATGAACTTAGGTTCTATTCGTGTCTTCGCTCGTCGGCGCGCCTTGTCTGGCAAGCGTTTTCAAGACAGGCTGAGTAAAACATACCTTTATAAAACTAGTTGAAAGAACGTAAAGACAAGGTCAAAAAGTGACTTTGTCTTCACTCTGGAAGGTACTCGACGGAGTACCCTTTTTTTATTGAATTTCGGAGATGGTGTTGATGCATGCAGCATGGTTAACAGGGGAGAAATTAAAAAGGAATATGAGAAACAACCAAAAGTACACTAGCAAAGTTTGCTAAAAAGCATGGCATCCCATTGGGGACAATACAGAGCCAGATTAATACATAGAGTTTCATTTAGACAAATGTTTAAATTCGAAAAAATACGCCATGTTACAGTTCAATCTTAATAGGGTAGTGAATGATATGCTGCTGCCATGACAAGTGAAATCGGTTGATTCGGGTATTTCGAGGCATATCGCTAATAACGAAGCGTATAGCGCTTCGATAAAGCCTCAAATTATATATAGAGCATTGCGTCAATACGGGGGTCAACTGCCAGTAAAAGCCCGATTGGTTGGGGTCTGCAGGAGGCATGGAAATAAGGCATTGCAACAGGACGTAGCGAACTTTGCATTTTGTTCGGCTGCTCAGCGGGAATAGCATCCCAGAGCCAAGTTAGAAATAGGAGTGTTTATGTTGGAAAAGGGTTATATTATATTAATAATTTCATTACTATTAAATGTACTGTTGTTAGGAACAGGAAGCTATGTGGTGAAAAATATCGGTGGATTTGAATTTGTTAAAGCAAAAATGCAGTCAACACCTTCTCCCAAGAAGGATTCCGCCTATTACTTTACGAAAAAAAGCGTCTTTGAACATTCGTCAATTAGTAATATAGATAAAGTGTTCATTGGTGACAGTATTTCCGATTACGGAGAATTCCAAGAATACTTTCCCGGTGAAGTTGTGCTGAATCGAGGAATCCGGAATGATTGGACAGAAGGTGTATTGAATCGGATACAGGAAGTAGTGGACCGCAACCCGAAAGAGGCGTATTTGATGATTGGTGTCAATGATATCCGTTATGGAACAGAAGCCGAAGTATTTAAAAGTAATGTCGAGAAAATCGTGGATTCGTTTGAAGGAAAAGGTACAAGGCTCGCTATTCAATCAATCCTACCTGTGAATAACGGGTTATTCGGAAATGAAGTGACAAATGACAAAGTGAAGCGATTTAATATTATTTTGCAACAGATTGCGGATGATAAGGGAATTGAGTATATCGATCTGCATTCGAGCTTTATCGATAAAAACGGGCAACTGGATAAGCAGTTCACAGGTGATGGGCTTCATATAAATGGGAAAGGGTATGAAGTTTGGGTCGATAGGCTTCGCTCTAAATAAAATAAATTATATAAAAAGCTGAACCTCAGAGATGAGGTCCAGCTTTTTTTTACGTCGGAATAGGTGTCTTTTCTTTCTTGATTGAAAACCCGCCAAGCAGAGTTTTCCCGTTCGGCAGCAATTTTTTTATTAAAATTGAAACAATGATAGGAATGAATATCCCAATCGTTGTGTAACCAATAAGCCCGTACGTGAAATAATCATTTAAAATAATATCTGCAAATATATGCAAATACATAATGGAAAGCGAGTGATTTTCTATTTTCTGCAGCCAGTTGAGCGAGAGTTTTGCTGCGAGCAACTGGAAGCATCCTACTAATACGATTGTAAATGATAAGGGAATGACCAAATCCAATATAAAATGGTCATACCGTAAGAACTTCATACTCAGTCGATAATCGATGATATTGAAGCGATCAAGCAATACCGCCGTCGCACTCAGGAACATGGCCGTACTCATCCATCGTTTTGAAATATCCATCCACAGATCTTTGAAATAGTACCCGATTGCAAAATAGACGATTGCCATCAGCGCAACATCGATGTTCCAAATCATTGGAATCGATTGCGCTGCTTCGGAGGGCTTGCCGCCGATGACTTTCATAGCGATGATGCTCTCAAAATGTGCGATAATATAAAAGAGTCCCAGAATCATAAACTGTTTCATCCGATTGAAGTAGGTCGTCAACCACATGAATAATAAGTATGTGAAGAATAATGTCGTCACAAACCAGAAAACACCATATGCTTCACGAATAAAACGCCCCCCTATGGCAAGTGTCCATAAGTCATTAAGATACCATTCTAAAACCCGATTGCCTGAAAAAATCTCCATCCCATAACGGACTAGTGTAATACTAGCAAGGAAAAATAGGTAAGGGACGATTAATTGCATGAAACGCTTGTGAATCGTCGGCTTTATATCTTTTTTATCTAAAACCGGCTTAAAGAACAAACCGCTTAATATGAAAAATGCAGGCATATGAAACCAATAAATATATTTCGCGAGTGGAAAGTCGAGCTCTCCTGGATAATGCCCGATGACGACAAGGATCATTAAGAATCCTTTCGTAATATCCACCCACGTTATCCGTTTTTTCTTCATCAATGTACACCTCTAAAAAAGTATGCTGCTATTATATACCCTCTTTTCGTGCTAATAGCGCAATGTAACAGTATAGATATGTAATTGTTAAATAAACGGTAAAATACGGGGATAAAGGATTCCTGTGGTGTCTATAAAAGAAATTCCTAACCACTGAACAGAAGTGATGGTTTCAGCTCAGATAATTCTTGCTGAAAGAATTGCGACAGGCAGTTCAACAGAAGTTAATATATTCGCCAGCCCTCCTGAAACTAACGGGCGCCGACTGCAATAAAGACGATAAACACCAAAATCATTTAACCTGTTATCAGCACAGATGTACGTGTTAGCGGAGCGACATTCACCGCTCAGTATCTGGCTCGGGTGATCGATTTCTCGGTATATTAATCGAACATTTTGACGGCGCATCCCCACTTTGGTTAGCGCCGAAACAAGTGCAAATTATCGGGTTGTCCGAGGTACAAGCGCCGTCGTACGTTGAGCAAGTGACGACAGAGCTATGTCAATCAAATATTCATGTATCAATTGATAAACGAACTGAAAAAATTAGTCGTAAAATTCGTGATGCACAAGTGCAAAAAATATCGTACGTCCTAATGCTAGGTGACGAGCAACAGAACACTGGTAACGTGTCAGTTCGCGCCTTTAAACAGGAGGGATTGCAAAGTTATCGTTTGCAAGCGTTCATGGGCAAAATGCTTGCCGAAATATTGGAGAAGAAATTGCCTTGAAATCAAGGTTTGCCTGTTGAAATTATCCATTTCAGAATGTTTTGCAATGGGCTTTTTTAAAGAAGCAACACCCTTTCAAATTTTTTAAGAGCACAGAAAATAGTAGAATAATAAATACAAACCATCATTTGTCCCTAAAGGATGAATGGTGGTTTCTTTTTGTTTACAGGAATGAATTGAACTTATGCAAACCTCGGAAATATAGCCATGAATTATTACTAACAAAATAGGAGATTCCCCTCTAGCAGCAGCAAAAACTGCTATGTTAATATAGTTTGAGTTTAATATAAAAGGAGATTAATAATTGAAAAATATAAGGAAAATAGCGATATTTCTTCTAATTTTGTTGCTGACTGCAAACATAAACTTGATGGTGTCAAGTGCATCAAAAATTAACCCCTTGCCATTTGAAGATGCACAGCTAGGTAGAAATAGTAACGCTTACCTATCTATATATTCAAATCTATCTACTGAAACGAAAGAAAGTTTTATTGATACAATTTCTATTCCTACAATAGAGGCAAATGGAGAATGGGGAATCCCTGTTAGTGTCATTATTGGCATGGCAATTCTTGAAAGTGGTTATGGAACAACAAGAATAGCTATAAATGCGAATAATTTTTTTGGCATAAAAGTATGGGGATATAACCCGGAAAATGCTTGGCAACTAAAAGGGCAACCTGATGAAGATTATGAGCCGGTACCTGTTTTAGTTGATTATGGATATGATCGGAAAGTATTCGACGAAAGTAAAAGAAAAGATAACTGGTATCGTACGTTTAATTCTTATAAAGAAGCGGTTGATTATTTAGCAGGAAACTTACTATTAAATCAAAGATATCGTTTCGCAAAAACAAATTATGAAGAAAGAATTAAATATGGTTGGAGTTTGGAGAAGGCAGCCAAAGATTATCTATACGATATTGCCGAAGCCGGATATAATCATTTGGGTGGTGAATACTATCGAAATAAAGTAGGCGAGTTAATAGACGTATGGAATTTAACTCAATATGATACTAAAAAATTCCGAGATGTAATAGGGCATTGGGCTGAAAAAGAAATTATGTTTTTAGCAGAAAAGGGTTGGATTTCTGGCTATCTTGATGGAACATATAAGCCAAATAAGTCAATAACAAGGGCTCAAGCCGCTAAAATCATAAGTAATTTTTTAGAGCTGACTCCAACAAATGAAAAGATTTCATTTAGTGATGTTAATCAAGATCATTGGGCTCAAGATGTAATTAATTTAGTTGCCCAACATAAAATTATGAATGGAATTGGCAATGGACGTTTCTCTCCTGATGCTATTGTAACTAGAGCGCAATTGGCACAAATAATTTATAATGCAGGTTTTTATAGTCATCCTAAAAATAATCAAATGAATTTATTTATAGATGTAGACCATAATCATTGGGCATATGAAGCAATTGAAACTATGAAACAAGAAGGAATTTTAAATGGCTACCGTGATGGACGATTTGGCCCTAATGATTCCACATCAAGAGCGCAATTAGCAGTTATTATTTATCGACTTTATGAAAAAGGGTTAAGCAAATAAAAGTATGTAAGTGTAAGAGGCGCTTAATGGTGTCTCTTTTTCTATAGGTGAAACTAATAAGATAGTAATACGGCATATTTGTATATCGCAACCGAATATTGAGCCATTTATTAATTGATCCAGTGAGCCGCCTAACATACTCGTCTTTTTCAGATGAACACCTTGGCTTTATTTGGAGTGCCGGGCATCATGATACCCCAGTTTGGGCGTTTAATCCTTGTTGCTACGCTTTTAATGCGAGAATTATGCCCGCAGAGGCTCGATGGAAAACCTACCGAAGAACATGCTGCTAAGTTTATCTTGCCGAAGAAAACGGCTCAATTTTCCAGTTACAAAGCAGCTTACATTTCAAGCGCGAAATATACATATTCGTATTTTTGTTACACTTGCTTTATGCGATTAGGTCATGCCAACCTAATAATGCTAAGAAAAAGGCTCGATTCCACTAAAAGGAATTGGGCCTATATAATCAAAACCACCAACACCAATTTGTTGCCACATACACTCCGCACATTATGCAGCAGCTGCATGGCTTGAGCTCGCTGATACAAAACAAAATTAATCGATTTCTCAGCAAAATAAAAGCTTATGATTCAGGACCGGTTTTCATTAAAGCCAACATTCTCGATGTCCCGTTTTGGATCAATAATTTCCCGGTTTTTCCTTAATAGGAGTCCGGGATTTTTTCTTTTCTGCTCACTAATAACCCAACGCAAAATCAGGACTTCTACTCTTTCGTAAAATTTGATTACCTTTTATTCATTAGCCATACCTGATGTTTTCAATATCTCAGCTGTTATATCACCAGGAAATTAACAATCAACAGATAGATAAACATGATAATTGAACTGGAAATGGAGTTTACTTATTAGTCGATGTATCAAAATTTAGAAGGGGAACAGCTTGTTTAGGATTTTATCTTCGCAACCCGAATTTTCCATAGAAAAGTAAATGATTACACGTCCAGTTGGAGGGGAAAAGAGAAAGGCGCTGAGATAATCTTTGGTCAGTTAGATCAAGCCGGGTCTTGTTGTCATTCGTATAATGAAATATGAAACGCGAGGCAGTAGTAACAGGGTGAGCCTCTTAAAACGGCAGATCCGTACAAGTAAGATAAGACGAAAGAAGTTGGAGTGTAAAGGACAGGGCAGCAAAACTTATAAGTATGAAGGATAAAGCAAGAGGATGTATACAGCTGATAAATCGGGAAACCATATGATGAATCTAGACAAAGTACCCATAATGAGAGAACTTTGGAGAAAAGCATAAAAGAATGGAGGAAAGTATATGGCAAAAATTTTAGCGGTCTTATCAAGTGGATATAAGGATGAGGAAAATAAGTATGAAACAGGATGGTGGGGAGAAGAGCTTTTTGCTCCTCTTGAAGCATTAGAAAAAGCAGGACATGAGGTGAATCTAGCATCTCCATTAGGAGGAAAACCTACTGTAGACCAAACGAGTTTTTTACCTGAATACGATCCAGCGGGAACTTATAAGGCTTTATATGAATCAGGACGTGCAGACAGCACAAAGAAACTCTCTGATATAAATCCCAAAGAATATGATGTTGTATTAGTGGTTGGTGGTCACGGCGCAATGTATGACCTTGCCAAAAATGAAGATTTACATCATATAATTAATAACATTTATGATAATGGAGGAATAGTTGCTGCTGAATGCCACGGTCCAGCCCCCCTTATTTGGACTATACGACCTGATGGTAAAAGTATTATAGAAGGAAAAAAAGTTACAGGTTATCCGGATGAAATCGAACCTGGAGGCTTACTAGATATTCTTCCATTTAGCCTAGAACAGGAAATGATGAAAATTGCTCAATATGATAAAGGGGATTTAAAGCAAAAAGCTTATGCGGTTTGGGCAGATGAGCAAATTGTTACAAGCCGTGACCCATTTTCCTCTGAATTAATGGGTGAAGAGTTAGTGAATGCACTTGAAAAGAGAAATAAATAGGGAATCTAAAAGGTGTCCTACTGGGATGGAACCTTGAAATGGGAAAGTTTCTATTCAGGACCGGCTTCATCCAAAACAAGCACTTCTGATTTTCGATTCTAATTCAATAGTAGCCCGGTTTTGTCCGATGACAAATCCGGGCTTTATTCTTATATAAGGTGCAGATATATCTTGTTAAACAAAGGAAATTGCTAGATTAGAACTGTTATTTAACATATACCTGCCACTGGTTTTTAACCCTGCTATCATTCAAAAATATAGCTGATAACATCGATTGCCTGATCAACCGTTTTTACGGTTACATTGGCTTTGTTTGAAAGTTCCTTTAAAGGGTGAATTAATGATTCAGGCCGGATAATAATTGTCGGCTTGTTCATCGCGATGGCTGTGCTTGCGTCCAGTGCGGTATTCCATTGTTTATACTTTTCACCAAACAAGGCAATGACGATGTCCGCTTTCTGCATTAATACTTGTGTTCTGAAGTTATTTATATCAGAGGCTGCATCGTCTTTATAAAGATTGGAAGGCTGTTTTCCTAAAATCTCTTCACCAATATTGTCTGAACGGTCGTGGTTTGTCTGTGGGCCTACGAAATGCAGCGGAAGATTTTTTTCCTTTGCTTTTCGTGCTACTTCTTCTCGCCAATCATCATGAATCTGTCCTGCTAAATAAACCGTAAGTTCCATTTTTATTCCTCCCATACTATTTTGCTTCCATTAAATAGTACCCAACTTAACAGAGTTTTTAAAGTAAACCTCATAAAAGTCCGGATGAAGAATATGTTGCTGAAGTTATGATATGGTTGTAAAAGAGATAAATCAGAATGCAAAAAATATAAAAGTAACCAGATGAAATTTTATATCATCACGAGTAAGGAGACCAAAGATGAATATCGGTTTAATTGGGGCGGGAGCAATCGCACATTTCTTGTTAGAAGAGCTCAATCAAAAGCAGCAGAAAAACTTACACATTAAAAGTATTTTCGTAAGGGATAAGAAAAAGTATCAGTTATTAGAAGCGGATTTTGGGGTGGAATTGTTTACGGACCTCGAGGCATTTCTTGATTCAGAAATTGACCTTGTAGTGGAGGCAGCAGATATAAATGCGGTGAAAGCTTTAGTGCCAAGGGTTATTAAACGAAAAGATGTTGTACTAATTAGTGTCGGTGCACTTGCAGATGAGGGGCTGCTGGCAGAGATGGGGTATCTAACTGATACGTACAAAAATGAGATGTACCTGCCTTCAGGTGCTGTCGGCGGCTTGGATTTACTACAGAATGGGAACGCGCTTGGTGCAGTAACAAGTGTTTCGTTGACAACCCGCAAACCCGCTGGATCTTTAATTACTGAAGACATCGATGAACCTAAAATTGTGTTTGAAGGGAAAGCTATTGATGCGATTCAGCAGTTTCCCAAAAATATGAATGTCTCAATTATCCTTTCCTTGGCAGGAATAGGGTTGGAGAAAACAAGCGTGTGCCTTATTGCTGATCCGCATATCGATAAAAATGTGCACCATGTGGAAGTGACAGGTGACTTTGGGGAAGCAGCATTTACAATTAAAAATAATCCACTGCCGGAAAATCCCAAGACGAGTTATTTAGCTGCTATGAGTATTCTGGGGACGCTGAATAGAATCGATGACAAGCTAAAAATCGGTGGATAATTTGTTAAAAGAGCCGTTTCCAAAGTAAAATAGTAACAATAGAGAGCGGGGATGTATAAACACGCGGACAGTCATGTGCTGTCCGTGTGTTTTGTTTTAGAATTAAGCCAATATGGTAGAAGGAAACTTATGAAAAGTATAAAATGGAATAGTGATTTTTGATGCATGATGCTATAGCGATGATAACCCGGTTATACTATAATAATGATTTGGTTTTAAAAATCGTGAATTACTATATAGATGCTCCATATGAGAGCTTAATTTAAAAATTGGGGGATCAGTAACATGCTGCATCCTGTTTTGAGAGGATTTGAATAAAGATGAAAGAAAATTTCTGGCAGGACTTACCGAAGCCGTTTTTTGTACTTGCACCAATGGAAGATGTAACGGATACTGTATTCCGTCATGTTGTCGCGAAAGCTGGCAGACCGGACGTATTTTTTACAGAGTTCACAAATTCGGAGAGCTATTGTCATCCAGAGGGCACAAAAAGTGTTCGTGGACGGTTGCTATTTACAGAAGATGAACAGCCGATGGTAGCACATATTTGGGGAGATAGTCCGGAAAATTTCCGCAAAATGAGTATCGGTATGGCTGAGATGGGCTTTAAAGGTATTGATATTAACATGGGTTGTCCTGTACCGAATGTTGCACAAAGAGGAAAAGGCAGCGGTCTTATCCTTCGCCCCGATGTTGCTGCTGAATTGATTCAAGCAGCAAAGGCTGGCGGGCTGCCTGTAAGCGTGAAAACCCGCCTTGGTTATAAGGAAGTCGATGAGTGGAAGGAATGGCTGACGCATATTCTAAAGCAAGATATCGCGAATCTTTCCATCCATTTACGTACAAGAAAAGAAATGAGCGCTGTAGATGCCCACTGGGAGCTGATTCCGGAAATTAAGGCATTGCGTGACGAAATCGCCCCGAACACGCTGCTAACGATTAATGGTGATATTTTAGATCGTCAAATGGGCTTAGAACTTGTTGAAAAATATGGTGTCGATGGTGTGATGATTGGGCGCGGTATTTTTAAAAATCCATTTGCCTTTGAAAAAGAGCCGAAAGAGCATAGCACAAAAGAGTACCTGGATCTGCTAAGATTACAGCTTGATCTCCATGATCAATATATAGAAGAATTACCGCGTTCAGTCACAGGACTTCACCGTTTCTTCAAAATATATGTCAAAGGGTTCCGCGGCGCAGGCGAGCTTCGAAATCAATTGATGAACACAAAATCAACAGATGAAGTACGCGCTTTGCTGGATAGCTTTGAAGCAAACCAGATGGATTAATTCAAGGCGGGAGAATGAGATAAGAAATAGCGTTGATGCATCTCTAGGGTAATAACATGAATTTGATTTTGTATTGAAAATTTTCAAGTAGAAGTTCATGCTCTCGATTAACCCGAATAAAACCCTTACAAACAGTGTTCACTGTTTGTAAGGGTTTTATTTATAGCTTAAATTTTGAAACTGAGCCGGTTAATCTTTCGACTTGGTCCTGTAAATGATTTGCATGAATAGTTACTTCAGAAGTGGCTGATGTTTGTTCCTCGATTGAACTTGCAATTTCCTGTGTTTCAGCTGTGACTTCCGCTGTCATTTCATTGACCATTTCCATCGACGATAGAACGACATTTTTTTGCTGCTGCATAGTCAACACATTTTCCATCGTATTAGAAATAGATACTTTCATATTTTCCAATGTATTTGAAAGCTGTATAATTGCATTATCTACCGTTTCAACAGCTATTTTTTGTTCTTCACTAATCTCGTTTGTTTGCTTCATTACTTGGACCAGCTGCTGTGTATCCTCTAAAATGCTTACGATGATTTGTTGAATATTCCTTGTCGCTGCTTTTGAACTTTCCGCTAAACTTCTTACTTCATCTGCTACAACGGCAAAGCCTTTCCCATGTTCTCCGGCTCTGGCAGCTTCAATTGATGCATTAAGTGCCAGTAAGTTAGTTTGTTCAGTAATTTGAGCAATTACATTTGTAACTTCCGAAATAGACTTCGTTTTTTCATCTAAATTGCCAGTTACAATCGTTACTTCATTGAACGCGCTTTCTAGATTCGTGTAAGACTGTTCTAGTTGTTGTACTTTATCAATGCTTGTATGCACTTCTACCAGCGCTTCATTCGCATCATCTACCATTTGCTGAGATTTCATTTCAATTGATTCGATACGATCTGCTAATACATGAGTGGCTGTAGAACCATCCTGCATTTTTTCTGCTTGTGTACTAGTATTCATAGCGATCTCTTCGATACTATTGGATACATTATTTAATGCTTGTTCATTCTCTTTTGCAATAATGGCTAAACTATTAGAGGAATGTCGGATTTTATTTGTGTTTTCATTTACTTGTACTATTAAGTCTCGCACTTGATCCAGCATGTGGTTGTAGTGATTTGCCAAATCTGCAATTTCGTCCTTTGAATTTGTTTCAAAACGTGAAACAAAATCCCCGCTTGCTGTTTTTTCGAATACCTTTTTAAAGCGATCAAAAATCCCGACTAATTTACGTGCCATAAAATAGGCAAATAGACAACCGATTAGCAGCCCAATAGCCATTGAAATCCAACCAGCCATGACGAAATCCTTCAATTTCTCTGCGTAATTATTAGTGTCAACTAAAGAAATGATTTGCCACTTATTTTTTTCAATCGTTTGAATTTCACCTGCATAATTCACACCTGCCCATTCAAACTGTTCCACTTCTTTATTTCCGCTGCCAGCATCTGAGAGCCATTTGAATTCTGTTGCTAATTTGCTGGGGTCCAACAAATCTGATACTCCTTCAATCTTACCGGAATTTTCAGCATTAATGTTTTTCCCGTCCCCGTCTTCAATAAATGAAGAAACTATCAGGCCATTTGGATCGACTATCATTAATTTTGAGGATGCCCCGTCTTCAATGCCTTCACGAATTGCGCCAATTGTTGAGAAGTCTATGTCATAGCCGACTGCTCCTACAAGCTGTTCGTTTTTAAACACTGGCGCAATAACAGAAGTCATTAGTTTGTTTACCCCTGTATCTAAATAAACATCCACCCATTGTAAGCTTGGGTTTGCAGTTAGCTTTGCGAATGTTTGAGAATCACGAACGTTCCAATCATAATCAATTTGAGGCGTCATATGTATTTTAGTAGTTTCGAAATCCATAAAGTAGACTGAGAAGTAGTCGTTGTTTTGGCTTTTTAATGTGTTGGTGATTTTATCGATTTGCGAATAATCAACTTGCTCATTATTTAAAATCGTTTCAACAACTTGACCAAATTGTAAAACACTTGTTTCATAGTTCAGTAAACCTAACGATACTTGCTCAACTGCATTTTTAGCACTGTCAGTAGAGGCTTGCCGATTTTCTTCATCTAAAATATTACGTACAGTCCACTGAGTAAAAATGACTGTAATTCCGACTGCTATCACGATAGCAAAGGAAATAAACATCATCCATTTTGCTTTTAAAGATAAATTTTTTAAAAAGTTCACTTGTTCACATCTTCCTTTAACATATATATTTACCTCGATTCCTAAAAATAGGAATTTCAATACAGATAGAAGTATATATGGGTATAGGTCTTTTGTCTATTTGAATAGGAGAAAAACATAGTAAATATCTAATAGTTATAATTTTCGAACTAATATTACTATTCCGGTATTCTTTTTTAAAATAAATGGTCTGGTTGGATGATAGAAAATTTGAGGATAAAATTTTAGCAGGAATTAATGAGAAGGGGGCTGAAAATCCAACTGTACAACTAAGGGTGCTGCATGTAGAGGGTTAAGAATGTTAGCTATAAAAAGACGTTCTTATGTAGTTTGAATATATAATTCTAAAACTCATACTCCTAATATATTTGTTTGAGATGTTATTTTTTCCTCACAGCTAAGTTGCCGCATGGTTAGAAGCAGCAGTGTAAAACGAAATAAACTCGACTCGGCAAAATAAAAATTACCCTTTCAAGGCGAATCACTATTAAAATAAATTTTTTCTATTTCAAGCTAATTCCTTCTTGATAGTATCCCGGATTCAATCTACTGTGAATCCGGGTCCTTGCATGGGAATATTCGTTTATTTACTCTTCATAGAAATCAGGAAACATTCCTTCAGGAACAAGAGCTGGAAAGTATAAATAGTATATTAATTTTGCCTTTAGTCTTTGGGCATATAAAAAGGAATGCTCTCTTTATTCCTTGCTACATTTATTTGTCTTAAAACTTATTTCCTGTTTGCCAGGAAGCTCCGCTAATTTTATAATAAATCGATTTTACTCGTATTGTTCCCCAATATGGATTAAGAGTGATTCTGTTAATTCCCGCCTTATTTTTGTAATATGCCTTTCCATGAGCTGTTTAGCCTGGTCTGCATCCCCAGCTGCAATTGCCAAGTAAATTTCTTTGTGTTCATCAATCGTTTCTTGCGTACGTTCTGGATCTTTCAAACGTTGGCTTCTTGTAGCGCGGATCGTGTCCTGCATATGTTTGCTGAGTGTTTGGAATAATTGTAGAAATATTGAATTGTGTGAAGCAAGAACAATATTAATGTGGAAACTTAAGTCAGCCTGAATTCCTAACTCTACATCCTGCTTCGCTTGAGCCATCATTTCTAATGCTTGGCGAATTTGTTCTAAATCTTCAGAAGTGGCTCGTCGTGAAGCTAAAAAGGCACATTCTACCTCAAGTGCCTGCCGAAGCTCTAGCATTTCATATACTAGTTTTTTTTCAGTTTTTATGATTGTAGAGGAAAGATCTTGTCCTAATGTATGGCTTTCTGTTGCTTTAATAAAGCTGCCGCTGCCTTGTTTAATTTCAAGAACTCCTTTTATCTCCAGCTTCCGAAGTGCCTCTCTAACCGATGTCCGACTTACATTAAAACGACTTGCTAACTCCCTTTCAGTCGGGAGTTTTTCCCCGGGCTGTAAATCTCCGTTTAAAAAACCTTCCTTTATTTGATCAACAATTACTTGATAAGCTTTTTTCTTTGGTTGTGGCATTATCCATGTCACTCCCTTCGATTACATAGTCCTTTAAACGTTTTAATCATACAAAAGTAAGGCAAGATTAGCAATTTAATAAAAATAATAATAATTGATATTTTCAGAATATTTAGTACAATAATAAAGGTTGGACCAATTTGAAGAATAGGGGAAATTGGTATGACATATATATTTATAATTCAACCAATCAAAATACAATTAACGAACACAGGGAAAGAATGCGAGTAAAGAGGGGGAGATTAAAATGATTACAACAAATGAAGAAGTAGTAAGCGCTCTGCGGAGTGTCATCCCAGAGAGCCAAGTAACGATCAATCAAACAATTTTGGAACAACATAGTATGGATGAATCTTATCATAGTGCCAGTCTACCTGATATTGTTGTGTTTCCGACAACGACGGAAGAAGTGAGCAGTATAATGAATATAGCGAATCAACATAAAGTACCGGTCGTGCCTTTTGGAAGGGGAACAAGCCTGGAAGGGCATGTTATTCCTTATGACCATGGAATAACAATTGATTTTTCTCTCATGAACAAAATAGTAGAAGTTAGGGAGAAGGACTTTCTTGTGAAAGTTCAGCCGGGGGTGACGCGTTCTCAGTTGAATAAGGAGCTGAAGAAATACGGGCTATTTTTCTCTGTAGATCCTGGAGCAGATGCAACACTTGGAGGGATGGCAGCAACAAATGCTAGTGGAACAACATCTGTAAAGTATGGTACTATGCGCGATCAAGTCCGGGATTTAGAGGTGGTTCTGTCAGATGGTACGGTAATTCATACGGGAAATTTAGCGGAAAAGTCATCATCAGGCTATCATTTGAATGGTTTATTCGTAGGGTCTGAAGGAACGCTGGGCTGCTTTACTGAATTGACAGTAAGAGTCTATGGAATTCCTGAATATGTTATGGCTGCCCGAGCATCCTTCGAAACAGTCAATGATGCTGTGGAAGCGGTCGTCAGTATTTTACAGGCCGGAATTCCAATTGCAAGAGTTGAACTAGTAGATGAAATTTCGATGAAGCAAGTAAATTTGCATAGCAAAACAGCTTATAAGGAACAACCAACGTTATTTTTGGAGTTTCAGGGAAATGAAGCTGGTTTAAGGCAAGATGTTGAATTTATGAAAGAAATTGTAGCGAGCCATCATTGTGAAGGTATTGAATTTGAGACCGATAATGCGGCTCGAAATCAGCTGTGGGAAGCACGTCATAATTTAGCCTATGCCTATGTACATGGTCACCCAGGAAAAAAACTAATGGTGACCGATGTCTGCTTACCGATTTCCGAGCTGGCAGGTGCTATTGCACATGCGAGAGAAGCGCTTAATCTGTTAACGCTTACAGGCGGTATTGTCGGCCACGTCGGTGACGGCAATTTCCATGTTCTCTTAATGATTGATATGAACGACGTTCGTGAAATCCAAAAAGCTGATGAGTTTAATGAGCTGATTGTGATGTACGCTCTTGAACGAGGGGGGACTTGTACAGGAGAACATGGTGTCGGTATTGGTAAACAGAAATATCAGGAAAAAGAACATGGGAGAGCACTGCTTGTGATGGAAAAGATTAAGCAGGTCCTTGATCCTGATGGTCTTTTGAACCCAAATAAAATAGTAAAAATAAAAAAGTAGGGGTGGAAATATGAGAGTTCTAGAGACGATTAGTACGATAGCTGGAAAATACTTTGCTGTATGGGTCATCTGTATAGCTGTTATTGCCTTTATCATTCCGGACCCTTTCTTAGTATTTGGAGGATACATCACGATTTTGCTAGGGGTTGTTATGTTTGGGATGGGACTGACATTAAAAGCTGTAGATTTTAAACTGATCTTAACGAATCCAATGCCCGTTATTATTGGTGTCTGTGCGCAATATGTTATCATGCCGCTTTCTGCTTTTTTAATTGCTTATATTATGAATTTGCCAGCGGAATTAGCTGCAGGTCTAGTCCTGCTTGGCTCTGTTCCAGGGGGGACGGCTTCCAATGTTATGGTGTATCTAGCTAAAGGGAATGTACCGTTATCGATTACAATGACATCCTTTTCAACATTATTAGCGCCTATTGCAACACCGTTAATATTACTATTACTTGCTGGTAAATGGATGCCGGTGGATCCAATGGCAATGTTTACTTCCATTATTCAAGTCATTATTTTGCCGATTATTCTAGGTATTGTTATAAGAAGGTTTGCTCCTCAGGTAGTAGAAAAGAGCATAAACATCATTCCGCTTATTTCTGTAGCTGCTATTATGATTATTGTATCTGCTGTTGTGGCGGGGAATGTTGATAGCATTACTTCTGCCGGAGCCATTGTTTTTGCAGCAGTAGTTCTCCATAATGCATTCGGATTGCTGTTTGGTTATTTAACAGCTCTTATGTTAGGACTTAATGAAAGTAATCGGAGAGCTATCTCCATTGAAGTAGGCATGCAAAATTCTGGACTAGGCGTAGCGTTGGCCACGGCCCATTTTGGCCCATTGGCTGCTTTACCTAGTGTTCTGGGTGCTGTCTGGCATAATATTTCCGGACCGATTCTTGCCACTTACTGGTCGAAAAAACCGGAGAACGCAGAGAGCCGGCTTCATGAACCGGTACAGGAAAGCAATAGCGGGAATCAAGTGTAAAGGGCTGTATTAAGGTAGAAAGTATTTACTGTCCCACTTTGCATGTATCTATTATGCAGCACATACCGCCAATGAAAAGAAACACTCGACTTTATTAGGCTGCTAGCAGGAGTTAGGAAAATAGTTGTTTTATCGATTGCCAAAGGATTTAATAAGTGTTTGAATCATTTCTAGCAACATCTCTTCTGCTGCGAACTAGGCTTTGTATAATAAAACAGCAGCATGCTTGAACTTAAAAAATTCTAAAATAAAGAGTGATAATGTGAAGTGCCTCGTAAACATTAGTTAGAAAACTAATGTTTATGAGGTGTTTTTTATGGACAGATTTACAACTAGAAGAAACAATATTGATTTTCTTTCGTCATATAGTAGTGACTTGACAGAAGTCAGGATTAGGAATAGTATAGTTTAGTTGCGGAATAAGTTATTTTGCAATAATACTTTAGGGATTTACTATTGATAATTTCACTTCATATCAATCTAATTTTTATGTAAGTAAAAGGTAGGTGCAAAAATGAAAAGTTTAGTAAATAAAAAAGGTACTCTATTAAACAGCTTTTTTGGGATATATATATTAGCCGTTTTGATGTTATGGATGAAAACATACTTCACGCAAACAACACAATTTGACTTAGGTGTAGAAGGATTTCTTCAACAATTCCTTTTATTCATTAATCCTTTAGGTTCAGCATTGTTATTTCTAGGATTTTCATTTTTCTTTAAAGGAAAGAAAAAATATACAACCCTAGTGATAATCTATATACTTATGTCGTTTCTTTTATATGCAAATGTCGTGTATTACCGATTCTTTAGTGATTTCATTACATTGCCTACAATTTTTCAAACGCAGAACTTTGGAGATTTAGGAGGTAGTGTTCTTTCTTTATTAAAACCTTATGATCTTTTATTCTTTGTGGATGTAGTTGTCGTATTATATCTACGATTTTCAAAAAGAGTTCAAAAAGAGACAAATGGATTTGGATACAAAAGAGCAATAGCTGTGATAGCTTTTGCGTTAGTATTGTCAATTATCAATTTAGGGCTGGCTGAATCCAGCCGTCCGCAGTTATTAACACGAGGTTTTGACAGAAACTATATCGTAAAATATTTAGGCATGTATAACTATACGATTTATGACTCCGTTGAAACGATGAAGGCGTCATCACAGAGAGCTTTAGCGGATAGCAGTGATATTACAGAAGTGATTAACTATACGAAATCCAACTATGCTAAGCCTAATCCAGAATATTTTGGTGCAGCAAAAGGAATGAACGTTATCTATTTACATTTAGAATCATTCCAAAACTTTATCATAAACTATCAATTAAATGGTGAAGAAGTGACGCCATTTTTAAATTCCTTAGCCAAAGATTCGAATACGTTGTATTTTGATAATTTCTTCCATCAAACAGCTCAAGGTAAAACTTCAGATGCAGAATTTATGCTTGAAAACTCTATATTCGGTTTACCGCAAGGATCTGCTTACATTACAAAAGGGCAAAATAAGTATCAAGCAGCTCCCGCAATATTAAAGGATGAGGGATATACATCTGCTGTATTCCACGGAAATGAAGGGAGCTTCTGGAACCGTAATGTGATTTATAAATCGTTCGGTTACGATAAGTTCTTTGATGCCGATTATTATGACACGAGTTCTGAAACAGATATGGCTGAATATGGTTTGTTGGACAAACCATTCTTTGAACAATCAGCAGATCTTTTAAATACTTTACCGCAGCCGTTCTATACGAAATTTATTACGGTTGGGAACCACTATCCATATAAACTTAACCAGGACCTAGCAACAATTGGTAAAGGCAGTACGGGTGATGCAAGTGTCGATAATTACTTCCAAACAGCACGCTATGCGGATGAAGCTATTGAACAGTTCTTTAATCAATTAAAAGAATCAGGTTTATATGATAACAGCATGATTATTCTTTATGGTGATCATTATGGTATTTCAGAAAATCACAATAAAGCGATGGAACAAGTCATTGGAAAAGAAATTACACCATATGAAAGTGCTAATTTACAACGAGTACCATTATTTATCCATGTTCCAGGAATGCAAGGTGGAACAGACCATTCTTACGGTGGGCAAGTAGATCTTCTGCCAACGGTGTTACACTTGCTAGGAATTGATTCGCAAAAATTTGTTCAATTTGGTTCAGATTTATTATCAGAAGAGCGTAATGAAGTTGTTCCATTTAGAAATGGCGATTTCGTGAGCCCTGAGATTTATTCAATTAATGAAAAATTTTACGATAATAAAACAGGCTTACCACTGGATGATAGTCAATTAGAGCAGGCCGATACTATCAAAGATGAAGTGGATTATAAATTACAGTTATCTGATAAAGTCGTGAATGGTGACTTATTGAGATTCTATACGCCAACAGGATTTACTCCAGTCGATCCTTCTCAGTACAATTATAAGAAAGAATCGAATGTAGAAACTGAATAATGATTAATAGTTAGCAGGCAGTTCAAGAAAAGGTATTTGAGATCAACGTATTGTTGATGTCTTATCGTTTTCTTGAATTGCCTTTTTTATATACTTTTTGATAAGGATCAATACAGGGGGCTTGCTAATATCTCTTATGCTGTTATTAGAATCCGTATATTTTGATACGTTACATACGTCTAGTAGTAAATGAACCATAGAAAGCAGGCGGGTTAGAAGTGCCATCATGCTCTTCTAATTAATTATCTGCTTTTATGTATTTAATGAATGAGGCTAGGCTATAGGTCCTTTGTATTAAGTTTGGGCGGGTTGCTGATGCTAAACCATTATAAAAGACTTTTTCATAGAGAATTATAAGCGCGAAACTCAAATAAATGAGAAATTATTTTAATACGATGCTGATAACTTTGGAAATGTTTTAATCTATCAGAAAAATAGTAATGACAGATTCGTTAATAAAGCTGGGGTTTTTGCCAAAAAATGTTGAACTATGTAGAATTGTGTGAGATTATTAATAAAGTTAGGATTTTATACTTACAATATTACAAAAGGATAGGCAGTAAAACCTTATATCTAAGGTTTGGGAATTAATCAAAAGGTCCTGTAATCTAAACGATAATCACCTGATTATTAAATTTGTAGATTAATACTTATTTAAAACCTTTGGCTATTCTATGGGAAATAGAATAGCCTTTTAGATTGGTTTTCTAATTACTGGTAATGCCTTTCCATGAACAGTCATGCAGAAAGGAATGGTAAATGATTTAACTTAACAATTTAGAAGATCTGCAGTAACAACCGGCACATGATTATCTCAATAAAAAAGCAGGAAGGTTTATTAAAATGAAGAAAAGAAGATTTTCATTTAAATTAAAGGTTTTAATTTATTCTTTATTACTATCACTAGTACCGATCGTGTTTATAGGATTTTTAGTAAATATAAAAGTCAGCGAAATAACAAAGAAAGATTATCTTAATTTTAGTGAAAGAGAAATCTCACAGGTAGACAACGGAATTTCTATGTACTTTGAATCGATTAGGGAAAATGTTAGTTTATTAGCTACCAACCCTGCCGTTCTAAATGCTGATTCAAGTATCACCTCCTACATAGATGTAGAGGGAGAAGATTCAATTGATATGACTCCTTCAACGAATGGTGAGAAGGAAAAAGCGATATATGAGGTGTTCTCTCAATTTAGTGAGAGTCATCCAAATGCTGCTTATATTTATATGGGTACAGCGGACGGAGGTTATGTTCAATACCCTGAAGGTCCCGTGCCAGCTGGCTTTGATTCAAGGGATCGTCCTTGGTATACGACAGCCACTCAGGATCCAGGGAAAGTAAAATTAACAAGCGCCTATGCCGCAACGGGAATCGAAGGAATTATAGTAAGTAATGTCACTACGATTGAAAATGGCGGAAAACAAGTAGGTGTGCTAGGTCTAGATATAAGCTTGGAAGGCTTAACGGATATTATCAAGGAAATCAGTATAGGGAAAAATGGTTACGTAATCTTAGCGCAAGGCGATGGAACAATCCTTGCACACCCAAAGAACCCTGAATTGAATTTCGAATCAATTTCTACTCTAAACATTCCGGAACTAGAGGATTTAAGTAAAGATGGTTCATTTGAAGCCACAATTGATGGAAAAGAGTATGTATTAAACACAGTAACTTCAGAGAATGAAGGCTGGAAGTATATTGCTGCTATCGAAAAGAGTGAGCTTTTAGCGACAGCAAACTCTATACGTACAAATATTTTCGTTATAGGCGGAATTATTGCGGTAATAGCTGTAATCGTTTCTGTACTTGTAAGCTTGGTGATAACACGAAGAATCAAAAACATTAGTGACTTATCATTAGCTATGTCAAATGGAGATTTGACTCAATTAGTTGAGATTAAGTCAAATGATGAAATTGGCGATATGGGTAAGAACTACAACATTATGGCTAGTAGTTTAAAGGAAACAATGAAAAAGATATCATTTGAATCCCAGCAATTATCAGCTACATCTGAGGAGCTGGCAGCATCTTCTATCGAAAACCAGAAAGCCTCTAATCAAATATCCGGGTCGATTCAAAGTGTTGCTAACGGAACAGATGAACAGAATGCTGCTATGAAAAATGCAGTAGAGATTATAAACGAAGTGTTTAAGCATGTTGATGATGTGACAGTGAGCATGAACAATGTAAGTTCATCGATCCATTATTCTGCTGAAACTGCTAAACAAGGTAGTGATGTTGTTGGTCAAACCGTAAAGCAAATGGGTGAAATAGATAAAAACGTGAGCTCTTCTGCTGAAAAAATTAGCGTATTAAATGAGAAGTCAAATGAAGTCAGCCAGATCAGCCTGATGATACAGTCGATTTCAGAGCAAACAAACCTGCTTGCCTTGAATGCTGCAATCGAAGCTGCAAGAGCAGGGGAACATGGTAAGGGCTTTGCAGTAGTAGCAGATGAAGTACGGAAACTAGCAGAGCAGTCCAGTCAGTCAGCATTGCAGATAAGCGAGATTATTAATGATATTAAAGACGGAATCAAGGATTCGATGAGTCTTGTAAATCAAGGGGCGAACTCAGCTAAAGAGGGAATGAAACTTGTTAATGAAAGCGGAAAAGCTTTCGGAGAAATTAAGAATTCTGTTCTTACTGTCACACCAAAAATCACAGAAGTTAGTAAAGCGATGGAAAATATGAAAAATCATATAGCAGAAGTGGTAGACCATATAGAGGAAGTGTCGAAAACAAGTTTAGAGGTAAACGAACATTCACAAAATGTGGCTGCATCTTCGCAACAGATGAGCGCCTCAATGGAAGAAGTCTCATCAGCTGCCCAAGAGCTGGCTAGAATGTCAGTAGATTTAGAAGAAGTTATACAGCAATTTAAGCTATAAATTTTAATATACCCTTTGATTTTATTAATCTTGTTTAGCGGGGCAATATTAAAAGTTTAGTAGATAAAAGACTAGGGAGGAAATACTATGTTTAAAACGATGGGTCAGCTTAAAACCCTGATTGCATTTATTTTAGTAATGACACTGCTTCCATTGGCAAGTGTTTCTGCTAAAGAAACAGAATTTGATCCATTTGAGAAGAGTATTGGTGAAATTTCTGATGCTTTAAATAATAATGAAATCACTTCAGAGGAGCTCGTTGAGTATTATTTAGAGCGTATTGAAGCGTATGACAAGCAAGGCCCAGCGATTAATTCAATTATTACGATTAATGCACAAGCTTTGGAGATGGCAAAGCAATTAGATAAAGAAAGACAAAAAAACGGTCCAAGAAGTGTTCTTCATGGTATTCCGATCGTTGTAAAAGATAATTTTGACGTAAAAGGAATGCCTACATCAGGAGGGTCTGTTGCTCTAAAGGATGCTTATCCTCGCGAGGATGCCTTTACTATTCAGAAGCTTAAGGATGCAGGAGCTATTATCATAGCAAAGACAAATATGTCGGAATTAGCAGCATCTTATGGAAGACTAGGATACAGTTCTTTAGGTGGTTTAACATTAAACCCATATAACCTTAACCGTGATGCTTCTGGATCAAGCAGCGGAACAGCTGCAGCAGTTACAGCAAACTTTGCTGTATTTGGTTTAGGTACTGATACTTCTGCCTCGGTGAGAGGTCCTGCCAATGTCACGGGTCTGGTTGGTATTAGACCAACAACAGGTTTAACAAGCCGCAGTGGAGTAATCCCTTCCTCACTAACTTTCGATACAACTGGTCCGTTAGCTCGATCTGTAGAGGATGCAGCAATTGCATTGAGTTTTATGGCCGGAGTTGATGAAAAAGACGATAAAACATTGCCAGCCAAGAATTATATTGTTGAAGACTATAGCGAAAACCTAGATAACACAGCATTGCAAACTGCAAGAGTAGGTGTGGCCGTCGACTTCTTTGGAGACAGTGCAGAAGTGGACGAAATTGCGAAAAAAGCTATAGAAAAAATGGAAGAAATGGGCGCAGTGGCAATTCCAGTGTCTTTCTCAGAGCTGACACAATACTTATGGACGCCAATTGTTGGACCTGTTAATGATGCTGATTTTAAGGTTCAATTTGAAGAATACCTGGCACAGCTTCCGGAAGGCCAGCCGAAAACGCTGGAGGAAATAATTAAGATTAGTGAATCGCCAGAAGTTTTAAATTCAGCAACACCAGTAAATCCAGGGCGTTTAGAAGGCTTGAAAACAGCTTTGAAACAAGCGGAATTCAAGGATACTCCAGAATACAATCAAATAATTACGAACGACATGTCTAACGTGCGTAATGAAATACAAGCAATCATGGAAAAAGAAAATTTAGATGCAATAGTATTCCCGACAATGTCATGTCCGGCATCTCCACGATTTGATAAGGAAGATCCAACATATGTATGTGAAGCCTATGATACTTATGCTGCGAGTTATGTAGCATCAGCAACAGGATTCCCTGAAATTACTGTACCGGCTGGAGTTACGAAGCAAGAGGTGCCTGTTGGTATCTCATTCTTCGGGACAGCATACAGTGAACAAGCTTTGTTAGATTTAGCTTACTCTTTTGAACAAGCAACAGAAGCCAGAACAATACCGAAAACGACGCCTAATTTTACGGTTGATTTAGAGGATAAACCCAAATTTAAAGATGTAAATTCCTTTGTAGACGAAATTGAGTATTTAGCAGCTAAAGGAATTATTCAAGGCTATACAGATGGAACGTTTAAACCGAACAACTCTGTTACCCGTCTACAAGCTGTACGTATGATTTTAAGAGAAAAAGGAATTAACGACTTTTCCGCTATTGTAAATCCAGGATTTATCGATGTGAAACCGGGTGATAATGGCTATGAGGAGATTGCGAAAGCGGTTGAATTAGGTATCATCAGTGGAAAAGTAAATGCCCAAGGTCAAAAATATTTTGACTCAAATGGAAATTTAACTCGTTCACAAGCGGCGAAGATCCTAGTATCAGCTTACGACTTAAAAGGAACTAGTCCAGCTGAATTCAAAGATGTTTCAAAAGAGCACTGGGCGTATGATGTTGTTTCAGTGCTGGCAGCCAATAATATTGCTGCTGGTTATGCAGATGGAACATTTAAACCATCTATTAATCTCTCGCGTCAATATTTTGCTGCATTTATGGCTCGCTGTCTAGATGACCAGTTTAAGCCAGTAAAGTAAATAGTAAGAGTGAATTTTTTGAGGTAAAAATAAGGGTTACAAAAGAATAATAAATAACATGTAGGCATCTCATAAGCAAAGGAAACTTATGAGATGCCTTTTATCTTTGGTTTATCTACTGTCATAAAACTACTCCGGGAGGTAGACTCAATTTTAAATCAACTTTTCGGCATCCATAAATTTACACCTGATGATCCCATTTACTGTATACTGTAGATATCCTATTGCCCAAGCAGGATAGTATTTTTTAGGAGATTTACAATGAAGTTAGATTGCTTAATTGTTGATGACGAAATTGCTTTAGCCGAAACAACTTGTGAATATTATAATATGTTTGAGGTCAAAACAGCTTTTGTGACAAGTGCTGAGGAGTGCGAACATTTTTTGAAGGAACATGAACGATCCGTGCTTCTTCTAGACATCAATCTAGGTAATAAGAGATTGAACAAAACCATAGTAGGGGATTCGGAACTTTTAGATTTTTAAGCTGAATATTACTAAAAAAATTGCTATACTAACGGGGCAGCTTAGCACGTAAATCATTATGAAAAAACGATAAGGGGGAAGCTAATATGGCAAAGAGAAATCAAGAGTTGTCATCGGAGCAGCGTGAAGAGTTATTTGGAATATTGAAAGCTCGTTTTGAAAAAAATATGAATCGTCATGAAGAAATTGAATGGTCTGACGTACAATCAAGATTAGAAATGAATAGTGAAAAATTATGGTCACTTAATGAAATGGAAATAACAGGCGGGGAGCCGGATGTTATTGGTCTTGATCAACAAACAGGTGAATATATTTTTACTGATTGTTCAACGGAAAGCCCTAAAGGCCGCAGAAGTGTTTGTTATGACCGCGAGGCGCTGGAGTCTAGGAAACAACATAAACCAGAAAACAGCGCTATCGATATGGCAGCTGCTATGGGCATAGAGATGCTAACGGAAGAGCAGTACCGAGAACTGCAGAAGCTTGGGAAATTCGATAAAAAAACATCGAGCTGGGTGAAAACACCTGATAACATTAGAAAACTAGGCGGGGCTATCTTTTGTGATTGCCGCTATGATACTGTGTTCATGTACCACAATGGAGCAGATTCTTATTACGCTGCCAGAGGTTTCCGCGGCTCTTTAAGAATCTAGATATCATTTGAAAACGGCAGCTTAAGTAATTGTAAATAAATATGCTGGCAGAAAAAGCAGACGGTTTAGAAGTGCAGGCAAGCACCTTTAGTTGGCCGTCTGTTTTTATATTGGATTTTATAAAAAGGCAAACATGTTTCATAAAGCTGATGGCTATGGTAAAAGGCTTGCTTGAACTATATAAGTTCAGTCTTGGGAGGGGAAATCTATATCCTTGTAGAATTTTAATACTATTTTAATAGTGGATTTTCATAACTAATGAAAATGAAGGGTGGATAAATTTATGACGGCAATTATAAAATTTGGTTCTTCTTATCAAGAAGAGGAAGTGAAGAGAGAGTTAAACTTAATCAAATTGGAATATGAAATAATTAAAGACTTTGTGGATTTTGAAGTCTTTTCTTTTGAAGAAATTGATGAATGTCAAATAGGCTACAGTATCGACAGCGATGGGAATTCTCTTGTAACGGAGGAAGAGGATACTTGGAATGATAGCTGGATTGTTATCGGATATGAAACTCTATGTGGGGATCCGATAATCATTGAGTTAAATGAAGCTGGATATCCTGTATCTAGATTGATGCATGGTATGGGGAGCTGGGATAATGGTACTTTCCTTGCAGATTCAATGCAATCATTCTTGCATATTTTGAAGGACATAAGAAGCTTCCTTACGGAAAAACAAATAGTAAGGGGAAAGCGAACGATACAGCATAAAGAGTTGAAAGCACTAGTAAACAGTGTAATAGAAAAAAATAAAGCTGAAGATTTTGAAATCTGGGAATCTCTATTAAATCCGTTATTCACTATGGCAGAAGAATACGAGGAATCAATAAAAGAAAAAATTAAGGGAATGAAAATAGAGGGTAAAAAAATTACAGAGATTGCTGAGCTGCTTAATATACAGCTTAAAGACGTTTATGAGTATAGCAAGAAAATGTAAAAGGGGAAATAAGGGGATACTTCAATAACTAATTAACCCCCTACGGTGACAGCGGCAAACCCCCGTGCATTCAATTCATCAAAAAATTAACATAACATCAATTTCTTCGCCAATAACAATGAAGCTATAGTAATCAATGTGTTTTACGCTTTGGGTGCGGTAAGCCACTGATACTTTTTCCGGTATTACATAAAGTTCGGACAGGTCGATCGGATAGGAAACTTATCGTTCTTCCGAAGAACTTCTCCTCTTGTAAAGGTCATGATGAAATGGCGGTACACATACGGGACAACCATGGATATCGTAAATGACTTCATCATACCTTATGGCATTAAAAGAAACTGTCGTAAATTTTTGAGGGCTTTAAAAGTAAGCGATAATGTTATACATCCTTCTTGATCATTGAAATCAGTTATAGATTTGATAAGGTTTCAAGCTCTTATGTGTCTCGATATGCCAGTTGATTGAAGCTGAGAGAGCAAGCAGCAGGAGAAATCGAATTTTCTATAGAATGTAATTACTAATAAAAGGCAACAAGCCGGATATTTTAATGAAGGGCAGTTCTTCACTCTCTTGAAAATATAAAACCCTGCTGAAAAACAGGTTTTTATAATTACATGCAATTCATATATATAAAATAAAAGCTAATAGGGGTAAAAATTATTGGAAAAACAAAATAGCAAATATAGATGGATTGTATTTGTTACGGTATTATTTACTTATTTGTTAATGGCAAGTCAACGAACTGCTCCAGGATTGATTACAGATCAATTGATGCGGGACTTTAGTGTAACAGCATCGACAATTGGGTTATTGACGAGTATACAATTTTTTGTATACACGAGTTTACAAATTCCGATGGGGATTTTAGCTGATCGATATGGACCGAATTTTTTTCTAATTACTGGGGCAGCTCTTACAGGTTTAGGTACAGTCATTTATAGTGTCGGGACACATGAATTTGTACTGTTTTTTGCTAGAATACTTACCGGGATCGGGGATGCGACCATTTGGGTTAATATGGTGCTCATTTTGGCTCAGTGGTTTCACGCAAAGGAATTTGTTCGACTAATTGGCTTCGCCGGTATGACGGGCAGTCTCGGTTTCTTATTAGCGACAGTGCCTTTCTCTGCGTGGATTCAATTACTTGGTTGGAGAGGAGCATTTCTCTCAGCGGGACTACTATTATGTTTATGTGGTGTTCTCCTTTATTTTGTACTTGTAAGAAAATCAAGACAAATTTTTGTAGATGCACCGGTAGTGGCAACAGAAGAAATACAGCGTGAAAAAACAGCGGTTTTACTTCGGAGGATTTTTTCAAGCCGGCAAGCATGGGCTCTATTCTTTTGTCATTTTGGCGTAGTCGGCGGTTATGTAGGTTTTATTAGTTCTTGGGCCGTACCATATGGAATGAATATGTATGAAATGACCCGCTCAGATGCAAGCCAGATGATCATGATCGGTCTTATCGGAGCACTTATTGGCGCCCCTGTAGCTAGCTGGGTTTCAAGCCGGTTAGAAACAATAAAATGGCCATATATTATCGTTCATCTCATTGTTTTGTTAAGTTGGTTTTCCTTCCTGTTGTTTAAGGGGCTGCCGCCGTTTTTCTTGTTAATGATACTCTTCTTTATTATTGGTTTTGGATACGGAGCGAGCGCATTGACATTTGCAGGTGTACGTCAATCCTTCCCTGTAAAAGAATCCGGTATTATTTCGGGATTTGCTAATACAGGAGGTTTTCTAAGTGCAGTATTGCTGCCAATCATTTTTGGCTATGTACTAGATTATTTTCAATCCACTTCAGGTAATCAAGGTGAGGGATACTATTACGGTTTCTTCACACCTGTTATTTTCTCCATAATGGGATTAGTTGGAGTGATTTTATTTAAAGAAAAGCGCCGGCAATCTAAGATTAGCACCGATATCCCGCAATCTTAATTAGTGTAGTTGAATAAAAGTGCTTCCCTACCTAAAAAAACTTAGGTCTGTTCCTTAAGGTTTTCTAATCAACTGCTGTAATAAAATTTTTATAATTTAAAAAGGAATGTTTCTCTTTATTGCTGTATAGTTAGAGAAAATTATAAAGCTTAAGCACAAACGGGAATGGGTGTACTAGCAGAGGGAGATGGACAATGAGAAGGATTATTTTAACGACAGAGAGTGGAGCAGATTTACCGAAAGAATTGGCTGAGAAACATCATGTTCAAATAGTACCAATGCATATTATTATGGAGGGTCAGGATTATTTAGATGGCCATTTATCCGTAAAAGAAATTTATAATTATTATGACCGCACAAAAAAGATACCGTCTACATCTGCGACAAATGTCCATGAGTATTCTGAGTTCTTTACGGGTATTAGAAAGGAATTTCCTGATAGTATCATTATTCATATTGGTTACACATCAAGAGCATCAGCATCCTTTCAGAATGCGTTAATTGCTGCGGAAGATTTTACAGATCTTTTTTTAATTGATGCGCTAAACGTTACAGGCGGACTAACTGCCGTGGTAATGTATGCTGCTGATTTACTAGAGAATGAACCGTCGATTGAGCCTGCTCAATTAATTGAAAAAATTAAATCCATGGTTCCTAAATCAAGACTTGCTTTCAGTCCAGGAAGCTTAGATTTTTTAAAGGCAGGTGGACGGGTAAGTAATTTAGCGTATCTCGGCGGCGCTTTGCTGAAAATAAAACCATGCATTGAGTTAGTAGACGGAAAGCTTGTTTCCACTAAGAAATACCGAGGGAATATGAGCGTTGTTGCGGAAAAATTAATGCGTGATTATTTATCTCAATATGATATTGATAGAAAACAAATTTATTTTATCTATTCAATTGGACTCAGTGAAAGTATTAAGCAGAAAATGAATGAGATGGCAGTTCAAGCTGGTTTTGAAAACATCACTTGGATTCAAGCTGGTGCTATGATTTCTACTCACTCGGGACCTGGCGGCTTTGGGATTGCTGGATTAGAGAATTAGAAGTGCTTCAGAAAAATGTGAAAAGAAGGTTTTATTAAAGAAATCCTTCAGGTGAAATAATAGTAGATAAAATAATAAAAGATACATTAGGTAAATGCCTTCACCAAGTCTTGATATCACTCGGTGGAGGCATAGTTTTTTATCTGCTCGCCTGGCAAAAGAAAGGCTGAGCCAAGGCTTTTATTTAAGTCCCTCTATGTTTCGTAACTTCCTGCGGAGCGTTATTATGAATGACTTGGTTTAGCTCTTTTGAATACTCTTCGCGTATATTTGTATCCTTGTGTTCTTTCTTTTCCTTTTTGAATGTAGTTTTACTTTTCTTTGCCATTTTATTTCACCTCCTTTTCGTAATATGAAGAACGGCCGATAAAGTCTAAACTAATATGTGCAAAGTTGCATGTTATATTAAAAGCAATTTGATTAGCTTATGGACGATTTACACGTTTAAAGTGTCTGTCTTCTTTTTCATCATTCCTTTTTTGCATAAATCAAATAAAGAAAAACAAACTAATGCAGTAATCAAAAATGAAGAGGAGGTCTTTAAAATGGCGATAAAGAAAAATAGGGATGGTAAATCGAATAATGCGTTAAGTCTGGATAGAATGATTGAAAATACAGAGGAAAATATCCGAGAAGCGGAGATCAGCATGGAATTTGCGGGTCCGGAAGAACGTGAAAACCTTGAAGAAAAAAATGAGCGCCGCAAGCATTCAGTTGATAAAATGAAGAAACAGTTAAGTGACGAGGCTGCATTTGAAGCCCGAAAAAATAGCTTCGAATAAGGCGATAGCTCAGAAAGAGGCAGCAGTCAATTCGAAATTTAAAATTGAATACATGAAAAATGGATTCCCAGGATGGGAATCCATTTTTGATTTAACGCAGTCCAGCAACTATTTTTTTACTAAATTTAGCGCAATATCAGCTTTTTCTAAGTCATGCTGCATCTGCTCATCTAAATCATATGCATGGTACATTTCATTTTTAATCATGTATTGAGCAATTTTATCATGCAGATCAATAGCGTTATCCAACTCACGGCGTAGCAGCTTTTTCACGGAAGGAGTAGCTGTTTCCGTAATTGCAACCGCTAAATTTCTTACGCCTGCTTTAGCTGTGATAAGTAAATCAGAAGCGATTGCCAGGTCATCAATAACAGTTACATCTAGCTGTTCATTTTTTGTTTCCTCGGATTTTTTAGTAGCCATTACTCTTCCTCCTGTCTTTTATTTACTTGCATCTGCAAGCACTTTTTTCAAATCTTTAATTGCTTTTGTGGAAAGCTCTAAATCTTCTTCGATAATTTCCTTTAATTTCTTGTCTTGAACTAGATCTACAAATAATTTACTTTTTGTTACACAAGTCGTTTTAAAAATAAGGACTTCATGTACTTCCAATTGTTCATGTAATGCAAGTTCCTTTGCAGCCATTCCATTACCTCCTAGTTCGTATTGGGTTTTCCCCTATCGTTTACCCGGAGTTGCTAATTTTAATCCTAGAATGATAATCCTATAAATTTTTACACGTATCTGCCTATGTAGAAATCTCCATAATAAATAGAGAACAGCCTCACATCTTCGCATGAGGTTTTGTGGAAAATACAATCTTTTAGGTGCCAGAACTTCTACACTTTCCAGCCTATAGGCAAAGCTGTTTTGTTTTATTGCTGCTTTCTTCATTCAGTTGAATTCTAAAAAGATAGCAATCTGGTAAAATACATATATTTAAATAACCATAATAAGGAATTGAATTCATGCAAAGAAGTATTACTTTACGGGCCGCCTCGTGTTTTTTGTACCACCAGATGAAAAGGCTATGAATGGTGATGCAGCACAGTTAGCTGTATGTACAAACCTTGACGCAGAAAAAATAGACAATAGATAAGGAGCCATAGGTGTGAAGAATCTAAGTGAAGATAATAAACCTACTATAAGTATCACTTTTGAGGAATACGATGAAAATCATCATATTGTTTTTGTTGAAAAAGACAATATAGATTTTAGCTTTTCATTGGTGTTATGTGAATTTCAAAATTGGATGGATCTTTTTTGTAATGTGCTAATTAAAATAGAAAAATATAAAGATAAAGTGGGTTTTGTTTTTCATAAAAAAGATATCACGACAATTGAGATGAGAGGCGAAATCATGCAATTTATTTACTACTATAATTTAGAAAAGCGGGGTTAAAGCTCACGAGAAGATATTCACCTAGCAGCGCTTTGGGTTTTGAGTTTAAGTAAGGGATCCGTGAAAATAAAACAGAGCTGCCCAGAAAGTTATTGCTTTCTGGGCAGCTGCTTTTTTAGAGGGAGAGTTGATGTTAAAAGCGGGAACAACTATACTAACTGCCTTTTATGGGGTTTCATACTAGTAACCACCGTATCCGCCGCTGTAGAAAGAAGCTCCTACAATAATTAAAAGGATAAAGAGAACAACTAAAAGAGCAAAGCCAGAACCAGAACCGTATCCGCCGTATCCGCCGCCGCCTTGATAACCTGATGCACCCATTCGTAACACCTCCTTTTGTTTTTATTCAGTTTAGTATATGTAAGGAAATAAAGCGGGTATGGATAAATGTAATAGATTGTTATCATTTTAAAAAATAAAATACAAAATGCATTTAACTTAAATACAAAATATCCTAATTATAAGCATTGGAACTAAGAGATTGTGGTCTATCATTCCTTCATGATGCAAGGGTCTTGCAATCGTTGTTTTTATTTACTTAAAGTGAGCTTTTCTATTCCCGAAAAGATGGAATTGGTCTTATAAAAATGGATGCATAGAATGATTAGAAAAATCCAAACTAATACCGAAATCTTTAGAAACTCAGGAGGTTACCATGTCTAATTCAAAACATCCAAAACCTGATGATCGTTCAAACAATGTGGAGCGAATCCGGGATATTATTAGAAATACGGAAGAAAATCTTCATGAAGCTGAAATCAGTATGGAGTTTGCTGATCCGATGCAAAGCGAAATAATCCAAGAGAAGAATGAACGACGCAAACAATCAATTGAAGGGTTAAAAGAAGAAATGAAAGATGAAATTGAAGCTCGTAAAAAAGGCAAGGCGTAGGGCATAATCTTTTATTTCACTAAGACAAAACAATTTAAAAGACGGCAATCTAGAAGCTCGGGAATGGGCTTCTGATTGCGGTCTTTTTTTTGTAAGTAAAATAATACCAATTCGTTTTTTTTCAATATGAAAGCCGCGAATTTTGTCGACTTGAAGCATGCTTATGTGAACTATTTAGAAAGCTGAAAAGTAATCCAGGTATTAAAAACTGGATGCAAGCCTTACTATCTATTCAATAATGAATGAGTCTTTTTCATTAATCCTCGCATGATAGAAATATTACATCTTATTTAAAACCTCCATGGCTCCTTCAATTTTAGCTGTATTTGATAATCAGAACAAAAGACCCGTTGTAGTTATTTTCCATATTTTTTGTTTATCTTCTTAAGTTTTTCTAGTCTAAATTAATTGTTTTTGTAAAAGCAGACTCTTTCTCTCTGAATTTCTCCTATTAAAAACCTATGTAGATCAGTACTACAACACTTTTTATAATATTTTTCTTAACTATTTACCTATATCCGAATAGGATATAGTTACTGAAAAGTAAATAATCATAATAGTATGACAAGTTATGACAGAAATAATTTACATACTCATTTATCATAGGACTCACATCTAGAAATCTCACAATGATCGAACTAATTCTTTTTACCTGAATTATTTAGCGTAAAGGAGGGAAGCGATTTATCAATCCCTTGCAGAGATTGATAGTGAAGAGTAGGTAAAAAGAGAATAAAAAACGAAGGGGGAAGGAAATTGAAGAGGAAAAAGTCTTCTGGCAAAGCAATTAGTGTGGTAGCCTCTGCATTTATGACGGTTTCTTTATTAACACCCGGATTTGTTAGCGCAGAAACAACTGCTAACCGTCTCTATGAATCTTTTAAAGATTCTAACAGCCCGGTCAGCTCTGTACGGGATAAGGTGAGTAATCGCTTGCTTGAAAGCTTTAAAAGCGATGATCAAGTGACATTTTTAGTGAAATTCAAAGAGAAAGCAAATTCAGCTCAGGCAGCTACGGAAGCCCGGGAAAAAGCAGAAGGATCAAACCTGTCCGCACATAATGCAAAGTTAATGCAGCGCTCTGCTGTTGTTTCTGAATTAAAGGCAACTTCTATAGAATCTCAACAAACAGTCCTTCAATTTCTTGAACAAGAGGCAGCTGCTGGGAATGCGGCTGATATTACATCCTTCTATATCGTAAATGCGATTGCCGTAACAGCAACAAAAGAAGTGGCCGAAAAAGTGGCGACGTTCGCTGAGGTAGAAAAAGTGCTGCCAAATGAAACACGTCAGCTGTTTACTACAAAAACTGAAGAGGCAGCAGCACCAAGTGCGGAAACGGCGAATGTTGAATGGAACATTGAGCGTGTAAAAGCACCGGAAGTATGGGATATGGGCATTGATGGTTCTGGAACGGTTGTTGCAAGTATCGATACAGGCGTTCAATGGGATCACCCGGCTTTAAAAGAGAAGTACCGTGGTTATAATGCCGCAACGGGACAAGTAACCCATGATTATAACTGGTATGATGCTACGGCTTCTGGACGGTCTGCCCCATATGATGATCTGGATCATGGAACACACGTAACAGGCACAATGGTCGGTAGTGAACCGGATGGCTCCAACCAAATTGGTGTGGCACCGGGTGCTAAATATATTGCTGTAAAAGCATTTACTTCAAATGGCGGATCAGATGCTGATCTTTTGGAAGCTGCACAATGGATTTTAGCGCCGACAGACGCCAATGGAAATCCACGTGTTGATATGGCTCCGGATATTGTAAACAACTCATGGGGCGGCGGCCCAGGCTTGGATGAGTGGTACCGAGATGTCGTTAATAACTGGCGTGCAGCCGAAATCTTCCCTGAATTTTCTGCCGGCAACACGACAGCTACAAATCCTGGAGGAGCAGGTTCAGTTGCTTCACCAGCCAATTACCCTGAGTCCTTTGCGACGGGTGCAACGGATATTAATAATAAAGTAGGGAGCTTCTCATTACGAGGACCATCTCCGTATGATGAAATTAAACCAGACATTTCAGCACCAGGTGTAAATATTCGTTCTGCTGTACCAGGTGGGGGCTATGAGGGAGGATGGAATGGTACCTCAATGGCAGGTCCTGCTGTATCAGGTGTAGCAGCCCTTCTTCGCCAAGTAGATGCAAATCTAACAGTCGATGAAATGGAAGAGATTTTGTTAGAGACTGCAAATCCGTTGACAGACAGCCAATATCCATCTGTTCCTAACCATGCTTACGGCTATGGATTAGTCGATGCGTATGAAGCTGTATCCTCTATCATTACAGGCCTTGGTACATTGGAAGGCCAAGTAACACAACAAGGTTCTGATAATGAAGCACCTACATTTGAGCATACTGCACCGGCTGAAACATATGCTGGCATGGCATTGAATCTCTCTGTTTCTGTGAGTGATAATATCAGTGTTTCCTCTGTCGTACTTCACTACAAAGATGCAAACAATGCATGGCAGCAAATTACAGCTGGCCGAAAATCCGGGGATTATAAATCCGGTGAATTCGCTGTAGTAGTACCGGGTGAGATGATTACCGGCAATTCATTCACATATAAATGGACAGTGAATGATTTTGGTAATAATGAAGTCAGCAGTGAAGAGTATGTGGTCGATGTGAAACCAGGAATTACAGTTGGTTATTCTGAAGACTTTGAAGTACAGCCAACTGGCTGGTATTCATTCGGCAGTCAGGATAGCTGGGAATGGGGTGTACCGACATCTGGTCCCGGAAATGCAGCATCAGGTGAAAAGGTATATGCGACAAATTTAGCAGGCTCCTATGCAAACAATATGAATGCTACACTTGTTGCACCGCCAATTGATTTACCGGAAGGAAACACATACCTTCAGTTTAAGCATTGGCATAATTTTGAACAGTCTACTTCTGGTCGAGCATGGGATTATGGACATGTATTTGTTTCAACAGACCAAGAAAATTGGACGCAATTATTAACAGTTCAAGGCCAATCGAATGGCTGGGTAGATGCAGAAGTTGACTTATCCGATTATGCGGGTCAGCGTATTTATATCGGCTTTAACGCTTACTCAGATTCAAGTGTACAGCGGGATGGCTGGTATATTGATGATATCGCATTAACTGATGTGTCTCAAACTGGTAAAGTATCAAAAGGTAAGAATAACGGAAACAATGGCAATAAGGGTAACGATGGTAATAAAGCAAACAATGGTATTCATGGAGGAAAAGGAAATAACGGAAATAACGGAAATAATGGAAATGCGAAGGATAAAGATAAAGAGGCATTAAAAGAAGCGATTGATCCAAAGACAATTAAACCGGAAGTGCGCTCAAAAGACGGGGCGCCAGTTGTTGAAAAAGTTAACAATCCTACACTGCTGCCATTAGGTGCTCAGGTAAGCGTACTGGAATCAGGACGCTCTGTTTATACGAATCCAGCAGATGGTTCTTATGCGCTTACACATGGAGCAGGGACGTTTACAGTGAAAGCGGAAGCTTACGGCTTCACATCTGAAGAACAGTCGGTCACAATCGAGGCGGATGGTACTTCCACTGCGAATTTCACATTAGATGAAGTCGCACAAAACACGGTACAAGGAACCATTACGGATCAGTCTACAGGAGAAGCAATTGAAGGAGCAACGGTCATTCTTGTGGAGGATGCCAATGTCGCTCCTGTTGTAACTGATGCAAGTGGTAACTTTACGGTAACTGCTTATGAGGGCGACTATACATTAAAAGTCATCGCTCGCGGTTATCATGGCCAAGAAGTGCCTGTATCGATTGCTGGACAACCAGTGACGCAAAATATTTCACTTGAACCATTCTACACGTACCCAGGTGGAGAAATTGGGTATGATGATGGTACAGCTGAAAATGCGCGTGCATTCAATGCTGCTGGTAATGCGTGGGCGGTGAAAATGTCTCTTCCTGAAGGGAAGGAAAATGGAATTGTTACAGATGGCGTCTTCCGCTTCTGGACAGCTGAGTGGCCTTCACCAGGTGGAACGGCATTTGCTGTAGAAGTATGGGATGCATCTGGTGCAGATGGTACGCCTGGCAAGAAGCTGGCAGGACCTATTGATGCTACTGCTTTACGTAATGGCGAATGGACAGTTGTTGACTTATCGGAACATAATATTGTCGTAAATGGCGACTTCTATATGGTGTACCGCCAAACAGTTGCAAATCCGAACAGCCCGGGGCTTGCTACAGATGAAGATGGCACAAATGCAGGTAGAAGCTATCAAGATGTATCAGGGGCTTGGTCATCATCTCCAACGAGCGAAGGAAATTATATGATTCGGGCACGTGTCAGCTATGAAGTAACTGGTCCAATGATTACGTCTCCGGCTACAGGCTCTATTACAAAAGAGGCTGCAACAACGGTTACTGGAACAGCTTCACCAACAACGACGATTGAATTAAAACAAAATGGCGAAGTAGTAGCGGATACAGTCGTTGGTGATGACGGCAAATTTGCCATTGATGTCAATCTGGTTGAAGGCTCAAATGAGTTTTCGGTTGTTTCGAAGCTAAATGATAAAGTAACAGGGGAATCTACTCCAGTATCTGTTATTTTAGATACAACGGCTCCAGAGCTAACAATCGATAAACCGGCGAATGGTGAAAAAGTAAATCGTGAAACAGTAACGGTAGAAGGGTTAATCTCGGATGCTAATATTGACACGGTTATGGTCAATGGTTCACCTGCAGCCGTAAGTGATGGCAAATATTCAAAACGTATGATTTTAGATAATGGGACAAATGAAATTACTGTAGTAGCAACGGATAAGGCCGGCAACAGCGTGTCAAAGACAGTGACAGTGACGGCTGATTTCGATGCACCACAAATTTCTAACTTAAAACCAGTAAGCGATATTTATGTGGCAACTGGTAGAACAGTCAAAATCGAATTTGATAGTGAGCCTGGATTAAAACCGACGTTTGTCATCCATATGCCACTAACAAACGATGTAAACAATGCGACTGAATTACCGATGATGGAACAAGGAAACGGTCATTATATCGGCTACTGGACGGTACCTGCTGATACTGTAGCTAATGGCGCAGTCATTGAAGTTATTGCAATCGATGGCTTTAACAATGAGACTCGTCAAAGAGCGGCTGGTAAATTATATGTCAATGTCCCAGCACCTGCAGGAGAGACTTCTGGTGGAGCTGAAGATAAACAAACTTCAGGTGAATCTGAAGACAAAGAAGCTGCTGAATCATTAAACGGTGAAGTAAAACAAACACCGTAAAATAACAATGAGAGAGGCCTCTAAATCGTTTATAACGATGATAGAGGCCGTTCTTTTTTAGTCTGCTTGAAAAAGAAAACCTCCCCTGATTGAAGCTGTAATTCTTTTTGAGGGAATTTGAGTTAGATTTTATAAGTAAAGTATTTCCTAATTATGCCGATATTCAGACTGTTGCAGTTACTAATTATACCCTGGAGGTAAGTACATGAATATTGAGACGTTAGGGAAGCAGTTTATAGATGGAGAGTGGCGAGATGGACACAGCAGTTCGCTTTTAAATAATATCAATCCTTATAATGATCAAGTAATTAATACATATAAATTAGCAAGTATCCAGGATATAGATCTTGCTTATCAGGCAGCAGAAAAGGCTAAACAGGAATGGGATAAAGTGAATCCCTATAAGAAACGCGATATTTTAGAAAATGCGGTGAAATATATTGAAGAGCATGAAGAAGAAATTACCTCCATCATTATGGATGAGCTGGGAGGTACAAGGCTAAAAGCGGCATTCGAGATTGGTCTTGTAAAGAATATCATTAAAGAGGCTGCTACTTTCCCATTAAGAATGGAGGGGAAAATTCTGCCTTCGACAATAGATGATGTGGAAAATAGATTGTATCGTATTCCAGCAGGCGTTGTAGGGGTTATTAGTCCATTCAACTTCCCTTTCTTTTTATCGATGAAATCAGTGGCACCTGCATTAGGAGCAGGAAATGGAGTTGTATTAAAACCACATGAAGATACACCAATTATGGGTGGAACATTAATCGGAAAAATCTTCGAGGAAGCAGGCGTTCCAAAAGGGTTAATTAATGTTGTTGTAACAGACATCAATGAAATTGGGGATGCATTTGTGGAGCATCCAATTCCAAGGATTATTTCCTTTACAGGTTCAACAAAAGTCGGAAGTTATATTGGACAGCTGGCTGTTAAAAACTTCAAAAAACCTTTACTGGAACTAGGTGGAAACAGTGCCTTTATTGTATTGGAGGATGCTGATATTGAATATGCTGTAAATGCTGCGACATTTAGCCGCTTTACACATCAAGGACAAATCTGTATGTCAGCCAATAGAATTCTTGTGCAACAATCAATTTACAATGAATTCATTGAAAAATATGCTCAAAAGGTAGCGAGTCTTACGGTTGGTGACCCGAAAGATCCTCAGACAATTATCGGCCCTGTCATTAATGACCGTCAGGCAAAAACTCTTGAAGCCTTAATTGAAAAAGGGATTGCAGAGGGGGCAACGCCGCTTCTTAAAGGAAATATTCATGGCAGACTGCTTGAGCCAACGATTTTAGCAGATGTAACAACTGATATGAGCGTTTCACAGGAAGAGCTGTTTGGTCCGGTAGTGTGTGTGATTCCATTTGAAACAGAAGAAGACGCAATTAATATTGCTAATAATACTCGCTTCGGCTTAAGCGGTGCAGTTCATACATCTAACTTGGAGCGTGGTGTGGAGCTGGCGAAAAAAGTACACACGGGTATGATTCATGTAAATGATTTAACAATTAATGATGAACCGATTGTAGCGTTTGGCGGGGAGAAACAATCTGGCCTAGGTCGCTTGAACGGAGAGTGGAGTCTAGAGGAGTTCACAACGTTAAAATGGATCTCTGTAAACTATGGTCAAAGAAAGTTACCTTATTAATAGAAAAGAGAGTGGAAAGCGATGTCACAACATGAAGTTATAAATGCATTTATAAAAATAGCTCCATTGCTAAATGATCTGATCCATGATGATATTACCGTGGGAATCTATGATACAGAAAAACTGATCATCAATATTCCAGGAAAAACCTTCGCTTTAAATGTAAGCCCTGGCGACCCATTGATGGAAGGCGATATTGTGACAAATGCTATTAAAACGAATCGGCCTTTATCAGCAACCCTCCCAAAAGAGTTATTTGGATTTCCATTGATCGCGCGTGCCCTCCCGCTTCATGATGACCAGGGTAAAGTGGTCGGTGGTGTAGGAATTGGGACTAGTTTGGAAAAAGCGAATAAGTTATTTGAAATGGCAGAAAGCTTTTCGGCAATCGTTGAACAGACAGCGGCTTCCGTTGAAGATATAAGTGAGTCCGTTACCCAGCTTGCCGATCGTGTAACGGATATAACCGGCCAAATGAAGGATGTTAGCTCAAGCGCCAATCAAATTGGTGAGATTTCTTCAGTTGTAAAGGGCATATCTGACCAGAGTAACCTTTTAGGCTTGAATGCTGCAATTGAAGCAGCACGGGCGGGAGAAGTAGGGAAAGGATTTTCGGTAGTAGCCGATGAGATTCGGAAGCTTGCAACGAATTCAAAAGAAAATGTAAATCAAATTAATGATATAACGAAAAATATTCATGGACTTCTTGTAACGTTGAACCAGGCCTTTGGTGAAATCAATACGCTAACTGATACCCAATCAGGCTCCATTCAAGAATTTTCAGCTACAATTCAGGAAATTAGTACAAAGGCTCAAGAATTAGCCCAATTAGCTGAAGCGACTTTATATGGGGATAGCAAGAAAAAGTAAGAAACTGTGCTCATCCAAGATCACTAGGAAAGGCTATCCGGCGTAAATAGCGCTTTATAGATAACTTATTTACACAAGTATATTTTTGATATGCATATATTGCAGGCTGTAAACATTTTGATTTTATCAAGTTGTTTGCAGCCTTTTTTGTTGCAATCTGTGGCAATAGAAAGTCTCCAAATCTTAACAGGTTTTTCAACATGTATTGCAGTAAGGAGAGTTTTATACTCTACGGAGCGTTTGTTGCCGGAAAAGTAATTAGCAACTATGATGAAAGTAGCTGGAGGTGAACAGATGAATTACAGCAAAATTGGTAGTTTGATTTCTACATTGCGGAAGGAAAAAGGGTTGACGCAGAAAGAACTGGCAGAGCAGATGCATCTATCTGACCGCACCATTTCGAAATGGGAACGAGGCCAAGGATGCCCAGATGTATCTTTGCTGCCGGAGTTATCTGCCCTTCTGGGTGTAAATATAGAGGATATGTTAGTCGGTGAACTTATGACAAATGATTTTGTAGGAGGAAATATGAAAAAGTCGAGCTATTTTGTTTGCCCATCTTGTCATAACATTGTTTTATCTACAGGAAACGCAACGATTTCTTGTTGTGGTAGAAAACTGGAGGCTTGTGTGCCGACGAAAGCGGTAGACGAAGAAAAACTGGAAGTTACACAAGCAGATGGCGAATGGTTTATTTCAAGCGATCATCCGATGAACAAAGATCATTTTATATCATTTATTGCTTTTGCAACAGGAGATCAGGTGCACATTATAAAGCAGTATCCAGAATGGGCACTGCAAACACGTTTACCCATGCGTAAACGAGGCACACTGCTTTGGTATTGCACACAACATGGTTTATTTTACCAATTTATATAGCTAAAAAAGAGCTGTTCAGAAGGATAAAACTTTCTGGACAGCTCTTTTACCTGGTTTTCCAACTGCTCCATTTCTACAGTAATCCCAAAATGATTATATAAACTATGATTATCACATTAGAAATCATGAAGCTCTCAAAGCTAATCCCGCCCTTTGAAGCAATGCGCTCTTCTAATGTTTCCTGATGTTCATATTTATTTTTATATTTGTTGATAGTTTTTATTGCGTGCTGCCGGTAAATGGAGTTTCCGGATATACCAAGAGAAATCATGACAGCTAACCTTAACAAACCGTCTATTTTACTGAAGTCAAGATTGAATAGCGCTGTCACTATATGAAGGAATAAGAATCCGCCCAGAATCGTTATAAGCGGTATGTACATTCTCCGGTAACCCAGCCACCATAATGAGAAAAAGAATGCAGCCCAATTCCATGTCGGCCTTGCTTGTGCCCATTTTTTCAGGTAGTACTCTCGCCCGTCATCACCGGCAAATAACCCTAATAAATGCTCTACATGATCATTATGTTGAATCAGTTTTGAACTATTAAAAAAGGATTTTTTTTGTTTCAGCGCTGTTTCCACTGAAGAAGGTTCGTTGGAATTAGCCTCGCTGCCTTGATGGTTATACTTTTCTGTAACTGTATGACCGTTCCTTGTCTGGTGCAATATATCTCCCCCTAAAGCTTTACATAATAGAATATAAGTTTAAAAAGATCAGCGGCCAAAGTAAATATATTACAATTATAAACATGTTATGAATAATTTTGGCATTACGATTCTTTTTATCTATTTTAATAAAGCTGCTATAGGAAAAAGAGTTTGATTTTTATAATAGGAAATCTATCTTTATCTGCTTCAAATAGTCTGAAAAATGGCTGTTCTATCCATAAAGCTTAGTATGAAGGGGGGGAACAGAAGGTGAGTTTTTGGGACAAATGCATTAGACAAGTCTCTGCTGTATGTTAGCGCCAACGCAGTGAAATCAGCAATCGGCAACATTCAACACCATCTATTGTTGATGTGAACTCTAAGCGAAGGCCATCTGGGTTGTACTGGGCATCTACATTCGCCGTGATGCCGAGCGAGCGGATTAAACGAGTAACTTCCGCTGTATCTGAGCGTTGGGCAGCCTCCATTAACTTAGCATCAAATTCTTTGGAAGTAGCCAAGCGGTCAAGTAAAATACTTGCTTCTGACATGAGCTTACGGGAGCTTTGGGCTGATTCATATAAATGATTAGGGTTGACAGGAGGAAATTCAGGTTTCTGAGCAGTCGGAAGTAAGCGTTTCGGCGCAGCAGTTGCAGCATTGCGGTGAGACATAGGGCGATTCAAAAGTTCAGGATCTATAGACGGGGAAACGGGAAAGGGATGATAAGCGATCTGTCCATAAGGAGATGGATAATGATGAGGTTGATACAAATAATACATAGCTGGACCCCTTTCTTTAGAAAAATATGCATACAGCTATTTCTAAATTATATTATGAAGGTTGCACATGATAGCTGGAGGTATATGCCTATCGCAAGTTTTGTTTTAACCTTTCAAATAAAAAATGAAGCTGATCATGGCTTGTTTACTTTGTTGATTAGCGGATAATTGGCGTTATCTCAAAAAAATAATTGCCAGGCATGAGTAAGTACTTTTTAATGTACCAATAGGGTTTTAGTACCTTTCTGCCCAATTTATCCTTTTACATTTTATTAAATATTGTTTGTTCCTCTGTGTATTTTCAACTCATTTTATTAAACACCCTTATTTTGTCATATTGTGTATAATCCTATCGACACATTGACTGAAGTTTCAACAATTTAATATATTGTAACCTGAATTGTATGATTATCCCAATGTTAGTTGGTGAGGAGGATTTAACAGGATGAAAAGGTTAGGATTTTTTACATTGTTTTTAATTTGTATGGTTGCTTTAGCAGGCTGCTCTTCTACAGGCGCAGCAGGCGGGGCGAAAGTAGAGGTAGAAGTGGAGAAAGCATCATTTGTTTTACTTGGGGATCAAGGTGAATCAATTGATGGTGAAGGCGAGAAAAATCCGCTTGCTGTTACAATTAACATTAAAAATAAATCAGACTCGACAATAAACGTTTCAACTTATTCTGAAATCAAAGTATATGATGGAGATAAACAGCTTACAATCGAGCCTGTCTATGATGCAGATTTAGGATTTGATTCCTCTCCAGGGGATGAAATTGGTGCAGGGAAGGCAAAGGAAGTAACGCTTATTTTCCAAGCTGAAAAAGACAAAGAATACGAAATTGGTGTAGCGCCATATATCATGGGGGAAACAAAGAAAGAAAAAGAAGTCAGTGTTACATTAGATACATCGGAATATACAGAGAGCTTCGATAACCTAGACAATCCAGCAAAGGCATTAGTCGCATATATCGAAACAATCTACTTGGATAAAGAAAATGTGGACTATGAAAAAATGGTAGTTGCTGATAAGCAGGCACTTCAGGATGCTGGGGCAAATGCCTTTAAAGAATCGCTTGGTGATTCGTTCTATGATTTGGAAATATCAAAAGAAGAGGCTGCAAAACAATACGCTATTTACAAAACGGCTATGGCGCAAAAAGTAGAAATAAAGGCTGCTACAATGGCAAATGCCAATGGAAAAGCGAAAGTAAAACTAGAATATTCTTCACTTCCGCTTGGTAATCTATACGATAAAATTAGTGATTATCGAGAGGAATATCTTGATAATACAGGGGAGTACGATGGAAAAAAACGTGATGAATATGCGTTTTCAAAATTAGATTCCATCATTAATTCTTTGGAACTGAAGAAAGCAGAACGTCCATTAGAAATTGAAATGGTTGAAAAAGATGGGAAATGGACAGTCAATATGGATCATTACAACAGTGAAGAGATGGTAGATGTTTTCGCTAAAGGCCGAGGCTATTAAGGAGCGATGACGTATGTCTAAAAGAGCACTTCTGATTATCGCTTTATCTGTTGTTTCGGTTATTGTCATTGGAGCAGGTGCGGTGTTTTTCGTTAGTCAGCTGAATAAGCCTGACAAAATCATTGCCCAATTTGAAACAGCAATCGAAGAAGAAAAGCCAGACATGCTGAAGGAACTTATCGTTCCTGATCAATCGGAGACTGTTGTAGATGCTCAATCTACTGCAGCGCTTGTTGATTATTTAAAAGCAAATAGCCACAGCTATCAAGCAATCAAGGATAGTTTGCATAAACAATTGGAAAAGAGGGACTACGCAAAAACGAATCAGCCAATCAGTCTTATATTGGACGGGAAAAAGGGACTGACAAAAAACTATAAATTACTAGTGAAGACAGCGTCCGTTAAAGTGTCAGGTCATAATGAGGATGATACCGTTAACTTCAATATCGATAAGTCCAAGTTGAACTTTAAAGAAAATGAAGATGGCTTATATGGTCCTTTCCTTCCTGGCACCTATTCCATTGCTTTGACTGTAAAAAATGATCTGGGAGATTTTACAGAAACAAAAAAAGTAGATGTATGGGGTAATGACATCATCACGTATATCGTAGACACAAAAAGTCTTGTGAAGCAGAATGAAAAAACGAAAAATGACCTTGTCGCAGCTGTTGATACATTCAATTACGACATGTCTGTCTTTGAAACGACGGAGTTTAATTTAGAGTCATTTACAAATTTAGATGCTACAGCTGAGGAAATGGCGTATTCGCAGGATTTAGTCAGTTCCGCATACATGGAGGCAGCTGATTATATTGATGAGTTTCACTCGAAATATGCCGGGGCAGTTTTGAATTTAGACGACTTTACCGTCAATTACTTTGATGGTAAATGGTCGGCTGAAGTAACGACTTATGTTACGTATACACGGAAAATAAAGCTTGTTGATTATCCTGATTTTGAGGATATTTCCTATGAGCTGATTCGGGATTTATATCTTGTGTACGACAAGGATGAGAAGAAATGGCTGATCAATGACTTTATCGAGACAGATAGAAATACGGATGAACATAAAGATTGGAAAGAAACACTAAAGTTAGAGGGCCGAGATGATGGATTGAAGTGGGTTCGTTCAGAAAACAGCAATCCCGCATCTAACATATAAAAGGACAGGGGTAAACTTATTTAAAAGTTATCTCTTGGTAAAAATCACAAAGACACATCTGCGGCTTTAACCTTCTAGAAGGTTAAGGCCGTTATTTTATGTACTTAGTTTATATGTAAATGGCAGCCGCAGCTTTTTTGCTGATCTAATCTATGAAGGGCAGACAGTTATGATAAAATAGCTGACCATACCAGAAAAGGAGAGATGGGTCGATGAGGAAAACGATTACTAGTGAATGGATGGGCATTTTCACTTTTGATGAGGGGAATAAATCATATTGGCTAGATCAAGGAGGTAGACGATGGAGCATAGAGGTACTGGATGGGCAGGCGGATGTCCAAGCGCTGCTTAAGAGAGCGGAAAAACTATTTCATTGTATCGAACAATTCGACGAAGAAGCAAAAAGGGCTATAGCAGGACGGTTGGTAAACTATAAAAATGATTTTTGGCCTGTATATGATGAGAATGATGAAAAGCTAGACTGGGATGCAGTAGATGCAGGAGAGTATGATATAACACCAGAAGCATTTGAGGAGGCAATCACTCTTTGTGACATTCAAATCGCTCCCGACCATATCTATTGCGAGTATAAAGATGGGGATTTATTTGGGGGGCATCGGATTCATGCTTCCTTTGGAAAAGACTATAAGCTGATCAGCGCTGATGTATAGTTCGATGGGAGAGTAACTATAACGAAAAGCGCATGTGGAAAATTCCACATACGCTTTTGCTAACTTATATAGAAAGTATTTTATGCTTGCAGTTCTTTTTCTAATTGAGAAATAGCTGCCTGCACTTGTTCCCCAGAAAGGCCATGCCTTACAATATAACGGTTTCGCTCATGCTTCGTACACTCGATTGTACAGCCTCCTAAATGCTTTGCTTCATTCTCCTCTGATGAAAGAATTTGCTTGTTGCACTCAGGGTTTGCACAATTAATATAACGCTCACAAGGCGTACCGTCAAAGTGGTCCTTCCCGACAATAACATGCTCGACCTGATTGATTGGTACAGTCAGACGCTCATCGAATACATACATTTGACCATCCCACAGCTGTCCTTTTGTAACAGGATCTTTACCATATGTGGCAATACCGCCGTGCAGCTGCCCAACATCCTCAAAACCTTCTCGTTTTAGCCAGCCGGAGAACTTTTCACAGCGTATACCACCTGTGCAATAAGTTAACACGCGTTTGCCTTCAAATAATTGACGGTTTTCGCGCACCCACTGTGGTGTATCACGAAACGTTTCAACATCTGGACGGATTGCTCCGCGGAAGTGGCCGACATCATATTCATATGTGTTACGCACATCCAGCACGACTGTATCTTCGCGCTGCATCTGTTCTAAAAACTCGGCAGGTGATAAATGTTCACCTGTAATTTCATGCGGGTTAACATCATCCTCCAGGCTTAAGTTAACAAGCTCTGGCCGCGGACGTACATGCATTTTTTTGAACGCATGTCCCTCTGCCTCATCAATTTTAAAGACAATACCGTCAAATAATGGGTTGTTCTTCATCATTTCCATGTAGGCATTTGTTTGTTCTACTGTGCCTGATACAGTGCCGTTAATCCCTTCACCTGCTACAAGGATTCGTCCTTTCAGCTCAAGGTCTTTACACTGCTGTAAATGTTCCTGTGCAAATGCAGCAGGATCTTCAATCGTTGTGTAATGGTAATATAATAAAATTTGATAATTCATATTCATTCACCTATCATTCATATTTGCAAGATATACCTGATAGCTAAAAAGGTATACTTACATAATAAACGAAAAAGAGCATTTTACCTATCAGTAATAAGACTGAATTTGTCCTTTAAAGGATAAGTTTATCTTAGCTTTTGGAAATTATCTTCGTAAAAAAGCGCTAGTTGCTTAGGGTCAATTTTTTAAAAGGAAAAATAATAAAGCAGCTAACAGCTAAAGGGGGAGAGGAAATTGAAAGAATTTAAAGTTACGTATTTTTTTGATGAGGAGCATTATATCAGAAGGTTCATTCATGTAGCGTCTCAGGAGGAGGCGGAAGAGCTTATCCGCAGTGAACGCGATCAATATATTTCCTTTACGGATAGTCGAGGTATTTACCATGAGCTGAATACAAAAAATGTAAGAGTGGTTCAAATTTCCGAATACCATCGAGTAGATAAAAGCAAATAGGACAATAATTAATTTTTACAGTCCATTATCATAAGAATGATTTTCTGAGGGACCCTAACGAAAAATAGTTAGGAGGTTAGCGTATGAATCAGGATAAGGAGGAATTTGCTTCTTTAGATACGGATGTAGAAGAAGTGAAGAGAAAAAATGCCGAGTCGGGATTGTCTTATAGAGAAGTGTTAGAGGTTCTTGCTCGGACAGGCGGACAAGGTACAGCTGCTTATAGTAATACGGATATTGAACAAGTAAAGAAGCATATCCATTCCGATAATTAAGAAGAAATTTCTGAGTGAACAACTCTCTTGTCATTAATCAATATCCGCTAAGAAGCATTGTTCTAGGGCAGTGGCATAAAAGACAATCAGTCTTCACAGCAAAAGGGCGTCTCGAAATGACTTTTCGGACGCTCTTTTTTATACGGTTTATTTCTTATTTTGAAAAGGCAATCCCATCGAATTTCTGACCGATATTTTAAGTTGTCAAAATGATTAGGTATCATACTTTGTCTCAGTTCATAATATGGTAGAAACATGCTCCTGAATGGAGGGATGGCTATCAGCATTTTAAACAAGGCAAGAAATTACCGTGAAGAAGAAAGTCGCTTGAAGTGGGAAGGAACGTTTGCAGAGTATTTGGAAATTGTAAAAGAACGGCCCGAAGTTGCACAAACAGCGCACTCGCGGGTGTACAGTATGATTAGGAGTGCAGGGATAGAAGAAAGAGATGGACAAAAAATGTACCACTTTTTCGGTAAGGAGATCTTCGGACTTGAAACAGCGCTTGAACGATTGGTGGAGGAATATTTCCATCCAGCTGCAAGAAGACTTGATGTTCGAAAGCGAATATTGCTATTGATGGGTCCTGTAAGTGGAGGGAAATCAACGATTGTGACATTGCTGAAAAGAGGACTGGAGCAATATTCACGTACAGATGAGGGCGCCATTTATGCAATTAAAGGCTGTCCGATGCATGAAGATCCGCTTCATCTTATTCCTCATCATTTACGGGATGATTTTTATGAAGAGTATGGTATTCGAATCGAGGGAAGTCTGTCGCCGCTGAATACAATGCGCTTAGAGCAGGAATATGATGGCCGTATTGAAAATGTCTTGGTCGAACGTATCTTCTTCTCAGAAGATAAACGTGTAGGTGTTGGAACATTTACTCCATCAGACCCTAAATCACAGGATATTGCTGATTTGACAGGAAGTATCGATTTCTCAACAATTGCGGAATACGGTTCTGAATCAGACCCCCGTGCTTATCGCTTTGACGGCGAGCTAAATAAGGCGAACCGAGGTATGATGGAGTTCCAAGAAATTTTAAAGCTGGATGAAAAGTTCCTTTGGCATCTACTGTCTCTAACACAAGAAGGAAATTTCAAGGCCGGACGTTTTGCGTTAATCAGTGCAGATGAACTGATTGTCGCCCATACGAATGAAACAGAGTACCGTTCTTTTATTTCTAACAAAAAGAATGAGGCACTTCATTCCAGAATTATTGTCATGCCTATTCCTTATAATCTAAAGGTAAGCCAGGAGGAGCGCATCTATAAAAAGATGATTAAGGATAGTGACATGGCAGATGTGCATATTGCCCCTCATGCTTTGAAAACAGCCGCTATTTTTTCTGTGTTGACAAGGCTGGAAGTTCCGAAGAAACAGGGCATCGATTTAGTGAAGAAGATGCGTCTATATGACGGAGAGAGTGTAGAGGGCTATAATGCAGTTGATGTTGAAGAGTTAAAAAAGGAGTATCCAACAGAAGGTATGCATGGCATAGATCCACGCTATGTCATTAACCGTATTTCTTCAGCTATCATCCGGAAAGAAGTATCGTCCATCAATGCGTTAGACGTCCTTCGCTCGCTGAAAGATGGGCTCGATCAACACGCTTCTATCTCTCCAGAGGACCGGGAAAAGTACATGAACTATATTGCGGTTGCTAGAAGAGAGTATGATGAAATTGCGAAAAGTGAAGTCCAAAAGGCATTTGTGTATTCATATGAGGAATCAGCAAAAACATTGATGAATAACTATCTGGATAATGTAGAGGCCTATTGTAATAAGAACAGGATACGCGACCCCCTTACAGGAGAAGAAATGAATCCGGATGAAAAATTAATGCGGTCGATTGAGGAACAGATCGGAGTTTCGGAAAATGCGAAAAAAGCATTCCGCGAAGAAATTTTAATTCGGCTTTCAGCATTCGCGCGTAAAGGAAAACGGTTTGAATACGATTCCCATGATAGATTGCGAGAGGCAATTCAAAAGAAAATGTTTGCAGATTTAAAAGACGTCGTAAAAATTACGACTTCCACAAAAACGCCTGATGAATCACAGTTGAAAAAGATCAATGAAGTAATTGCGACATTGATCGATGAGCATGGCTATAATTCTACTTCTGCAAACGAATTACTGCAGTATGTAGGTAGTTTACTAAATCGTTAAATGGTGTAACGGAGTGTCCCAATGATTTTTTGGGCGCTCTTTTTTCTTACTTAAATTAGTCGCAAAAATCTGAAAAGTTTTCATAGAATATAAAAAGTGCCCCCTGTAGTTTAGGGCCTTTTGATTGGAAAGCCGGACAATAAAAGGATGGAGGAAGATAAAAATGAGTGAAAATCAAAATAATCGTTTCGTCGTCTCTAAAGAAGATTGGTCACTCCATCGCAAAGGCCATCAGGATCAGCAGCGTCATATGGAAAAGGTAAGAGAAGCCATTAAAAATAATCTGCCGGATTTAATTAGTGAGGAAAGCATTGTTATGTCCAATGGCCGTGAGGTGTTAAAAATTCCAATCCGCTCATTGGATGAATATAAAATTCGCTACAATCATGATAAAACGAAGCACGTTGGCCAAGGGAAGGGCGATAGCAAAGTCGGAGATGTGCTGGCACGGGATGGAAGTCAAGGAAAGCCGGGACCGGGGCGCGGCAAAGAAGCAGGTGATGCTCCAGGTGAAGATTATTATGAAGCAGAAGTAAGTTTAGAAGAAGTAGAGAACATGCTATTCAGCGAGCTGGAACTGCCGAATCTACAACAAAAAGAGACAGCTGATATATCTATTGAAAAAATTGAATTCAATGATATTCGAAAAAAAGGACTGATGGGCAATATCGACAAGAAGCGAACAATTCTTTCCGCGATAAAGCGCAATGCAATGAGTGGAAAGGCGTCTATTGCTCCGATTCAGAATGATGATTTGCGATTTAAAACATGGGACGAAGAGGAAAAGCCGGAATCCAGAGCCGTCGTGCTTGCGATGATGGATACAAGTGGTTCGATGGGGCAATTTGAGAAATATTGTGCAAGAAGCTTTTTCTTCTGGATGACCAGATTCCTGCGTACCAACTATGAAACCGTAGAAATTGCATTTATTGCTCATCATACGGAAGCCAAGGTCGTGACAGAGGAGGAATTTTTCACAAAAGGAGAAAGCGGCGGGACAATGTGTTCCTCAGCTTACGCAAAAGCGCTGGAACTAATAAAGGAAAAATATAGCCCTGCTAAATATAATATTTACCCTGTTCATTTCTCGGATGGAGAGAATTTGTCATCTGACAATGAAAAATGTCTGCGCTACGTTCAGGAGCTGATGAAAGTATCCGGCATGTTCGGCTACGGGGAAGTCAATCCTCATGGACGCTATTCCACGATGATGTCCAATTACCGAAAGATCGATGATCCGCATTTTCGCCATTATATTTTAAAGCAGAAGAGCGATGTATATAAAGCGTTGAAGGCTTTTTTCAAAAAAGCAGACCCTTCCATGTAGATGAAGGACTTCAATGACTAAGGGGGGATATAGTTGATGGAAAAGGAACTCTACCGGGCCATCGATGAAATTACCGAAATTGCAAAAGGTTTCGGGCTTGATTTTTACCCTATGCATTACGAAATTTGTCCAGCTGATATCATCTATACCATTGGAGCATACGGCATGCCTACCAGGTATACACATTGGAGCTTTGGAAAGCAGTTTCATCGGATGAAGCTTCAATACGATTTAGGACTGAGTCAAATCTATGAGCTTGTCATCAATTCCAATCCATGCTACGCATTTTTGCTCGATACGAATACGCTTATTCAAAATAAGCTGATCATTGCCCATGTCTTGGCACACTGTGATTTCTTCAAAAATAATATTAGATTCTCCAACACAAGACGGGATATGGTGGAAAGCATGACTGCTACCGCAGAACGGATTGCCCACTATGAGCTGCTGTATGGAAAGGATGAGGTGGAACGGTTTATTGATGCTGTACTCTCTATTCAGGAGCATATTGATCCTTCTATTTTAAGACCAAAACAACTGATGGAAAATTATGATTTGGAAGAGGAAGTAGAGGAAATCATCGTTCCTAAAACAACGTACGATGATCTTTGGAGCTTGGATGAAAAAGAAGAGAAAGAGGAGATGCCGCGAAGAAGAAAAAAAGCGTTCCCCCCAAAGCCCGAAAAGGATTTACTGCTGTTCATTGAACAATTCAGCAGAGAATTGGAGGATTGGCAGCGAGACATTCTAACGATGATGCGTGAAGAGATGCTATACTTCTGGCCGCAGCTTGAAACAAAAATTATGAATGAGGGCTGGGCATCCTTTTGGCATCAGCGCATCTTGCGTGAACTGAATTTAACGGCATCTGAAACGATTGAATTTGCGAAATTGAATGCAGGCGTTGTCCAGCCGTCTAAGACAACAATTAATCCGTACTACTTAGGACTGAAGATTTTTGAGGATATCGAGAAGCGATATGACCAGCCAACGGAAGAAATGAAGAAGGCTGGGATAAAACCAAACTCCGGACGTGAGAAAATTTTTGAGGTGCGGGAAATTGAGTCTGATATTTCCTTTATCCGTAACTATTTGAAAAAGGAACTAGCAGCGCAGGAAGACCTTTATTTGTTTGAGAAAAAGGGCAATGAATATCGGGTCACTGACAAGGACTATGAACATGTCCGCGATCAGCTCGTTTCCATGCGTGTCAATGGCGGCTTTCCATACATCGTTGTAGAAAACGGAGACTTCGCTAAAAATGGGGAACTATATTTAAAGCACGGCTATGAAGGAACGGAGCTTGATCCAAAATATTTGGAATACGTACTGCCTTATATTTATCAGCTATGGGGACGTCCCGTTCATTTGGAGACTTGTATAGAAGCTAAGCCGATGCTTTACTCCTATGATGGGAAGAAGAATTACCGGAGCATGAAGTAAATAATGAAGCGCCATGACCGTGTAGGAAAGCCCTGCAAGGAATATGGCGCTATTTTTATGTAAACGTTCATCTGCTATAAAAGCTAAAATTGCTTTATTGTTTCCGCTGAATTCTTGGACATCCTGGCTTAGCTCCATAAAGACAGTATTAACGTTTTATATCGTGGCCGATTGCTGTTCAGCTACAACAGAAATCGTTTGTAAATTGGCAGAAGATTGCTCAGCAGCACGGGCAATCTTACAGTAAGTCTTCTTTACATGCTATGTGAGTTAAAGGAATAAGAGAAACTCAGGTAGATGGAATTTTCCCTGTATGATCTTCTACTTTTTTATCAAGCTAATTAGGAGTGAGATTTATTATTTAAAGAAGGGATGGGAAGAAAATGAAATATATCGTACAAGTTGATTTTATGATGGACGGGCCGTTCGGAGAGGAAATGTCGAGGGAATTTACTGATTTGGCCAAGAGTATTAACGAAGAACCAGGGTTCATCTGGAAAGTTTGGACAGAGAACGCTGAAACAAAGGAGGTTGGAGGTATTTACTTATTTGAAACAAAAGAGGATGCCGATAACTATTTAAAGATGCACTCCGAGCGATTGGCGAACTTTGGTATTACAAACATCCGCGGGAAAGTATTCGAAGTAAATGAACCTCTGTCCCTCTTGAATCATGGACCTATCAAGTGAGACCCGCCGGTAGGTAAGAAACGAAAGGGGACTTGGTTATATAGCCCCTTTCAACTTCCTGGTCATTTGTTAATGGGGCCTTTCTGCTCTTATGGCATCCATTTTTGTTGAATGAACTGTACCAAACGGATGTTGTGGAGGGGCGTAGATAGAATATAGTTTTAATGGACCGTTACCTGTATTCGTTAAATTATGCCATGTGCCTGCTGGTACCATAATGGCATCATCGGCATGCACGTTTCTAACAAAATTCAGTCGCTCCCTTGTATTTCCCATTTGAACAATTCCTTGACCTTGCTCAATACGGAGAAATTGATCAACAGTTGCGTGCATTTCGAGGCCAATATCCTCTCCTGGATTAAGGCTCATTAATGTTACTTGCAGATGCTTTCCTGTCCATAAAGCTGTACGGTATGTTTTATTTTGTACAGAAGCCTCATGAATATTTATTACAGAAGGGTTTGTTCCATGATCGGTTACCCTGAACGGCCTCTCTGCCATTGTTTGCCTCGGGGAGTTCCAGTAGTTATAGGCGTTCTCGTAATTTAACTGTCCTCCATATTGATACATGGGTGTATGGATATAGGAAGGGTAATGAAAGTAAGAACCATACATCCAAGGATTTTGATACATATTTTTCCTCCCTTGCTGGATATCTAAATGTATCCTATGCAGTACATGAGGGGAACGTACTTAAGTTGTTATTCAGCCGGGTGACCGACCTTCGTTAGTAAGCGGGTTGGTCTCTTTGTTTTCTTTTAGGTTTTATCAGATAAGAAAGAAATAACATAATCAGGACGATTCTTGCTAACAATATACAAGAATAAAGGCAATCCATAATAAAAAGGAGGAAAAGTGCATGAATTCATCCTATACAAAGCAGTATATCAATGGTGAATGGAAAGTAGGATCAAGCGAGAAAACCATTAAAAATAGTAATCCTTATACAGGGGAAGAAATTTTCACAATACGGTCAGCTGATAAGTCCGATTTGGATGTGGCATATGAAGCTGCTTATATGGCACAGCCGAAATGGGCAAACAGCACAGTAGCGGAGAAGCAGGGAATGTTTCAGAAGCTGGTTGAAGTCATGATGGAAGAAAAAGAGACAATTATCGATTGGCTAATTAAAGAATCAGGCAGTACGTATATGAAAGCGATGATCGAGTTTGATTCAGCGCTGGGAGTTGTTAAGGAGTCGATGACTTTTCCGACACGTATGACAGGCTACATTCTTCCCTCTGTCTTTCCAAACAAAGAAAATCGAATTTATCGTCTGCCAAAAGGAGTGGTTGCGGTAATCGGTCCCTGGAATTTCCCTTTTCATTTAACGATGCGATCCGTGGCACCAGCACTTGCAACCGGCAATAGTGTCGTAATCAAGCCTGCATCAGATACTCCTGTAACTTCAGGCCTTATCTTCGGAACACTGTTTGAGAAGGCAGGCTTTCCGAAAGGGCTCGTCAATGTCTTGGTAGGAAAGGGCTCTGAAATTGGCGATGAGTTTGTCCTTCATCCGGTCCCTAACCTAATTTCTTTCACAGGGTCAACAGAGGTCGGGAAAAGAATTGGGGAAAGAGCTGGTAACTATCTGAAGGATGTAGCACTGGAGCTAGGCGGAAATAATGTCATGATCGTATTGAAGGATGCAAATATCGAACAGGCTGCAAAAGCAGCTGCCTTTGGAAAGTTTCTTCACCAGGGCCAAATTTGTATGGCGTTAAACCGCATACTAGTGGCTAAAGAAATTTATGATGAATTTATTGATAGCTTCGTCAAAATAGTGAGCGGGTTGAAGTATGGAGATCCTGCCGACAAAGCTACATTTGTAGGGCCGGTCATTAATGAAGAGCAAGCAGAAAGACTTCAAGGAATGGTAGAGAAAAGTCTTGAACAAGGAGCAGAATTAATTTATGGAGGTAAAGTAGAGGGCTGTCTTATACAGCCGACCATATTAAAAAATGTCTCGAACGATATGGAGATTGCCCAGAAAGAAATTTTTGGGCCGATCGCTTCTATCTTAAAATTTGAAGATGAAAAGGAAGCAATTGAAATTGCCAATGGCTCCCCATATGGCTTGAGCGGGTCTATCTTTACGGAAGACCGTCATCATGGAGTGGAACTGGCGATGAAAATTGAAACCGGTATGATTCATATAAATGATCAGTCCGTCAACGATGAGGCACATGTTCCGTTTGGTGGCGAAAAAGATTCAGGTGTGGGACGCTTTAACGGAGAATGGGCGATTGAAAAATTTACGACGGTGAAATGGATTGGTGTACAAAGCGGTTATCGCGACTTTCCTTTATAATGAATGCAGCGAAGTTCAACTTAAGGAACTGCTCCTTAAGTTGAACTTTTTAGGTGATATTGATATAGCAAGTAAGCAGGTTTTATTACTCAATTTGGAGAAACGGGGGATACGATGTCGACCAATCCGCATTACTTTTTTGCCGTTCGACTATCTGATACGGTAAAACAAGTCATTCATGATAACATAATGGATTTAACTTCTATTTTTCAATTTAAGCGCTGGGTACATATGGAGGATTATCATATTACGCTGGCTTTTCTTGGATCGGTAGAAGAGGATAGGCTCTCATCTGTTATTCAATTAGTCGGAGATGCCATAAAGGAAGAAAACAGCTTTCCCTTGCATGTTGAAGGTTTAGATATATTTGGAAATAAGCGATCTCCAAGAATTTTTTGGGCCTCAGTAAAGAATGAGAGCAAATTATATCGACTGCAGGAATCGGTTTACCGGCAATGTATCGAGGCCGGTTTTACATTGGAAAGCCGTCCTTATCATCCGCATATTACACTAGCCAGGAAGTGGGGAGCAGATAGTGAATTTACTCTGGAGATGCTGGAGCGGTATAACCCATTTCGCGAAACCCCTGCATCTTTCCAGGTAAATGAGGTTGTGCTATACAAAACGAATATAGAAAAGACACCTAAGTATGAACCAATTGCCAGCTTTCTGATGAAGTAGGTAAGAATAGAGAAGTGCGGCTGTCTAGGCAGAAGTTTTAAAAGGGAAAACAGATAGTGAAAATGCTTGTTAAAAATCCGAAGCGATGATTCCTTCAAAGGAAGGCACTCTGTTATAATAGAGCCTAATGGTAAAGTGCAGGAGGAACAACAATGACAAACAATGATATTTTAATCCGCTTACGCTATGCGTTCGATATTAAAAATGTAGATATGGTGGAAATCTTCAAGCTTGGGGGCATGAACTTCACAAAGGAAGAAGTAATGAATATGCTCATTAAGGTAAAAGAGGACGAAGAGGCACCAGAAAATTTTTTAAAGGTAAACAATAAAACATTAGAAGCCTTTTTGAATGGATTTATTACGTTTAAACGCGGGCCGCAAAAAGACCAAGATGGTAATGTCAAGGAAGCGATGCCTGTAACAGGTAAGGAGAGCGCGAATAATATGCTGCTAAAGAAGGTGAAAATTGCCCTTCAACTGACGAGCGAGGATGTGCTCGACCTGCTTTATGAGGGTGGCGTCACGGTGTCAAAAGGTGAGCTGGGCGCAATTCTTCGCAGCCCTGACCATAAAAATTACAAGGAATGCGGAGACCGGTTTGCTAGAAACTTTTTAAAGGGATTGACAATGAAATACAGAGGCTAAACAACGAATGAGAAAAGGTACGGGAATGAGGATTAGATCATTTCCGTACCTTTTTTAATAAAAGGAACAAATTATTTATTTTTGTTTGATTGCTGGTTTTTGTCATGGTTCGTTTTATTGTTCTTGTTTTTCAGCTTGGAGTCGAACTCCTCTGCAAATTCCGCCGTATTGTCCTCTGGATTGTGGTCGTGACTTGTTGTGTTACGGTGCAGATGCTTATATGTTTCAAAAGGATTATGGGTACGTTCATTCATCGTTTTCCTATTATTTTTGCTCATGGATTATCACCTCCTAGAGCTAATGTGCGCAGGAAAGGAGGTTTTATAAGTGAGCATGCCATCCGAATTAGAATTCGATAATGATGGGCAGTAACAGTGGTTTCCTCTTCGTCTGGGTGGATATATACTGCCCAATTTCTTTTTTCAAAGCTTGTTTCATGCCAAATATATTGGGCTCTTTAAAGTTGCCGATTGTTTCTTTAGCAATGTTATTTAGCGTGTTCATCAGCTCTTCTGCCTCTTTTGCATACACAAATCCGCGAGAAATGATGTCAGGTTCAGAAACAAGAGATCCATCTGTTTTACTAACGGTTATAACGATGACAAGCATACCGTCTTCAGAGAGCTGCTTGCGATCTCGCAGCACGACCTGTCCTACCTCGCCAATCCCGTAGCCATCCACATACGTATCACCGGCTGGAATTTGGCGTGTTTGGCGGGCGACACCTTCTTGAATATCAACAATATCACCATTTCTTAAAATGAATGTGTTGCCCTCTTCTACTCCGATTGCTTCCGCTAATTGACGATGAATATGGAGCATTCGGTATTCACCATGGATAGGGATAAAATATTTTGGTTTCATCAAAGTGAGCATAAGCTTTAAATCCTCTTGATAGCCATGACCTGACACATGCATGCCTGTAATGCTTGCTGAGCCGTAGATCACATGGGCACCAAGCTGGAACAAATTGTCGACAATGCGGGATACATCCTTCTCATTCCCAGGTATAGGGGAAGCTGCCAGGATAACTGTATCTCCCGCGTGTACTTTTACATCGCGGTTGTTACCGGTAGAAAGGCGGGAAAGTGCAGCAAGCGGCTCTCCTTGGCTTCCGGTACATAAAATCGCAATCCGGTCAGAAGAGACCTCCCGCAGATCGCGTGAATTGATGAGCATCCAGTCAGGCATCTGCAAGTATCCGCGCTCCCTGGCAACTTGTACTACATTCACCATACTTCTTCCTAATAAGGCTAACTTCCGGTTGGTCTTGATACATGCATCGACTACCTGCTGAATTCGGTTAACATTGGAGGCAAATGTAGAAATAAAAATTTTCTGCTTTGCTTTTAGGAAAGCTTCTTCTAGATGGGCACCGACAAGCATTTCGGATGGTGTTATACCGGGACGTTCTGCATTTGTACTTTCGGAAATGAGGGCCAGCACACCTTCATCTCCTATTCTGGCCATTTTATGAATATCTGATAATTGATCGTTCACGGGTGTCAAATCGAATTTAAAGTCCCCGGTATGAATGACTTTTCCTTCTGGCGTATCAAATACAATTCCTAGGCAATCAGGGATACTATGGCTGACACTGAAGAAGCTGACATTAATTTTCCCGAAAGTAAGTTCAGAGTCAGCAGTTATGACATGCCGCTCGGATTCACGGAGGATTTTATGCTCCTTCAGCTTCGTTTCAATGAGGCCTAATGTGAAATTGGTAGCATAAACAGGAATGTTTAATTTTTTTAGGAAATAAGGAATCCCGCCTATATGGTCCTCATGGCCATGTGTCACAATTAATGCTTTGATTTTTTCGCTATGTTCCAGCAAATAATTCATATCAGGGATGATTAAATCCACGCCAAGTATGTTGTGCTCGGAAAATTTGGCGCCGCAGTCAATGACGACTATGTCCTCCCCATATTGAATGACATACATATTTTTGCCAATTTCATTTATTCCGCCTAAAGCAAAAAACGATAGTGTATTTTGGATGTTGGTCAAATAAATCCTCCTCTATTTAAAACGATATTTACTACCACATTGTTAGTATTTCTTCACATTTTTACTCTATACAAGAACGTTGAAAGTTCCCCGATAAGAAATTGGTATCTGAACATAAAAAAGCCGCCTTTTGGGAATACAAAAGGTGGCCGGCTGATTTTAGAAAACTTTTTTTGTGTCTTGATCATCCTTTAAGATTTCCACTGCCTCCCTGAATCGAAGGGAGTGGACAATCTCACGTTCCCGCAGGAATTTCAAACTGTCATTCAAGTCTGTATCATCTGACATATCGATAATCCATTGATAGGTGGCACGGGCTTTCTCCTCTGCAGCGATATCTTCATATAAATCGGCGATTGGATCACCCTTTGCCTGGATATAAGCAGCTGTAAAGGGCACACCGGCGGCATTATTGTAAAAAAGAGCACTATCATGAGCTACATAGTGATCCCCTAGACCTGCCTTTTTTAATTCTTCTGGTTTTGCATCTTTAGTCAATTTATAAATCATAGTAGCAATCATTTCTAAATGGGAAAGCTCTTCTGTTGCAATATCAGTCAGCAAACCTACTACCTTGTCAGGGATTGTATAGCGTTGATTCATATACCGGAGAGCTGCAGCTAGCTCCCCATCAGCACCGCCGTACTGCTCGACTAGAAATTTTGCCAGCATTGGGTTGCATTCGCTTACCTTCACAGGGTATTGAAGCTTTTTCTCATAATACCACACTGCCGCTTTCCCCCTTATTCATCCTTGTTAGACTTGCCATGGCCATGGTGTCTCATTCCAACTCCACGGATAACCGGAAAAACTCCGTCCAAAATTCATGAGTGGCCCAAATTGCTGCTCAAAGCTGTGTTTCAGCTCCATACTTTTTAGAGTCATTTCATTAAATTGTTTAATTGCTTCCAGGTCCTGCGGGTGGGTATCGAGGTAGAGGTTTAATTCCACTATTACAAAATCAACAGCCTGAATTTCTTCAAGGAGGCTGTAAAATTCAGGAGGTAAATTCTTACTCACTTTTGCTTCCTCCTTTATGGGGATTAGGGTAAGGGCTGTATAGCTGCGGCCAAAGCGTTCCGTGTTTCAATGCAAGTTTAGGAGAGTGAAATTGTGCAAGGCCAGGTGGTTGGAAACCGATGTATAACTGGGGCGGCGTATTATAGCTTTTTACTCTGATTGGCTTGCATGGATCAAGAGGGCTGATGTAGGGGTACCAGTATTTATATTGAGTAAACAAAAAATCCTCCCTTCCAATTTATTCATTATACGAAGTATATGAAAAAGATATTTGACTTACGACAAAAATATTGGTCACCTGCTTTGACAAAAAGTAAAGGAATACCTCCTCCCGAGTTTATTTCCTCTTATGGATAATATTTTTCCATTTTCGAATTACATAAGGAAAAAAGAAGCCAAGTTTATTCATAATTTGCAGAGGATTTACAATTTTTTCTTTCCATTTCTTATACAGCACAGTAAAATAGGTCGAGGTGTAGGTAAGGGAAAAACTGAAACGTATAGTAAAAGGGAAGAAGGAACTACAATATTATGCGATGGTGCAGTTTTTATTTTGACGAGCTGTGCGTATGCCGCTCATATAGGAATAGCAGTGGAGGAAATAAATGAAGAAATGGACAAAAAATTTACTAATTGGCACAGGGATTTATGCGACATATTCCATCTTTGCAACGGCCATTATACGCCGGCAGTCCTTTGTAGAAAAACGCTTTAAAGGAAAGGGAATAGCCCTGACGTTTGATGACGGGCCTCATCCGATTTATACACCGCAACTTCTTGATTTATTAAAGCGTTATGAAATCAAGGCTACATTTTTCGTCGTAGGGAGCAAAGTAGAAAAGTACCCATATATTATAAAACGCATGCATGAGGAAGGGCATACTATTGGTATCCACCATTACGAGCATAAATCGAATTGGGTGCTGACACCGTGGCAGCTGACGGAGCAGCTGGAGAGGACGGCAGCGGCTATTTCGAATTGCACTGGGAAGAGGCCTACTCTTTACCGCCCGCCTTGGGGGCATTTTAATATAGCAGTCCCATTTACAGCTAAAGGCTATCGAATCGTTTTATGGTCTCATATTTTTGGAGACTGGAAGGTTGAACGAGCTAAAATGCTTTATGAAGATCTACATAATGCTGTAGAGGACGGCGCCGTGTTTTTATTGCATGACTGCGGCAAAACGTTGGGGGCAGACGAGGAGGCACCGAAATTTATGCTTGAAAGTCTAGCGAGCTTTTTAGCAGATTGCCAAGAACAGAATATTCAATTTGTCCAGCTTGAAGGATCGCATAATGGATGAATTAATTAAACAAGTTGAATTATACGGGTATGCAATCATTATTCTCTCTTTATTTTTTGGTATCGTTGGTGTGCCGGCCCCTGAGGAATCAATGATGTTTCTTGTAGGTATACTTGCAGGCTACGATAAGCTGCAGCTATTATTGGCTATTTTAAGTACAATGTTTGGCGTATTTAGTGGAATGATAGTGGCGTATGGGCTTGGCAGGAAGGTTGGCAAGCCAATTCTTGAACGATTTGGGAAGTACGTAGGATTAAATGAGGAAAATTGGCACCGTGTCAGCAAGGGCTACAGTAGAAACGCTTTTCGTACAATTGTGTTAGGGCTGTATATACCTGGTGTGCGTCAGCTTAGTCCCTATTTTGCCGGGATGGCAAAGGTGCCATTTCGAAAGTACTGTTTTTATGCCGCCTGTGGAACAGTTTTATGGACGGTTCCTTTTATTATCGGAGGCTATTATTTAGGAACTGCCTTTCATATTGATCCAATGTATGCGCCGTATATTGGTATAATATTTTTCGTATTATTTATTGTTTATGTCTTATGGAAAAAGGGGAAAGCGGGTAGAAATAAGCGCCGCGCTACTTAGCGAAAGAAGAGAGGTGGCTACAATGAAAAAAGCGTTATTTTTACCGTTCTTAACAATGCAAACAGGCCATCATCAGGTAGCGGATGCTTTAATGGCATGTATTGAAAAACATATTGAAAATGTAGAGGTAAAAAAAATAGATTTATTGCATTACGCAAATCCAACCATTGAAAAAATCATTTCCCAAAGCTATTTAAAATGGATCAGCTATGCACCTGGGATTTTTAATCATGTCTATAGTAAACTATACGATCAGCCCGTAGATGTGCAGCCCAATTTTAAAGTGTACGAGCTTTTACTGAAATATCTGCAGGAAATGTTGAAGGAAGAACAGCCGGATGTGATTTTCTGCACCCATAGTGTACCTTCTTATTTACTGAATGTATTAAAAAAGAAAAAAGCATGTGACATTCCGGTCGTAAATGTCTATACAGACTTTTTTGTAAGTAAATTGTGGGGGAAGGAACTAATCGACTATCACTTCCTTCCAATGGAAGAAATGAAAGAAACACTGTCGAGTTATAATATAGATCACTCACGGATGCTTGTAACAGGTATTCCAATCCATGAAGAGCTTATGCGAACGTCTTCTTTGTTTAACAAAGGGAAAAACGTGCTCATTGCAGGGGGCAACTGTGGTATTATTGATAACCATTTATTGTCAGGCCAATTGAAAAGACAAAAGAATTTCCATTTTTATATATTGTGCGGGAACAACAAAAAGCTATATCATAAAATTCAACATTGGCAGCTGCCGAATGTAACACCGCTTCGCTACATTTCGTCTCGTGTGGAAATGAATGCTCTATATGATCAAATGGACGCAATCGTAACAAAACCTGGAGGAGTAACGGTAAGTGAGGCCCTCCGAAAAAAACTGCCGATTTTTGTTCATTCGATTTTACCAGGGCAAGAGGAACGGAATTTTACTTACCTGATGAATCGTGGTCTGGCCTTTTCGCTGAAAAACCAGGGATCATTGCAAGAACAGCTCGAGCAAATTTTGCTGAATGAACAGGCAATGCAGCAATATAAGCAGTCAGTCAATCTATATCATGAAGAACTGGCAATTAAAACGGCGGACGATTTCATTGAAGTAATGCATAACATCCTCTATGGAAAGCTTGTGCAAACTTTTACTGCTGTATAGGCGGAGAAAATCTCTATCTTTATTTCTTTCTAAAGTCTGTTAGAATAAAGACGACTTAAGAAAGAAGAATGGTGAATGGAAAATGAAAACATTTAAAAAAGTATATATAGAGATTACGAGTGTATGTAATCTGGCCTGCAGTTTCTGCCCGCCAACCCAGCGTGCAAAAGGGCTAATAAAGGTGGAGCAGTTTGAGAAGGTCCTGGACGAAATCAGACCGCATACAAAATACATTTATCTTCATGTGAAGGGGGAGCCGCTGCTGCACCCCCGCATCGATCAATTGTTGGACGCGGCTCATGAGCGCGGCTTTAAAGTAAATATTACGACGAATGGTACACTGATTAAAAAGCAGCGGGAGAAACTGCTCGGTAAGCCTGCACTTCGCCAGATGAACTTCTCTCTACATAGCTTCGATGGGCATGAGGGTTCCGAAAACAGAGAGAAATATTTAGGTGACATTCTGGAATTTGTTCGAGAGGCACGAGAGCATAATGTTATCTTCTCCTACCGATTATGGAATCTGCAGCGACATGACCAGACGGATATAGACCGCCGTAAAAATGCGGAGACACTTGAAGTTTTGGAAAAAGAATACGGGCTTGATTTCAAGATTGAGGAGCGGGTAGAACCTGGAAAAGGCGTAAAAATTGCACCGAATATCTACTTGAATCAGGACCACGAATTTAAGTGGCCAAGCCTGCTAGAGCCAGAGTACACAGGAAAGGGCTTCTGTCATGCCCTGCGCAGCCAGGCAGCTGTGCTGGTGGATGGAACTGTTGTCCCTTGCTGCCTAGACGGAGAAGGGGTCATTAAATTGGGGAACATCAATGAACAGTCATTCTCAGAAATTGTAGAGGGCGAACGAGCAAACAATTTGATAGATGGGTTTTCCCGCCGTGAAGCAGTGGAAGAGCTATGCCGTAAATGCGGCTACCGTCAAAAATTCGGGTGAAAATCTGATATTCCTTATTAGTGAATAAGAGCGGGAAATGTTTCCTATATAACATCGAACATAACAGCCATCTGAAGTTGATAATACCAATTTCAGATGGCTTTATTATTTTACTAAACTAATTCTGCTGTAAAGGAAGGCCATGCCAAAAAAGAAGAGCGGATTTTTTACATACAATGAATCCTTGCATCCAAAGTTATTCATAAAGCCCTTTTGTATATAACGTAACAATAGTTCTCGCTACATGAGCAACGTCTGCATTTTCCCGCCTGATAAGTGAAAATAGCATTTGCTCATTCAAGTGAAACCAGCTCACTGCAACAAGAGCTACATCGAGCTGCCTAGCTAATCCAGCTTGTTGGACATATTGAATATCCTTCATAATTCCATTCACAAAATGCTCCCGGACAGTTTTCCATTTATCTTCAACAATAGAAGAATGCCGGATTGCCTCCTCAATTATAATAAATACCTCCCTATGATCATAGGCGGCTTGTAGAAATTGTTCTGTCTGTTGTTCAATTTTTTCAACAGCTTCATTTACTGAAGTTGGAGTAAACGGGCTGCCTGCAACGATCAGCATCTTCTGGATATATGTATCGATTACTTCACAGAAGAGCGTATCCTTATTTGGAAAATATACATAGGCTGTCCCGTAACCGACATCGGCCTCTGTAATGATATCTTTCATCGTACACTGTTGAAAGCCATACGCTGAAAACATTTTTCGAGCAGCCTCTACTAATTTTTGACGGGTCATTTGAGCCTTGCGTTGCTTATGTTTCATGTCCTGCACCACCTTCATTAGAAGAGTAAATCGAAATTGACATGATGTCAATGACACTGTATCATTTATTTTGAAAATACTGAAAAATAAAAGGGGATTATTATATATGAGTAAAGATACAGCAATTCAACTGGATGAACAGGATCCATTGAAAGCGTACCGCAATGAGTTTTATGTGAAAGAAGGACAGTACTATTTAGACGGCAATTCCCTTGGGTTGATGTCAAAGCGGGCGGAAAAAAAGGTACTGTCATTATTAGAATCATGGAAAGAATACGGTATTGATGGCTGGACGGAGGGAGAACATCCATGGTATTACTTCTCTGAAAAATTGGGGGAAATGTGTGCTCCTTTAGTAGGCGCTAAAATGGAGGAAGTTATTTTAACAGGTTCAACGACGACAAACCTTCATCAATTATTAGCGACTTTTTATAAACCTGAAGGGAAAAAGGTTAAAATCTTAGCAGACGAGCTGAACTTTCCAACCGACTTATATGCTATTACAAGTCATCTAGCTATTCATGGCCATGATGCATCCTATATGAAATTAGTAAAAAGTGAAGACGGCCATTTGCTAAAAGAAGAAGCAATTATAGAAGCAATGACAGAAGATGTCGCATTAGTTATCTTACCAGGAGTCCTTTATCGAAGCGGCCAAGTGCTTGATTTAGCAAAGCTGACGAAAGCTGCCCATGCAAGGGGAATTTTAATTGGTTTTGATTTATGTCACTCAATTGGCTCTATACCGCATCAGCTGCATGAGATTGGTGCCGATTTTGCATTTTGGTGCAATTATAAGCATTTGAACGGTGGCCCGGGTTCTGTAGCAGGAATCTTTGTTCATGAAAAACACTTTGGCACAAGGCCGGGACTTGCCGGCTGGTTCGGTTCGGATAAATCGAAGCAATTTGATTTAACGACTGAAATGACGCCAGCTAATACAGCTGGTGCTTATCAGATCGGAACACCCCATATATTAAGTTTGGCTCCTATCTATGGTTCTTTGGAAATATTCCATGAAGCAGGAATTGAAGCAATTCGGAAAAAGTCTTTACGGCTTACGCAGTTTTTTATTGATTTAATTGATCAGGAGCTGGCAGCGTTTGGCTTTACATTAGGCAGTCCTAAAGACGAAACCCGCGGAGGACATATTTATTTAGTTCATGAGGAAGCAGCCCGCATTTGCAAAGCATTGAAAGAGGCTGGGGTAACACCGGATTTCCGCGCGCCTAATGGGATACGTCTTGCACCAGTAGCGCTATATAATTCCTTTACTGATGTGTGGGAAACCGTACAAATTTTAAAAAGCATTATGGAAAATGAAACATATAAGAAGTTCGAAAATAAACGCGGCGTTATTGCTTAGGTAAGAACTTGCAAGAGGAAAACACAAAGGGGGATTCTACATGGCTGAACGGTCCATTTCAGAATTAGGGGAAAAAATAAAGCAGGAAAAGGGTATCCATACAAATTTTAAGGATGACATGACATACGGGGAATACTTATCGCTGGATCAGATTCTAGGCAGTCAGAACCGGCTTTCCAACCATCATGATGAAATGCTCTTTATCATCATACATCAGGTGAGTGAGTTATGGATGAAGCTTATTCTACATGAAATGAACGGAGCTATTGCTGCTATTCAGCGAGACGAGATGCAGCCTGCGTTTAAAATGCTAGCCAGGGTGTCGAAAATACAGACACAAATTATTCAGGCATGGGATGTGCTGGCAACGATGACACCGGCTGAATATTTAGAGTTCCGAGATGATTTAGGAAAGGCTTCCGGCTTCCAATCTTATCAATATCGTCTCATAGAATTTGCGCTTGGGTATAAATCTTCTCATATTTTAAAAATATACGAGAAAAATCCTTCTCTCTCCGCTATTCTTAAAGAAGCACATCAAGCACCAAGTATTTATGATGTGACAATACAAGCATTAGCGAGAGCAGGCTTGCCAATCAATCCGGAATTGCTGACACGTGATACGAGCATCACGTATGGCGGGGATGAAACGGTTGCGAAAGCCTGGAAAACTGTATATGAAAATGTAAATCAGTACTGGGACCTTTATCAGTTAGGTGAAAAGCTTGTAGATATTGAAGATTGGCTCCAGCAGTGGCGTTTCCGTCATATGAAGACTGTAGAACGAATCATTGGCTTCAAGGTAGGTACAGGCGGCTCATCAGGGGTCAATTATTTACGTCAAGTACTGGATCATCGTTTTTTCCCAGAGCTTTGGGATCTACGTACAGTTTTGTAGAGAGTGGAGGTTTTTGAGTGGAGAAGAGTAAAAATCAGTGGTCAAGCAAATTAGGGTTTGTCTTGGCATCAGCGGGCGCTGCAATCGGCTTGGGCGCCATTTGGAAAATGCCTTATGTTGCCGGTCAAAGCGGCGGCGGCGCATTTTTCCTTGTTTTTATCCTGCTAACATTGTTGATCGGCTTGCCGATGCTGCTGGCTGAATATATCATTGGCCGAAGCACGCAGAAGGAAGCTGTTACAGCTTATAAAATATTAGCCCCGCATGCACCAGCCTGGTCCTGGATCGGCAAGATGGGGATTATCGGCTGTTTTCTACTATTATCGTTTTATAGTGTAGTAGGGGGCTGGATTTTTATCTATAGCGGCGTCTCTGTCGTAGGAAATGTGATCGATCCATCTATTGATCCAGGCGCATTTTTCGGAGACGTGACGGGGACACCATGGATTGTGTTAATTGGATTAGGTCTGTTTACATTAGCAAACGTAGTCGTAATTGCATTAGGGGTCCAGAACGGTATTGAAAAGGCTAATAAGTTCATGATGCCGTTTTTATTTGTCATGTTCTTTATCCTTGTTATACGGGCTGTGACACTGGACGGAGCTATGGAAGGCATTAAGTTTTTCCTGTACCCGGATTTTACGAATATGACCGGTGAGTCCATTTTATATGCCTTAGGGCAGTCCTTCTTCGCATTGGCAGTGGGCTTTTCTTGTTTAGTAACCTATAGTTCCTATTTAAAGAAGGATGTCAGTCTGCCGAATTCTGCCGGGTCTGTTGTGGTGTTAAGCTTATTTGTATCGTTTCTTGCCGGCCTCGCCATTTTCCCAGTTGTATTTGCATTTGATATGGAAGTTGCCAGTGGCCCGCCGTTGTTATTTATGGTATTGCCGGCAGCATTTTCACAAATGCCATTTGGTGAAGTATTTCTAGCGATGTTTCTTATTCTTTTCTTGTTTGCTACATTGACATCATCTTTCAGTATGTATGAGATCATTGTTGCAGCGGTGGTGGAAAAATGGCATATTTCACGTGGAAAGCTGACGGTGATAATCGGTGTTCTTGTTTTTATTGCTTCTATCCCCTCAGCCCTGACGTATAGTACGCTGGCAGATGTCTCGATATTTGGCCGTAATATTTTTGATGCGACAGATTTTATCGTCTCTAACGTCATTTTGCCATTAGGTAACTTACTGATTGCCATATTCCTTGCGTATGTGATGGATAAACATCTTGTGAAACAGGAGCTTCTCCAGGGCAGCGGGATGAAAGAAAAGTATTTCAATATATTTTATTTTTTAATGAGGTATGTTGTTCCGATTGTCATTATCGTCGTTTTAGGTTATTCCATCATTCAATATTAAGAGGTGCGATATGTGGATTGATATTACGCAGACTTTGAAAAAAGGTATACCAAACTGGCCGGGAGATACACCCTTTTCATTTGAGGTTTCGTATTCTAAAGAGCAGACAGGGTCGGTCAATATCGGGAAAATGGAGACATCTCTCCATACAGGCACCCACGCTGATGCACCTTTTCATTTTGACTCAGCAGCCCCAACAATCGAGCTGCTTGACGTGAATTTGTTTATCGGGGATGCATACGTTGTGGATTGTGTAGGAGTACGGGAAATTGGTCCAGAGCATATTAATGCTGTTGATTTACAAGGAGCGCCTCGCTTGCTGCTAAAAACTATTCCTTCGATCAGCGGCACATTTCCTATAGATATTCCAGTTATTAAGCCGGAGCTTGCCGGTTACCTGAAGAAGCACGGGATCTTTTTAATTGGGGTCGATAACCCTTCTGTTGACCCTGTTGATAGCAAACAAGTGGCTGCACATCATGCGCTCTATCAGCATGGTATTACCATTGTAGAAGGATTGGTACTGGAGCATGTTGACCCTGGCTTATATGATTTTATTGGTTTGCCGTTAAAAGTAGAGGGGGCGGACGGTGCTCCTATCCGAGCTGTCATCCGGAAAAAGTAAAAGCTGGTCTGAGCGTCCTTGCGGCGGCTCGGGCCGGCTTTTTTAATACCTCTTCCGGTACATAGAAAGTAAAGACTTTAACAGCGATTTAATGAACAAGGAAAGAGGCTATCCAGTTAATGGATAGCCTCTTGATTTCATTCTATCCTTCATCAAATTAAAACTGTCTCGCCTTGGCCTCAGATCTCAATAATTGGTTATGGAGAGAAACCTCTGTTTCGCCATTTACCTGAGATTTTGAATGCTTTATTCTCGTCCAGTTCTGGTGGATCTTCTGAGATTTTGGATCTAATTGGTCCTTCTTGCTCATCGGTATCTCCTCCTTGTTGATGTTTGGACATCCTTGAATGAAACCTCAGTTAGTATGGTCCCAATTTTGGCCTTTATTCATAGAGAATCACATCTTGGGCAGTGATACTACGGCAAGTCCCATGAGCTGTTGGGAAACGAACAGGTATTTAATAGGTTAGAGAAGCCTCATCTAGAGGTGCCTGAAAGAAAGTTACCGTCATCTGGTCGCTATCATATAGGCACCAGTCTCGTGATTCTACGACCGCACCTACATTGATTTCATATGTATGACCATCTCCTACATGAATTGGTTGATTGTATTCGACTGTTGTCCGTACATTTTTTATGTAAATGGCGGCACGGTGACTATGTCCAAAAAATAAAAGCGGTGTATCATATACCGGAAAGCTTGGCTCAAACTTTTCGTTCCAGCCAAATTGATGGCCATGAAGCAAAGTAGCTCTTTCAATAAGGAGTTTTTCCTCATATAAGAGAAATTCCCTTTTTCCTGTTACGTGAGCAATCCGCTCTTCCTGATTGCCTATGATAGAAGGAAAGGTAAGGAGCTTTGTAAATTTCTTTTGAAATACAGCTGCTTCTTTCAGTGGCAGATAGTTTGTCAAAGACTTTAATTTCTTTTTGCCGATTTTACATTCAAATAAATCTCCTAAACCAATAATTTGGGCGTTCGGAGCTGTTTCTTTTATATGTTTTAATACAGCTTTAGTGTTGTGATAATGAGAGTGTAAATCTCCCAGCAACGCATATTGCATATAGTTATCCTCCTTTTCTCTCTTTAATTATAGTAAAAAAGGCAGCTAATAAATCATCCTTTTATTGTAAAGTGATGGAATTTTCATTGCCATGAATAGGCATTCATTGTTAAAATGTTGATAAGTTTAAATTTTCTGATTTCAGAGGGGTTGGCTGAGGAATGGGGAACTTATTTACAGAAGAACATGAAATGTTTCGTAAATCACTACGAAAAATGCTGGATAAGGAAGCATATCCTTATTTTGAAGAATGGGAAGAAAAACGGGATGTTCCCCGTGCGTTTTGGCGCAAGCTTGGGGAAAATGGTTTCTTATGCCCCATGATCAGCGAAGAGAACGGCGGTCTAGGGTTGGATTTTGGCTACTCTATGATTTTAACAGAGGAGCTGGAGCGTGTCGGGGCTGGATTAGCAAGTGGAATTGTACTGCATTCAGATATCGTGACCCCCTATATAGAAGCATATGGCACTGAGGAGCAAAAGCGGCGTTGGCTGCCAAAAAGTGTAACAGGTGAACTGATTTCGGCAGTAGCTATGACGGAGCCCGGTGCTGGTTCAGACTTAGCAGGAATTAGTACAACGGCCAGGAAAGAAGGGGACTACTATATTCTGAATGGCGAAAAGACCTTTATTACGAACGGAATCAACGCTGATTATGTAGTAGTTGTTTGTAAAACTGACCCGCAGGCGACTCCTGCCTATAAAGGAATCAGTCTTCTTGTTGTGGAAGCAGGAACACCGGGGTTTAAAAAGGGGAAAAAGCTCGATAAAATCGGTATGCATTCGGCAGATACAGGAGAACTCATCTTCGAAGATGCAAGGGTGCCTGCTGAAAATCTCTTAGGAGAAGAAGGTAAGGGTTTTTATTACTTGATGGATAAACTGCAGCAGGAACGTCTCATCGTAGCGGTTGAGGTGCAGATTGAGGCAGAAGAAATGCTGAGGCTGACAACGAATTATGTCAAGGAACGAAAGGCATTCGGCAGCCGCATAGCAGACTTTCAAAACACCCAGTTCAAACTGGCAGAAATGGCAACGGAAATCGATATTGGCCGTACATATATAAATTCTTTAGCTGCTAAGCATATCGCAGGTGAAGAAATCGTCAAAGAGGTATCGATGGCTAAGTGGTGGATTAGTGAAATGGCCAAACGTGTGGCAAGTGAATGTCTGCAGCTTCACGGCGGCTATGGTTATATGGAGGAATACGAGATTGCCCGCCGCTATCGGGATATTCCCGTTGCAGCGATTTATGCAGGTACAACTGAGATTATGAAAGGCATCATTGCAAAACAGATTCTAAAATAGATAAGCTTGTAGACTGGTAAGAATGTAAGAGAATTGAAGGCTTTAAATTAGGGGAGGGCTTCAAATGTTTATGACAAATGTATTAACACAGCATGCGCTCGACAGACCAGAAGAAACGGCAATTATATTTGAGGGCAATGAGTGGACATATCGTGATCTCTATCAGAATGCGAAGAAAATCGCAGGCTATCTGCAAAGCCGCGGCTATCAAAAGGGGGATATTATCGCTCAGTTTATGCTGAACTCAGATCTATTCATGGCCATCTACTATGGTGTGCAGATGGCAGGGTGTACGGTAATGCCAGTCAATACGAAGCTTGCGGCTCCGGAAGTGGATTATATTTTCATGCATTCGGAGGCAAAGGTACTTTTCTATGATGATGCCATTGCTCAAACGCTTGAGGCGACGAACTATCATTTTAAAGAAGAGCTGAACCTGCAGGATATACGTTCTATTTTAGAGGAAGATTCTTCAACAGGCGATGATTTCATCTCCCTGGAGGCTGATGATACGGCGGTCGTTATGTATACATCTGGCACTACCGGCAAACCAAAGGGCGTTATGCTGTCACATCGCAATATATACGAAACAGCAGAAATTTGGTCAGAATCCATGAATATGACACACGAAGATCGTATGTATATTTGTACACCATTATTTCATTGTGCAGGCAGCCATGTGTTTGCTGTGCCGACAATGTACCGAGGCGGAACCGTTATTATTGCTGAAAGCTTTTCTCCTGATCAAACACTTGCGCATTTAGTGGATACATCTGCGACAATTTTCTTTGGTGTGCCGGCAATGTATACAATCCTTCTGAATAAACCTGAACTAAAGATGTATAATTTCGAACATCTCCGACTGTTTTGCTATGGGGCCGCGCCAATGCCATATGAGCTGGTGAAACAGTTAAAAGAGGCCTTTCCTAAAGTGGCGGTACAAAACTTATATGGTCAGACAGAAAATACACCCGCAGCTACCTCGCTGCTTGATGATGCAGCGCTAACCAAAATCGGATCCGTTGGAAAACCGCTTGCGAGAACGGAAGTGAAGCTTGTGGATGCTGAAGGGGAGAAGGTGCCTGTTGGAAAAGTAGGAGAAATCTGTGTACGCGGGCCTCAGGTAATGAAAGGGTACTTGCGGAATCCTGAAGAAACGTCTGCAGCAATCCGCAATGGCTGGCTGTATTCAGGAGACTTGGGCCGCTTTGATGAAGAAGGGTATCTTTACATCGTAGACCGCAAAAAGGATATGATTATCCGAGGCGGGGAGAACATTTATCCGATTGAAATTGAAGAAGTCCTTTATCAAATACCAGAAATTCTAGAGGCAGCAGTGGTTGGCGTTCCACATAAAATCTATGGGGAAGTGGCCAAGGCCTTTGTTGTTTTAAAGGATGGAGTATCGTTGGTAGAAGAAGATATTTTACAATATGCAAGAACCCAGCTGGCCAAATATAAAGTGCCTGCGGAAATCGAATTTATTAGTAGTCTGCCGCGTAATGCTTCTGGAAAAGTACTGAAGCATACATTGCGCCCAACACAAAATGTCTAAATAAGCAAAGGGGATTTGAGAGTATGGCAAATGTATATATAGTAGATGGAGCAAGAACTGCCTTTGCAGCATTCGGCGGTTCATTCGCAGGAGTAGATGCTGTGCAGCTTGGGACAGCAACAGCAGTAGAAGCATTAAAGCGTTCTGGAGTGAAGCCGGAACAGGTTGATCATGTTGTATATGGCGGGGTCATTACAACAGGACCGAACTCAGCATATTTAGCGAGACATATCGGATTGTATGCCGGTGTACCACAGGAAGTGCCCGCGCTCACGCAAAACCGCCTCTGTGGTTCGGGTATGCAATCTGTCGTGACTGCTGCTCAGCAAATCCTTCTTAGGGAAGCGGACGTCGTGCTGGCTGGCGGTGCGGAAAATATGTCACAGTCCCCATATTCAAATTTTGAACAGCGCTTCGGCGGCTCCAAGATGGGAGATATGAAATTCATTGATATGCTATCAGCAACATTGACAGATCAATATACAGGAAGCGGTATGGGAATGACTGCTGAAAAACTATCGGAACAGTACGGCATTACCCGCTCAGAGCAGGATGAATTTGCCCTCCTGTCCCATGCCCGTGCAGCGGCAGCCCGTGAAGCTGGGAAGTTTAAAGAGGAAATCGTACCGGTCACAATACAAACACGTAAAGGTGAAGTAACGATTGATACCGATGAGCATATTAAAGAAGGCGGTACATTGGAGGCTCTTACGAAGCTCCGTCCAGCATTTAAAAAAGACGGTACGGTAACCGCGGCTAATGCTTCTGGTATTAATGACGGAGCTGCTTCCATTGTTGTGGCAAGCGAACATTTTGTCGAGGAAAACGGGCTGAAGCCGATTGCCCGAATTGTATCTTGGGGCATAGCTGGTGTTGACCCTACTGTAATGGGAATTGGTCCTGTCCCTGCCATCAAGCAGGCATTAGAGCGCGCCAATCTACAACTGGAAGATTTAGATGTAGTAGAGGTAAATGAAGCGTTCGCAGCGCAATATTTGGCGGTGGAAAAAGAACTACGCCTAAATCGTGAAAAGACAAACGTTAATGGCGGCGCAATTGCACTTGGCCATCCGGTTGGTGCGAGCGGTACTCGAGTCATCCTTAGCGCGGCGTACGAATTAAAGCGCAGAGGCGGCAAATATGCGGCAGCGAGCCTATGTATCGGCGGAGGGCAAGGAATCGCCTTAATTATTGAATCCGTTTAATTTTAGAGACTCTTGGAAAATAGAAGATAATTATTTGATAGCAAAGCTAGCATGATCAGGTATGATCATGCTAGTTTTTTATTTCTTTCCCTTATGAAATTTGCAATACTTTCCGCGTGACCGTAGTATAAAATGTGATAAACTAAACTTTAACGAAATTAAAATCAAAGCGAGTTGAATAGATAATGGTAGCAAAAGAACAACCATTTTTACCAATATTATTAGGTTCCGATATGAACGCCTATGGCATGGCACGTGCTTTTTATGAAGCGTACGGTTTAAAACCAGTTGTACTAGGCCGTTCTCATCTGACACCTACACAGGACAGCCGTATTTTACATTTTCAGCAAATTGAGGACCTTAACAGTCAAGAAGTATTCGTGGGAGCAATGGAAAAGGTAGCAGCACAGTATCCTGACAAAAAATTACTGCTTTTAGCTTGTGGAGATGATTATGCGAAACTGATCATCAAAAATAAGCCGGCATTGCAGCAATGGTTTACTGTCCCGTATATTGATGAGTCTCTAATGGATCAAATCCTACTAAAGGAAAACTTCTATAATATGTGTGAGAAATATGGTTTTAAATATCCGGGGACAACGACAGTTACAGCTGAAAATTATGAATCTTTCACACCGCCTTTCGATTACCCGATTATCTTAAAAGCGTCCAATTCCGTTGAGTACTGGGCTTGTAAATTCCCGGGAAAAAAGAAGGTGTTCATAGCCCATGATGAGGCGGAAAAAACGGCTATTTTAAAAGCAATTTACAGCTCTACATATCAGGATACAATGATTGTGCAGGAATTCATTCCGGGTGACGATTCCTATATGCGCGTATTGAATGCATATGTAGGGAAAGATGGAAAAGTGAAATTAATGTGTCTTGGCAATCCGATTCTAGAGGAGCATTCCCCTGAAGGAATCGGTAGTTATGCAGCTATTATCACAACATATGATAAGGAATTGATGGATCAGGTCCGATTCTTCCTGGAGGATATCGGCTATACAGGGTTTGCGAATTTCGATATGAAGTATGATGTACGTGATAAACAGTACAAGCTGTTTGAAATCAATCTACGTAACGGCCGTTCAAGCTACTATGTGACGGCAGCGGGTTATAACTTGATGAAATATGTAGCAGATGACCATATGCTTGATATCAAGCAAAACATCACATATGCGGATAACGAACATCTGTGGATGGTTATTCCAAAGGGAGTATTATTTAAATATGCTTCCAATGAAAAATTGAAGTTAAAGGCGAAAAGCCTGATTCGCGAAGGGAAATATACGAATTCGCTGTTCTTCAATCAGGATATGAATGCGAAACGCTGGACTAAATTAACGTTAAATAGTTTAAACTATTACCGTAAATACAAAAAATACTTCAATAATAAAGGTCTGTCTGAATAAATGAAAAAAGTTCTAGGAATTATAGGCGGCGTTGGTCCGCTAGCAACAATGCTGATCGGTGAGATGATTGTGCGCCGTACAAAAGCAAAAAAAGATCAGGAACATATTCATACAATCATCGATAATGATACATCAATTCCAGATCGTACGGCATATATATTGGGTGATTCAAAAGAAAATCCAATGCCTTATTTAGCGCGTGATGCCAAAAAGCTTGCGGAATATGGTGCAGGTGTTATTTGTATTCCCTGCAATACTGCCCATTCATTTTATGAGGAGCTTCAGCAGGCATCGCCGGTCCCAGTACTTCATATGATTCGGGAAACGGCAAAACGTGCGAAGAATTTAGGGGCCAATCGGGTCGGTATTTTAGCAACAGATGGGACATTGATGGCTGGGGTGTATCAAACAGCCTTGGAGGAACAAGGGTTGACCACAGTCCTCCCTAAACCGGATATCCAAAAGCAGGTTATGTCCGTCATTTATGATTATGTAAAGGCTGGGCATGATGTGACAGAAGAAATATGGGCACCGATCGAGCGGGCTATGGAAGGGTGCGATTTCGTGGTGCTAGGCTGTACAGAACTCTCTATTGTCAATAAAGAGTTAAAGCTTGGAAATCATTATATTGACTCATTGTCTGTACTTGCAGAAGCGGCTATTACAGCGTGCGGATACGAGGTATGCGCAAACGAGCATAAGGTATTTTCAACCGAATAAGTTTCGTAAAGACCTGTCGTCAAGGCAGGTCTTTTGCTACGTATATGTGTTACACTAAACTCAAGTAAACAAAGGTAGGTATAAATAATGTCAGTTATTCAACTATTAAATGAAACACTACAGAAAAAATGGCAATTTGATTCTGAAATGAAAATACAACAAGAAATGATTCCAGCGATGCTGGACGGTAAAGATATCGTCGCAGAATCACCGACAGGTTCCGGAAAGACGCTTGCTTATGTACTGCCGATCCTTAATAAGGTAGATGGTGCAAAAAAACAGACGCAAGCTTTGATTGTGGCCCCGTCTCAAGAACTGGCAATGCAAATTGTAGAAGTAATCCGTGAGTGGACAGCAGATACTGATATTACTGTACAGCAGCTGATTGGCGGTGCTAACTCGGCACGCCAAATTGAAAAGCTAAAGAAAAAGCCGACCATTGTTGTTGGAACACCAGGTCGTTTGAATGAGCTCGCACGCAGTGGCAAGCTGAAGCTGAAAGAAATTGAAACAATTGTACTTGATGAATGTGACCAGCTGCTGAGCCGGGAATATCGTGTAGTTGTGAAATCATTCATCGATGGCTCTGCCTGGGGGCGCCAAGTTGTCGTCGTTTCTGCGACAATTACAGAGGAAATCGAGCTTGTAGCAGAACGAATGATGTTGGAACCGCTGCGTATTAAAATCAAGCCCGAGGATATGGTAAAGGTAGGAAAGGTGGTGCATTCCTTCGTAAAAGTTGAGGAACGAGATAAAACGGATTTACTGCGTCGTCTATCTAACCTAGAAGAAATGCATGGTCTAGCTTTCGTCAATAATATCGATCAAGTGTTAATGAAAGAAACAAAGCTGAAATATAAGGATGCACCGATTGTTACCCTTCATTCTGATATGAAAAAGGAAGAACGAAAGAAAGCGCTAGATGCATTCCGTAAAGGGGAAGCGCGTATTTTAATTGCTACGGATATTGCGGCGCGGGGGCTTGATATTGCAGGCTTAACACACGTTATTCACGTAGATGTACCACGTACAATCGAGCAGTATCTTCACCGCTCCGGACGGACAGGCCGCGCAGGAGCAGATGGGGAGATATTGACGCTTCTTTCTTACAAAGACGAGAAAACATATAAAAAATGGACGCGTGAGCTTTCGCAGAAACCGGTCCAAAAAATCTGGACGCAAGGCACGCTTATTGAAGGGAATTCAAAAACAATAGAGAAGACCCCAAAGAAGGACAATGGCAAAGAGGACAAGGAACCTATGAAGAAACCGTACAAGGCAAAGGACGGTAAGGGAAAAGCAAAAAGAACATTTAAAAAGGGGAAGTAATGGATGACATTTGAGGAGAAATTGTCTGCGTTTGCAGAACTGGCTGTAAAGGTTGGAGTAAATATTCAAAAGGGGCAGTATCTTTTAATCAACACCTCGACAGATACGCTTCCGTTTACGCGCGAATTGGTGAAGAAGGCATATGAAGCTGGAGCAGGGCGGGTGCATGTCAATTTGACGGATGATGTATTTGAACGTGCCTTTTTCGAAAATGCGACAGTAGAGGAGCTTGAAAAATTCCCGCGCTGGATTGTTGAGCAGCGCCAGGAGCTCATCGACCGCAATGGGGCATTTTTATGGATTGACGCAGCAGATCCAGATTTGTTAAAGGGTATCGATGTTAAAAAGATATCGACTCATCAAAAAGCAGCTGGTGCAGCGCTTGCAGGATATCGGAAGGCTGTCATGAATGATAATGTAGCATGGTCTATCGTGGCGGTACCTTCTTCGGATTGGGCAGCAAAGGTATTCCCGCAATTGCCCAAAGAAGAGCAGGTAGATGCCTTATGGGAAGCGATCTTCCAAACAGTACGTATTGGCGGCGGTGATGCCGTAAAAGCTTGGCGTGAGCATGTAGCAAACCTGGAGCAGCGGGCAGCAATGCTAAATGAAAAGCGTTATAAAAAATTGCATTATAAAGCACCAGGAACAGACTTGACGATTGAATTACCGGATAAGCACCTATGGCTGACAGGTGGAAGTAAATCTCCCCAAGGTGTAACTTTCATTGCCAATATGCCGACCGAAGAGGTATATACTATGCCTGCAAAATACGGAGTAAACGGCACTGTTGCTAATACAAAGCCGCTTGCCTATAAAGGAAACATTATTGATCAGTTTTCTTTAACATTTGAGAATGGAAAAATTATTAAGGCTCATGCTGAGGTAGGAAATGACCTGCTGCAGCAGCTGATTACAGCAGATGAGGGGTCTAGCTATTTAGGAGAAGTGGCTCTTGTTCCACATGAGTCACCAATTTCTTCTTCGAATATCTTGTACTACAATACGTTGTTTGACGAAAATGCCTCCAACCATCTAGCTATTGGGGAAGCGTATCCTACTTGCTATGAAGGAGGGCGTGCACTAGAGGAAGGACAGCTTGAAGCACTTGGTATTAATACATCCATTACGCATGAAGATTTTATGATCGGCAGCGCTGAGATGGACATTGACGGAGAGTTGGCTGATGGAACAATGGAGCCGATTTTCCGTAAAGGAAGCTGGGCATTTTAACTTCTTCTACACAAGTCTTCGGGTCCTGTAAATAAAAGGGTGAATACAAATCCAAATATCTTTTCAGCCGGACAGCGTTTAAGGAGGAAGTTGGTTTAGGTTTGTTATATTAAACAGACAACGAACCTGAACCGCACTCTATCGGTCCAAGTGTGAAACCAAACCTATAAGCTCGGTGTCACTGAGCATATGAAAGCTGCTGTCATTTGCAACTGATAGAAAAGCATATGAAGGAAAATACTTTAGATAAAACCAAAGGGAGGGATGCAGGATGAAAAAGGTGTGGATCTTTCTCCTTGCATCTTTTCTGTTTACATCTAGTGCCTCGGCAAAAGAAGTATATGTTGCCCTAGGGGATTCCCTTGCAGCGGGGCAAACACCGTATGCAGAAATTGATGCAGGCTATACTGATTTGATTGCCACGCAATTAATGCGTTCCGGTCAGCTGACGTCATTTACAAAACAGCTTGCTTTTCCAGGATATACAGTAGGAGATGTCCTGGAACGAGTCCAGACAGAGGAAGCACATAGGCTATTGAAGGATGCTACACTTATCACGATTTCAGCCGGTGCAAATAATTTACTTTCTCTCGTGTCACACAATCCTCAGTCAGGCAAAATCAGCTACTCGCAGTTGTCAGCTAATTTTGCTTTAAACAAGGCGAGAAAGGATTATATAGAGCTGCTGACACAAGTAAGGGAACTTGCTCCTAGTGCAAAGATCTATGTAATGGGATATTATTTCCCATATACAAGTGTTCACGAATCGCAGGCCGAGGGAGTTAAACGGCAGCTTAGCATACTTAATGAAATTTTGGAGCGCATTGCAGGTCAATTTGAAGCCGAATTTGTACCCGTAGTATTTGGTGATGAAGCAGCCAGATATTTGCCGAATCCATCTGATGTACACCCGAACATCGAAGGCTATATGGTGATGGCAAATGCCTTCTTAGAAAAGCAGGGTTTGCGAAAGCTGAGCATAGCGGAATTGCCGGCTCCGAACCCGCTCACGTTTGAAGAGCTGCTGCAGCAGCGGGAGCAATTGCAATCAGTTGAAGAAGATGGGGTGGCGCTGAAGCCGATTGAAGAAATTGCAGTACATTACGGGTATGAACGCTGGAAGCGATTCTTTCTTTAGAGGGAATCGCTTTTTCTTTCTAATGAGATAAGATACGCCGCTGCAATTGATAGGAGAAAAAATTCTTAGGATAAAGGGCTGCACTTCTATTCGATAAAAAAACAGAACGTACGTTTTAATTTGCAAATACATGTTATATGATAATGGTAACTCAACGGAATTTGAAAGGAGGCAACTATTATGAAAATTTTCCACACAGCCGACTGGCATTTAGGGAAGCTTGTACAAGGTGTCTATATGACAGAGGACCAGCGCTATATTTTACAGCAATTCATAGAGGCAATCGATAAAGAAAAGCCAGATGTCATCGTTATAGCAGGAGACTTGTACGACAGGGCAATCCCGCCAGTAGATGCTGTCGATTTATTGGATGATACACTTGCTGAAATTGTTTTAAAGCGGAAGATTCCTGTCATAGCCATTTCGGGGAACCATGATAGTCCGACACGTTTGCAGTTCGGCAGTAAGCTTATGCAGGATGCGGGTCTTTATTTAGCAGGGGAAATGAGAGCCGATTTACAGCCGGTCATATTAAAGGACGAGCATGGAGAAGTGCATTTTCATCTCATCCCATTTGCTGAGCCGAGTATTATAAGACAGATATTTGGCAATCGGCAGGTGACGACCTATAATCAGGCAATGAAAGAAACCGTATCCCACATCCAGCAGCAGATGAAACCGGAAGTCCGGCATGTGGCCGTGGCGCATGCCTTCGTTACCCCTTATGGAGAAGATGCTGAAAACACGAGTGATTCAGAACGCCCTCTTGCTATCGGAGGCTCGGAATGCGTAAATGCTGACCATTTTGCGGCGTTCCATTATACGGCACTGGGACATTTACATAAGGGCCATTATGTATTGCAGGAGAAAATACGTTACGCCGGGTCACCGCTTAAATATTCATTATCTGAAGCAGCACATGAAAAGGGCTTCTATGTGGTGGAACTGGCAGCAGATGGCGCCATTAAGGTAGACAAGCGAAAGCTCATTCCACGTCGTGACATTCGTGTTGTAGAGGGAGAAATTCAACAGATTTTAAGACACGAGGAAAGTGATGATTACGTTTTTGTACGCCTTACTGATCAAGCCCCTGTTATCAATGCGATGGAGCAGGTTCGTACGGTATATAAAAATGCTTTGCATGTAGAGCGAAAAACAATACGCATGGCAAAGGAAGAGGAAATGGGACTGGCTAAACGTGAGCAGCTGGATGACTTTACGCTGTTTAAAGCCTTTTATGAGGAAGTAACGAAGCAGGAACCAAGTGATATGATGGAGCAATTGTTTAAGGAAGCGGTAAATGAACTGCTAGTAGAGGAACGAGAAGGGCAGGAGGTAGGAGCGAAATGAAACCTCTTAAACTAATGATGCGAGCATTTGGACCTTATAAGGGCGAAGAAGTTATCGATTTTACTCAGCTTGAAAATCATCGGCTATTCGTTATCTCGGGGAAAACAGGAGCTGGAAAGACAACAATCTTTGATGGTATCGCCTTTGCTCTCTATGGGAGCGGAAGTGGTTCCGACCGAAAGGATCAAAAGTCGCTGCGCAGCCAATTTGCCGAGGACAAGGTGCATACAGCTGTCGAGCTGCTGTTTGAAGTGCACGACAGGACATATCGTGTATTCCGGCAGCTTCCCCATGTGAAAAAGGGAAGAAAGACAGCGACGGGCGAAGACTACGCATTTTTTGAGATTGGACCTAAAGGCGAAGAAGTAAAAGTTGTCGAACGGCAAAAGGCTAAGGAAATTAATACTAAAATTGAAGAGATTATTGGATTGACATATGATCAATTCAATCAAATTATCATGCTGCCTCAGGGTGAATTCCGAAAGCTATTAACCTCCCAGACAGAAAATAAAGAAGCGATTCTGCGGAAAATTTTCAAGACCGAAAGATACGGAGAAATCGCTAAAAAGCTAGAGGGAAAAAAGCAGGCTGCAGAGGATCAATCAAAAATGGCCAAGGCAATGCGTGACCAGTATATCGACCAAATTTCAGGAGCACTGCCATTACGTGAATCATTATTATTTGAGCGTATAGAGAGCCATGCAAATGTTTATCAAATTTTGCAGGCGCTTGAAGAAGAAAAACGGTATTATGAACAAAAAACTCTGCTGGATGAGACTGCTTACACTGCAAGTTTTAAAGCACATAATGAATTGCAGGAAAAGTGCATTGAAGGAGAGAAGTTGAACGAACGTCTTCATACTTTACAGTTGAAGCGCGATTTGCTTGTTAAAAAAGAAGAAGAACGTCCGTTATTTGAACAGAAGAACAAAGAATGGGAGACGGCTGTAAAGGCAGCTGGTATCCTTCCGGTATATCAAGCATGCAGCGCAACTGAGCAAGAGCTTGCCGCTGCTTCTGAAAGACTGAATGCTTATGGGACGGAGCTAAAGCGTCTTGAAGTAACATTTACAGAAGCAGAAGTTCGTTTAAAGCAAGAGCAAGCACGTGAACCTGAACGAACGGCACAAGCAAATAAAATCAATGAACTAGAAAAAATCAAGCCTATTTATGAAGAAATAGACAGACTATCCGCAAGTGTTCCTATGTTGCAACAATCAGTTGAACAAGTGGAGCAGCAACTGCTGGAAGTTACAGCACTTTCTCAACAGCATAAAAAGCTGTTAGAAAATCAATCGGTTACGTTGGAAGAAGTGGAAAAGCAGATTGTAAAGCTACCGGAGAAGATGGCGGAGGAACAGCGGTTAAAGGAAATTGTTCTTGGGTTTGATAAGATCGGAAAAATATTAAAACAGATTACAAGTCTTCAATCAGATACTGAACAAGCTAAGGCGGCATATGAACAGGCGCTTCGATTTTATGAGGAGCAAGAGCAGAAATGGATTCACAATCGAGCCTATGAGTTAGCTATAGCACTTAGACCGGGAGACGCCTGTCCGGTATGTGGCAGCACAGAGCACCCGAATATTCAGATTCATGCAGAAGAAACCATTGATAAAAAAGTCCTCCAGCAGCTTAAAGAGACAGTGGTGCACACGCAACAGCAGCATTCGCTTGTATTCGGCAGAATGGAAGCATCACAAGTACAGCTGCAAGATCAACAGGAAGAGCTGCTTGCGATGGGGGTGAACCTCTATTGCGCAGAAGATTATAAAGTGCAGTATATAGAAGCATCTACGGAAGTCAAAGTCTTGCATCAGAAAAGTGAAGAAGCTGCCGTATTAAAGTCTCAGGTAAAGCAAACACAGCACATTCTGGACCAGTGTGAAGAAAACCTTGAAGTACTGCGGAAGGATTATGAACAGAAAAAGCAGGAGTTCATTCAACAACAGGCAACTTTAGAGGAAAAACAGCGCAATATTCCCGCACAGTTAGAAACGCTTACACAGGTAAAAGAAGCATATAATGAAGCCAAGAGAAAACTGGCTGTCCTGCAGCAATCATTAAAGGAAGCGGAACAGCACTATGAACAAGTCCATACTGATTTTGTAAAAGCTCAGGAAGCAGTCAAGCATACTTCCGAATTAAAACAAATACTGGCTGATAAGCTTGCCGATACAAAAGTGAAATTGCAAAATGCTATGTTCCAAGCAAATTTTAAAGATGAAGAAGCCTTTAAGTCAGCGTTGCGAACAGAAGAACAAATAGCTGCACTAAAGCAGCAATATATGGATTTTATAAAAGATACTCATGCACTCAAGGAGTACATAGAGGCAGAGCAAAAAGCATTGGAAGGAAAGGAACAAATAGATGTAGAAGTGATGCGCGAACAGCTGCAAGAATTAAAAGCGGCCTACGAGGAAGCGTTCAATATATTGAACAGGACAAGAGAATATGCTGTTCAGTGCGATTACTATATACAGAAACTGGCTATGGCGGCAGAGGAAATCGACCGGCTTGAGAAAATTTCCGGAGAGATTGTTCAGCTGTATGATGTGCTTAGAGGGAAAAATGAACCTCGTATTTCTTTTGAGCGGTATGTACAGATGGGGTATCTTGAACAAATTACAGAAGCCGCTAACATTCGTCTGGATCATTTATCAAATGGACAGTTCAGGCTGGAATGCTCAGAACGCCAGGAATCCCATGGCCGGCAAAGCGGGTTGAGCCTTGATGTATATGATGGCTATACTGGACAAGTCCGGGACGTAAAAACGTTATCCGGCGGGGAAAAATTTAATGCTTCGCTCTGCCTGGCGCTTGGTATGGCAGATGTCATCCAAAGCTTCCAAGGAAATGTCCGTATAGATACGATGTTTATCGATGAAGGGTTTGGTTCACTTGATGAAGAATCATTAGTGCGTGCAATTGATACGTTAATTGAACTGCAGAAATCTGGACGTATGGTAGGTGTCATCTCCCATGTAGCAGAGCTGAAAGAAGCAATGCCTGCTATTCTGGAAGTAGAAAAGTTAAAGGAAGGCCATAGCCGTACGAATATTATATTGAAGTAAAGATAAACAAAGAGGCTGTTAAAATGTCTTTTGAGAGGCATTTATAAGTTTGATGGCTATTCTTCTTGAAGGATATGTATCACAAAAAAGGCTGTCCAGAAAGTTATGCTTTCTGGACAGCCTTTTCTTGCTTAGCGTGTGATTAATCCATTAAGGGAAGGAACAAAGCAGTAAGAATAGCTTCTAGACGAAACTGTTGTATGTCGCTGACCAGTTATCGGCGTCGCGTCCCCATAGAAGTCTTAGCCTTTCGATTACCCAAAATCTTTTTGATGACAGGATATAAAACAGGACCCCATTTAACAGCTGTTTTAAATAAATTTTTAATCTTCATGTATGTCAGCCTCCTTCAGCCTTTGTGATGATGTTTAGTATGGTACTTTTTTAAGTACCCAAAACACCCTTTCACATAAACTTATTAGCGGAGAACTTTTATTCCCTGCACCACATTCCAAATAGTGATAGCTAGATAAAGAACACCATATCCAAGAACGAAAATGATCCAAAAGACAAACATTGTTTCCTCGTTCCCCTGTACTCCGAATACCTCTACGACAAACATCAAAATAAAGAGTACAACGCCAAGTACTACCGGGATAAGGTGAGATAATAAAGCCCGCATTGCATGACGTTTCACCTCAGGATCCGAGCTCACAAAATAAACAATGATTGGAACGATGAACGGAGCGAAAAACACGCTGAAATAATTTAGAGCGCTTAATCCTTTGTTAGTATCCATTGAATCATACCCCTTTTTATTTACACATTTGTTATATTTACGTATTAAATATGTGGAAGTTTCATAATTTTTAGTACTTGAAAAATGTAACACACTCTCGTACAATAAAGGAAATTTAAGATGTACCACAAGGGGGGCCGAGTAAGTCGGCTGAGATTGTGCACGGAATCTGCACTGACTCTTAGAACCTGTAAGTTAAAGCTTGCGTAGGGATGTGGATGGAAACCGACTTCAAACGACGTCAGGCTCTGTCCTGAGGTCGTTTTTTCTATTCCACCTTCTTGTGTTCTACATCTAAGGGGGACATTAGAATGGATAAAAAGAGATTATTAATGCTTGTGGAGATTGCTGTCTTCGCAGGAGTAGGCGTTATTTTGGATACCCTTACTATCAGTATGCCGCAGGGAGGATCGGTCAGCTTCGTTATGGTGCCGATTGTATTAATGGCCATTCGCTGGGGACTGGGAGCTGGTCTGACAACGGGATTACTTATTGGTATATTGCAAATGATGTTTGCTCCAAAAATCTACCATTGGGTACAGGGACTTCTCGATTATGGTCTTGCTTTCACGGTTGTTGGACTAGCCGCAGTTGTAAGAAAACCGTTGCTTGAAGCAGCACGCAATTCAGTGAAGTCAAGAATTATTCTCTATATTACGCTTGGTACAGTTATTGGAGGGCTTCTTCGTTATGCTGCACATACAGTTGCAGGGGCAGTCTTTTTTGCTGAATATGCAGGAGACCAAAATGAATGGATTTACTCTATTATTTATAACGGCACATACATGATTCCAGCTATTATCCTAACAGCAATAGTTGCGAGCCTATTATTTACCGCTGCACCGAAATTGTTGAAGCAAGGCTAGGCAGTTACAGCTTTCTATACAATTGGTCGAGAAACTCTGCTGTGTCACGCTCAAGTTCATATGATATAGTAAGAAGGGACATTTTTAATCAAGAGAGGAATTTGAGCATGATTGTTAAAACACAGGAAGAGCTAGATGCATTTAAAAAAATCGGCCGGATCGTTGCTGAAATTCGTGAAGCAATGAAAGCTGCGACAAAGCCGGGTGTTACAACACGCGAGCTTGACGAAATTGCAGGCCGCATGTTTGAGGAGGCAGAAGCTGTATCAGGTCCTAAGGGCGAATATGACTTCCCAGGCTATACATGTATTTCAGTAAACCATGAAGTGGCGCACGGGATTCCAGGTGATAAAGTGATCCAAGAGGGCGATCTCGTAAACATCGATGTATCCGGATCATGGAATGGCTATTTTGCAGATACGGGTATTTCCTTTGTTGTAGGTGAAGGCTTTGAGGATAAAGAAAAGCTTTGTGCGGTAGCGAAGTCTTCATTTGAACGTGCAATGACAAAAGTCAAAGCAGGCTCCAAGCTGAATCAAATCGGGAAAGCGGTTGAGCGCGAGGCACGTGATCATGGTCTAACAGTTATTATGAACCTGACAGGACACGGCTTAGGACGTTCTCTGCATGAATCGCCAGATCACATTTTAAACTATTATGATGCATGGGATACAACAATTATGAAAGAGGGCATGGTGCTGGCAGTCGAGCCATTCATTTCAGCAAAGGCAGAACATATTGTAGAAGCCGGCGATGGCTGGACATTTATTACGCCAGATAAATCATTGGTTGCTCAGATCGAACATTCTATTATCGTGACAAAAGATAAACCAATTATCCTTACTTCTTTAGAGGATTAACGGGGAGCTGTGGACAATAAGTCCACAGCTTCAGCCTGTTGAAAAACGCTTTCATCCATCGTTGCTTGCCTCGCTCGTCCGCTCATGAACTTAGGTTCTATTCGCGTCTTCGCTCATCAGCGCGCCTTGCCTGGCAAGCGTTTTCAAGACAAGCTGAATAAAATGTTACTTTATGTATAACTAGCTGAAGAAACGTGAAAACAAAGTCCAAAAATGACTTTGTTTTCACTTTGGAGCTGTGGACAATAAGTCCACAGCTTTTAATTTTTTCAGCGAGCTAGTAGAAAAGAAAGGCCGCATCTTGTTGCCAGAGTTATTCTGACAGCAGGATACGACCAAAACTTATCTACTCTTTTTTCCTTTTCTTCTCCATAAAAACAATACCTACGACCATAACGCCACATAAAAATAGGGCAGCGGCTGAGACAAAAAGCTCCTCAAAGCCATTTGCCACCATGATTCCTATATAGCCAAATATAAAAATAGCCGGTGTAACCCGATCGAAATGGTGGTAACGTAAATGAAGGGCGAAAGCTGCTCCTCCAGTGAGCAAAATCACAGCCCATAATGCGTTACTTAGCCCAAAGCCATGCCACTCATAATATAATTGAATATAGCTAAAAATGATAAAAATAAAGAATAAGTTCCAGCCAAGCCACGTTGCAATGGGAATGCGTAACAAAATATGTTCCTTATGAAACGGATATGTTAGGTACAAACCGAATAAAGAAAGGAGCTGTAGTGCCAGCAGAATAATGGAAGCCATATAGTGTTCATAATGCCACATATGGAAAAAGGCGATTTGGAGACCGCAGGCAATAACGAATAAAATGACTTGCAACCTAGTTATAGCCAAAATGGTTTGGCGATTTTGATAGGCCTGCCAAACGTATACAAGAAGGCCGGCATATAAAATAATGGAAAATAAATAGACAAAGCCAGCCGGTGAGAAGATAAGCGGTAGCCGTTCTATTGCATTGATAGCTGTAACGCCATTAATGCCGATCCACAACGCAGTCATGGAGTAGGCGATCAACGCGAGTGATGTCATAGCGAGGGTGATGATACGCCCCATAACTTCCTCTCCTTTCGTTAAAATTATATACAATTCAAGGGGATGCAACAAGAAATACCATTACTATCCATTATGGTTTACAATAAAAATATCAATGTTCAAGGAGTGATTCTGTGAAAAAACTAAAAAATTTAGATCTATCTGTAGAATTGGATAAAAAATTATATAAGAAAAAATTGAACGTCCTACAATATGAAATGTTAAACGCCCAGCAGTTTTTATTCAACAATAAAATAGGATTAATATTAGTTTTCGAAGGAATGGATGCCGCGGGAAAAGGGGGAGCCATCAAGCGCCTGACAGAACGCATTGATCCACGCGGATATGTCGTCCATCCCATTTCAGCACCACAGCCTCATGAACAGCGCTATCACTATATGCACCGCTTCTGGCGTAAGCTCCCTCAGCATGGGCAGATGTCTATCTTCGACCGCTCCTGGTATGGCAGAGTCTTGGTAGAGCGGCTGGAAGGGTTTGCGACAGAAGAGGAGTGGAAGCGAGCATACGATGAAATTAACGATTTTGAAAGTCTTCTAACTGCAGGTCATTATATTGTCTTAAAGTTCTGGATTCATATTGATAAGGATGAACAGCTGAAACGTTTTAATGAACGGGCAAACGATCCTTATAAGGCATGGAAATTGACGAACGAAGACTGGCGCAACCGTGAAAAATTCGATGAGTATGTGACGGCTGCTGATGAAATGTTTGCGAAGACGGATTCAGATGTGGCTCCGTGGATTCTGGTTGCAGGAAACAATAAATATCATGCACGTATACAAGTGCTGGAGGAGACACTCGCACAGATTAAAAGAGAAGCAAAGCGCAGAGGGCTTGAGATTCAAAATGTATTTGAGCAAGAGGAAAAGAAGGCGATTGGGGAACTTGAACAGGCAGAAAAAGAAGTCGCAGCAGATCTTGAAATGAAGGATAAAACAACTTCAAACCGAAAATCAAAAGCACAGCGAAAAAATAAATCGAAAAAGAAGCGGAAATAGCCTATAATAGAAAATATATTTCGGGAATCGGACTAAATAGCAAACTACGCTCATTAGTCTGAATTTTCCTTTATTTAAGAAAACAATGATTATGAGAGATTGAGGAGGAGTAAAGATGAGAACAATGTATCCAGAGGTATGGGATCTAGATGTATTTTTTGAGGGAGGCAGTGAATCTCCTGCGTTCCAGCAATTTATTGATGCTTTACCACCGCAGGTAGAGGCGCTAATCGCTCAAACAAAAGCATTGACGACAGAGGTGTCGGCGAGTGAACTTCGTCATACAATCGACCAGCTAAAAGAAGTTATGGAGCAGATTATGCATGCAGGCGGTATGCTTTCTTGTTTAACAGCGCAAAATACAAAAGACGTGAAGGCATTGCAATTGCAGGGACAATTAAGCGCCATTTCGGCGAGCTATTCTCCAGCAGTCCTTCGATTACAGCAATTGCTTGCGGAGATGGAAGAAGCGCGCTTTGAAGAACTGCTTACTTTACCGGAACTAAGCGAATTCGCATTTATCCTTTCGGAATGGCGGGAACAAGCGAAACAAAAGCTGTCTGAGGAAGAAGAGGCGCTCATTTCTGCTTTAAGCGTAGATGGTTATTCTTCATGGGGTCAGCTCTACAATATGTTCATTGGGGATATTAAGGTAGAGGTCGATGTTGAGGGTGAAAAGAAACTGCTATCTGTGGGACAGGCAAATAATTTAAGCTCTCACCCGAATGAAACGGTACGAAAGAATGCGTTCGAAGCGTTGGAAAAAATCTTCACAGAAAAGGAAGAGTTTTTCGCAAAGACGTTAAATCACCTTGCAGGATTCCGCCTGACAACATACAAGAAGCGCGGCTGGGATGAAGTGTTGCAGGAACCGCTTCAAATCAACAGAATGAAGCAAGAAACGCTTGATGCAATGTGGAAAGCTATTTCAGATAACAAGGCTCCGTTTGTAAAGTTTTTGGAAGCAAAGGCGAATATGCTTGGGAAAGAAAAGATGGACTGGTTTAACTTTGATGCACCTGTCACTGCCTCGACAGCAAAAGTTTCGTACCAGGAGGGAGCAGAATTCATTCTAAAGCATTTTGGTAAATTTGGACCTGAGCTGGAAAGCTTTGCGCGTAAAGCCTTTGAAGAGGGCTGGATTGAAGCAGAAGATCGTGATGATAAACGTCCGGGAGGTTTCTGCACAGGTCTGCCGCTTGCACAGCAATCACGTATTTTCATGACATACTCAGGTACAATGTCAAATGTTTCGACACTAGCACATGAGCTTGGACATGCATTCCATACATATGCATTACGTCCAATGAATGCATTAAACCGCCGCTATGCAATGAATGTAGCGGAAACAGCTTCTACTTTTGCAGAGATGATCGTAGCGGATGCAGCAGTAAATGAAGCTTCATCCAAGGAAGAAAAAATTGCGCTGCTGGAAGATAAAATCCAACGGTCTGTTGCGTTCTTTATGAATATTCATGCCCGCTTCCTATTCGAAACTCGTTTTTACGAAGAGCGAAAGCAAGGGATTGTATCCACAAAGCGCTTAAATGAACTGATGGAAGAAGCACAGCGTGAAGCATTTGCGGGGGCGCTAGGTGAGACGCATCCACACTTCTGGGCATCTAAAATGCACTTCTATATTACGGGGGTACCTTTCTATAACTTCCCGTATACATTTGGCTATCTATTTTCACTAAGCATTTATGCAAAGGCCAAAGAAGAAGGCACTGCATTTGAAGAAAAGTATATGGCACTGCTTCGTGATACAGCGATTATGACAGTAGAAGACCTAGCAATGAAGCATCTGGGAGAAGATATTACAAAATGTGATTTTTGGGAGAAGGGCATTGCGCTCTGTGTGAAAGATGTTGAAGAGTTTGTTCAGCTTATTTCGAAAGAAGGGTGATCGGGTAGTGAGGCTTGACGGAGAAAAATGCTACTTGCAGACGTTCTCGGAATCGGATGCGAAGAATCTCGCAACGCTTCTATTGAACAACAAACACTTTTGGTCGACGTATGAGCCTATACACCGGGATGATTTCTATACTGAAGAAGCGCAATATAAAAAGATTCTGGAAGGAATACAACTGCTTGCATTGAACCGGGAGTTTTCCTTTGGAATATATGAAAAAAATTCAGATCAATTAGTTGGTCACATTTCTCTTTATGCTATTAAGCGCATGCCGTATTCGAGTGCTTTTGTAGGGTATTCGATGGATGAAAACTTTGTAGGCAGGGGTATGGCTACAGAGGCAGTAAAGCTCGTTGTAGATTTTGCGTTTACATCGATCAAACTGCATCGGGTAGAAGCCTATATAGCACCTGCAAACATTCCTTCCATCCGTGTAGTTGAAAAAGCAGCTTTTGTGAGAGAAGGCTTGATGAGGAAGCTTTTATATATTAATGGGGAATGGGTAGACCATTATATGTACGCAATTTTGCAGGAAGATTATATAAACAAAAAAAATAACGGCGCCGGATAAAACCGGTGCCGTTTTTTATAATCAAATTAGCAAGAAATAATGCCTTATTTTAAAGGTGGTATTTCAATAAAATCTACTCGCATTCTTACGTATAGGTAAGGCTTGCAGCTTTTTACTGATCTTGATTGCCATCCGTGATGAGATCAAGTCGTCCAGTACCTGGATCAATGATAAGGCCATGAACCGGGACTCCTTTTGGCATAAGAGGATGCGTACGCACAAGGTCTACGCTTTTCAGGACGCTTGTTTTTACATCCCCAAAGCCGCGCAGCCATTCACGTAAATCAACAGCAGAATAAGTGATTGTATCAATTGTCTCTTGTTTGATGCCGCGCTCAATCATATGACCAAGCATAACATCCGGGTCGACAGCGCTCATTCCGCAATCATAATGCCCAATGATATATACTTCATCTGCTTGCAGCTCATAAACAGCTACTAGTAAACTCCTCATAATGCCGCCAAATGGATGGTTTACAATTGCACCCGCACTTTTGACAATTTTCATATCACCGTTGCGCAAATTCATCGCTTTCGGCAGTAGTTCTACCAGTCTTGTGTCCATGCAAGATAGGACAACAACGCGCTTATCCGGAAACTTTGTTGTAATGAATGGTTCGTATTTTTTCTCTTCTACGAACGAATGATTGAAATCGAGAATATCGTGTAATAAAGACATAGATGAATCTCCTTTCTTTTACTACTATTATTGTAGTGTAAAAGTAAGAGAATTCAAACAACAATGTCACAAAACGGTTGAAATATTGTAAAAATAGCGCCACAGTTTAATGAGAAAGGAAATCTCCGCAGCAGGACAGAAACCTCGTCCGAGTGTTTATACTAACTGAACATTGTCTATGGAGAAAATAAAAAACAGCTACGGCGTCCGTAGCTGTTTTAGAAAACTTATTTGTGAGCGTTGGATTTCGAATCAATACGCACTGAATCGTGTGAATGTAATCCCACACGTAAATAGTGGATAAAGAACATTAAGCAAATAAGAATTACGACAGAGAATCCTAATACTGTTGTATAGTACTCTGGAAGATTTGGATAATGCATTGTCGAATAACCCCTTCCTGAAAATAAGATAATCCTTACAACCAATTATACCTTAAATAAATGGGCAATTGATAGGTTTATTTAAGGAAAATACATAATTGTGACGAGATAATGAAGGGGATAATAAGGAAGACATCCTAATTCATCCACCATTATCATTGTAAATTCGCTGCTCTTGACATCTAGTTTGTAAGAAAAAATAGTTTTACTTCAGATTAAAAGGCCCAATTTCCTTTTCGGAAGACAGGTTCACGCTGTCCGTCTTCTGTAATGCCATCAATATTCATCTCAGCAGAACCCACCATAAAGTCTACATGTGTAATACTTTGATTTAGCCCGTTTTCCATTAATTCCTCAGGTGACATCGTTTTTCCACCTTCTAAGCAAAATGCATAAGCGCTGCCGATTGCTAAGTGGTTCGATGCATTTTCATCAAATAATGTATTAAAGAACAGAAGGCCTGAGTTAGAAATTGGTGAGTCGTGCGGAACAAGTGCTACTTCTCCTAAATAGTGAGAGCCTTCATCTGTCGCTACAAGGTTTTTCAATACTTCTACACCCTGTTTTGCTTCTACCTTTACAATACGTCCTTTTTCAAATGTAATTTTGAAGTCATCAATAATGTTTCCGCCATAGCTTAACGGCTTTGTACTAGAAACATAGCCATTGACGCCGTCTTTATGAGGGACTGTAAAGACCTCTTCTGTAGGCAGGTTCGCCATAAATTCATCACCGCGTTCATTAATGCTGCCTGCACCGCACCATAAATGACCTTTTGGCAGGTCAATTGTTAAATCCGTACCTGGTGCTGTGTAGTGGAGTTTTGCATATTTCTTTTTGTTTAGATAGTCCACTTTCTCGTGAAGAGCATCATTGTGCTCGGTCCAAGCTTGCACCGGATTTTCCAGGTCTGCACGTGTCGCTTTAAAAATAGCATCCCATAAGGCGCCCATTTGTTCTTCTTCAGGCAGTTCCGGGAATACTTTTGAAGCCCAGCCCTTTGAAGGAGCAGCGATGACAGTCCAGGAAATTTTATCAGATTGCACGTACTGGCGATATTTGTTTAATGCCGTTCCAGCTGCTTTCTGGAAAGCAGCAATACGTTTTGGGTCGATGCCTTTTAAAAGATCAGGGTCCTGAGAAACGATGCTCATGAACGCAGCCCCTTGTTCTGCCAGCCACTCGCGCTCCTGTACCTTCCAAGGAGGGAAGAAATCAAATGAATCTTCGGGTGCCAATTGATAGCGGGAACGTCCCACTTGATCATCAGAAAAATCAACGAAGACTTGTTTAGCGCCTTCTTCATAGGCAATCTTTGTTACGAGACGAACAAAATCTACTGCATCTGTAGACGCAGCAATGTAAAGGTATTGATCTTTTTGAATATTTACCCCTACTTTTACAGCTAATTCAGCATATTTTGATAAATTATTAGAAAAGATTGAGTCCATTTTTATCACTCCTCCATATGGATTATAGCGTTAATTATACAGATGATTCAATATAATCAAAAATTATAATGTTATGAATATAAAAATCTTTGTGACGAAAAATGAGTAACATTTATATTAAATTGAATCCAATTGTTAATAAAAAACAGATAAAGTCGAAATAAAAGTAGAACGAGTCATTGGAGGTACTATCATGGATATTTCATCATTATTAGGAATTATACTGGCGGGCGTATCACTGCTTGTAGGGATGTTTCTCAAAGGGGTTGGACCTGCGACCCTTATCAATCCCGCCGCAATTTTCATCATTATTTTCGGTACAATTTCAGCGGTTGTCATCGCGTTCCCGATGAAGGAACTGAAGCGTGTACCAAAACTGTTTGGCAAGCTTTTTAAGGAAACAAAGCTCGCGGATGATATTGAAATTATTAAAATGTTTTCACAGTGGGCCGATTTGGCACGACGTGAAGGGTTACTTGCACTTGAGAGCAAAGCAGCCGAAATTCAAGATCCATTTTTGAAAAATGGCTTAACTCTTGCGATTGATGGACAAAACGCAGATTATATTCGCGATGTGCTTACAGAGGAAGTACATGCTATGGAAGATCGTCATGCGAGCGGTGCACAAATCTTTTCACAGGCAGGTACATATGCGCCTACGCTTGGGGTACTTGGTGCCGTAGTAGGCTTAATTGCAGCGTTAAAGGATATGTCGGATATCGACAAACTTGGTCACGCAATTTCTGCTGCCTTCGTTGCAACGCTGCTCGGTATCTTTACGGGATATGTGCTGTGGCATCCTTTCGCCAACAAACTAAAGCGAAAGTCATCGGTAGAGGTAAAGCAAAAAATGATGATGATCGAAGGAATTCTTTCTGTATTGGAAGGAGAGGCACCACGAGTAATCGAGCAAAAATTAGCCTCTTACTTAACGATGGAAGAACGTAAGAAAATCACAGAAGGCGGGGCGGATGGCCTTGGCAAAGAAGAGTAGACATAAAAAACACGAAGAGCACATAGATGAATCATGGCTAGTACCGTATGCCGACGTATTGACGCTTTTATTAGCACTGTTTATCGTGTTGTTTGCTTCAAGTACGGTGGATCAGGAAAAGCTTGATAGAATGTCACAAGTTTTTAATCAAGTGTTCGATGGAGGCACGGGCGTAATGGAACATACTTCGCCTGTTGCAAATCCAGATGGCTCTGTCGATCAATTAGAAAAGTCAGCCTCCCGCTATGAGGAGGATCAAGCCCAGCTTCAGGAAACAAAAGAGAAGGTTGAGGAATTGATTGCAGTCAACGAGCTGGAGGATCAATTCCAGACAACGATGACGGATGAAGGGCTGCTGATTACAATTCGGGACAGCGTGCTATTTGATCCAGGAAGCGCGGATATTAAACCTCAATATGCAGAAATCGGGGATGAATTAGCGGAAATTTTAGCATTTGACCCAGCACGGAATGTTATTATTACCGGTCACACAGATAATGTCCCAATGAATACAGCAAAGTTTGGATCAAACTGGGAGCTGTCGGTCATGCGTGCTGTGAATTTCTTGAAAATCATTGTGGATTCTAATCCAACTCTGGACTCTAAATACTTTAGTGTTAAAGGCTTTGGAGAGTATAGCCCGATTGCTTCAAATGATACACCGGAGGGGCGCTCACAAAACCGCCGTGTTGAAGTGCTTATTCAGCCGCGTATAGCAGAGGATGGAACAGATTTACCAGTGGGAACGGATCATCCAATTACGACTGAAGTAGATAATGGAACGAATAATAATTAATAAACAGCCGAACTGCCGAGAAAGTGAAAACTTCTCGGCAGTTCTTTTTTTCTTAAACAGGGGTTACTACGAGTAGTCCTTCTTTGGACACCTTATCAACCTGCCAATAATTTTGGCAAAAAGAAGCTCTTTTAAAAATTTTTAGAAGACTCTTTACATTTACGTAAACAAAGGTTTATAATTTAAACAAATGTTTGGAAGAGGTGAATGCCTTGAACGAAAAGGAGCAGCTTGTATTGGGGCTGATTAGGGAAAACCCCTACCTATCCCAACAGGAAATGGCAGAGAAAGTAGGATTATCACGTCCAGCCCTTGCCAATATCATTTCCTCGCTCACAAGAAGAGGAGAGGTTATAGGCCGTGCCTATATACTTCCGGAGAAGAAGGCTATCGTAGCCATTGGAGGAGCGAATGTCGACCGAAAGTTTCATATCGAAGGGACAGTCCGGCTAGAGACTTCCAATCCTGCAAATGTTACAACAAGTGTTGGAGGGGTAGCCCGCAATATTGCTGAAAATTTAGGGAGACTCGGGAACGAAGTCAAGCTCCTCACGATGATGGGAGCAGATCATGATGGAGAGAAGATTAAAAAACATTCCGAGAAATTTATCTCGTTTGAAATGACAGAGATTTTGCCGGATAAATCGACCGGTTCTTACTCTGCGGTGCTTACACATGATGGTGAACTTGTTATTGCGATGGCCGATATGGAGATTTATAAAGAGCTGGTACCATCCATGCTTACAAAGTATGAAGCAAGAATCGTAGATGCACGATGCATCATTATTGATTTAAACGCACCACGGGAAACAGTGGAGTATATAGTGAATCTTGCACGCACAAGAGACATACCGCTTGCGGTTATCCCTGTATCTTCCCCGAAAATGAATCATATGCCGGATAGTTTACAGGGATTGACGTATTTTATTAGCAATAAAGATGAAGTAGAGACCTATTTACAGCGCAGCCTGAAAACTGAAGAGGATTACGAAAATGCTGTATCTGAATTCCTTGAAAAGGGCGTTGATCATGTTGTCATAACCCTGGGGGGCGCAGGGGTAATAACAGGCCATAAAGGGAAAATAAAGCGTTTGAAGGCCTTACCTATCGATTGCATAGTGGATGTTACAGGAGCCGGTGATGCTTTTGTGAGTGCCTTTCTGCACGCCATGCTGCAAGATGAGCCATTCCTTGAAGCTGTAAAGTTTGGTCTTTACAATGCATCGCAGACATTGCAGTGCGAGACAACAGTAAGAGAAGATTTATCAATAAACGAACTAGTTATATGGAGGGAATCATAATGGAAGCATATTTATCCTATTCACAAGAAGTAATGGAAGCGAAAGAGAAAGGTTTACCGATTGTTGCACTTGAATCAACAATTATTTCACACGGTATGCCGTATCCGCAAAACGTACAAACTGCAAGAGAAGTAGAGCAAATCATCCGTGAAAATGGAGCTGTTCCAGCGACTATTGCTATTATTGATGGAAAAATCAAAATTGGATTGTCAGACGAAGAATTAGAGATGTTCGGCAATGCACAAGGTGTAGCAAAAGCTTCAAGACGAGACTTAGGGTATTTACTTGCTGCGAAAAAGTTAGGTGCTACAACAGTTGCAGCAACAATGATCTGCGCAGAACTTGCGGAAATTGAGCTGTTTGTAACTGGAGGAATCGGTGGCGTACATAGAGGTGCAGAAACGACAATGGACATCTCTGCTGATTTAGAAGAATTAGCGATGACAAATGTAGCTGTTGTATGTGCAGGAGCAAAGTCAATTTTAGATATCGGTTTAACTCTTGAATATTTGGAAACAAAAGGTGTACCAGTAATCGGCTACGACACAGATATGCTGCCTGCATTCTATACACGTGACTCAGAATTTAAGGTGAACTTCCGTGCAAATTCCCCGGAGGAAGTTGCTGGAATGATGCGTGCAAAATGGGATTTAGGGCTGCGCGGCGGAGCGGTCATCGCTAATCCAATTCCACAAGAGGACGCATTGGAGTCGGACTTCATCAATGGTATCATTGAAAAAGCGCTAGCTGAGGCTGAAGAAAAAGGGATTGCCGGAAAAGAAGTAACACCATTTATGTTAGGGAAAGTAAAAGAACTAACGGCCGGAAAATCATTGGAGGCAAATATTGCCCTTGTGAAAAATAATGCTCGAGTTGGAGCTGCAATTGCAGCAGCGTTAAACAAATAAGCAGGATTCGAAAAAACTATACAGGAAATGACATGAATTTCCCAGGAAATAAGACAAAAAATGGAGCGTCTAGACAAAGTTAGACGCTCCATTTTTATTTGCGGAATGTACCTAATTCAGCAACAATTGCCTGCATTTCACTAGGACTGAATGAATCTCGTTTCATCACCATTTCATACAAATCCAGCAAATCCTCATAATTATCTTCACTAAAGTGTTCGGACTTCATTGCATCTACGTTTACCATGCGAAGCTTGTCTTTCATCTGTTCAATCATATACACTACATTTTCCTGTGAGGGTTTTGTTAAATCCATTTTTTAACCTACCTTTCTACATATACGAAAATATCATTTCATTTTGCTGTACTAAAGTCAATAATAATCGATTTGAAAAAATGAGAAACAAATGATACGTTTTCAAGTAAGGAGGCGATTATATGTTTCAAGGTAAGGTAGTTATCGTAACAGGAGCATCACAGGGGATCGGTAAAGCCATTGCTTCAGCTTATAGCCAGAAAGGAGCGACGGTGATTGCGGCTGATATTACAGAAGTGACGGAGCCTGCTATTCATTTCATCCAGACCGATGTACGAAAAGAAGCCGATATTCGGTCATTGATGACTCAGGCGGCAGAACAGCACGGGAAAATTGATATTCTCATTAATAATGCTGGGAAATTTATTGTCAAACCACCTACTGAATTGGAGCTGGAAATCTGGGAGGACATAATAAATACGAATTTACGCAGTGTATTTCTATGCTCCCGGGAGGCAGCGAAATATATGCAAGGGGGAGCTATCGTATCGCTTGCTTCCACACGTGCTTTTCAATCTGAACCATATACAGAGGCCTATGCAGCGAGTAAGGGAGGGATTGTTGCACTAACTCATGCACTGGCCAGATCATTTTCGGAAAAAAATATTACGGTTAATTGCATCTCACCTGGATGGATTGAAACCGGTGATTATGAAGCGTTGCGTGATATTGATCATATTCAGCATCTCTCCAATCGTGTTGGAAAACCTGAAGATATTGCTAGAGCATGTTTATATCTTACACATCCTGAAAATAATTTCATAACAGGGACCAATTTGACGATTGATGGTGGAATGTCGAAAAAAATGATTTATGAGGAATGATTTACTACCCATTGCTTTCAAAAAGTTGGAAACCTGTTTAAAATATATGTAGCATGATTGTTTTATACACAAGTTATTTGGGGTAAAAAGCAGATACAGGAGGAATAGATATGGCAAAAAGTAAGTTAATACCTGCAGTTTTATTAGGTGCTCTGACAGGGGCGGTTATCAGTATGCTGGATAAGAATACACGTCAGCATACAATTGAAACATCAAAGAAAATTAAAGAGACAGTAACGTATTATGCACAAAACAGCGACGAGCTGGTGCAATTAATTGAAACAAAAGTCGAGCAAGCTCAAAATTTATATTCTTCAGCCCAGAAGAATATCGACTCAATCATGTCACAGGTAGAAGATGCAAAGGCTTTGCCGGATACAGTTATGAGTATGGTAACTGAGACAAAAGAAGCTTTTACGAAGCCTAATACGGAAGCATAAATGTAAAAGATATGAGGAAGGGGTGAACGTTTATGAAAGAAGAAAATTCTGCTCCAAAAGAAGCGATTGCCTTCGTTAAATCATTTGTCGCACCACGTGAATCAGAGATCGACAGAACGACTGCAAAAGGTTTTTTTCAAGATTTGATATCAAGTGTGCAGCGTGTTGATATGTCGGGTATGGGTGCACAACTCGCTTACTTCTTCCTATTATCATTTTTTCCTTTACTCATTTTTTTGGTGACATTACTGCCATACCTGAACCTTGAGCAGGAGCAGGTGTTTGAATTTATGGATGATGTCATACCTGCTGAAGTCTTTTCCCTTATCGAAGGGACTTTAACAGAAGTGCTGACAAACCAAAATGGCGGGCTTCTTTCTATCGGGATTATCGGGACAATCTGGTCTGCCTCAAAGGGTATTGATGCTCTTATGAAGGCTTTAAATAGAGCGTATGATGTAGATGGGAGAGCTGGTTTTATTAATCGTTCTTTATCATTGCTTTTTACAGTAGCCTTTGTTTTGATCATCTTACTGGCTTTAGTATTCCCAATTTTCGGACAGCAGCTTGGCAATCTCCTTTTTTCCTATATAGGAGTGGAAAGCTCATTAGGCTCCATATGGGCTTTTATTAGATGGCTTATGCCGCCTTTGCTTATTTTTGGCGTGATGGTTCTTATGTATTGGATTGTTCCAAATACTGATCCACGGTTGAAATTTATCAGCGTCATGCCGGGTGCAGTTTTTGCAACAGCAGGCTGGCTTATACTGACATATGGGTTTTCATATTATGTTAATAATTTTGGAAACTATAGTACCACATACGGCAGTATTGGCGGAGTAATTATCTTAATGCTGTGGCTGTACTTCACAGGGATGATCCTGATTTTTGGAGGCTTAATTAACGCCTCCATGCAAAAGCGCCAGCTCGCCCTTAAAAGTAAGGAAACGAGTAAATCACCAGTGTTTTAAAATAGAAAATTGCTGGGATAAAACCTAACCTTAAATAAAAAGATGAACTCATTGAATTGGGTTCATCTTTTTTATGGCACCGGCAGTCTACATTCCGGTGGACGCTTACCCGGGGTACGGCTGCAGTTTTCACCCTCGCTTCGCCCAGTCGGAGTGGTATCATCGTCTGCATACGAACCTATCCGATTTTCATTTGAAAGCTGTATTAAAAAATACTATCGGTTAAATATAGTTGCCTGACTCTAAAAAATTAATTTGAAAAGGTGTTCTTCTGTCTAAAGGTATAACATGAAATAATTCATGATACCGCTAAATCTAAAAATGAAATTAAATAACGTTATTGTATAATTCATCCGCCATTTAGTAGAACATTCACTAAAAACGTAAAAGCGAAGCTGCTCGTGAGTCTAGCAGCTTCGCTTTTTTTAGATGAGGTTAGATATGTCTCATCTTTATCTTTGGAAGGAAAGGTATAACTGTGAATCATCAATTATCTAAGTATACATTAGCTGCCGCTTCAAGCAGCTAGTGTATATAGCGTTATATGTTGCGCAGCATTCGCAAACCATTCAAAATGACGAGAATCGTGCTTCCCTCGTGGCCAATGACACCAAGCGGTAAGTTAATTGCCTGGAAAAAATTCGAGATGACGAGCAGGAGGATAACTCCAATAGAAAACACGATATTTTGTTTTACAATGCGCTGCATCTGACGGGACATACGAATGGCATATTCAATTTTCGTCAAATTGTTTTTCATTAAGACAATGTCAGCTGTTTCTAGTGCAACATCCGTCCCATCGCCCATTGCGATTCCTACCGTTGCAGTAGCAAGAGCGGGGGCATCATTAATCCCGTCACCTACCATACCGATTCCTTCATATTCTTTGTTGAATTTCTGAATATATTCCACTTTTGTTTCGGGTAAGCATTCTGCCGCATAGTCGTTTACACCAGATTCTTTCGCGATGACACCAGCTGTCTGTTTGTTATCGCCTGTAAGCATCACAACATGAATACCTAAGTCCTGAAGGGAAGAAATCGCCGTTTTCGCTTCATCACGAACGATATCCTTTAAAGCGATAAGGCCTAAAATTCCTTGTTCATCACGAATGAAAGTAACCGTTTTTCCCTCTGATGCCAGTTTAGCCAATGCACCATCAGCAAAATGATGAGCTTCCTCTCTCCCTACGAAATCAGGTTTGCCAACTTTATAATCAAGCTGATCGATCGTTGCTTGAATACCATGACCAGGAACATCCTCAATAGCAGCCTGCTTGCTTACCTTGATTCCTTTTTCAGCAGCATAGCGGGAAATTGCTTGGGCAAGAGGGTGTGTTGATTGACCTTCGATTGTTGCCAATATGGCAAGTGCTTCCTGACTATCGATATCTTCTCGTACCAAGAAATCTGTCACGACTGGCGTTCCTTCTGTCAGTGTACCAGTTTTATCGACTGCTAATGCCTTAATTCCGCCCATATTTTCAAGATGTATACCGCCTTTAAATAAAATGCCGTTACGGGCCCCGTTGGAAATAGAGGCTAATGTAGCGGGCATGACGGAAGCAACAAGGGCACAAGGGGAAGCAACAACAAGCAAAACCATCGCTCGGTAGAAAGTTGTCGACCAGTCCCATTCGAATAAATAATGTGGAACGAAAAGCATAAGTCCTACAATCACTAATACGACTTTTACATAAGTGCCTTCAAAACGTTCAATGAATTGCTGAGAAGGGGACTTCTCACTTTGTGCCGATTCAACAAGCTTAATGATTTTCTGAAACATTGTTTCATTACTGTGCTTCGTCATTTTGATAGTAAGCGGGCTGTTTAAATTAACGGTCCCTGCATACGCTTGAGCACCTGCTTCTTTTGTTACAGGCATTGATTCTCCGGTAATCGCTGCTTCATCTACTGTAGAGTGTCCTTTAAAAATGACACCATCAATCGGAATACGTTCTCCCGGTTTAACGAGGACATGATCGCCAAGCTTTAATTCGCTGACAGCCAGTCGAATTGGTTCAAAACCCCCGCGTACAAGCCAGGCTTCTTCAGGCTGCAGCTCCATCAGTGCCGAAATTTCCCGGTGACTTTTATTCATAGCATAGGTTTCGAGAGCCCCGCTCATTGCAAAGATAAAGATAAGGATGGCTCCTTCTGTCCAGTAGCCGATGATTGCGGAGCCGACTGCCGCTAAAATCATAAGAATTTCCACATTTAGCTTTCGCTGTCTGATTGTTTCTATTATCCCTTCTTTCGCTTTCGCGTAGCCTCCCGTGATATAAGCAGAGATATAAGCAATAACAGCAGCTGTTTCCAGTCCTACCGAATCCATTCTCCATGCAAAAAAGATAATAATACCTGATAAGACTGCTGCAATAAGCTCCTTATGCTCTTTTATTTTCTCATTTAGAGGTATTGATTCTCGATTAGAATAATCCATATAATCACTCCTTGATAATGAAAATCAGTATCGAAACTTATAAAAATACTAATTGATAGAGGTTTTCATTTAAAATATAAATTTATTAATTTAGAATTATTATAAACTAGGATACCTCTTATAGGAAGGGATTGCAAATAAAAAAAATCGCAACGGATAGACCGTTGCGATTTGCAGAGATCAGCAGTTTGCGATTAGAATACGCGCTCTGCATGCAATGCTAATTTATCTAATGAGGATTTTTCTACATCAGCGTGTAATGAGTTGCCGTGTGAATCCATTGTTACAACTGCTGTAAAGTCTTGAACATTTAGGTGCCACATTGCTTCTGGAATACCGAATTCCATTAGATCAACGCCGTCAACACCCTTAATGCAGTCAGCATAGTACTGGGCTGCTCCACCGATAGCGTTTAAGTAAACCCCGCCGTGCTCTTTAAGAGCTGCGAGTGTTTTTGGTCCCATACCGCCTTTACCGATGACTGCACGGATACCAAATTTTTTCATGATATCGCCTTGGTACGGCTCCTCACGAATTGATGTTGTCGGTCCAGCAGCTTTAACTGTCCAGTTGCCGGCTTCATCTTTGGCCATAACAGGTCCGCAGTGGTAGATGATTTGACCATTTAAGTCAACTGGTGCATCATGACTCATCAAATGGTGGTGGATTGCGTCACGGCCAGTGTACATACGGCCAGTAATTTTTACCACGTCGCCTACTTTTAATTCACGAATTTGTTCTTCCGTAATTGGTGCAGTTAATTCTACAACTTTACTGTCTGAAGAAGCTGTTTGTTCTTCATCACGGAATGTGATTTTTTCACCGTCTTGATAGTGCCAGTTGATGATCTCGCCAGTTTCCGGGTTGATATCAATTGCCATACGACGGTAAGCCCAGCAGTTGTAGGCTACAGATACATAGAAGGAAGCAGGGATACGGTGCATAACACCTATCTTACATCCTAATAATGTTGCCTCACCACCGAAGCCCATTGTACCAACGCCGAATGTATTTGATGTTTTGACGATATAATCTTCCAATTTCGCTAAATCTTCGTTTGAATTCACATCATCTACTGCGCGGAATAATTGCTCTTTTGCAAGGTCATAACCGCTTGAACGATCGCCGCCGATACCAACACCGATAAAGCCGGCTGAACAGCCTTGTCCTTGCGCTTGCCATACAGAGTGAAGAATACATTTACGGATTCCATCTAAATCACGACCAGCACGGCCTAATCCTTCTAGCTCACAAGGAAGGGAATATTGGATGTTTTTATTTTCACAGCCGCCGCCTTTTAGGATGAGCTTGATTGTAATGTAGTCGTTTTCCCATTGTTCGAATTTAATTACCGGTAGGCCATCACCTAAGTTATCGCCAGAGTTTTTACCAGTTAATGAATCCACTGCGTTTGGACGTAACTTTGCATCAGCAGTTGTTGCAACAATTGCTTTTTTGATTGCTGCTTTAATTTCCAGCTGATTGACACCTACAGGAGTATATACTTTAAATGTTGGTAAACCAGTATCTTGACAGATTGGAGAAACATTATCTTCAGCCATAACAATGTTGTTTGTAATTGTGTCTAAAGACATTGCTGCACGAGTGCCTGCGTTTTCTGCTTCTTTTGCCGCTTTAATCGCACGACGAACGTCTTTTGGTAAATTAGTAGACGTTTCAGTCACTAAATCATATAGGCTTTTTTCCAAAGTTTCTAAGTAAGTCTTAGTCTCTACTGCCATAATATTTTTCCCCCCAGAAAAATAAGAATTATTTTAAACCAATAATCATTATAACTGTTTAAAACGATAAAAAAAAGAGCGCTTACCCGATAGAAATCGGAATAAATGAAATAATTCTGCTATTTTTGCTAAAAGAGAATAGTATATTTTGAATGCTTTTCACCTGAAATGAATAATGATAGGGTATAAGAAGTCGTAAAGAATTTCCAATTTTGAAATGGAGGGAAAAAAATGAATGTACCGAAAATGCTGGAGATTTACCGTGAAACTATTACAAAAACAATGGAGCCATTTGTAAAAATAACATTGAGCAAGGAGAAAACTGATATTACATCCAGTAAGGTAGGGGGGAATCCGTATTTCTTGAAAAATGACCAATATCCTTTCAACGAAGAGGGAAAACCCCTTCACTTGCTCGCACAGATTAATTTCAGTGAAGTTGTGAAGTTCAGCGATGACTTTCCTAATTCAGGGATTCTGCAGTTCTTTATTGATGGTTATGATGATGTACTGGGGATGAATTTCGATGATCAAACGAAACAAAATGGATTCCGTGTCATTTACCATGAGGAGATCGAAGAGGAAGAAAGCAAAAGAATGCAGGATTTCTCTTTCCTAGAGGATGATGAAGAAGAAATTTATTTGCCGTTCCTTTCAAATAAAGAATATAAAATGTGTTTCGAAAAGGATGAAGCCCCGGTTTCCATTAGTGACTTCCGAATTGAACAGGAAAATATAGAGTTTGACGAGGCGCTGTATGAAGCTTATGAAGAAACATATCCAAGCCAAGGCCATAAAATGGGAGGGTATCCATTCTTTACTCAAAATGACCCCCGGGAATCTGAGACGTTACGGGATAAACTGCTCCTGCTGCTCCAGCTTGATTCAGACGAAAACAATGATATCATGTGGGGCGACATGGGAGTAGGAAACTTCTTCATCAGCAGGGAAGATTTGAAAAATAGAAACTTCGCTAATGTTCTGTATAACTGGGACTGTTATTAAAAAACACTTTTGTAACTGCTTTGTTGAAGCTTTGAATAGCATGCTCATATACGTCTGAAAAGCATTTTCGAGACAAGCAGAGTAAACCGTTATTTTATAAAATGACTTAAAAAACGTGAAGACAAAGTCAAAAAAGACTTTGTCTTCACTCTGGACTGCCCCATTTGTAAACGGGGCAGTCCGTTTTTATTCACTTATTTCAGGGCGAGTATGGAATTGATCCATCTTCTCCTCTAAATCATCCACCATCTTGATTAAGCGATCGATATCTTCTACTTCTGTCGTTTCCGGATCGATTGCATCGAGCACCTCCAGGAAAATTTCAAGACGCTCTTTTAAGTAGGTTACCTGCTGTTCTTTATTTGTAATTGGATTTGACATATAGGTGCCACCTTTCACATAGTACCGTTATCGTATCGAATTTCAATACAAATTTCAACGCTTGTGCATAAGAATGGAATATCTTTAGTACTTATTAATTAATTTAATATTTTGTGAATTTAGAATATTTACAATATAGAAGTATTATGCTATATTTAACACAATCAAAAACAGAAGGGGATGGTCGAAAACAAGAAGTCATTACTCATTCCAATAGAAGAGAAGGAGGGAGTTTTAACACGTTTTTCGGCTAGTCTTGCCGATGAAGCAGTTGAATGATTATGGTCCATAATGATATATAAAGCCCTAGTAAACTTTAACTTTAAAGGTTTACTAGGGCTTTTGCTGCTTTAGAATGGCTACCGCTTGCTAGACTCCGTATGGTAAGATAATACGGATATCGAAGTAAGTGGAGGAATAAGGAAGATGATGTTAAATTATGAGCAGCGAAAGTTTTGGATTTTAGTCGTTATTGTTTCAATTTCCGGCTTTTCACAAGGAATGCTGATGCCGCTTATTTCAGTTATTTTCGAAATGGATGGTGTCTCTTCTACCTTGAATGGTCTGAATGCGACGGGTATATACATAGGTACGTTGTTAATCTCTCCTTTTATTGAGCAGCCGCTCCGTAAATATGGCTACAAACCAGTTATTATTGCAGGAGGGGCACTTGTATTTGTCTCTCTCTTTTTATTCCCATTTTGGAAAAGTGTGATGTTTTGGTTTGTCTTACGCATGCTGATCGGAATTGGAGATCATGCTCTCCATTTTTCCACACAAACATGGATTACGTCAGACGCTGAAAAAGGGAAGCTAGGAAAGAGCATGTCCATTTATGGGCTTTCATTCGGTGTGGGCTTTGCAGTAGGGCCTCTTTTTGTTCAGCTCATTAAATTTTCAGAAGTGCTGCCATTCGTCATCTCAAGTGCTCTTTGTCTTATAGCATGGTCACTCGTATTTCTAGTGAAAAACGAAAAGCCTAAAGCTTTGACAGGTGATGCAAATAATAGCGGCTGGAGCCGTTACCGTTTAGCTTTCAAATATGGGTGGATTGCCTTTTTGCCGCCATTTACATATGGATTTCTCGAATCTTCACTCAATGCACTGTTTCCTGTATATGCATTGCGAATGGATTTGGGGGTTACATCCGTTTCCTTTGCATTAGCTGCATTTTCAATTGGAGCGATTGTCACTCAAATACCATTAGGAATTCTTGGAGATAAGCTAGGGAGGAGCAAGGTGATTATCGGCGGGCTTTCCTTAGGAACAATTTTGTTCTTTATTTGCAGCCTGCTAGAGCATTCTGCAATGGCGGTAACCGTGTTTTTTGCCTTGGCTGGTATGAGTGTCGGCTCTTTATTTTCGATGGGAATCACCTATATGGCAGATTTAACACCAAAAGAGCTGCTGCCGACTGGAAATCTACTTTGTGGAATTTTCTTTAGTCTAGGCAGTTTAAGCGGTCCGGTTTTTGGCGGGTTGTATTTGCAGGTAGCCGAAGGAGTCAGCTTCTTGCTGCTGATTGCTGCCGTGTTGTTCCTCGTTTTATGTGCAAACTTGTTTTATCGACAGACCTCTGCAAAAAAGGTAGCGGCAAACCAGTAAGAATTGAAGTGAAAAGTCCGTCTCCTATATTGAGTGGGAGGCGGACTTTTATTATTTGGACAGAGCTATTACTATCTTTCCCAAACTAAATAAGAATTATATGGGAAAAGCTGATGTCTTTTATAGGAAAGCTTGAGAAAAACTTATAACGATAAATAAGCTATTTTGTTTTATATAAAATACCTAATGTATTGGGACCGCAATGGGCAGAAATCGTACAGCCAGCGGAAGTTTCAATTACTTCCTCAAATTCCGTATATTGTGCAATCCAGCCGCGTACTTTCTGAACGGTTTCTGGCGAGCACATAGAATGAGTAATAAAGATTCGGCTTTTATCGATCTGGTCGTCTTGCTGTAAGCGATCTTTTATGTATTTTTCCAGACAGTTCTCAAAGTTTCCCCGATATTTTTTTCCTACCGCCATTTTTCCATGTGTTACTTCAATCGATGGCTTAATTTTTAAAAGAGTTGCTCCAAATGCTTCCATACTTGAACAGCGTCCGCCCTTTTTTAAATAATCCATCCGGTCAATAACAAAACTGGCATTGACCTTAGGGATGAGCGCCTGTATTGCGTATACGATGTCCTGTGCAGCATGCCCCTCTTGTGCAAGTAATGCCGCCTCATATACAAGGTGGCCGCTTCCTGTTGAAAGATTTTGCGAATCAATGACATATACATTATCAAAGCTTTGTGCTGCAAGCTTTGCATTTTGATGGCAGGAAGAAAAGTCAGAGCCAAGGTTAATGTGAATGACTGCCTCATATTGATTCGTAAACTGGGAAAAGAACTCCTCGTACTCGTAGGTATTGATGGCTGATGTTGTACATGTCCGATTATGTTCTCCGACATGCTTGAAAATATCCAGAGGCATAATATTAATGCCGTCCCTGAAATCCTCGTCATCAATTAGAACATGCAGTGGAGTTAAAGTAATATCCAATCTATTTAGAAGCTCAGGTGAAAGATCGCAAGTGCTATCTGCCGTAATTTTAATCATCTTATTTTACCTCCATTGTTATAGGTATATCCATATTATAACATGATATTAAAATAATTTTGGCGAAAAAGAGATAGGGAACGATTATGTATAAATAGAAATATAGTGATCGTTTGAACGGTAATTTTCTCGAATATGTCAATTGAATAGTAAAAAAAAAATAACCTCTGTTTTTGGAAAAAAAGAAGTAATGAGCGAAAGACCAAATGCAATAATAAATACATATAATTAAGACGGAAGGAAAAGCAACATTCCTTTCTTTTCAATAAAAATGCAATCTGCGGATGACCTGAGTGCAAATCACTTATACTCAATGAGGGAAATAGTGTACGCTTGCTAGCTTTATTTGCGTTTATAAAAAAGTCCCAATGCATGAGGACCGGAATGGACAGACAGCGTAGTTCCGGCATGCGTTTCAATGACCTCATCAAAAGATGTATATTCGGCGACCCAGAATTTTACCTTCTCAACAATTTCGGGAGGGCACATGGCGTGTGTGATAAATAATCTACTATAGTCAATGAAATCATTATTTTCGAGGCGCTCTCTTACATATTTCTCTATACAGTGTAAAAAAGGACCACGATATTTTCTGCCGATTGTCATTTTGCCATCCTTTACTTCAATTGATGGCTTAATCTTCAATAAAGCAGCAGTAAGTACTTCTATATTTGAGCAGCGTCCGCCTTTTTTTAAATAATCGAGCCGGTCCAAAACGAAACTTGTATCGAGTTTTGGAACAAACGCCTTCAGCTGCTGGAAGATGTCTTCGGCACCATGTCCCTCTTTTGCCATCAGGGCCGCATCGTATGCGAGGTGGCCGCTGCCTGCCGAAAAATTTTTAGAGTCAATGATATATACATTGCTGAACTTTTCGGAGGCAAGTATGGCATTTTGGCAACAGGAAGAGAAGTCAGAACCGACTGTAATATGAATGACTGCTTCATAATCTGTGGTGAAGGTAGAGAAGAATTCTTCATATTCAAACACATTTATTGCTGCTGTTGTACACCTCCGATTTTCTTCACCGACATATTTGAAAATATCCTGCTGTGTAATGTCAAAACCGTCTCGAAAACTTTTTTCATCTATCAAGATATGTAAAGGAATTACCGCAATATTGAGATCTTCTAGGATGGCTGCTGGCAAATCACAAGTGCTGTCTGCTGTAATTTTAATCACCATCATGAAGCCTCCTATAACGATTTTAAATATCTGAGTGGAAATAATAACAGCCGTACAATAGAAAGGCAGCTGAATGAAATGAACAAGAGTGCTTTAATGCCTATACATTATATGCAGATTAAAGATAAAAAGACACTCTGGCCTGTACATGGGCTGACCTCAACTCATGGAAAACCGAAATCCGGTTATTCTAAGGAAAGAAGAAAGGAGGTTTATTTTTGGGACGATATCTTATTCCCTTTTTGACAGCAGCGGCCATATACATTAACTTCAGTTCGATTGATGCATCGGCGAATGAAGAGCCATCCAGGGAAGATATTATACAGCAGCGTATGGCTTATTATGTTCACTTTGGAGATCTTCTTGTTCCTTGGCATTATTTAGCGGCAATCGACCAATATGAGCGGAACATTCAATCCGTTCGTTCAGATATTCCGAAGAGAGAAAGTGTCATTTCCATCCAATTCTCCGAAGAAGATTGGACAGGTCCGTTGAATCCAACAGAAAAAGATAGGTCCCCCTTTCATATTAACTATTTTGGGGGAATGGGTATGGATGGAAACGGTGACGGCATTGCTAGTCCTGATGATGATGAAGACATCTTATTTACAATGGCAAGCCATCTGAGCCAGTACGATTTAGATGAAGAAGGCTTCAAGCTAGCGCTATGGGATTATTATAAAAATGAAAAAGTCGTTAATCAGATTATTACCATTGCCGCTCTTTACAAGCATTTCAATTCGATTGATCTTGATACCCATGTATTCCCCGTTCCTGTACAGTACAATTATAGTTATAGAGGAACATGGGGAGCTAATAGAGGCTGGGGCGGCAGAAGGAGTCATGAAGGAACAGATCTTTTTGCCGGTTATGGTACACCGGTCCTCTCCACTTCCTACGGGGTTGTGGAAGTGATGGGATGGAATGATTTCGGCGGCTGGCGTATTGGAATCCGGGACAATCATAACTCTTATCATTATTATGCCCATCTTGGGTCTTATAATAAAGAATTAAAAGTAGGGGATGTTGTAGAGCCGGGTATGACAATCGGAGTTGTAGGCAGCTCAGGCTACGGTAAAGAGGGTACATCCGGAAAATTCCCGCCGCATCTACATTATGGTATTTATAAATTTGATGGCCGTAACGAGTGGGCATTTGATCCATATCCTTCATTACAGCAATGGGAGAGGCAGACAAAAAATAGTAAAGAATGATAGAAGTGGAAACCCATAGAGGTTTAAGGCTGAACAGACGGCAAATGCCGTCTGTTTTATTTAATATACGCGGCTAACCTCGTAAATAAAAATTTGTTTTCTTTATATTAAAAACACCGCAACAATCGTTGTGACGAGGAGACCGATAAGAACAGGGACAAGGTTTCTGCGGGCAAGCTCAAATGGACTGACATTACAGATAGCAGCAGCTGGTATGAGCGCCCAAGGGATAAGCGTGCCTCCGCCGACCCAAATAGCGGCAATCTGTCCGAGCGCTGTTAAGGTAGCTGTTCCTTCTCCAATGGCTGTTCCAAAGAGATTTCCGATGGAGCCGACGAGTGAGATACCAGAAAAACCAGAGCCATCTAACCCTGTAATAGCTCCTACACCGGCCAGTGTTATGACGGCAATTTCCTTTGTTAATGGTACGACAGAGGCTAATGCAACGCCTAAATCATTTACAATGCCGTGAGATGTTTTTGGCAGGTGGTCACCAATAATTGCCGTGAAGCCAGAATCACCCAAATAAAAGAAGGCAGCGATTGGAATAACAGGACCAAATACTTTAAATCCAAATTGAAAACCTTGTATCAAATAATTGGTTGATTTCTCGAGCCCTTTCTTTTTATGAGCCGTCATACATAGCAGCAGCAGAATAAATACAGCGGTTCCTCCTACTAAAGCTGTCGCATCCCCGCCTTGCAAATCGAAAATGGACATTGCCACAACATCCAGTAGAAATGCGGCAGGAATAAGGAGTGCAAAAAATTTCTTTTGTGCTGACGAAAGCAAATGTTCCACTGTGTCTTGCTCGTTTTGACTTTGATGAGTGCCGACTAGCTCTATATTTCCTTTTTTCATGTCACGCCGCAGCATAACAAAAGCGACGACAGTAGTTACAACACCCATTGTAATAACAAGCGGTATGCTGGCAGTCACTACATCACCTACTGAAATCCCTGCTGCATCAGCTGTTAGTTTAGGAGCCCCTTGGATAACGAAGTCACTCGATAATGCAATGCCATGACCGAACAGATTCATCGCCATTGCTACTCCAAGTGCAGGAAGCCCTGCTCTTATGGCAACTGGCAAGAGGACAGCTCCTAAAAGAGCGACAGCCGGTGAAGGCCAGAAAAACCATGAAATAATCATCATTAATATCCCGATGGTCCAATAAGCAAGCGTTGGATTTTTAATGATTTTTGTAAATGGTGCAACCATTGCTTCATTAATCCCTGTTTTCGTCAAGACCCGGCTCATTGCTACAATGATTGAAATGATTAAAATGGTAGGCAAAAGTTCAGTAATAGCGAAAATAAAGCTGTTGAAAATACCACTGATAGAGGACGTTATACTTTGTGTTGCCATCATGGCGATGACGAAAATCCCTAAAATCGAAACAAGTGTTGTATCAAGCCGTTTTACCATAAATCCAATAATCAACATAATAAACACCATATATATCAAATGCAGAGCCGACAAATCAACATTCATTAGGATACTGCCCCCTAGTTGTTTAATCGTAGAATATGAGGAAAGGAAACAATGGGTGTATACAACCTTCTTAATCTTGGTTTTAACTAAATAAAATAACGATATATGGTAAGAAACGGTCCGTGGGGAGCGAAAAAGCTTTTATAGTCATGGATCTTTATATTTACTGTGTTTAATGAAAATTACAGGATCCTTCTCTAATCTTAGGGTTTTTTATTCATCAAGAAGTTAAAAAGAGAGATGAAAATCGAATTGTAGATAAATCCCAGGGGATGAGATTTTCTATTGGCAATATCCTGTTAGTACATAATATCTACACCTCCTTATTTAAATTTTGTTTGAAAATACATCTGTACATTCAAGACTAATCGTGCTTTTATTATCGATTTTAGTATTGATAAAGGGAATACTTCCAACTCCATCATTAAAACATAATTAAATTTATAGAAACTTTGAAGATAAGTACTATATTAAAAGACGGAACTTCTGAGCAATACGGTCTTTAAAAGGAAATGGGATGCAAGGTTGTTCAAAGATATTTATTTCCAAAGATTCTCCTAGTTACTGAATTTTAGGGATTCTTAAATGTAGGGATAATTGATATGCGAATGCCTCTAAACCCGATAACAATCTAGGAAACAGAAATTTTTTAGAATTCCCCCATTGCTCTCTTGGTATTGGTATATCTTTTATACGAATCGATAGCCATAAGATGGGAGTAGGAAATTTAGTGATATTGATTGACTGGATATTGGAATAAGAAGTTTATGCTTTTTAAAAAACTTATAGTTTACGGTAAATCCTCATATCACTCTTGAATTAGAGAATTATTTATTTGGAGAGAGGATTAAATTACTTAGCCTGCTGTTCTGATGACTGGTATAAAATCAATACTTATCAATATGGTTTAGAAAATGGCTTCGTAAGGCCGCGTTAGTCTCTGGTTGCATTTATATAACTGAAAATTGTAATACTTTTTTAAGGAATTATACAATTAAAGTTCGAAAGAGGTGATCTGGCCATACCAGACTTTTGGAGGGTGTTATTTCTGAACATCACTGATTGTTTGATTGTATTTGGGCAGCTTGGGTGACTCAATTTACTTATTGAACTATGGGGCAGGGGTTTATAAAAAGGATGGCAAATAAATCCTAGTTAATTGGTGGCCTATTATAGAAGGTAGAGACCTGAATCTAGAAGGTTTTATCTATCCTACAGTCTAATTGATTCAGACGCTAATGTGTACTTATTAAAGCCTAAAGGGATTTCAAAATAGTATATGGAAAAATTGCATAATATACAGCCTTCTAGGGACATCACGTTGTACAGGCAGAAAGGGATGAAATCCGAGGACTTTATAACCTGAGGATTTCTCTAATAGTTTAAAGGTCTCATTCATCCCTTATACAATTACTGTTTAGCAATAAATAGCGAAAGGAGGTTAGTAACAGCTATAAAACTCCAGCAATCTACCTACAGGTAAAAGAAAAGCAGCTCGTGGGGTTAGCGCAAATTCTTCTTTCTTTAAATATACGTCGCTAGCTGACTGTACTAATTGTATATTTTCATATTCAATGTTGCTTTTTCATTCTACTGTTTAATATATGGATCTCATTTCTGATAGATTTTATCTTTCCTCTCTACATCTCTTAATTATGTACTAAAGAATTAAGGGCATATTTTATTACACCCTCTTCTTTTAATGAATCAACTTTATTACAGCTCTATCAAAATGAAGCATTGATCATCGCTGTTATATTTTTTAGATTTACTTCCCATATTTTCGAGTGTTTTTTGAATAATATCTTTTGTCTCCGCTAAGGAAGTCCGTAATGAGTCATATAATAAGTGATTTAAGGTATTTAGCATAAGGGCTTCAGATACACCATCTGTATATAGAAGAATTCGTGCCCCGGGAGTATAGTTCACCTTTTTTGGTTTGAAAGAAATATTTTCAAATGTTCCCAATGGAGGGCTAGTTGCAAACAACTCATGCTGCGTACCATTTTCCTCTTGGAAAACGGCAGGGGGATGCCCTGCATTAATATATTCAATAGTCTGTGTACTTGTATCAATATTTAGATAAATAGCTGTGCAATAATGCCAGGCATCTTGATTATTCTGGAATAATTCGTGTAAGTATTGGTCTAACTCCCGCACAACTATTTCTGGTGCTACCCCTTGTGAAATTAACTTTTGGAACAAAGATTGAAGAGACATGGTAACTAAAGCCGATGAAATTCCATGACCCATTACATCTAATAAAATTACTCCATATTTATGTGGAGTAATTTGATAAAACCCATAAATATCCCCAGATAATGATTTTGAAGCGTGATAATAAGATAGGATTTGAATATTGTCATTTATTATATCTTTCGTTAGAGCTGTTTGCTGGATTTTTTTTGCAAGCTGCAATTCGCGTTCAGTGTCTAACTTAAACTTAGCATTTAGTTGATTAGTCTCCATAAGTTCCTGTTGTTTCTTGTTTAATGATTTGAGAGCTACCTCTAATTCTAAAAGGACTTTTTCTTTTTCATGATAAGCATTTTCAGCCATTTTTCTTGCGTTAATAAGTTCATCTTCTAATGCACTTCGATTGAGCATAGGAACAATTACACAAATGATTTCATTGTTTTTTTGCAGGGAAGCATTTAATAATATGGGGATTTCTTCCCCATTTGCAGTGGTTAGTGAGAGATACATTTCCTCCACATAGTGCTTTGCTATGATAAGCGGTAAAAAATAAAATTGAATAAAAATCCGAGCCGAATTTGAGAGTGCAACATTAAAATGTTTACCTATTAGTAGCTCAGACGATGGATATTGTAGTAATTTAACTAATTTCTTATTGATAGTTAGAATTCTACCATCTTTTGTTAAAGTCATGAATCCACATGGTGCATTTTCTATCAAATTCTCCATTTAAACTCCACCTACACCCTCCCCAACCAGTGTTTCAGTTTGATTAGTTAGGTAATTTTTTATTGATTGAATAGTTTCTTCTGGGTCACTCATGTGCGGGCAATGACCGATGGCATTCATATATGTTATCCTGCTATTTGGCATATTCATTTTTAAGTACTCCCCAACTACTTTAGGTGCAATAATATCGTCAGTACATTGTAAAATGAGAGAAGGCACCTTCACCTTTACAATATCCCGGCGATTGTCCGTAAAAAAACAAGCCTTTGCGAAGGTAGTTGCGATTAAAGGGTCAGTGGAACAAAAACGGTTTTCTAAATTTTTCGCTACCTCTGCTCGTTCTGTATTATTTAAGAGGGTAATTGAAAAAGAATTAGCCCAACCAATGTAATTTTTCTCCATCATATCAATTAAATTTACTAAATCTTCTTTTTCAAAACCCCCATAATACCCGGGAGGATCATTCAAATAATAAGGTGATGGGCCTATCATGATGAGGTGTGAAAAATAATTAGGTTTTGAATTGGATGCCAATAAACCAATCATACTACTGACAGAATGTCCTACAAATATTGCTTCTTTTAAATCTAATGCTGCACAAACATCCAAGACATCCTGTACGTAACCGGATAGTTTACTATATTTAACAGGGTCAAAAGCGGATAAATCTGAACTCCCTATACCAACATAATCAAAGAGAATAACTTGATATTCCTCTTCAAATGCTGGTGAAACATCTTTCCATACTGTTTGGTCACATCCAAATCCAGGAGCGAAAATTATTGCCTTCTTACCTTTGCCACTAATATTTATATTATTACGCTTAATAGTATTTTGGTTCATAGAATAGTCTCCTTTCTATTAGTCATTTTTATTTTAATCATATCATTTTTGTTTAGTTTAATATGTTCAAACCTCTTTGGTTATAATGCTATCCCCCTTCTATCCCACGATTTTGTATAACGCTGGTAATTAAGCTGCATTTTAAAACAGCAATTTTAAAGGCCTATTCTTCAGGGATTTCAATACTTTTCCGTTTTCTAATTACCTCATTCAGTCCTAATGGGTGGGTATCAAAACTACAGCTTTGATGAAAGGGGGAGTATTTTGTGTATCAGTGGGGTAGAGAAGCCCTGGGTCCAGTGAGTATCAAATATGAAAAAGCAAATACTTCATTTTTATAAATCCCTTTTTAATAAGGTGCGCATTTTGATAAGTTTCTACTTTAATTGTTATGCTTGAAGCAGCAGAGGCATTGGTTTAGAAAAGATTAATACTACTTATTGCGAAAATCATATGATGCTGACCGGTCAGGTTTGTTGAAGAGAAAAAAGAGAATCATTATTAAAAAGACTACCTTCTTATTCCTAAGAAATGAAAATCTTTTATGCCTGAAATTGCTGTGCCAATTGCGCCATTTCCTAACTAGTTAGCATCAACTGTACCTCTAAAAATTGCTTCTGTCGAATAAAAGAGAAATGTAATCTGCTCCAAACCCACTGATTGGAAAAACTTATAATCACTAATTCCGTTTTAATGCGATTTATTGACGATAGTAAAATCAAAACTGAAAGTACGATACGCTCTAAAAAATTACCAAAGGACAGAATTCCAGAAAAACAGTTCCACCTATATCTCACCCTGCAAATACTGCATATACAGTGCCAACAGGAGGTGTTTTTCTTCCTTTTATTCTTACATAAAAGCTAATAATAGTTACAATCATAATTCTAATCCATCTCCGATCAAGCGTTGTATCAAGCCGTTTTACCATAAACCCAATGATGAGGGCAATAAATAGAACGTATATCCAATGGAAAGCAATTAGTTCACCCCCATACTCACCCTCTTTTCTTTTTTATTGAGAATATGGGGAGAGAAGATAGATGGTGAGTGCCTAAGAAGTGCGGAAAAATCTTTTGTTCTCATAGGGAAATAGCCTAGTTTCTCCATAAGTATAAGTATTCCTTTTAGATACATCTCTTTTTTTCTTGCATATATTTTTAAGTAAGTATCAATTTTCTTTAGGGAGTGGGAAAATGGGCGCGATACATGGAAAGGAATTTATTGCCCGGTTAGACCGTTTAAATAGTGAGATCTGGTTTGATGGAGAAAAGATTGAAGGGAAAATTTCTGAGCATCCTGCCTTCAAAGAAATTATTCAGGCGAAGGCGTCTTTATACGATTTGCAGCATCACCCTGACATAAAGGAGATAATGACGTTTCGTTCACCTGCTTCGGGAGAACGTGTGGGAATGTCTTATTTGCAGCCAAAAACAAAGGAAGATTTACTGAAAAGACGGAGAATGATGGAGCATTGGGCAAGGCATACAGGCGGTATTATGGGAAGAAGCCCGGACTATCTAAATTCGGTACTGATGAGTTTTGCCTCTTCTGCTCCGTTGCTTAATGGAAAAGAGCATTGCTTTCCCGAAAATCTTCAGGCATTTTATGAGTTAGCGAGGGAACAGGATCTTTCGATTACACATACCTTTATTACCCCTCAAGTGAACAGATCCCAGTTTTACGTAGAAAAAGAGGGTGAACCCGTTGCTGCTAAAATTGTCGGAGAAAATGAAGAAGGAATTATTATTAAGGGAGCCAGACTTCTAGCGACACAAGGTGGTTTGACTGACGAGGTACTAGTGTTCAGTGCAGGAAGATTTCCGTTTGAGGAAGAGGAAACCTTTGCTTTTTCTATTCCTTCAAATACAAAGGGGCTTCGTTTTATTTGCAGGGATACATTCATCGGCGGGGAATCTTCATTTGATCATCCATTAAGCTCGAGGTATGAAGAAATGGATTCGATCGTCGTCTTCGATAATGTGATGATACCATGGGAACGTGTATTTTATTATAAAAATGCGGAGGCTGCTGGAAACTTTTCGTCACAAAGCGCCTTTCATCATTTTGCAAAGCATCAAGCACTGACACGCCAAATAGTCAAAGGAGAGTTCATTTTAGGAGTTGCTGAACTGCTGGTTCAAACAATTAATGTCAAAGAGTATCTGCATATACAAGAAAAAATGTCGGAAATTATTATCGGGTTGGAAACAGTGAAGGCACTTGTGGAAAAGTCGGAAAACGATGCCGTGTTGGATGCGTGCGGAACTATGAGACCGGATATTGTCTCGTTGAAAGTAGCGGGTCTAGTCTTTTCGAAGCTCTATCCGCGCTTTACAGAAATTGTTCAAATAATTGGTGCGAGCGGGATGATTACCTTGCCTACAGAAAAAGCATTTCAATCTTCAATTCGTCCGGATTTAGACCAGTATCTTCAAGGGGCGAGCAAGCCGGCAGAGGAAAGGGTCAAAATCTTCCGCCTTGCCTGGGATTTGACGATGAGTGCGTTCGGAACGAGACAGACGCAGTATGAAAGGTATTTTTTTGGTGATCCAATTCAGCTGGCAGGGGACCTTTATCAAACATATCCAAAAAGCGATTATGCAGAGACAGTCAATAAATTCCTTGAATTGGAAATAGAGAAAAAGTAAATTTTATTAACGGTGTTTTAGAGGAAGCAAAAGAAAATTGTTTCAGGGCAGGGCATGTTTTATTTACAGGGAATAAGGGAGAAAATAAAGGGGACTCCTGCAGACAGCCATTTTCCGATGAGAAATTATCAAGGTTCCAGAGGGCAAGGCAGGGGAGCTAAAGCAAGGGCAAGGAGTGATCCCTATGGCAATGTGTCCATTATGTAATGCATTGAAAGAAGTAAATAAAAATTGCCCCAACTGCAATAAGCCGCTGGAAGATTCGGGCAAGGTTTCTGATTATCTAGATCCCTATGGTCACTACAATGATGAAGAAACTGTCAAAATGGGGGACGGCTATTCGAATACAGCAAGAGACCAAATCTGCCCTCATTTGCTTGTTTGTAAGGAATGCGGATTTGATCAGGTAATATTTATCCAAGAGGAGTAGGGAGAAGCGGTTATTTTTAAGAGAGTTACATCTAAAAAACACATCCCAGCCGATTTTGGCTGGGATGTGTTTTTGGATTTATTTTTGGTTTTTCAAAGTCAACTTTGCTACTGCCTCAACATGTGCCGTTTGCGGGAACATGTCTACCGGCTGGATATATTCGACGTTGTACAGCTTCGTCAGTTCCTTCAAGTCCTTCGCCAATGTAGAAGGGTTGCAGGATGTGTAGACGATGCGTTTTGGTTTGATTTTCAGTACAGTATTGATAAAGCTAGGGGCAAGGCCGGTACGCGGCGGGTCCACTGTTACCACATCCGGTGTGAAGCCTTCGCGGCGCCAGCGTGCAAGCCAGTCTTCTGCTGTTCCCGTATAATAACGGGCATGCTTGAATCCGTGGTTGCGGGCGTTCGCTTTCGCATCCTGGATACTTTCAGGAACAATGTCCATACCGCGTACTTCTTTTGCATCACCTGCAAGCCAAAGCCCAATCGTTCCGACGCCGCAATAAGCATCGACAACGGTTTCCTTACCAGTTAAGGCGGCCGCCTTTTTAATTTCATTATATAAATGAACAGTCTGTTCAGGATTTAATTGGAAGAAAGCGCGGGATGATAAATCGAATGCGAATTCACCAAGCTTTTCGTGAATCGTTTCTTTCCCGTCTAGAACGATTGTTTCATCCCCGAAAATGAGGGATGTTTTTTCACGATTGATGTTTTGTGTAATCGAAACAATAGCTGGGTGCAGTTTTTTCATGCGTGCGATGAATTCATCCTTATGAGGGAATTCCTTGCGAGTCGTCACGATACAAAGCTGCGTTTCCCCTGTGCGGACTCCTGTTCGTACAACAATTGTACGCACCAGCCCGTTTAAAGACTTTCCGTCGTAGATGGAGAGTCCTAGCTTTTGCAGGGCTTTTCGTGCATCCACTGTCACACGGGAAGTAATTGTCTTTTGTACAAGGCAGTCATTAATGTTGAGTAACTTATTCGAGCCTTCTGCATAAAGGCCGGCATATACACGTTTGCCTTCTTTTCGTACTTGGAACTGGCTTTTGTTACGGTAATGCCAAGGGTCGTCCATACCAAGTGTCGGACGGATCTCGGTTTTTTCTGTGATATCACGCGCGTATTTTTCCATCGCCTGTACAACGATATCACGTTTGTTCATAAGCTGTGCTTCATATGTCATGTGCTGCAGCTGGCATCCGCCACATTGCTCATAGATTGGGCATTTTGGCTCTTGTCGAGATTCGCTGCGTTTACGGATCGTCAAAATTTCTGCTTCGGCAAAATTACGGTGCAGTTTTGTCACCTTAACGGTTACTTCTTCACCAGGTATGGCTCCTTTTACAAAGACGACGTTACGCTTATAGAAGCCGACACCTTCTCCATTGATGCCGAGCCGTTTGATTGTTAACGGAAATTTTTGACCAATTTCCATTGTTGCTTGATTCATTGCTTTTTTCACGTCCTTTATGTTCATCCCATCATTATAACGGAGACATGCCGCAATGAAAAGAAACGTGTTTAGAACGGTGAACCATGCTTTGGAACAGGCCTATTTTAAATCATCCAATGAACCGAATGTATAGCCCTGAGCTTTTGCATCTTTGATGAATTTCGGCAGCGCTTCTGCATTATCTTCAGCAACTGTATGCATTAAAATAATGGCACCTGGATGCAGCTGCTTCATGAGTTCATTGTACGCATAATCTCCACCGCGACGTACATCCTTTTCCCAGTCTTTAAACGCAATGGACCAGAAAATATGGCGGTATTCGTGCTTGATCCCGACTGCCAGCAGTTCTTCATTGTATACGCCTTCCGGGGGACGCGTATAATAAGTGCGTTCAATGCCGGTTACTTCTTTCAGCTTTTTATCGAAGTTTTGCCACTCTGTCACCATTTCTGTTTCAGAAAGGCGGGCCATGTTCGGGTGCTTATCCGAGTGGTTACCGATAATATGCCCATCATCGACCATTCGCTTCACTAAATCAGAAGCGCTCGTTACATAGTGTCCTGTCAGGAAAAATGTAGCAGGAGCCTTTTCTGCCTTGAGCGTATCCAGAATGCTTTCAGTAAATCCATTTTCATATCCATTATCAAATGTTAAGTAAATGGTTTTAGCTTGTGGATCACCACGATAGACAGCGTTATGCTTCTTTAGCATGTTTTCAAGCTCACTGCTCATCTCGATTTGTTCACCGCCTGTTGCTTTCTTAAATCCCCAATGCAGTTCATCTGCAAAAGCAAACGAAACAACGGAAAATAAAATAATCGACATACTGACGATAAATCCGACGATTTTCTTCATGAAAATTGCAACCTCCTTTTCGCTTTTATTACGTAGGTTGCTTCATGGACAGTTTGCTATACGAGTTTTTTTAAAAGGAAGTTCCGTTAAAAACTGTCGATTGAAAAAGTGAATAGATGTAGATATTTTTTATAAAGAATAAGGAAATGCACGTATATACTCTTTTTAGTGGTTAATCAAAATAAGCAAAAGGAGAACGCTACTCCTTCTGCTCCCGAGTCAATTATATAAATCAATAATGGCATCTTCCAACGAAGCAAATTGAAAGCGATAGCCGGATGCGAGGAGTTTTTCTGGAACGACATATTGCCCCTCGAGCACAAGCTGGCTTTTCTCACCTAAAGCAAGCTTGAGAGCAGTGCGGGGAACAGGAAGCCAGTGCGGTCTGTTCAATGTACGCCCGACTGTTTTGCCGAATTGCTTCATTCGCTTGGCATTAGGAGAAGTAACATTGACTGGTCCTTCGAGTTCTGGTGTTTCCATCGCATGAATAATAGCTCCGCAGACATCATCTACATGAACCCAGGAAAGCCATTGTTCTCCCGATCCCACTGTTCCGCCGACAAAGAGCTGATAAGGCAGCGCAATGAGAGGAAGCGCTCCGCTGCCTCGTCCTAAAACGACGCCGAACCGTGTCATGCATACCCGCACCCCAAAATCATTTGCCTCCAGCGCTTTAGTTTCCCAATCGGTGACAGTAGTTCCTAAAAAGTCTGTTGATTGTTCTTTTGACTGCTCTGTATAGACCGATGTGGTAGAAGCAGGATAAATACCAATAGCACTCGCATTTACTAATACGTCTGGTTTTACCTTTAAATGTTGGATGATGCGCAGGACTTCATCAGTTGAATCCATACGGCTTTTATAAATGGCCTCTTTCCGTTCGGTCGTCCAACGTCCTTCATTTAATGAGACACCAGCCAGGTTGATGAACGCCTCAATTCCCTCAAGCGAGGATTCAGGTTTTTCGCCATTCAGCCATTTTATATGAGGGATACCGTTTTTCATTTTAGACTCACCGCGGGTAAGAACGATGATTTCATCCCCACGCTTTTTCAGTATTTCACAAAGCCTGCTTCCGACCATCCCCGTGCCGCCTGTAATTGCTACTTTCATTTACACACCTCCGTCTTTCTTCCATTTCCCCTATTATAGCCAATCGTGAAACGTTTCGTAAAAAGTTGTATACTAGGAAAAGGGAAGGTGAGCGCATGAAAACCATTACAAAAATTACACGTCAAAAAAATAATCAAGAGCGCTATAATATTTATTTAGATGACGAGTATGCGTTTGCGGTGGATGAAGGCATCCTAATCAAATTTGGGCTGATGAAAGGAAAGACGCTTGAGCAATTCGACGTAGATGAAATCAACTATGAGGATGAAATCGCTAAGGCATTCAGTAAGGCCCTTCATTTTTTAAGCTTCCAAATGCGCAGCGAATATGAAGTAAAGAAAAAACTGCTGGACGCGGGTCATGGAGAGGCAGTAGTTCTAGAAGCAGTACGAAAGCTGGAGTCCCTTGGCTTTTTGAACGATCAAACCTATTCGAAGGCGCTTCTGGAAACGAAGAAGCGCACATTGAAAAAAGGACCGCGTGCTATTCGGCAGGATTTAAAGAAAAAGGGGATCGACAAATCCTTACAAGATGAGGTACTGGAAACCTTCACACAAGAGGAGCAGTTGGAGATTGCGATGCAGCTTGCGGAAAAAGAAGTACGTGCAGGCAGCCGAAAAACCCCGACACAGCTTAAGCAGAAAATCCAAGATGTACTGATGAGAAAAGGTTATTCCTTCAGCATTGTCACTGATGTACTGGAACGGATTGAATTAGAGCGCGGAGACGATGAATGGGAAGAGTTGATCGTTTCACAAGGAGAAAAAATCTGGCGGAAGTTCGCAAACAAGCTTTCTGGAACGGAACGTAATTTAAAAGTAAAACAAGCCCTTTATCAGAAGGGCTTCCCAATAGAAATCATCAATCGTTTTATCGAGGAAAAGGAGCAAGAAGAAACATGATGGAAAAAAACTATGCAGCGATGACAGAGCATGAACTAAGAGAAGAAATCGCACAATTAAAGGAAAAGGCACGAAAAGCAGAGCAGCTTGGGATCGTCAATGAGTATGCCGTTTATGAGCGAAAAGCATTGATGGCGGCTGCATATTTGGTAGACCTTGAGACAATTGTACCCGGCGAGATGTATAAAATTGACGGATCACCTGGTGAATATTTTAAAGTGGAATATTTAAAGGGCCGGTTTGCATGGGGATACCGTTTGGGCGGCGACCGCTATGAAGAAGCGCTGCCTGTTTCAATTTTAGCACCAGTAAAGGCAGGGAAATAAAATGGAACAACATATCATGGAACTGACTGAAGAGCTGTTAGCAAAAAATCCACATATGCCGGCAGGACGAGCTCGCGTGTGGGTGGAGCTTTTGTGGAGTGATTACGAAGCAACATCAGCAAAGGCAGGATATGCTTTCCGAGGAGCAGATTATACAGCAAACCTTGTACGTCAGCTGATCAATAGCTATGGAGATAAGCTGCATCTTTTTGCGGCAAAAAATCCAAAATACGCGCATCTGCTTGATATATCAGATGATACATTACAATAACTAAGGCTCACGCATTTGCGTGAGCCTGAAAGTGAAGGCAAAGTCTTTTCCTGACTTTGTCTTCACGGTTTTCAGTAATTCTTGAAAGTACTGTTTCACTCAGCCTGTCTTGAAAACGCTTGCCAGACAAGGCGCCCCGATGAGCGAAGACGCGAATAGAACTTAAGTGCATGAGCGGACGAGCGAGGCAAGCAACGAAGGATGCAAGCGTTTTTCAACAGGCGGGGGCTCACGCATTTACGTGAGCCTCCTTACTTTATAGGTGGCGGTCTTAATCGCTCGTCCCAATCTGCAATTTACGTTGAAGTTTGTCTTCACTGAAAATCCACCCCGTATAGGAATTCACCACTTCCAAGTCATCATTTACATGAGCTATGGCTACGAAAGGGTACCGATTGTTACTGCGGTAGCGCAGGTCGATCAGGCGTACCTCTGTCAATCCGCCCGGCAATTCAGAAATTTCCCAGCGATATAAAGGGGAAAAGGAGACGAAGGATTGCAAATTTATATCCCGCATAGCAGCATTAACATGGGGTGTGCGAGGTAATGGCACAATCTCGAATTTATCATAAATATTAACCGAGCGACGGTAGGCACGCCCTACATAGTAATGTGTTTTAGAAGCCGCAGCAACACGCCAGTAGAAGAACCGCATTGTAGGTGCGACGATGACATATTCTTCATCCTGAATCGCATTATGAACAGCCTTCTTTACCGCACGCTGAACCAGAAAACGCAAAATATAGTAGCCGACAATTACCATATACATGATACCGAATGTCCAAACCGGGTCACTGCCTAATATCCAGAATAGGATAGCGGCGCAGTGGAATCCGAAAATATATGGATCGAATGTATTGATGACACCAAGGGCCACCCATTTTTTTGATAAAGGCCGAAATGCCTGTGTGCCGTATGCATTGAATATATCAACAAAGACGTGGAGAAACACAGCTAATTGGGTCCACATCCATACGTGAAATATGTTGGCGTCGGGCACAATTAGCGATAAAATAGCCGTAATTGCAATTGGCCATAGCAACACAGCCGGGATCGAGTGTGTAATTCCTCGATGATGACGGATATAAATTGCATTATTGCGGAGTTTTAAAACTGTATCGACATCAGGTGCCTGCTGTCCTAAAATGGTACCTGCCATGACAGCCCCGAACATTGCCGTGCTTTCCGAGACGACAGGATCGACAAGTGCTATTCCTCCGATTGCAATACCCATGACTAAGTGTGTACCTGTATCCAAAACAATCAACTCCTTGTATATTGCAGCCAACACACGAACGTATATGGGAAAAAATTAACATTTCCCTTTGTATTTAATAATATACCCTTTCTAATGAAAATAAAATCGAAATAATAGGAGAATAATGTGAACTACGAATATAAAGAAGAATTTCGCAAAGAATTAGTCGATTGGTTTAATAGAGAAAAAAGAGATCTTCCATGGAGGCAAACGACAGATCCTTATAAGATTTGGGTTTCTGAAGTAATGCTCCAACAGACGCGTGTGGACACAGTTATTCCGTACTACAAACGCTTTCTGGAAAAGTTTCCGGCCCCCGAAGTGTTCGCTTATGCACCGCAAGAAGACATCTTAAAAACATGGGAAGGACTTGGCTACTATTCCCGTGTAAGAAATCTGCAGGCGGGTGTACGGGAAGTAGTAGAAACTTACGGCGGAGTCGTTCCAGACAATCGCGTGGATATTTCAAAGCTAAAGGGCGTAGGTCCATATACAGCGGGTGCTGTTCTTAGTATTGCATATGGCAAACCCGAACATGCAGTGGATGGAAATGTCATGCGAGTGTTAAGCCGTGTCCTTCATATTTATGATGATATTGCTTTACCGAAAACAAAAAAAATATTTGAACAAGCCGTGATGGAATTGATCGATCCGAATCAGGCATCTTCCTTTAACCAGGGATTGATGGAGCTCGGGGCGCTTATTTGCACACCGACATCTCCTAAATGTTTATTATGTCCTGTTAGAGAATACTGCCGGGCTTTTGAAGCAGGAGATGCAGCACAGCTTCCAGTGAAATCAAAAAAAATAAAGATGAAAAACCTTTTATATAAAGTATATATTGCCCGTGATAAAGAAGGCCGCTTCTTATTGGAAAAGCGGGGGGATAATGGTCTCTTGGCAAACATGTGGCAGTTCCCGATGATTGAGATTAAAAATGAAGAGAATCCACTGGAGCAATTGGCAGAACGATACGATGTAGAGATGAAATCCGAAGCAACTGCTGTTATTTCTTTCAAGCATGTCTTCTCGCATTTAACGTGGCACATTGAAGCGGAAGCTGTGGAAGTGGATGCAAAAAATGCAGAAAAATTTTTTTCACCCGCACAAATCGAGGATTTACCTATGCCTGTGCCGATGTTGAAAATTTGGCGCGAAATCAAATGAATAAAAAAAACACCTTTGTACACAATAGATAGCACGGAGGTGAATTCATAATGAGTCGAAATCAAAACAACAACAACAACGAGTTCCGCAACAACAACGAGCGTCGTAATAATCGTAACAACGAGAATAACGAACGCAATCGTGAAGAGTTCGGTAACGAGCAAGATTTCAACCAGTTGCAGCGCGAAAACAATCGTGTTGATCGCCAAAACAATCAACAAGATCAAAAAAACCGCCGCAACAATAACAATAATAACAACAACGAAAACAACAATTTCTAAGTTGAATTATTGTTAACAGTATGAATTCCCTGCATAAGTCGGTGTGCCTTTTTAAAGGCATGCCGGCTTTCTTACTAAGTGATGGAAATATGGTCTTCAATTGTATCACGCTGTTTATGATCCTTTGAAAGATTAACAATATTTTGTAAATTGAAGCGCGAAACGACTTACTTTTACGTCGTATTACGAAATTTATGTTTTTCTAACTACACCTTTCATCCATCCATTGCTATAATGAGTAGGAGACTGCTAGATTATAGATAGCGTAGACGAAAAGGTGGGCTTCAAAATGGGATTACCAGTAGAAGGCGAAACGATACAAATACATAGCTATAAGCATAATGGTCGTATCCACCGGGTCTGGCAAGAAACCATGATTTTGAAAGGGACAAAAAATATTGTCATCGGCGCGAATGAAAAAACGCTCGTCACTGAGTCGGATGGCCGTACTTGGCTTACAAGGGAGCCATCTATCTGCTATTTTCATGCTGAACACTGGTTCAATATTATTTGTATGCTGCGCGAGGATGGCGTGTATTATTACTGCAATATGAGTTCACCATTTGTGTACGATAATCACGCACTGAAATATATCGATTATGACTTGGACGTAAAGGTATTCCCGGACATGTCCTATTCGCTGCTGGATGAAGATGAATATGAGCAGCACCGCAAAGAAATGGCATATCCGGAAGTAATCGATAAAATTTTAAAGCGCAACTTGGCAAAATTAATCAGCTGGATTCAACAACGGCGAGGACCGTTTGCACAAGATTTCATCGAAGTCTGGACAAATCGCTATGAATTGTATCGCGATATCCAAGCAGAACAGGAATAATAAATATATGTAGTAAAGCGCAGGCTGCCTTGCCTGTGTTTTTTGTTTTTAGGAAATACTAAAATGCCGCTTTACCGGTTACAGAAAAAGAGGGGCTGGCGAATGTACATCCGATATAGCTTACTCTGCACTAACTATTACTCATAATAAGTATTGATCCTTACCTTTCGTCATAGCAAAGTGAAGGCGGAGTAGACTTATTTTTAGAAAAAAGCAGCTTCAGACACAGCTAGGCATTTGTCCATGCAAATTGTGGTATAGTATGTAACGTTGTAAATAAGAGATAGGAGGAAGTGAAAAAGCCGTTGGATAGTATAAAAAGATATATGCGTTTTGTGAAGCCCTATCGCTGGCTGCTAGTACTCACGATTATCATTGGTATTGTAAAGTTTGCCATACCATTGTTTTTACCATGGCTTGTGCAAATTATTTTAGATGACATTTTATTAGGAGAAGGTCTATCAGCAGAAGAAAAAACAAGACAGCTGTTTACATGGATTGGTATTGCCCTTGTTCTATTTTTCATCATACGTCCACCTATTGAATACTACCGCCAATATTTTGCGCAGAATTTAAGTAACAACATTTTGTTTGATATCCGGAAAGAACTGTATGGACATCTGCAAAAACTCAGCTTGAAGTATTATGCAAATACACGGGCGGGCGAGGTTATATCACGTGTCATTAATGATGTGGAGCAGACAAAAAGCTTTGTGATGACCGGTTTAATGAACTTATGGCTCGATTTAGCGACGATTGTCATCGTAGTAGCGATTATGTTTTCAATGGATGTCAAGCTCACGATTGTTTCGTTACTTGCACTTCCTTTTTATGCGATTAGCGTAAAGTATTTCTTCGGCCGTCTCCGCGGGTTAACACGTGCGCGTTCGCAGGCACTGGCAGGAGTGCAAAGCTATTTGCATGAACGTGTTACAGGGATGAGCATTATTAAAAGCTTTACCCTCGAGCGTCATGAACAAGCAATTTTTGATGAGACAAATGGAGAGTTTTTGGATAAGGCGCTTGACCACTCCCGCTGGAACGCCAAATCATTTGCTGTCGTGAATACGATCACTGATATTGCTCCGCTTCTTGTTATCGCCTATGCAGGCTATCAAGTCATTCATGAAGGTTTAACAATCGGGATCATGGTTGCTTTTTATGCATATATTGAACGTCTTTATGGACCGTTGCGCCGTTTGGTTAGTTCATCGACCACATTAACGCAATCCATTGCCTCTATGGACCGGATGTTCGAGCTGATGGATGAAAAATATGATGTAGAAGATAAACCGAAAGCAATTGAGCTAGCGGATGCTAAAGGGAAACTGTCATTTGAAAATGTGTCGTTCCAATATGAAGAGGACGGCAAGACAGTATTAGAGAAGGTTGATTTTACAATTGAACCGGGCCAAACCGCAGCCTTCGTAGGGATGAGCGGCGGAGGAAAGTCGACAATCGTCAGTCTGATTCCGCGTTTCTACGATGCGAGTGAAGGGGCAGTAAAAATCGATAACTATAATGTGAAAGACGTGACATTAAGGTCACTTCGTTCGCAAATTGGCATTGTGCTGCAGGACAATATATTATTTAGTGATTCAGTAAAACAGAATATTTTAATGGGTAAACCGGATGCAACAGAAGAAGAAATGATTGCTGCAGCTAAAGCTGCCAATGCACATGATTTTATCATGGGCTTGCCGGAAGGATATAACACGAAGGTAGGGGAGCGTGGTGTGAAACTATCCGGCGGTCAGAAGCAGCGGGTAGCCATTGCACGTGTATTTTTGAAAAACCCGCCGATTCTTGTCCTGGATGAGGCAACATCAGCCCTTGATTTAGAAAGTGAAGCATTAATTCAAGAATCATTGGACCGCTTGGCACATGACCGGACGACTATTATCATTGCCCACCGTTTATCGACCATTACCCACGCAGATAAAATTTTTGTCATTGAGCATGGAGAGGTAGTAGAGGAAGGTTCGCACGCACAATTAATGAAGAAGCAGGGTGCGTATTATCAGCTTTTCCAAATTCAAAAATTAGATTAGGAATGAGACCGAGTGTCTCATTCCTTTTTTTTATTTCTAAAAAAAATTTAATAGAAAGAATGATAATATCTCAGACCCTTCGAGAATATCATAACTATATAGTGCTGATTTTATGCCTAAAAGAGCAAATGATAGTTTTGCCGCAGGTAGAGACTAGATGATGCTAGTTTTAAAAAGGAGGAATGAAGATGAGCCGGAAAAGTGTGCTGGAAGTAAGGGATCTAGAGACCACATTCTTTACGGATGACGGCAAAGTGAAAGCGGTAGAACATATCAATTTTTCTGTGCGAGAAGGTGAAATTGTAGCAATTGTAGGCGAGTCGGGATGCGGTAAAAGTGTGACGTCCCTTTCTATTATGGGCCTTATACCAAATCCCCCTGGAAAAGTCACATCAGGTGAGATTCTTTTAGAAGGAAGAGATCTGAGAGGATTATCTGAGAGGGAAATGCGAAAAATCCGGGGGAAGGATGTAGCGATGATTTTCCAGGAGCCGATGACATCGCTTAATCCACTCTTTACAATTGGCAATCAATTAGTCGAAACGATCCAGCTGCACGAGAAAAAATGGTTTAAGAAAAATGCGAAGAAAAAGGCAGTGGAAATCATGCAGCTAGTCGGTCTGCCACGTCCGGAAGAATTGATGAAAGAATATCCTCATCAGTTGTCGGGAGGGATGCGCCAACGCGTAATGATTGCAATGGCCATTGCTTGTAATCCGAAGGTATTGATTGCCGATGAGCCGACAACGGCGCTCGATGTGACGATTCAAGCACAGATTCTGAGGTTGATGAAGGATTTAAATGCACGCTTGAATACAGCGGTGCTATTGATCACACATGATTTAGGGATTGTAGCAGAGACGTGCGAACGCGTCATCGTCATGTATGCAGGACAAATCGTAGAAGAGGCGCCTGTCGAGGAAATTTTTAAAAATCCTCAGCACCCTTACACAAAAGGGCTCATTCAATCAATCCCAGATATGCGTTTTAAAAAAGAGACCTTGCATTCTATTCCAGGTAATGTACCGAAGCCAGGTTCGATTAAGGCGGGGTGTCGATTTGCCCCGCGGTGCGAGTTTGTACACGAACGCTGTACTATGAAAAATCCACCGCTCTATGAGGCAGCACAGGGACATGAAGCGAGATGCTTTTTACTAGAAAAGAGTGGAGGTGAAGTTCATGTCGAACCTGTTGCTGAAAGTTGAGAATTTGAAAAAGTATTTTCCTATTCATAAGGGGACATTCGGTACGAAATCGGGAGATGTAAAGGCAGTTGATGATGTTTCGTTTGATGTGTATGAAGGAGAGACGCTAGGCATTGTAGGTGAATCAGGCTGCGGAAAGTCAACAACAGGCCGTGCCATTCTCAGACTGCATGAACCAACAAGCGGGAGAGTGATCTTTAACGGCATGGATTTGACCTCGCTCTCAAATGGACAAATGCGAAAGGCAAGAAGGGATATCCAAATGGTCTTCCAAGACCCTTATGCCTCTTTAAATCCCCGGCATACAATTGAGAAGATATTAGAAGAGCCGCTTATTGTCCACGGCATTGGCAAGGCAAAGGAGCGTAAACAACTCGTACATGAATATTTGGAAATTGTCGGGTTGAGCCCTTATCATGCCAAACGATACCCCCATCAATTCAGCGGTGGACAACGACAGCGCATTGGCATAGCGCGGGCATTAATGACAAACCCAAAGCTCATCATTGCAGATGAACCAGTTTCAGCGCTGGATGTTTCCATTCAGGCTCAGGTATTAAATCTGATGCAGAGGCTGCAAAAAGATTTAAACCTTACCTATATATTTATCGCCCATGATTTAGGCGTAGTAAGGCATATCAGTGATCGGGTAGGCGTAATGTATCTCGGGCGCATGGTGGAACTGGCAGATAGCGAATCATTGTATGAAACGCCCCTGCACCCATATACACAGGCATTATTGTCAGCGGTGCCTATTCCGGATCCCACCTATGAAAGGGAACAGATCTTGCTGACAGGGGATATTCCTAGCCCCTCCAATCCACCGCAAGGCTGTACATTTCATACAAGATGTCCATTTGCAATGGATGTCTGTAAAGTAACCGCACCGCCATTCAAGGAAGTAAAGAAGGGTCATTCTGTTGCATGTCATTTGCACAATGAAATGCAGCAATAATGATAGATAGTTACACACATAGGGGGAGTTCATATGAGCAAAAAACTTTGGTCGCTAGGATTGCTATTACTGTTTGCATTGATCCTTGTCGCCTGCAGTGAAGACGGTGCAGATGAAACATCGACTGATACGGAAACGGAAGGTGAAACAACGGAAACTTCTGCATCTCCGCAAGTATTAGTGTTTGGCCGTGGTGGAGACTCTACTTCGTTGGATCCGGCTATTACAACAGAAGGTGAATCGTTTAAAGTAACCAAAAATATTTACGAAACGTTACTGAACTTCGGTGAGCAGGATACTACCATCCATCCAGGTTTAGCAGAGGAGTGGGAGGTTAGTGAAGACGGTCTTGAATATACGTTTAAGCTGCAGCAAGGAGTAAAATTCCATGATGGAACAGACTTCAATGCAGATGCCGTCATTAAAAACATTGACCGTTGGAAAGCTGGCACGGCAGAAAAGTTTTACTACTTTAACTCGATGTTTAAATCAGAGGGTGAGGATATTATCAAGGAAGTGATCGCTGAAGATGACTATACAGTTGTATTCAAGTTATCCCGTCCTCAAGCGCCATTCTTGAAAAACTTGGCCATGAGTCCATTTGGTATTGCATCGCCGACTGCCTTTGAAAAACATGGAGACCAGTTTGAAAGTAATCCGGTTGGAACAGGACCATTCAAATTTGTGTCATGGGAGCGTAATACTTCAATCACGATTGAAAAGTTTGAGGACTATTGGCAAGAAGGATTGCCGAAGCTTGACCGTGTTATTTTCCAGGTCATTCCTGATAATACAACGCGTCTTCAGAACTTGATTAAAGGCGAAATTGATTTGGCAGATGGTATTAACCCTTCTGACCGCGCAAGCATCGAAGCGGATGCAGCACTACAGTTAATCGAACGTCCATCAATGAATATCGGTTATCTAGGACTGACGAATACACGTCCTCCATTTGATAACCAATTAGTACGTCAGGCAGTGAACCATGCAATTGATAAGCAGGCAATCATCGATGCTTTCTTCGATGGAGGAGCAGAAGCTGCTGTCAACCCAATGCCGTCTTCTATTACCGGCTATAACGATGAAATCACAGGTTATGACTATAATCCGGAAAAAGCAAAAGAGCTATTAGCCGAAGCGGGTTACGATGGTGCTGAGATTGAACTATGGGCAATGCCTGTAGCACGTCCATATATGCCGGATGGCGCAAAGGTTGCGGAAGTTATCCAAAAAAATCTTGCCGATATAGGGATGCCTGCAAAAATCGTATCTTTTGAATGGGCAACTTACCTCGAAAAAGCAAAAAATGGGGAAGCGGATGCCTTCATGCTTGGCTGGACAGGTGATAACGGTGATGCGGATAACTTCCTGTATACGCTGTTAGATAAGGACACAATTGGAAGTAATAACTATGCATACTACTCAAATGACGAGGTTCATGAGCTGTTAGTAGCAGCACAATCGGAAACGAATGAAGATGTGCGGATTGACCTTTATAAGCAAGCGCAGCAAATCATCTTTGAAGACGCGCCATGGGTTCCATTAGCCCATTCGACACCGCTGTTGGCTGCTAACGCAAAGGTGAAAGGATTCCTTGCTCACCCGACAGGTTCAGATCTTTTATCAAATGTATCAATGGAATAACTAAAAGAAAAGGGGGGGACGCCCCCCTTTTTTTCTAAAAAAATAAGAAAACATATCGTACTCTTCACTACATTTGGTGGCAGTAAAATGGGTGCAGCTATGCTTTTCTAACAGTTCTAGAGAGGAGTGAAGATCATGCTTCACTACATAGGGAAAAGACTGCTTCATTTAATCCCTGTACTATTCGGTATGACGATTATCGTTTTTTTAATTATCCGTGCTATTCCAGGAGATCCTGCACAAGTGATTTTAGGGCAGCAGGCAACGGCAGAGGCAATCGCAGCTCTGCGTGATTCTCTCGGGTTGAATAATCCATGGTATATCCAATATTTTGATTACCTGAAGAATATTGTGACAGGTGATTTGGGGGAGTCTTTACGGACAAGCAGGCCTATCGCTGCTGAAGTATGGCCCTATCTTGCAGCGACATTTGAGCTTGCTCTTTTTGCGATGCTGATTGCAGTAATCGTCGGAATGAATGCTGGTATTATTTCAGCATGGTTTCAAAATTCATGGTTCGATTATACTGCGATGATAGTAGCGCTCATTGGGGTATCCATGCCGATTTTTTGGCTTGGATTAATGGAACAATGGATTTTCAGTATTAATCTTGAATGGCTTCCGACATCAGGGCGCCAGGATGTACGCGACCCTGTAACCGCAATTACTCATTTTTATTTAATTGATACCCTTATACAGGGGCGCTTTGATCAATTTATCGTTGTCGTGAAGCATTTAATCTTGCCGGGGGTGGCCCTTGCTACTATTCCGACAGCGATTATTGCACGAATGACAAGGGCCTCTATGTTGGAGGTGATCCGTTCAGATTACATTCGTACTGCAAGAGCAAAGGGGCAGCGGATGTTTGTAGTAATTTATAAGCATGCCCTGAAAAATGCACTGATTCCAGTTTTAACGGTTATTGGATTACAAACAGGGCTGCTGTTAGGCGGGGCGATTCTAACGGAAACAATTTTCAGCTGGCCAGGCATTGGGCGCTATCTATATGAAGCAATTGGCTACCGGGATTACCCTGTAATCCAATCCGGTATTTTAATTATTGCCTTCCTGTTTGTTATGATTAACCTCATTGTAGATGTTCTTTATACGGCCATCGATTCGCGGATCAAATATAACTAGGAGGGATAAAAAATGGCTGAACTCATACGAGATTTACCACAAACCGTAGAGCAGGAAAAAGTTGCAGGCCCATGGAAAGAGGCGTGGAGGAGTTTTAAAAAGAGCAAGTCTGCTGTCGCGGGGGCAGGAATTGTTATCTTTTTTATCCTAGTTGCAATCTTTGGCCCTATGCTTGCACCTCAGGGTATTAATGAACAAAACTTAGCTATTCGCCTTCTGCCTCCATCCAGTGATTATTGGTTTGGTACAGATGATTTAGGAAGAGACGTTCTTTCCCGCATTCTGCATGGTGCACGGCTTTCTTTAACGGTCGGTATTTCTGCAGTCGTCCTTTCGGCTTTTTTTGGCAGTTTATTAGGAATCATTGCAGGCTATTATGGACGATGGATTGATACGATTATCTCCCGTATTTTCGATATCATGCTGGCATTTCCGAGTATTCTATTGGCAATTGCCGTTGTTTCCATTTTGGGACCATCACTGCGTAATGCACTCATTGCGATTGCGATTATCAATGTTCCGAATTTTGGACGATTAATTCGTTCCCGTGTCCTGGCGATTAAAGAAGAGGAATATATTCATGCAGCAAAAGCAATTGGGATGAAAAATTCACGTATTTTATGGCGTCATATCTTACCGAATTCCATGACTCCTATCATCGTACAAGGAACACTAGCAATAGCTACTGCTATTATTGAAGCGGCGGCATTGGGTTTCCTGGGACTAGGAGCGGAGGCGCCACAGCCGGAGTGGGGGAAAATGCTCGCAGATGCACGTATGTTTCTGCTGAATGCACCATGGGCGATGGTTTTCCCGGGGGTGGCGATTATGCTTACGGTAATCGGCTTCAATCTAATGGGCGATGGACTGCGTGATGCATTAGATCCGAAAATGAAGAATTAAGGGTGGAGGGGCTATGCTTTTATAGATAGCTCCTTTGCTATGGACTAAAGGGGGGATTACTCTTTTTGAGGGAAAATAATACTGATTTTTTAATATAACTTGCAGCTAAAAGCTGGAGGGAGAGCGAATCGTTTAAAAAAAGACGATTGCTATGATATAGTGACGATGGAATTTTAATTTTGATAAAAGGAGTGTAGCGCATGGCACAATCATTAACAGGTAAGGTAGCGTTCGTCACAGGTGCGGGCCGCGGTATCGGTAAGGCAATCGCATTACAATTAGCAAAAGAGGGCGTACATATTGGGTTAATCGCCCGTACAGAAGAGGCACTGCAGGAAACAGCGAAAGAAATTGAAGGCTTAGGTGTCAAAGTCGGGTACGCAGCAGCGGATGTTTCTTCACTTGAGCAGGTAGAAAAAGCGGTTGGCGTTATTACAGAACAGGTCGGCCCAGCAGATATTTTAATTAATAACGCCGGCATTGGTACTTTCGGAAAATTAGTTGAAATGGACCCAGCCGAATGGAAGCAAATGATTGATGTGAACTTAATGGGTACTTATTATGTTACACGTGCTGTACTGCCGCAATTAATTGAGAAAAATGCAGGAGATATTATTAATATTTCTTCTACAAACGGCTTGAGCGGTGCAGCAACATCAAGTGCTTACAGTGCTTCGAAGTTTGGTGTGATCGGTTTGACAGAATCATTAGCTCAAGAAGTACGACGCAATAATATCCGCGTTACGGCCCTGGCGCCAAGTACAGTTGCAACAGATCTGGTAGCAGACAAGTCTTTCTTCGATCCAGAAAAGGCAGATCAATATATGCACCCGGAAGATATGGCTGAATATGTTGTAGCTCAATTGAAATTAAACCAACGCATGTATGTGAAAGTGGCAAGCATGCTAAATACAAATCCATTTTAATTTCTTTCAGCACAAGTTTCCGGCCTTGCTAGACGGTATATATGTGTAGTTGATTGAAAAGGGGCTGTCTAATAAGCTTAGCTTATCGGACAGCCCCTTCTTTTTGCCGTATATTCTGCTGTTCCAACGAAGGTGGGATTAAAAAACCCGAATCCTTCTAATAAAATTCCGACTCTAGATCTACATTCTTTTCTTTGCCATGATAATTGCGATAAGACACAATCAGTGTATCCAAGTGTTCTAAGTTTTCCTCATAGTCTAATATACGCGATAAAATATAGAGCAAATGGTAGCTGGAGAAAGTTTCTTCCTCCTCCAGCTCCTGAGATAAAGCAATTTGTTTGATGAAAATCTCCATTACTTCATTTCTCTGCAGATATTCTTCGTGCTGTGACCATTGAGAAAGCTCAGGTTTTAGCTTGCCTGTATATTTAAGAAGCAATTGCTCATGGTATGTCAGCAAGAAATCAAGGCGTTCCTGAATCATTAGACGGAACTGCTCGGGCAGATTCGCAAGCTCATTTTCATGCTGATGAAGACGCTGCAGAAGTTCGAGACTTCGTTTGGAAGTCATGATCATCTGGCGATAAATCACGAGTTTTCGAGCCTTTACGTATTTTCGATTGTGGAAATAACTTCGCTCTTCTTCATAGAAGCCATATAGACTTTCAACTTCATGCATACGGCTTTTCAGTTTTTTTAGTGCCATCTTTGTCGATGTATGCTCGCTCGCTTGTCTTACGGCAAGCCGCGTCCAGCGGATAATATCATCCTGAAGGGAGTTAATATTCTTGAATAACTTCACCTCATAACGCGGAGGGATGAAAACGAGATTAACAAGAAATGCCGCAAAGACCCCGATCATGACGGTAGAGAAGCGAATCAGTCCAAACATTAAGAAGTCATCGCCTTGGACCTCCATGATAGCCACAACTGTCACAAGGGCTAATGAAAGTGACTTTTCCAGTTTGAATTTTATCATCAACGCAATAACGATAATAGCAGCTATCCCTACTGCTACAATATGATGACCGAATAGCAGGGCGAAGGTGACAGCAATCGTCGCCCCGATCAAATTCCCTTGAATCTGTTCTAAAATCGTCAAGTAAGATCGATAGATTGATGGCTGGATGGCGAAAATCGCCGCAATTCCAGCAAATACCGGCGAAGGCAGATTGAGTAGGTCAGCTAAAAATAGGGCAAATACAATAGCGACACCAGTTTTTAAAACACGGGCACCTAACTTCATAAAAAATGAAGCCCTCTCTTTCTTTACATATTCTATGAAGACGCTTCGCCGGTAAGCAGCCTACAGCTGTGAGAATGCGTAATCAACCGCAGCGATCGTCTCCATAATATCTTCTTCTGTATGTTCTGTTGTCAGGAACCATGCCTCATATTTAGAAGGGGCCAAGTTGACTCCTTTTGAGAGCATCAGTTTAAAGAAGCGGCCAAAAATTTCCCCATTCGAGTTCTCGGCTTGTTCATAGTTTTCTACTTTCTCATCTGTGAAGTAAATTGTCAATGCACCTTTTAATCGGTTTACTGTAATGGTTACATTATACTTCTCTGCGGCTTCTAAAATACCCTTTTCTAAGATGGCCCCTAGGCGGTCCATTTCATCATAAACGCCAGGTTGTGCCAGCACTTCTAAGCAAGCAATACCTGCAAGCATGGACGCTGGGTTCCCAGCCATGGTTCCCGCTTGATAGGCAGGTCCGAGCGGCGCAACTGTTTCCATTACTTCCTTTCGGCCGCCATAAGCACCAATCGGCAAGCCCCCGCCGATTACTTTTCCCATTGCCACTAAATCTGGTGTAAGTCCCAGCATTGTATGAGCTGCACCGTAATGGAAACGGAACGCCGTGATGACTTCATCATGGATCGTCAATGCACCATATTCTTTGGCAAGAGCATGTACATGTTCTAAGAAGCCAGGATGCGGCTCAACAATCCCGAAGTTTCCAACGATCGGTTCAATTAAAATTCCAGCTACTTGGCTGCCCCAGTGTTCCATCGCTAGTGTGAATTCTTCTTTATTATTAAAAGGAACTGTGATTACTTCAGTTGCTACTGATTCAGGCACACCAGCTGAATCGGGAGAGCCAAGTGTAGCCGGTCCTGAGCCAGCCGCTACTAGTACTTGATCGAAGTGGCCGTGATAGCAGCCGGCGAATTTGATAATTTTATTACGTCCTGTATAAGCACGAGCGATACGCACTGTTGTCATCACAGCTTCTGTACCGGAGTTGTTAAAGCGGACCTTATCTAAAGTAGGAATCGCCTCTTTCAGCATTTTTGCAAATTTTACTTCATGCTCTGTCGGTGTTCCGTATAGTACGCCTGTTTCAGCAGCATGAGCAATTGCTTTAGCAATATGGGGGTGGCCATGACCTGTCACAATCGGGCCGTACGCTGCTAGATAGTCAATATAACGATTACCGTCTACATCCCAAAAGTACGCACCTTTTCCACGAGCCATGACTACCGGTGCTCCGCCACCTACGGCTTTATAGGAACGAGATGGACTATTCACACCTCCGACAATATGTTCACATGCTTCTTTGTAGAGTTGTTCTGATTTTGTATGATTCATTTTTCTGCCTCCAAATCCTATATGTATGCTCTATTGTAGTCCGAATTTCATCCGAACGCCAAAGAAATTGAAAGAAGGGCAAGGATTCGGTACGATAGAGAAAAAATGGAGGGATTTTATGACGTTACTGAATGAAAAGGCGCCGAATTTCACATTGGAAAACGAAAAAGGGGAGCAGGTAAGCCTAACTGACTTTAAAGGAAAAAACGTAGTGCTGTATTTTTATCCGAAAGATATGACACCCGGCTGTACGACAGAAGCATGTGACTTCCGTGATGCGTATGAAGATTTTTCTTCTCTAAATGCAGTAATCCTTGGAGTAAGTATGGATGATGCGGATAAGCATACAAAGTTTATTGAGAAGCATGGGCTTCCTTTCTCATTACTTGTCGATGCAGACCATGAAGCAGCTGAGGAATATGGTGTTTGGGTACTGAAGAAGATGTACGGGCGTGAATATATGGGAATTGAACGATCTACTTTTTTAATTAATGAAGAAGGAATCGTTGTAGAAGAGTGGCGTAAAGTTAAGGTGAAAAATCATATTGAACAAGTGTTATCACATTTAAAAGGAGAATGACGATGAAAATTTACTTTACGTTTGAGCCAAGGGAAGATTTACGTAAGCCGCTGATAGAAGAGTTTCCGCAGGCGGAATTTATCTTTGAGCAAGGAATTACAGAGGAAGTGCTGCGGGAAGCACAAATTCTCGTAACATACGGCGAAGATCTAGATGAAGGGAAAATCGCTATAGCAGAGAAATTGGAGTGGATTTTTGTTGCTTCTGCGGGAATTGAAAAGATGCCTGCACAGGTAATTGCTGACCGTGGAATTTATGTATCCAACGTGCGGGGGATTCATAAAAAGCCAATGGCCGAATCCGTTTTAGCGCATATATTATCATTGAAGCGGGGACTTCCTAGCATTTATGCGCAGCAGGCTCGCGAAGAATGGAATAAGCGTATCCGGCTGACGGAGCTAAATGGCAGCACGGCTTTAATCCTTGGCCCAGGAGCAATCGGGCAGGAAATAGGGCGGATTTTACAGGCGTTCGAGGTACATACAATTGGCGTCAATAGTACAGGTGAAATGGCAAGTTATATGAATGAGACATTTGCTATGCAGAATTTACTGGAGCATCTATCAAAAGCAGATATCGTTATTTCTATGCTGCCAAGTACAGAAAAGACACAATGGCTTCTTACGCGTGAGCATTTCGAGGTAATGAAGGATAGTGCCATCTTTATGAATTTCGGCCGCGGGGATTTAGTGGAAGAAGCAATTCTTTCAGAAGTGCTTGAACAAAAGTTAATCGCCCATGCCGTTTTAGATGTATATATGGAAGAACCTCTTCCTACTCATAGTCCTTTATGGAAGATGGATAATGTAACAATTTCACCTCATTTATCAAGTCACTCCTCACGTTATGTAGAACGCAGCTTGGATATTTTCAGGCCAAGCCTTCAGAAATGGATGGAGGGTGAACGAGAGCTGGAAAATGAAATTGATATTTTAAAAGGATATTAATTCAATAAAGAGGAGGGGAGTTCATTATCAATTAGTCTATCTAATTGATAATAGAATTATTTATTACTCTTTTTTCTTATAATATCGTCCCTTTGGAAATAAGGAATTGTTGACAAGCTGTGGATAAATTCGATACACTATTTGTAACAATTATAAATTAATAATATGAGTGAAAGAGGTGCATGACGATGTCTGATGAAATGCATTTAAAAGACGCGTTAGACACGTTAAAGACTACTGGTGTAAGAATTACTCCACAGCGTCATGCTATTTTGGAATATCTAATTAACTCAATGATTCATCCTACAGCTGATGACATATATAAAGCTCTGGAAGATAAGTTTCCAAATATGAGTGTCGCGACAGTTTATAATAATCTACGTGTATTTCGAGAAGTGGGTTTAGTGAAAGAGTTGACTTACGGCGATGCAGCGAGCCGTTTTGATTTTGTGACAAACGATCATTATCATATGATTTGTGAATGCTGCGGGAAGATCGTTGATTTCCATTACCCAGGTTTGAATGAGGTTGAGCAGTTCGCCTCACATGTTACTGGCTTCCAAGTAAACTCTCACCGTTTAGAAGTTTATGGAACTTGTCCGGAATGCATGGCAGGGGAAAGCAAAAAAGCATTATAGTTTTCAGCCTAGCAGCGTAACCTGCTAGGTTTTTTAGTTAATGTAGGAAGTTTCAAATATCCCCATACTAATGACAGGAAGAAATATGGGAGAGGGTTTTAGGTAACGGGCAAGAATAAGATTTTATTCTCGTAAGGCAAAAAGAAAAAGCCGGCAAGACCAGCTTTATTTCCTTCTGCTATTGTAACTTTCGTCAAACTCTTTTCCTTCAAGCATTGGGTCTAGTGTAAGGGGTTCATTGCAGTACATACACATATCTACTCGACCAAGAACTTTTGTATGCTTTCCACAGTTAGGGCATTCAACTTGCACCGCACGTGTTGAAAGCAAACCGATCCAACCGTATACCACTGTACTTCCAATGATACATAAAAGCCCAAGCGTCATAAAAATAAGGACCAGGATTTGATTTTCACGGAAGAAAATTGCTCCATACATGACAGCGAAGCCAATAAAGATCAGTGATAATGCGAATGAGCGGATTTTATTTATCTTATTAGAATACTTCTTCATTTTATTTGCCTCCTACTCTAAGGTTACTATACCATATAACGGATTTATTTTAGAATTATAATCTTTTAAAAGGATTTGCAAAACAGATGTCGAAACAATTCTTCTAGGCAGTAGTGTAAACTATAGGGGGTACTTTTATGGAACACGTTTTACGTCCTATTTATCAGGAACGCGCCAGCCATCCTGATACATTAGGTGTAATATTGATTAACAAGCGAGACGATGCGGCAAATATGACGGATACATTTGATTCAGTACTGCTTATTATTGTAAAAGAGGGAGAGCAGCCAATCTTTACAAAGCATTATCTATATGGAGAAACAAAGATGGTAATGCATATAGTAACGGAAAAGCGTCTTCGCAAATGGCTGTTTATTGGCTCCAACCGCAAACTAGTTGACTGGATTTTTTATGGTAAAGTGCTATTTGATCGAAATGAATTTCTATATAAATTACGTTCTGAACTACAAGAGTTCCCTTTTCATGGCCGTAAAATCAAGACAGGTATTCAATTTAGTAAGCTGATTCGCCGGTATTTGGAAGGGAAAGAGTTTTTTGAGCGAGGCGAATATTTAGATGCATATAATCATGTAGTCGATTCGCTTCATCATCTAGGAAGACTTTCGGTGATTGATAGCGGTCTTTATCCCGAAGTGACTGTCTGGTCGCAGGTCAAAAAGATTGAACCGGCAGTCTATAAGTTATATGAGGAATTGGTTATGAGTAATGAAACGTTAGAAAAGCGCCTGGAGCTTTTATTCTTGGCGAGTGAGTTCCTCATTAATTCACGGACGCATGATGGAGCGCAGCATATATTAGAAGTGATGCTGACAAAGGCGTCTTGGACAATTCAAGAGCTCCATGATCATGAAGAGCTAAGTTACTACTCTACAGACCTCGAAGTGTTTGTTGAGTATCTAATTGATAAAGGTTATATAATAGTAGAGCCGATTATCGCGAAAAATCAAACGATATTCCATCGTAA